>JAVBRI010000009.1:0-109216 GCA_031548165.1 Lachnospiraceae bacterium
AGCAATCTATCCAATTACACCATCATCAGTTATGGCGGAATTGTCTGATAAGTGGGCAACAGAAGGTAGAAAAAATATATTTGGACAAGAAGTACTTGTTCAAGAAATGCAGTCAGAAGCAGGTGCGGCAGGTGCAGTACACGGAGCATTAGCGGCGGGGGCCCTTACTACTACATTTACAGCTTCACAAGGTCTTTTACTTATGATTCCAAATATGTATAAGATTGCAGGTGAATTATTACCAGGTGTTATTGATGTTTCAGCTAGAGCATTAGCAAGTCATGCACTTTCTATTTTCGGAGATCATTCAGATGTATATGCTTGTCGTCAGACAGGTTTTGCAATGCTTTGTGGATCAAGTGTTCAAGAAGTAATGGATTTATCACCAGTAGCACATTGTTCAGCGTTAAAGGGTAAAGTTCCTTTTATTAATTTCTTTGACGGATTTAGAACATCACATGAGCTTCAAAAGATTGAAGTTTGGGACTATGCAGATTTAGAAGATTTAGTGGACAAGGATGCAGTTCTTGAATACAGAAATAATTGTTTAAATCCAAATAAGCCATGTATTAGAGGTTCAGCACAGAATCCAGATATTTTCTTCCAAGCAAGAGAAGCTTGTAATGAATATTATGATAAGCTTCCAGCAGTAGTTGAAGATTATATGAATAAAGTAAATGCTAAGATTGGCACAGATTACAAATTATTCAATTATTATGGAGCACCAGATGCAACTCATGTAGTTGTTGCTATGGGTTCAGCTTGTGAAACAATTGAAGAAACAATAGATTATCTTGTAGCTAGAGGAGAAAAAGTTGGTGTTATTAAAGTAAGACTTTATAGACCGTTCAGTGTAAAACACCTAATTGATGCTATTCCTGATTCAGTTACTCAGATTACAGTTCTTGATAGAACAAAAGAGCCAGGAGCATTAGGAGAGCCATTATTCCTTGATGTTGTAGCAGCTCTAAGAGATACAAAATTCAAAGATGTTCCTGTATTTACAGGTCGTTATGGACTTGGTTCAAAAGATACAACACCAGGACAAATTGTAGCAGTATTTAATAACACTACAAAGAAGAAGTTTACAATCGGTATTGTAGATGATGTTACAAACCTTTCTCTTGAAATCGGTGAAAATCCAGATACAGCACCAGAAGCTATTATTAAGTGTAAGTTCTGGGGACTTGGTGCAGATGGTACAGTAGGTGCGAATAAGAACTCTATCAAGATTATCGGTGATAATACAGATATGAATGCTCAGGCTTACTTTGATTATGATTCAAAGAAGTCAGGTGGTGTTACTATTTCTCATTTACGTTTTGGTAATGAACCAATTAAGTCAACTTACTTAATTAGTATGGCAAACTTTGTTGCTTGTCATAATCCTTCATATGTTAGAAAATATAACATGGTACAGGATTTGAAAGATGGAGGAACATTCCTTCTTAACTGTGAATGGGATTTAGCCGGTTTAGAAGCAAACCTTCCAGGACAAGTAAAGAGATATATTGCAGAACATAATATTAATTTATATACAATTGATGGTATAAAGATAGGTAAGGAAATCGGACTTGGTGGAAGAATTAATACTGTTTTACAGTCAGCATTCTTTAAACTTGCAAAGATTATTCCTGAAGATAAAGCAATTGAGTATATGAAAGCAGCTGCTAAGTATGCTTATGGCAAAAAAGGTGATGAAATTGTACAGATGAACTATGCAGCTATCGAAAGAGGCGCGCAGGACGTTGTTAAGGTAGAAGTTCCTGAAAGCTGGAAGAGTGCAGGAGATGAAGACCTTACAAAGAAATTTACAGGAAAGAGACAGGATGCTGTTGATTTCGTAAATAATGTACAAGTTCATATCAATATGCAAGAAGGTAAAAACTTACCAGTTTCTACATTTGTTCCATATGTAGATGGTACTACACCATCAGGTACTTCAGCATTTGAAAAGAGAGGTATTGCAGTAGATGTTCCTGAATGGATACCTGAAAATTGTATTCAGTGTAACTTCTGTTCATATGTATGTCCTCATGCAGTTATCAGACCAGTAGCTATGACAGAGGAAGAACTTGCAAATGCTCCTGAAGGAACAAAGTCAAAAGATTTAACAGGTGTAGCTGGACTTAAGTTTGGTATGGCTATGTCAGCTCTTGACTGTACAGGATGTGGTTCATGTGTTAGCGTTTGTCCTGGAATGAAGGGAAATAAAGCACTTGAGATGAAACCACTTGAGTCACAATTAAATGAACAAGAAATTTATGAATATACACAATCACTTCCAAAGAAACCAGAAGTACTTGAAAAATTCAAAGAAACAACAGTTAAGGGTAGCCAGTTTAAGCAACCATTACTTGAGTTCTCAGGTGCGTGTGCAGGATGTGGTGAAACACCATATGCTAAGCTTGTAACACAGCTTTTCGGTGATAGAGCATATATTGCAAATGCTACAGGATGTTCATCGATTTGGGGTAACTCATCACCATCAACACCATATACAGTAAATGATGAAGGTAAAGGACCAGCTTGGTCAAACTCACTTTTTGAAGATAATGCTGAATTTGGTTTTGGTATGAAGCTTGCTCAAAATGCTATGAGAAATGGTCTTAAGGAAAAAGTTGAAGCTTTAGTAGAAACAGGTTCTGATTCAGTTAAGGCTGCAGCTAAGGAATTCTTAGACACATTTGAAATAGGTGCATTAAATGGTGTGGCTACAGATAACCTTGTAAAAGAACTTGAAAATTGCGGATGCGATGCTGCTAAATCAATTCTTCCATATAAGAATTTCTTATCAAAGAAATCACAATGGATATTTGGTGGTGACGGTTGGGCATACGATATAGGATTTGGTGGCCTTGACCATGTTATTGCTAGTGGAGAAGATGTAAATATTCTTGTATTTGATACAGAGGTTTACTCTAACACAGGTGGACAGTCATCTAAATCTACACCAACAGGTGCAATTGCACAGTTTGCTGCTGGTGGTAAGGACGTTAAGAAGAAAGACCTTGCTCAGATAGCTATGAGCTATGGTTATGTATATGTAGCTCAGATAGCACAAGGTGCTGATATGAACCAGTGTATGAAGGCGTTCATAGAAGCTGAAAGTTATCCAGGCCCATCAATCATTATTGCTTATGCTCCATGTATTAATCATGGTATCAAGGGTGGTATGAGTGGTGCTCAAGCAGAAGAGAAGAAGGCTGTAACATCAGGTTACTGGCATAACTTTAGATTTGATCCTAGATTGAAAGAAGAAGGAAAGAATCCATTTGTTCTTGATAGTAAAGAGCCAACAACAAGTTTCCAAGATTTCCTTGCAAATGAAGTTCGTTATAGCTCACTTATGAGAGCAAATCCAGAAAGAGCAGAAGAATTATTTGCAAAGGCAGAGAAACAAGCTGCTGAGAAGTATGAGTACTTAACAAGATTTGCAAAGTTATACGAATAAAAAAACGTTCGCCTAAAGGCGAAGTTTACAAGAATAATAGATTTGGCTAAAGCCAAACTATAAAGCAATTCTTGTTTAACTATCACCACTTGGCTCACGAAAAATCAAAACAGCTCAGGAATAATATTCTTGAGCTGTTTTGATAGATTGAGGAATTAACAATTTGTGAGGTTTGTATTATGGATATTAGGAGGGCAATGATGGCATATGTATTATGTTATACAAAAAAAGGTATAGGGTGTTATGACAAGAAGAATTACCCAAACAATATAGCTTATAATTGTGATTGGGAACATTCTATGCATTTGGCAATAAGTGATGATGGAATAAATTTCACTCCACTTAGAAATAACACAGGAATTCTTTTTCCTAAAGCTAGTTATTCAGAGGGGAAAATTCAAGGAACGACGAAAACGCTGTTGTATCCTTGGATTTTTAGAATGAAGGATGATTCTTTTGGAGTACTAGCTGTTAGAAGAAATCAAAATGCGACAGATCCTTTATCAATGGGATGTATGATGCTATTTACATCGCAAGATTTAGTGCATTATGAAGAAAGTGGATTTTTAAAACTTGGTATGGATGATATTTATAATCCAAAGTGCCAGTTTGAAGTGAATAAAGATGCCTATTATTTAGAATGGGAAATGAATGATAAGCTGTTTTGCGGATATACAAAGAGCTTTAATGATGTGTTTAGTGTGGAAATTATAGAAGTGTCTAAGTTTGAAAAAACAAAAGATTATGATATTGAAGATGCACTTTGCGGAAATGTAATTCAAGTATCAGAGAAGGAAGCAAAGCTCATTCGTGGACATTTTGATGTTATTAAAAATATTGGAGTTAAGCCTTGTGAGATTAAAATTAATATAGGAAGTAAGCCTATTATATCTGAACTTCCTAAGGCTACCTTTTTATATAGTGATGGTTCAATTCATGAAAAAATTGTGAGATGGAATGAAGAAGAATATGATTTAATTGATTTTTCAAAAGAAGGAACATACGAAATTTCAGGTGAGGTATATCAGAAACAATGGGATTTTCCTATAAAGTTAAGCCATAATCCTAAATTACCAGATAAAGAGCAAGGTATAATGTCCGATCCTTGTGTAATGTATAATGATGGAAAGTATTATCTTACTAGTACAGGCGGAAATCAGATTGCAATTCGAGTTAGTGATTCTCTTGAAGGGGTTTTTATGGCAGAGCCTATTTTTATACCATTAAGATACGAGCCTCTTGTAGAAGGTCTTGGAACATGGGCGGCAGAATTACATTTTATCAAGGGGATACCATATTTGTTTTTTGCATTGGCATTATTTTCGGGGGAAGATTCATTTGTTAAAGCATATGTTTTGAAATGTAATGGAGATCCAGCTATACCTGAGAATTGGAGTGAACCTCATTTATGTGTAAAGCCTGATGGAAGTATCTTAACGCAAGGTGGTATTTCCCTAGATATGACTTATTTCTGTGATAAAGGTGTTCATTATGTTATGTGGTCAGATAGGAAAGTACCAAATAAAATACTTGATTTCACAGGAGCAGAGCCAGCAGATATTTATATTGCAACTATTAATCCAGACGAACCTTGGAAAACTACGAGTCAGCCGCAGTGTGTAATTCGTCCTATGTATGGTTGGGATAGGTATGAGACAGAAGTTGACGAAGGAGCATTTTTATTAAGACATGGAGAGGACTTATTTATATCAATTTCAGGTTCTAGTACAGGAATGGCAGATTTGTATGACATAGGCTTTTTACGTGCTAAATCAGGTGTTAACCTTTTAGATAAAGCTTCATGGGAATTGATACCATATCCATTTTTAACTAAAGAGAGTGTAAAAAATCAATATGGTCCAGGGCATAATTGTTTTGTTAAAGATAGTGAGAATGGTGATGACTTGATATTATACCATGCAGTACCACATGATGAGGATGATAAGGCACTTGGAAGAAGACCAGGAATTAGGCGTGTTCATTGGGCAGCAACAGGGTTGCCATATCTTGAAATGACACCAAAGAGGGATATAGCGGTTGAAAATAGGAAAGTTAATTTAAAGATTATAGTAAAATAAATGCGAGTTCAAAGGTTATAGGCTAAAATTAGTATAAAATGCAAATAGGGTTGTTTAAATTAACAACCCTATTTGCATTTTATTTTTAAATGTGATATTATCATTTAGTTAGGAGGTTGTTAGATATGAGATTAATGGTAGCATCCGATATTCATGGTTCTGCATATTATGCGGAGAAGATGATTGAAAGATATAATGAAGAAAATTGCGATAAATTAATACTTTTAGGTGATTTGTTATATCATGGTCCACGAAATGACTTGCCGAAGGATTATAACCCTAAAAAAGTAATTAATATGCTTAATGAAATAAAATATGAATTATTATGTGTCAAAGGTAATTGCGAAGCAGATGTTGACCAGATGGTTTTAGAATTTCCAGTAATGGCGGAGTATGCAGTGTTTTACATAGCAGGGAGAATGATTTTTGCTACTCATGGTCATGTTTTTAATGAAAATAACTTACCAGCTTTGAAAAAAGGTGATATATTATTACATGGACATACTCATGTGCCTATTTGTAAGGAAATTAATGATGGAGAAAATATTTATCTAAATCCTGGTTCGGTATCGATACCTAAAGAAAATAGTGGACATGGCTATATTATTATAGATGATAAAGAAGTTATCTATAAAGAATTAGATGGAGAAATAAAATGGAAATATATATTGTAAGACATGGAGAGACGATGTGGAATAGGGAGAAACGTCTTCAAGGTCACAAGGATATAATGCTTAATGAGTCAGGCATAGAGGCTGCAAAAAGGACTGGAGATGCGTTAAAAGATGTACATTTTGATAAAATTTACTCAAGTCCACTAACCAGAGCTTATGATACAGCGATGTACATAAAAGGCGATAGGGACATTAGCATAATAAAAGATGATAGGATTAAAGAGATAAAGTTAGGTGATTTAGAGGGTAAACGTGGCGAGGATTTGATTAATGATGAAGAGTCAACGTTTAGATACTTTTTCACACAACCACAATTATTTGTTCCAGATGAAAATGGCGAAAGCTTTGAAGAGTTGATTGCGAGAGCGAAAGATTTTATGCAAAATGAGATAGAGCCAAATGCAGATAAATTGGAAAGAGTTATGATAGTGGCACATGGGGCGATGAATAAAGCTATTGTATCATATATAAAGAATAATACTATTGATAAGTTTTGGGATGGCGCAGTACAGAAAAATTGTAATATTATTATAGCTAATTATAAAAAGTGTAAGTATGAGGTAACAGAAGAAGAAAGGGTTTATAATGAAGGAAAGAATTAGTAAATATAAGGGAAAAATAATTGATTATTTTAAAGAGATGTGGAGTGAAAAAGTAAGAAGAGTTACAGTTATTATGTTTTTTTCATTACCATTATTAACAAACATAGTAATTGAAACATTAAATAAAAGATCATTTTTTAAATGTTTAAAGTCAATGATTATATATTTTGATGTATTTTTGGTTAACTATTTGATTATATTAGTTACATTATCAATAGCACTGTTGGTTAAGAATAGAATACCATTAATATCACTGATTTCAGCAGTATGGATAGGTATGGGAATTGCAAATTTTATCATTAAATCCAATAGAGAAACACCATTTTCAGCAAGTGATTTAAGGGATTTTGGTTCGGTATCGGATATTATTGAAAAATATGTAAGTGTAATGATGGGAGCTGTAATTGTTGGAGCAATAATACTAGCAGCTACTGGGATTGCATATATGTGGGCAAAAATACCGAATTATGCAAAGAAAATTAATTATTTTAGAAATATTGTGATTATTGTATGTATATGGTTTTCAATGTTAGGAGTAGTAAGTGCAGAAATATCATTAGATAGAGTATCAACAAAGTTTCCTAATATGACAATTGCATATAGAGATTTTGGATTTGTGTACTGTTTTGCAAATAGTGTAGTAAATGTAGGTGTAAAAAAACCAGATAGTTATACAGAAGATAATATTGCTAAAATTAAGAAAAAGTTAGAAGAAACGATTACTGTAGATGAAGATAAAGTGAGTACACCGAATATTATTTTTGTACAATTAGAATCATTTATTGATGTTAGTAAGATTATAGGATTAGAGCTGTCACAGGATGCAACACCAACATTTAATAGATTGAAGGAAGAGTTTCCTTCAGGATTTCTTACGGTAAATAATGTAGGCTATGGTACTGCAAATACAGAGTTTGAAGTAATGACAGGTATGAACTTAGAAGATTTTGGACCAGGTGAATTTCCGTATAAAACAGTGCTTAAGACAAAAACATGTGAGAGTATGGCTTATATTTTAAGAGAATATGGATATTCGGCTCATGCAATGCATAATAATACAGGTTCATTTTACTATAGAAACTCAGTGTTTAAGAATTTAGGTTTTGATACTTATACATCACTTGAATATATGTATCCAACGCAGAAAACACCACGTGGTTGGGTGAAAGATAGTATTTTGACTGAAGAAATAATAAAGGTACTTGATTCAACTGATGAACCAGATTACTTATATGCAATATCTGTTCAAGGTCATGGTTCATATCCAACAGATAAGGAGATAGAGAATCCACTTATTAGTGTTTCAGGAATTGATGATGATGAAAGAGCATATAAGTTTGAGTATTATGTAAATCAAATCTATGAGATGGATCAATTTATTGAAGAACTTACAAACACTCTTTCTGAGTATGATGAAGAAGTAATTTTAGTGTTATATGGAGATCATTTACCAAGTCTTGAACTTACAGAAGAAGAGATTACAAATGGCGATTTATACCAAACAGAGTATGTTATATGGAGTAATTTTGGATTTGAAGTAGAAAGTAAGGATTTAGAAACATATGAGCTTGGTTCAAGGATATTGCAGAAATTAAATATTGATGGAGGCGTTATTAATAAGTTTCATCAAGTATATCAAAATGATAAGGATTATTTAAAGTTACTTAAGACATTAGAATATGATATTTTATATGATAATATGAAGATATATGATGGAGTTACAAGATATGTACCAACGGATATGCAGATGGGAACATACGAAATAAAAATATCCAATGTACTTCCAGAAGAGTCCGCAGATACACTTAAATATCAAGTTTTAAAAATAAAAGAAAAGCTTCTTAGAGATGAGCTTGAGGATAAAGGTGAAAAAATTCCAGAAAATTTAGATGTTACTTATGACCCAGTCGGAGATAAGGAAATAATTGATGGAATTGAAGAAGTTGAAAATGGTTGGTATATTGTTAAAGGTGAAAATTTTACAAGTTATAGTCATGTTTTTGTAAATGATGATATGTGTGATACGCAGTATATTGATAAAAATACTTTACGCTTTAGACAAGAAGATATGCAGTCTTTAGATTCAATAGTGGTTAAGCAAATGTGGAAGAAAAAGACTGTTATAAGTAATACGAAAGAGTTTTTATATATTTCTATTGGAACAGAAGAATAGAACTTTTTAATTTTAATATTAGGCATAATTTAAGGAAAAGAGGACTAATATATTATAAGTATATTTTTGGAGGGAACAAACTTATAATATGATTAGAAAAAAACTCTTTTCCTTATTTTTATGTTTATTAATTGTACTTGGCAACATTTTGCCAATTTATGCTTCATCTGGAGAGGAGCAGCAAGAGGTTTTAACTGTACAAGAAGCTGAGGAAACAGCAAATGAAGCCAACCTTGGATTGCTATCAAAAGCAGTAGTGTTGATGGAAGCAAGTACAGGCACAGTTATTTATGAACAAAATCCAGACGAAAAGCTAAGTCCAGCAAGTATTACAAAAATAATGACACTTATACTTATATTTGATGCACTTGAAGAAGGCAGGATTGGTTTGGGTGATAGCGTGACAACATCAGCTCATGCAAAGTCGATGGGGGGCTCACAAGTATTTCTTGAAGAAGGAGAAGTACAAACGGTAGAGACAATGATTAAGTGTATTATTGTGTCATCGGGTAATGATGCAAGTGTAGCTATGGCTGAACACTTAGCTGGAAGTGAAACGGAATTTATAAGTCAGATGAATAAACGAGCACAAGGACTTGGAATGACAAATACTAATTTTGAAGATTGTTGTGGATTGACAGATTCATCAAATCATTATACAAGTGCAAAAGATGTAGCAATAATGTCTCGTGAATTAATTACTAAATACCCTAAGATTTTTGAATACTCGACTATTTGGATGGAGAATATTACTCATGTTACAGCAAAGGGAAGTAGTGAATTTGGTCTTGCAAATACAAATAAGCTTTTAAAACAATATGAATGGACCACAGGTTTGAAAACAGGATCAACAAGCAAAGCTAAATATTGTTTAAGTGCAACAGCAAGAAAAAATGATATTGATTTAATTGCAGTTATTATGGCGGCACCTGATTACAAAGTGAGATTTTCGGAAGCTATTTCTCTATTGAATTATGGATATGCAAATTGTAAGTTATATAAGGCTCTTAATGATGATGAGTTACCAGAAATACCTATAAGTGGTGGTATTGACAATAGCATTCAATGTGATTATGCAGATTCATTCGCGTATTTAAGCACAACGGGAGAAAATGTTGATGGAATAGTAAAAGAAATAGAACTGGAAGAGGATTTGGTTGCGCCAGTACATAAAGGTGATGTTGTAGGAAGAGCAGTTTATTATCTTGATGGTAAAGAAGTGGGTAGTGTAGATATTGAGGCTGCTAATACTATTGAGAAGGCTGGGTATGGAGATTATCTAAAGAGTTTATTAAAGAAAATGTGGTTGTAGTTATATATAATAGTAAAAAGCCTTTTTATTATGCAAGTATTAAAAGGGCTTTTTATCATTACTAAAGTGCATTGCAAAAATAAAAAACACCTCAAAAAGAACAAATGTTCTCAAGGGTGCCAGCACTACATTATCTAGTATATAATATATGATAAAAAAAGTCTAGTAAATATTTATTTTTCTGTTAAAATAAATTTCATAACACTTTTATAGGAGAACGGTATGAATAAAGATAAATATAGTAATGAATATGAACTTGAGTATTTGAATAATACAAGGGAAGAGATTGAAAGTAATATAACATTGTTTGAAAAGGGATTAAAAGAAAGTAAGGAACTTAATGAAGAGCTTTTTAGACAGTATCAAGCAGGAGATGTGGAAGTTTATGATAGGCTGGCGGTTAGTTTTAATCTTGTTGAAACTTATGGCAACAGTTTGAAGAAAAATAGGACGGCGTATAATAAACCGTATTTTGGAAGGATTTGTTATAAGGATTTAGATTATGAAAAGTTTGAAAGTATTTATATTGGTAAAAGTGGTATTACAAAGGATCAGATAGATGTATTAGTGGCTGATTGGAGAGCACCTATTTCAACGGTTTATTATGATAATGAACTTGGAATGGGAATGTATAAGGTTCCAGATGGCAAGAGTGTTGACATTGATTTGAATCTAAAACGTACTTATGATATTGAAGGGGGAGTGCTGAATGGTTATTATGATAGTGATGTGGCGGCAAATGATGAGCTTCTAGTTAAATATCTTTCAAAAAATAAAGAGGTAGTTCTTAGTGATATTATTTCGACTATACAAAAAGAGCAAAATGCTATAATTCGTGAAAATCCATTTTCTAATGTTTTGGTTCAAGGTGTAGCAGGAAGTGGGAAAACAACTGTAGCACTTCATAAGATTTCGTATATATTATACAATTATGAGGACAAGTATAAACCATCAGAGTTTTGCATTGTAGGTGGAAGTGATATGCTTTTGAACTATATTACAAGCGGTTTACCAGAGCTTGATGTTTATAATATAGGACAAATGCGAATGGATAAATTTGTTTGTCAATTGATAGGTAAGGAATGGAAGTCTAAATTTAGCATTGTACCTGTATATGATAACTTGCCTTGGAGAAGTAAGATGAAGTGTGTAAAGGAATTGGAAAGTTATTTGGAGAAAATATTGTATAAGAGTATTTCCTTAGATACAATTGAAGATAAGGAATTGGGAGTAATACTAAGTGGAGATAGCATAAAAGAGATATGTACTAGAAATAAAGACAAATCGCTTAATTATAAGGTGACTCAACTAAATAAGAGAATATTAAGTAGAGTGGATTTACAAGTAGCTAAAATAGATAGAGATAAGGATAAAGAATTTAAAAAGAAAAAACATAATGAATATAAAGGATATTTTAGCATTGATAAGGAATTCTTATCTGTACATAGTGTGTATATGAACTTTTTAACTAGATATATTGAAAATAATGGACTAGCTTTAGACGATGACATTATAAATATAAGTAAAGGTAAGTTGGATGTATATGATCTGGCAGCAATGGCACTTATTAACAAACGTTTAGTAAGTGATGATACCGAGGATTTGTATTCACAAGTATTTATTGATGAAGCACAGGATTTTGGAGCTATGCTATATTATGTATTAAGGCAAGGATTACCCAAATGTATATTTACAATTATGGGAGATATATCTCAAAATGTTAATTATGAAACAGGTATGAATAGTTGGGAAGACCTTAAAGAAAGCATTCTTGTTGGTGAAAAGGACAAGTTCTATTTATTAAGCAAAAGCTATAGAAATACAATTGAAATATCAAGCTATGCTTCAAAAATACTAGAGGAAGCCTCAGAAGGAGCATATAAAATTGAACCTGTTATAAGACATGGTAGAGAAGTTGAATTTGTAGAGGCTAAAGAAGATGACTACCAAGAAAAAATAGTAGAAATCATTAATGCAATGAAGAGTAGGCAGCAAGGTTCTATAGCAGTAGTTTGCAACGATGATGAAAGTGCAGATTCACTGCGAAAAGAGCTTTCTAAGATTATTGAAATAGCAGATAGTACTGAAAATTTTGAAAATGGGGTAATGGTATTGCCAGTGAAACTTACAAAAGGTTTGGAGTTTGATGCAGTTATACTTTTTAATGTTATGCAAAATTATGCAGAAAAGGTAGTGGTTGATAAGGCAAAAGCAAAGCTCTTGTATGTTGCCATGACAAGAGCTTTACATGAATTAGTCAATGTATCCGTTGTTAGCTAAATAAGTAGAAACATAAACATCGTATTCGATGTACCATGTGCCTGAATGCTTGTAGACTATGTAAGGTTCGGTATATGTATCAGTTGTTTTTACACCATTTTTATCAAGGTATGTGAAGTCGGATTCAGTAACTATTAAATATACATCAATAGAGCTAACTCGAACATCATAGAATGTTTCCATTTCATCTCTAAATTCATTGATTTCAGAGATAGTGAATTTTTCGTAGTGTTCAAAGCTATCAGTTATATGAATATCTTCTCCATATGTATCAACAAGATATTCGTATCTCATAGATGCATATTCATCAAGTGAATCGAGTTCATAGAGACTAAGGTAGGTATTAAGTGCAAAGTCAGGAAATACCTTTTTATATAGTTCACCATCTTTAGTAGCTAAAGCGTTGTTGAAGTTTTCAATAGGTTCCATTAATTCAAGGGCTAAAGCTTTGTCATAAACAGATTCTGTAGGTTTTTCTGAATCTGTATAAGTTTTATTATAGCGGTCTGAATCGATATTCGAACTTAAAAGGAAGAATAAGATACCAACAGCTACAATAATTAGGTAAACACAAAGAACCACCTTTGTAGTTGACGCAGGATTTCTTTGAGGAGTTGTTTTTTGATTTGTCATTTGGGGGCTATTATTGATAGGAGGAGCCGGATTATTAAAAACAACTGTTTTTTGAACTACTGGAGTATCTTGTTTTTGTTTATAAAGTATTGCACCGCAATGAAGGCAAAACATATCATTTTCAGGTACTTTTTTTCCACATTTTGAGCATTTCATATTTTCACATTTGTTCCTTTCGTTGTTAATAATGTTATCTTTATTTTAACATAGGGCTAGAAAAATTGAAAGTAATATGTTAAAATTATAAGTTGGAAAGGGGCTGAGGACATAGATTGGATAATACTAGTCATTGTAGCAATGTTTTTGCTCATCTTTATAAGAAGTATATATGAAGTGAGGCATTTTAGAGTACAAAAATATGTTTTAACAGATGATAAAATAAAAGAAGATACAAAAATATTGTTTTTATCAGACCTACATAATTGCAAATATGGAATTGAAAATGTAAAACTTGTAGAAAGTATAAAAAAAATAAACCCACAGATGATTTTGATAGGTGGGGATTTGATTAATGGAAAAGCTAAATCAGATAGTGAGAATTGTTATGGTAATGCTATCACATTTTTAAAAGGCATAGCAGAATATTTTCCAGTATATTATATATTTGGAAATCATGAGCTGTATCTAGAGGAAAGAGAATTATATAAGGAATACATAGAAAAAGTTACGTCAATTGAAAATGTATATATAATTAATAATAGAAGTATTAAAACGAACAGTGTAGTTATTCATGGACTTAAATTGCCAAATAGTGCATATAAAAAAGGAAATGATACATATCACTTTTCAGAAAATGATTTTAGAAAAACATTTGGAGAGAATGAAGCGGATTCTTTTGAGATAATGTTAGTACACAAGCCAGAGCGTTTTGAAGATTATGCAAAGAGCAATGTTGATTTAGTGTTGGCAGGGCATAATCATGGTGGTACAATTAGATTGCCAATTATACGCGGTATAGTTTCAAGAGATTTTATGCTACTTCCTAAATACTCATATGGAATGTATACTAGTAAGAATAACAATACCAAAATGATATTAACAGGTGGTCTAGGAGATCATACAATACATTTTAGACTTTTTAATATGCCGGAAATAGTAGAGATTTCACTGATGAAAGGACAAGAAAAATAATGGGAATACCTGTAAAACTGGAAGCATTTGAAGGACCTTTGGACTTGCTTTTGCATTTGATAGATAAAAATAAAATTAATATATATGATATTCCGATTGTAGAGATAACAGATCAGTATTTAGAGTATGTTAATGCTATGGACAAGCAAGATTTGAATATTGTAAGTGAATTTCTTGTTATGGCAGCTACTCTTATAGATATTAAGTCAAGAATGCTATTACCGAAAGAAATAAATGAAGATGGCATTGAGGAAGATCCAAGAGATGAACTTGTACAAAAGCTTTTAGAATATAAAATGTATAAGTATATGTCATATGAACTTAGAGATAGAGAACTAGATGCAGGAAGAGCTTTATATAAAAAGGCTACAATACCTGATGAAGTGTTAAAATACGAAGCTCCTATAGATATGGAGCAATTACTTAGTGATGTTACGCTTATAAAACTAAATGAGATTTTTAATATGATTATGAAAAAGCAAGAGGATAAAATAGATCCAATTAGAAGTAAGTTTGGAAAAATCGAAAAAGAAGAGGTTAGCCTTACTGATAAGATGGAATTTGTAAGGGATTATGCTAAGACTTATAAAAGATTTAGTTTTAAAAAATTACTTAAGACACAGCGTAGTAAAATGCACATTATAGTAGCGTTTTTAGCTATTTTAGAACTAATGAAAACAGGCATAATTAGTATTTTACAGGAAGATGCATTTGGAGACATTACAATAGAAAATGTGGAAAATGTAGCATAGAAAGGTGCGGTATGACACAAGTGGAGATAAAGAAGTATGAAGCTATCATAGAGGCTATATTATTTACTATGGGTGAGTCAGTAGCTGTTGAGAAGATAGCAAATGCAATAGAGCATGATGTTCAAACGACAAAAAAACTTGTTTATAATTTAATGGATAAATATGATAAAGAAGATAGAGGGATAAAGATTATTGAATTAGAGGATACATTTCAAATGTGTACAAAATCCGAAATGTATGAGTATTTGATAAAGGTGGCAAGTCAGCCTAAAAAGTATGTTCTTACAGATGTTTTGCTTGAAACTTTGTCTATTATTGCATATAAGCAGCCAATAACAAGGTCTGAAGTAGAAAAAATAAGAGGTGTAAAGTGTGACCATGCGGTAAACAAACTTATTGAGTATGGTTTGGTTGAGGAAGTGGGAAGAATGGATGCACCAGGAAGACCATTGTTATTTGGGACAACTCAGGAATTTCTTAGAAAATTTGGGGTACAGTCGGTAAATGACTTACCTGAAATAGCAGGCGAAAAAATGGAAGATTTTAAGCACGAAGCAGAAGAAGAAGTGCAACTAAAGCTGGAAGTTTAGTGGTTGCAGGAGGTGATTTTATGCTAAAGAGTATATTATCGAAAGAGGCTTGTGCAAAGTGTAGGATTTGTTGCTCGTTTGTGGAAGCGGATGTGTGGGAAGCACCTGCATTTAATGAAAGGGAATATGGTATTATTGTCAACAATGAAAGAATAGATAGTAATGCTTTTAAAAAGATAGGTAATGAGTATAAGGCTATATATGAATTTAAGGATGAAAAGGAAATACTTTTATGTCCTTGTTTAGATGAAAAGAATGGTTGTATGATAGAGGATGATAAACCTTTTGAATGTAAGATATGGCCGATAAGAGTTTTTAAGGTAGACGGTGAGTTAAGGTTAGGTGTATGTAAGAGTTGCCCTGAATTACTTGAAGAAACAAATAGGAAATTGGAAATATTAATGAATGAAGGATTTAGGGATAAAGTTATAGAAGAAGTGAAAAAGAATCCAAGTATTATAAGCGAATATACGCAGGATTATGTTTTATATGATGGGATTTAATGGAAAAAAAGTTAAAAAATATTAACAATTACTTGACAAAAAGTATCTCATATGTTATTTTGATATTAATTGGGAGATACGTAAATATGAAAAATTAAGTTGTAAAAAAATGATTTTAAATATTAGACAGGTTCCCTGAGTGGAACCTGTTTTTTTATACAAAATAAAAACAAGTTCATACAAATAATTATGAGAATGTTTATAGAAAGAGGGGTGAAGGGTAAAAGTGCACTAGTTAAGGTTAACTAATATAGATATAAAACTAATAAATTTTATTTATGAAAAGAATTTAAGAAAGTAGGTAGAAGGAATGTTTAAAAAAATTTTTAGCTTATTGAGTGTAGTAGTAATAGTGTTTCATATTGAGACGACAAACGTAACAGCAGCGGTGAATGAAGTTGATATAAGGATAGAGGGGAATGAAGAGATAACATCTATTGAAGAGTTTGTAGAGGTAATGAAAGAGGTGCAAGGAGTAGATGAAGCATTAGAGTTTGACTTAGATATGCCAAATGAAATATTTATAGATTTACCAGAAGAGATTGTATGGGAGAACGAAGAGCCATGTAATATTCTTGGAATTGAAAGTAAAGCTGTAAGCTATGGAATAAAAGGTATAACAGATGCTAGCACATTAGGAACAGTATCTCTCAATGTGATGGCAACAAGCAGTGTGCCATCGGGAGCATACACAAATGGTGTAGCAACAAGTACAACAGCAATTGCAGGTATGGACAAAGCAAATCAAAATACTTATCCAATAAGTAGAACAGGTAGTACACAAAGTACTTATTTTAAATTTGGAGATAAAACTACTTCTTTGATGGCATTTCCAGGTATGGAAGTAACTAATGTATGTGGAGAATCATGTAAAGAAATGACACCTCAAGGTATAGAATATTATGGAGGATACTTCTTTTTAACAGCTTATTGTGGGGAGGATGATAAATACGAAAAACCTGTTCATAAAGCAGTAATATATGTTATGGATTCTTCTAAGAAATATATAACCACACTTGTAACAACTGAAAATAATCATGCGGGAGGAATAGCATATGCAAATGGATATTTATGGGTTTGTTCGGGCGGTAAATCAGTTTCATATTATAAATATTCGGAGATAATTGATTTAATAAATTTTGCAAAGCAAAATTCAAATGTTAAAAGTATATTATTGACATCAACAACACATGGTAATTTAACAACAACAGATAATGCTGATTTTTGTACTACATATAAGGGGAATTTATGTATTGGAACATTTGAAGAAACAGAAAGTTGTAAATTAAAATTTTATAATCCTATAATAAGTAGTACTGGAAAACTTTCAGCAACAACTGAAATAACAAAATTTCCTAAACAACTTCAAGGAGTTGTATTTCAAGTAGTTAATGAAAAGGTTTATCTTTTATTAGCAGCTTCGTATGGTAGAAACAATAAATCAAATGTATACATATATGAAGCAGGTAGTTCTTCATTAGGTAGTTTTGCTAAAACCAAAGAAATTCAAATGCCTCCAATGATTGAAGAAGCAGTTATATGTGGTTCGAATATATATTTTGTCTTCGAATCATGTGGCAAGCAATATAGAGATGGAGGGGCAAATATTGTTATAGGGAACGTTTGTGCTTTTAGTAGAAGTTTTATATTTAAGTAATAAGTATAGATTTAAAATCTAAATGAAAGGAATAATGCAGTTCAAATATAATAGCTTAAAAGTTAATAATTGAACTGTATTGGTAGATAATGAAAAATAAAATTTTATATAACCTACCATATAATCTACATCGTTATATACTCTTGATGGGAATATTTGTAATAGGGTTAATGTATTTGTTTCCACTTGCAGACTTGGGAGCATCAGTATATGCTAATAATACTTCTCAAGATGATTTATCCTATGGCTTTATGACGATGTTTAAAGATGTTACTTATTTATTTGTATTCGGCTTGATTATATTTTTCTTTTTAAAGGAATTTAAAGTTATATCTATGCCTGCAATACTGATATATGCAGTAATAGTGATTATGAAGGTGGGAATTCCATTTGGAAAATATTTTGATTATGAATATGTTTTTGAACATTTTTACACTGACTCTAAACTGCTTATGAAATTTACATATTATATTAGAAAGGCAAGAGGAGGAGAAGATTTATTATCTGCTATGAGATGTGAGGTTGGCCAGATATTATGTGTTGCTATATTTTTTGTAATGGTGTTAATGATGGCAGTTACATTAGTAATGTTTGCAAGAGTATTAGTGAAAAAGTTTATAAAAAAAGAAGAAGGTGAGTTTTATTAAAAAGTTTTGTTTAATAAACATAAATATTTTATGAAGAAAACTTAGCTATTATAATATACTCAGAAAACAATGTATCATTATATTGTAATAATGCAAAGCTAAGTAATATCATTACAGCAGAAAAGTATAATAGAGGAAGTACATATGAAGAAAGAGAAATTAATAATAGGAATAATTCTAACAACAGTAATTTTATCTGCAATAATCATAAGTGTTATACTTATTCGTTCATCAGAAGGTTCTGTAACATATGAGCCTTATAATATGAGCCATGGTAGACGAACAGGGAATAATGATATAGATAGACTAATTAAAAAAATTTATGAAAAGGATAGCTTTCTAAATGAAGATGAAATAGAAACTCCGTATGTAACTTATAAAAATAAAAAACCTCAAAGGAATACTACTGATACAGAATACTATATTTCAACCTTGGAATACAATAATAATGTTTATTATAGTAGAAACGAATATGTTGAAGAAATTTACATAGGGGATAAAATAGATACAGTAGAAAAAATATATGATGAAAGAGGAAAAGTAGAAATTGAACTTTGCTCAATAAAAGGAATATCTCCCAAAGTTGCAATTGGTGTGAGTGAAGTAGGTGGTGAAATAAAAGGTTTATTTTTTACTGAGGATTATGAAGTTAATAGTATAACAGAATTGATAGAAGAGTGTGGTTTGAAAGAAGGTGCAATTTTAGCATATAGTTGCTTATTGGATTATAAAAACACTTATTCAATAACATATACAGGAATTACGCTGGAAAAAGTGATGGAAGGGTTGTTCGGAGATATTGATTCCATGGTAATTAAAGAATATGATTCTAGTGTTGAGAAAACAGGTTTATCATTTAGAATTTATATAGAAAGTATAAATGAATTTTTTGAATTTATTGTTTTAGAGAATGGAGACTTAATGATAAAATGTGATTTACTAGTTTCACAGACATTTTTAAATGAAAATGGTTTGGAGAAGGGAATTGACTTAATTAATTATATGAGAAGTAATTTTGATGGTATGCTTAGAGAATGGGGGAGGGAGTAAACGAGCAAAAGAATAGAGTGAATCAGAAAGAAATGGGTATAAGATGAAAAAGAAAAAGGTAGTAATGACTATAATGTCTGTAATTGTAATAGTTAGTGCTCTTGTAATAGGAATTATAGGTTTATCATATATAAAAGAAGAGCATAACAGAAGTCGTGGTGGACTTACTGGAAACAATGATATAGATAGGTTAATACAAGAAGTTTATGAAAATGATAAATTTGTGGATAAATCTGATTTAAATCTTCAGAATAGTTATGATGATAATAGAGTAGATGTTGCTATAGATATTTTGCTTACATCAGTTGAATATAATGATAAGTTATATCTAAAAGAAGATGTATATATAGAAGAAAGATATATAAAAGAAAAAATCAAAGATGTAAAGGGATATTTAAGTGACAATAACAGAGAAATAGAATTAGAGTTATATTCAATAAAAGGTGTCTCTAATGAGGTGGCAATTGCAGTAAAAGCAGTTGATAGTGACAAAAAGTATTTATTATTAAATGGAGACTATGAACCTAAAACTTTAGAAGATTTTATTGAAGATTTAGGACTAAGAGATGGAGCTACCGTTTTAGAAATTCGTTTATTGGATTATAAGGATAGATATTCTGTTAGCTACGAAGGTGTTTCTATGGAATATCTGATGGATGGACTGTTAGCTAATTCAGACAAGAAGATTATAAATGAACAGGAGTCTAAAATTGAGGAGACAGGACTACAGATAGTAATTTCTGTGGATAGTACTAGAGAAAAGTATTTAATTACTGTTTTTGAAAATGGTGATTTAAACATAAAAAGTATATTGTATTATACAAGATGTACTTTTAATGGAGATGAAAATACTTTTGTAAATGGACTTGAATTAATTAATTATTTGAGAGATAATTATAAGGGTGTGCTTACTAAGTATTGAGAGTAAACAAAGACTTAGTGAAGATGTTATAGAATGCGTAAAAGAATAGAAAATAAAATACTTGCATAAAAATAAATTGTGTGATAATATTTTAATGTTGTGAATAAACGAGATATTCCTCTGTTACCATGTTTGTATTAAGAATATCGATTACATTAAGGAGGTCACACAAAATGAACCCAATTATTAAAAATATCGAAGCAGCACAAATTAAGGAATCTATTACAGAATTTCATGTAGGAGATACTATTAAAGTATATGCTAAGATAAAAGAAGGAAACCGTGAAAGAGTACAGGTTTTCGAAGGAACTGTTCTTAAAAGACAGGGCGGAAGCTCAAGAGAAACTTTCACAGTAAGAAAGACTTCAAATGGTATCGGAGTTGAAAAAACTTGGCCATTACATTCACCTACAATCGATAAAATCGAAGTAGTAAGATACGGTAAAGTTAGACGTGCTAAACTTCACTACTTAAGAGATAGAGTTGGTAAGGCGACAAAGGTTAAAGAATTAGTTAAATAATTTAAACCCAAGGGGCAAGTACTTTATGTATTTGCCCTTATTTTGAAGTAGAGGAGATATGATGGGCTTTTATAATCCAAGATTTGAAAAAAATATAGTTTCGGATAGGATATTAAAATGGGTAGCAGATATTGTTACTGTTATTGCAGTAGCCCTATTTTTGTTGATTTTTTTAGGAGAACAGACTAGAATTATAGGTAACTCGATGGCAAATGCACTAGAAAATGATCAAACAGTACTTATAAATAGAATGGTATACAAATTAAGTAGTCCAAGTCGATTTGATGTTGTTGTGTATAAATCAAAAACAGATGAAGGAAAGTATGTAATAAAGAGAATAATAGGGCTTCCAGGAGAAACTATTAAAATAGAGGATAGTAAGATATATATTGATGGTGAGTTGTTAAAGGATGAGTATTATGACGGAAATTATGAAAGCGGTTATGTATCAAAAGAGATGAAAATAGCAACAGATGAATATTTTGTAATGGGAGATAATCGTAATCTTAGTGAAGATAGTAGATTTGAATATATAGGAAATATAAATAAAAGTGATATAGTAGGCAAAGCGTGGTTGATAGTATCGCCATTTAAGGAAATCGGCTTTATAAAATAAGGAGGCATTATTTTGAACTTTCAGTGGTATCCAGGACATATGACAAAAGCAAAACGTATGATGATGGAGGATATAAAACTTATTGATCTTGTAATTGAGTTAGTTGATGCAAGATTGCCAATGAGTAGTAGAAATCCAGATATTGATACGATAGGCAAAAATAAAGCTAGACTTATACTTCTTAATAAGTCAGATTTAGCAGCTGAGTATGCAAATAAAAAGTGGGCGGAATTTTTTAAGAGTAAAGGTTATCATGTGCTAGAAGTCAACTCTAAATCTGGTACAGGCATTAAAAATGTAAATGCAATAATTCAAGAGGCATGTAAGGAAAAAATAGAAAGAGATAAAAAACGTGGAATTTTAAATAGACCAATAAGAGCTATGGTGGTTGGAATACCAAATGTTGGAAAATCCACTTTTATTAATTCGTATGCAAAAAAAGCTTGTACAAAGACAGGAAATAAGCCGGGTGTAACGAAAGGTAAACAATGGATTAAATTAAGTAAATCATTGGAATTACTAGATACACCGGGTATATTATGGCCAAAATTTGATGATCAGAGAGTTGGACTTAACTTAGCATTAGTTGGTTCTATAAATGATCAGATTTTAAATATAACAGAACTTGCGATGGAACTTATAAAAATTTTAAATAGGGATTATAAAGGTGTAATGAATGACCGATATAATATTGAGGAGAATGAAGATACATTAAGGACACTTGAACTTATTGCAGAAAGTAGGTTGTGCAAATTAAAAGGAGATGTCCTTGATTTAGATAAGGCAGCAAGGATATTAATAGAAGATTTTAGAAGTGGAAAATTAGGTAAAATCACATTGGAGATGCCATGAGTAAGATAAAAGATACATATAACACGCTTAGTAACAGAAAAAAGGGTGCAATAGTTGTAGTATCATATATTGCTGCAATTATATTAGTGGTTTATTTGTTTAACAGTTTCCTTTTTGCACCAATGAGAGTAATAGGGGATTCGATGAATCCGTCTTTGCGTGATAAGGATGTAGTTATTATTAATAAGATAGTGTATACATTTAATGATCCTGAGCGTTTTGATTTAGTAGTGTTTCCTTACAAGTACGATACATCTACAAAGTATATTAAAAGAGTTATTGGTTTACCTGGGGAGACAGTGGAAATTAAAGATAGCAAGATATATATTAATGATGAACTATTAGTTGAATATTATGGTATTCTTGGTAAAGACGAGGATGTAAAATATGCTAATTATGGGCCAGTTAAGCTTGGCGAAGGTGATTATTTTGTATTAGGTGATAATAGAAACCATAGTGATGATAGTCGTTCAAGTGATGTCGGAAGTATAAAAAGAGATACAATAATAGGAAAGGCATGTTTTAGAGTATTGCCGTTTTCCGATATTGGTTCATTAAGATTACAGTAGGAGGAGATATGGATAATCAAGAAATAGATATAGATGTGGAAGATAAGAATATAAAAGAAAAAATTGATAAAAAGAAGAAAAGGTTTAATAATTTGATGGAGCTTGCAGTTTGTTTTTTAATTGCATTTGTAGCATCATATTTGATAATACATTTTGTAGCACAAAGAACTTATGTAGATGGAAATTCAATGTATCCAACACTAAAGAATAAGGATAATCTTATAGTTGAGAAGCTTTCGTATAGATTTTCTGAAATAGAGAGATTTGATATTGTAGTTTTTCCTCACTATGATGAAGAACGAGGTGGAGAGGTTAACTATATTAAGAGAGTTATAGGGCTTCCGGGTGAGACTGTTCAAATAAAAGATGGTGAAATATATATTAATGGAGAGAAGTTAGAAGAGGATTATGGATATTATTCGAATGCTCAGCTTATGTATGGATTTGATGCTGAGAAAGAAATATATATAGGTGAAGATGAATATTTTGTTCTTGGAGATAATAGAAATAACAGCAAGGATAGTAGAAAGATAGGATGTATTTCAAAAGATATTATTATAGGACAAGCAGTATTTAGAATATATCCATTTAGTTCAATAGGGGGCATTTGATGCAAAAGATAAATGAGATTAAAGAAATTTTAGAAAATGCTTATGAGCAAGGAATTGATTGTTTAAAAGAGAAGATGTTACTATTTACAAATGATGATAGAGGTGGAGTAATAAAACTTCTTGAAAAATATAATAAAATTATAGATAAACTAGATAAAGAAAAAGAACGTGTTAAATTAATGCGAAGATATGAAGATGAGTACTCACAATATGAATATATATGTGGAATTGATGAAGTTGGAAGAGGTCCACTTGCAGGACCTGTTGTTACTTGTGCAGTTATTTTACCAAAGGATTGTGAGATTTTGTATATTAATGATTCTAAACAGTTGTCAGAGAAAAAAAGGGAAGAATTATTTGATGAGATAATGGAAAAGGCAATAGCTGTAGGAATTGGAATGGAAAGCCCAGCAGTTATTGATGAAATAAATATCTTGCAGGCAACATTTAGTGCAATGAGAAAGGCAATTTCTAACCTTTGTGTGACACCAGATATACTTTTAAATGACGCAGTTACAATACCAGAAGTGAATATTAAACAAGTTCCAATTATAAAAGGTGATGCAAAGAGTGTATCCATAGCAGCAGCTAGCATAATTGCAAAAGTGACCAGGGATAGAATGATGGTAGAATATGCTAAAATGTATCCAGAATATGACTTTGCATCAAATAAAGGATATGGCTCAGCAAAACATATAGAAGCACTTAAAACGATAGGTAAGACAGCAATACATAGGGAGAGTTTCATAGGCAATTTTTGCAGATAAGGATGATTGGTGAATATGGAAACTAGACTAAATACTGGAAATGCGTACATTAGTAATAATACAGTAACCCCCAATAATGATATATCAGAAAATTCAGCAGTCTCTAAACTAAAAGGAATGTTAGAGGGGACTGTTTTTAGTGGTGAAATAGCTGATATTACAGGGAAACTCGTAAAGCTTGATTTAGGAAAAGGGGCATTACTTAGTGCGTTATTAGAAGATAGTGTTAGTTTTAATATTGGAGAAAAGGCATCATTTGAAGTTAAGAGTAATGATGGAATAAGAATAATCTTAAAGGCACTTGAATCTACCTCAAATCCACTTGATAGTTTATTTAAGTCGCTAGATTCAATAGGAATACCAGCAAGCAGATCAAATGCGCAGATTGTAAAAGAAATGATGGATAATGGAATGCCTATAAATAAGGAATCCATAAATGAAATGCTTAAGCTTGCAAAAACATTTAGTAATGCGCCAGTGGATACATTAGTATCAATGAAGAGTCACAATATACCTATTAATGAAAAGAACATTGAACAATTTACGGATTATAAAAATTATGAACATAAGATATCAGAAGGTGTAAAGAATTTAGCAGACAATATAGTTGATATGATAAAGGTGGCAATGTCAGAGGGAAATACTAAAGAAACCGCGGAGATTATACAAAAGTTTGCTCAGGTTTTTGATATAGAACTTGATAACGAGGTAAAATTACCTGTAAATGAGGGTAATACACAAGTTGCCCAAGGTGAAAGTGCGAAAACTCCTGTAGAAGTATCTGAAAACGCGAATAAGCAAGTGAATCTACAAGAATCTGTCAATGTAAATGAAGCTGTTAATATGAATGAAAATGTTCAAACTAATGAAAACAGCCAAATTGTTGAAAAGAAACTTAATAATGGTGAACAAAAATTAGCAAATGGCGTTGATGCAAAGGAACTTGAGAAACAACAGCCAGAACTAAATAATATAAATAAAGAAGAGATGCTAAATGCTCAAAATCTTGATAAGATACAAAAGCATATAAAACAAAAATATCTTTTAGAACCAGATAAATTATTATCGGAAGAGCCGAAGGAAAATCAAACAGGAGAGAAAATAAAAGATATTTACTCACAGATGTACAAGGAAACTACAAAACTAATGGAAATGCTAAAAGATAGTGGCATGGCAGAAGGTAAGGTTTATAAGAGTGCAGAAAGTATAAAAAACAATATATCTTTTATGAGTGATTTGAATCATCTAGCAGCATATGTACAAATTCCGATAAAGACCACGTCAGGAGAAGCGCATAGCGAGTTGTATGTATATAATAGAGCTAAGAATAAGTATAAAGAAAATGAACCAATAACAGCGTTTTTGCATTTAGATATGGAGTATTTAGGTGCTACAGATGTTAATATCTCACTAAATAATGGAAAAGTAAATACAAAGTTTACCTTAGAAGATTTGAAATCTCAGGAAATTGTAGAAGAGCATTTGCCACAGTTACAAGAAAGACTAGAAAAACTAGGATATAGTGCTGTTATTACAGTTGAAGTGATTGATGGCAAGGAAAAAGAGATTCCGTTTGAAAAGTTGCTTGAAGTGGATAAACCACGAATGTCGATAAAGAGATATTCTTTTGACATCAGAATGTAGAATAGTTCGCTTGAGGAGAATATTAGTATGGATGATAATAAGAAAAAGAAAATAGCAGTTGCCTTGCAGTATAATCCAGGTGAAGATGCTCCTACAGTGATAGCGACAGGACAAGGGTTGATTGCAGATAAAATTATTGAAAAAGCGGCTGAAGTGGATGTACCAATCTACGAGGATGACAAACTGGCAAATACATTATCTAAGTTAGAGCTTGGCGATATGATACCGCCCGAATTATATAGTGTAGTGGCTGAGGTTTTAGTGTTTGTAGACAAGATGGATAAAATAAAATCAAAAGTTATAAGATAATCTTTGGAGGGAAGGATTGAATAAGAGGCAGATAGGGAGTGAGTATGAAGAAGTTGCAGTGTCTTTTTTAGAAGGGAAAGGCTTTGTCATTAAGGAAAGAAACTTTTATACATATTTTGGAGAGATAGATATTATTGCGTTAGATGGTGAATATTTTGTATTTGTGGAAGTAAAATACAGAAGAAGTTCAAAGATTGGATTTGGCGAAGAAGCGATAAGTTATAATAAAAGAAAGCGCATATATAAGTCAGCACAGTATTATTTATATAAGAATAGACTTAACGAAAATGTACCATGTAGATTTGATGTGGTAGCAATAAATGGCAAGGATATAATATTGTATAAAAACGCATATGGTATGGAGGGATAAAAAACAGTGATTAAGAAATGCAAGGGTATAAAAACAACAACAGTTATAAATGGAAAAGTACCATATATTGTATATGATAGTATAGAAGAAACCAGGATAGCACATAGTGGCTTTTCTACAAAACTCGGAGGGGTTAGCAAGGGTCAGTTTGAATCAATGAACTTTTCTGTATTGATGGGAGATACAAAAGAAAATGTAGATAAAAACTTTGAGATATTTGGAAAGGAAGCTGGTTTTGATAATTTAGTGTTATCTCAACAGACGCATACTACAAATATACGAAAAGTAAGCAAAGATGACATTGGAAAGGGAATCTATAAAGAATTTGACTATTTTGATATTGATGGATTAGTTACAAATATAAAAGGTATTACCTTGACAACTTTTTATGCAGATTGTGTTCCTCTTTATTTTGTAGATATAAAAAACAAAGCAATTGGATTATCTCATTCTGGATGGCGAGGAACAGTTAATAAGATGGCGAAACAAACACTTCTTGAGATGGATAAAGAGTATGGAACCAATCCAAGTGATGTTATTGTTTCAATAGGCCCATCTATATGTGTAAACTGTTATGAGGTAAGTAAGGATGTAGCAATGGAGTTTGTTAAAGTTTTTGATGAAGAAGTAGTACCATACAAAAATGATGTAAAAGAGCAAGATATGAATCATATTTTATACTCAAAAGAGGACGAGAAATATATGCTTAATTTATGGGCAGCTAATTACAAGATATTGATTGAGGCAGGAGTAGATGAGAGTAATATAAGTATTCCGGATATTTGTACTTGCTGCAATAGTGAGTATTTATTTTCACATAGAGCGACACATGGCAAAAGAGGAAATCTAGGAGCATTTTTAATGATGCGTTAAACAACAAAAGAAGAGGAAAAGCATACAATGGACAATAATAATACTAATTTAAATACGGATATTAATAACATTACTGTAACGGAAAAGAAAAAGGGAAGAATGGCACTTGTTATATATTCAATAGTGATAACGGTGGTTTGCATAGGGGCAGCAGTATGTGCAGTTTGGTTATTTATAGAAAATAATAAGGCAGTTGAGGTTAATGGTTTATCAGTTGATAGTGACAAAGAATTTTCAGCAAAGGAAGTAGAAAAATTACTTGTTGCAGAATATGATAAGGCTTATGAAAAAGCATATGATGAAAGTGAACATGCAACAAAGACATTGCTCCTTAATGATATTAAGAATAGAATGTCAAAAGGTGATACTACATTGTCACTCCTTAGAGCATTGTATCCAGAATATCTCATATATAATGAAGTGGGCGGATTTAAGTTTATGCCGATATTAGACGTTCCTATGCATGAGTTTGCAAAAGGAGAGTTTGTAGTTAACGATGATGAAACAATGCATTATATCGAAAAAGAGGAGATAAAATCTCATAAAACAATAGATGTATCTAAGTTTCAAGGTGATATTGATTGGAAAAAGGTAAAAGAAGATGGTGTTGAGTATGCTTTTATACGAGTTGGATATAGAGGATATGGTACAGGTGCAATGGTTGAAGATGAATATTTTGACATTAATGTAAAAGGAGCTATTGGAGCTGGAATAAAAGTTGGAGTGTATTTCTTTACAGAGGCAATTAATGATGAAGAAGCTATAGAAGAAGCAGAATTCATCTTAGAAAAAATAAAACCATATAAAATAGAATTACCAGTGGTTTTGGATGTAGAAGAAATTGCGGGGGACGATGTAAGAAATGAAGAATTAACAAAAGAGGAACTTACAAATGTGTGTCTTACTTTTATGGAAAAAATAGAAGAAGAAGGATATACTCCTATGTTATATGGAAATTTAAAATGTATAGCATCTATGATAGACTATACTGTTTTATGTAAATATCCTTTATGGTATGCTTTTTATAGTGATGAAATTTACATACCTTATAAAGTGGCGGGATGGCAGTATTCTTCAACAGGTAAAGTAGATGGAATAAGTGGAGATTGTGATTTAAATATGTTCTTTGAGAATTGGGATTAGGACTTGACGAGCAAATTTTATAATGGTAGAATTTATAAAGGCTTTTGTCGAAAAATATATATTTTAGTTGAATGGAGATAATCATGTCAAGTACAAATTCGGAGAATGTAATACCAGTAGCACCACTTAAAATAGCTTCATTAGAAGGCTCAATGGATTTTGCAAGTAAAGTGGACGCACATATAGTCGAATTAAGAAAAAATATAGCAGTAAGTAATACTTCAATAGAGTTTAAAGGTTATAAATGTGATTCTTATTTAGCTAAGTGTCGTTGCCCAAGATTTGGTTCGGGTGAAGCAAAGGGCGTTATAGATGAGTCAGTAAGAGGTGTGGATTTATTTGCAATGGCAGATGTCGGAAACTACAGTCTTACTTATAATATAGGTGGATATTTAAATCATATGTCTCCAGATGATCATTATCAGGATTTGAAAAGAATTATAGGAGCTTCAGTTGGAGCGGCAAAAAGAGTAAACGTAATTATGCCGTTTTTATATGAAGGCAGACAGCATAAAAGAACAAAAAGAGAATCTCTTGACTGTGCATTAGCACTTCAAGAACTTATAAATATGGGTGTGGGAAATATTATTACTTTTGATGCTCATGATCCAAGAGTAAATAATTCAATTCCTCTACATGGATTTGATAATTATATGCCACCATATCAATTTATCAGATCGATTCTTAAAGTGGATAAGGATTTAAAGATAGACAACGAGAATATGATGATTATAAGCCCAGATGAAGGTGGTATGAATAGAGCGGTATACTTCTCAAACGTTTTAGGCGTTGATATGGGTATGTTTTATAAGAGACGTGATTATTCGACTATTGTTAATGGAAAAAATCCAATTGTTGCACATGAATTTTTAGGAACAGATGTTGCTGGAAAAGATGTTATTATTGTAGATGATATGATTTCTTCTGGCGAGAGTATGTTAGATGTTGCTAAAAAACTTAAGGATAGAAAAGCGAATAAGGTATTTATCTGTACTACATTTGGTTTGTTTACAGATGGTTTGGAGAAGTTTGATGAATACTATAATAAAGGTTATATAAATTATGTTGTTACAACGAACTTAACTTATAGAAATCCAGAACTTTATAAGAGACCTTATTATATAGAGGCAGATATGAGTAAGTTCCTTGCTCTTATTATTGATACATTAAACCATGATTCATCAACAGAAAATGTAATGAGTCCAACGCAGCGTATTAAGGCATTAGTAAAAGATTATTATAATAGATAGGTGCTTATAATGAAAAAAAATAAAGGACATTTAATTAAGAGTGTATTGAAAGATTCTATAGCAGAAGAGCTAGAGATAGAGTCAGGTGATATATTACTTGAGATAAATGGTGAAGAACTTTTAGATGTATTTGATTATCACTATATGGTGAATGACGAATATATAGAAGTTCTTGTAAAGAAGCCAAATGGCGAAGAGTGGTTATTAGAAGTTGAAAAAGAATATGAAGAAGATTTAGGCATTGAATTTGAACAGGGGCTAATGGATGAATATCGCTCCTGTTCTAATAAATGTATGTTTTGTTTTATAGATCAGATGCCAAAGGGTATGAGAGAAACATTGTATTTTAAGGATGATGATTCGAGATTATCATTTTTACAGGGTAATTATATAACATTAACAAATATGAGTGATAAAGATGTTGATAGAATAATTAAGTACCATCTTTGTCCTATTAATATTTCAGTTCATACAACCAATCCAGATTTAAGATGTAAAATGTTAGGCAATAGGTTTGCAGGTGAAGCACTTAAAAAGATAGACAAGTTGTTTGAGTCGTCAATAGAGATGAATGGTCAGATAGTACTTTGTAAAGGTGTAAATGATGGAGAAGAGCTAAAGAAAAGTATTGAAGATTTATCAAAATACCTTCCTTTTATGAGAAGTGTATCGATAGTTCCAGCAGGCTTAACTAAGTATAGGAAAGGTCTATATCCTCTAGAGTTATTTACAAAAGAAGAATCAGAAAAGGTGATTGATTTAATAGAAAGTTATCAACAGAAATTTTTTGATGAATATGGACTTCATTTTATTCATGCATCAGATGAATGGTATATAAAGGCAGAGAGGGAATTTCCACAAGAAGATAGATATGATGGATATATTCAGCTTGAGAATGGTGTAGGAATGATGAGACTTTTGATTACAGAGTTTGACGAAGCGTTAGAAGCTGTAACAGGAGATGATAGAAATATTGATATATCATTAGCAACAGGAGCGTTAGCTTATCCTTTGATTGTAGAACTTGCTAAAAAGACTAAAGAGAAATTTAGAAACGTTAATATAAATATATACTGTATTAAAAATAATTTTTTTGGTGAAACAATTACAGTCTCTGGACTTATTACAGGCAGTGATATAATGGAACAGTTAAAAGATGTTAAGCTTGGCGAAGTATTATTGCTTCCATCAAATATTTTACGAAGTGGAGAAGATGTATTTTTGGATGATGTTAAGTTAACAGAAGTTGAAAAAACTTTACAAGTTCCTGTAAATATTGTAAAATCAAGAGGTGGAGATTTATTAGAAGCTTTTATTAACGGTATAAAGGATATAGAAAAACATCCTAATAATAGTAATTTTGTCTATATAGATAACTATATGGATAAGTAGAAAGAAACAGGTAAAACATGAGTAAACCAATAGTTGCCATAGTAGGAAGACCAAATGTAGGAAAGTCCACTCTTTTTAATGCATTAGCAGGAGAGATGATTTCTATTGTAAAAGATACACCAGGTGTTACAAGAGATAGAATTTATGCTGATGTTACATGGTTAGACAAGACATTCACAATGATTGATACTGGTGGTATTGAACCAGATAGCAAAGATATAATACTTTCGCAGATGAGGGAACAGGCTGAAATTGCCATAGCTACAGCGGATGTAATTGTCTTTTTAGTAGATGTTAAGCAAGGTCTAGTTGACAGCGATGCAAAAGTTGCAGACATGCTTAGAAGAAGTAAAAAACCAGTTATTTTAGTAGTAAATAAAGTGGATAATTTTGATAAGTATAATGCAGATGTTTATGAGTTTTATAACTTAGGCATAGGAGATCCAGTGCCTATTTCAGCAGCATCAAGATTAGGTATAGGAGATATGCTTGATGAGATTACCAAATATTTTGGTGAAATCAGTGAGCAGGACGAAGAAGACGAGAGACCTAGAATTGCTATAGTTGGAAAGCCAAATGTAGGAAAATCATCACTTATAAACAAGTTATTAGGTGAAAATAGACTTATTGTCTCAAATATTGCAGGAACTACAAGAGATGCAGTTGATACTGTTATAAAGAGAGATGGAAAAGAATATGTCTTTATTGATACAGCAGGTCTTAGAAGAAAAAGTAAGATTAAAGAAGAATTAGAAAAGTTCTCTATTATCAGAACTGTTACAGCTGTTGAAAGAGCAGATGTAGTCATTATTATGATTGATGCGGTTGAAGGTATTACAGAACAAGATGCAAAGATTGCAGGTATTGCACATGATCAAGGCAAAGGTATTATAATTGCTGTGAATAAATGGGATGCAATAGAAAAAAATGATAAAACTATTTATGAGTATACAAATAAGATAAAAGAAGTTCTTGCATATATGCCATATGCGGAGATGCTATTTATATCAGCATTAACAGGCCAAAGAACAAATAAATTGTTTGAGATTATTGATGTTGTTATAGAGAATCATGCAATGAGAGTAGGAACTGGTGTATTAAATGAGATTATGTCAGAGGCAGTTGCACTTCAGCAGCCACCATCAGACAAAGGAAAGCGACTCAAGCTTTACTACATAACACAAGTTTCGGTAAAACCACCGACCTTTGTTATCTTTGTTAATGACAAAGAACTTATGCATTTTTCATATACAAGATATATAGAGAATAAAGTAAGAGAAGCCTTTGGATTTAAAGGAACACCTCTTAAGTTTATAATTAGAGAACGTAAAGAAAAGGAGCAATAATCATGTTTGTTTTTTATAGATTAATTTGTATTGTTATAGGTTATGCCTTTGGATTATTTCAAACAAGTTATATTTATGGAAGGATAAATCATATAGATATAAGGCAATATGGAAGTGGAAATGCAGGAACTACCAATGCAATGCGTGTACTTGGCAAGAAGGCAGGAATTATAACATATATTGGTGATATGTTAAAAGGTGTTTTAGCAGGAGTTGTTATAAGGCTTTTATGTGCATATGTATTTAATATTGGCTCAGGAAGCGAGTTTAATAGTAAGGAATTTATTTTATTGTTGTATACAGGTCTTGGTGTGGTTTTAGGACACAATTATCCATTTTACATGGGATTTAAAGGTGGAAAAGGAATAGCTGCATCTTCTGGTGTTATTATTGCGTTGTTTAATTGGTATCTTATTATTGCAGCTTTACTTACATTTATAATTGTAACCATAGTGACAAAATATGTTTCTTTGGGTTCGATTTCTATGATGAGTATATATTTTATACTTACAATAGTATTAGGCTGTATAGGTAAATTAGGCGTTACAGGAAACTGTAATAAAGCAGAGACTTACATACTTGCGTTTGTATTGGCGGCATTAGCGATTATAAAGCACAGAGGAAATATAAAAAGATTAATCGAAGGTACAGAAAGAAAAATTGGCGAAAAGAAAGCTGTTTAATATTATAGTCAAATGACAGAATAGAGGTTTATAGTATGGCGAATGTGAGCGTTTTAGGGGCAGGAGCATGGGGAATTGCACTAGCTTGTCTTTTAGAAAAAAATGGTAATGAAGTTACTATTTGGTCAAAGCTTCAAAAAGAGATAGATATGCTTAATAATGATAGAGAAAACAAGATTACGTTACCAGGTATAATTATTTCAGAGAATATAAAAATAACTTCTGATTTAGAAGAAGCAACAAAAGATAAGGATATAATCGTTTCATCAGTGGCATCAAGATTTACTAGAGAAGTGGCTGCAAGTATGAAGGAATTTATAAAAGATGGTCAAATTATAGTAAATGTTTCAAAAGGTATTGAAGATGATACTTTTATGACACTTACAGATGTTATTTCAGACGAATTAAAGACAGCAGATGTAGCAGTTATGTCAGGCCCTAGTCATGCAGAAGAAGTAGGAAGAGGACTTCCTACTACTTGTGTTGTAGGTGCACATTCATTTGAAACAGCACAGTTTATTCAAAATGCATTTATGTCCAATTCTTTTAGGGTATATACAAGTCCAGATGTTTTAGGAATAGAGATAGGTTCTTCACTTAAAAACGTAATAGCATTAGCAGCAGGAATGGCAGATGGATTAGGTTTTGGTGATAATACAAAGGCGGCTATTATAACAAGAGGAATTGCAGAAATAGCGAGACTTGGAGTTAAAATGGGAGGTAAAGAACAGACCTTTGGAGGACTTTCTGGTATAGGAGATTTAATTGTAACTTGTGCAAGTATGCATAGCAGAAACAGAAGAGCGGGAATCCTTATGGGACAAGGAAAAAGCATGGATGAAGCTATGAATGAAGTAAATGCAGTAGTTGAGGGGGTTTACTCAGCAAAAGCGGCTTTCGGTTTATCTAAGAAATATGATGTTCAAATGCCAATAATAGAGCAAGTAAATGCAGTACTATTTGAAGGGAAAAATGTAAAAGATGCAGTTACAGATTTAATGTTACGTGATAAAACAAGTGAGATAGTAACGCAAGGCTGGCATTAAAATAATACTAGATTAAAATTAAGGAGTCGTAAATTATGGCGATAGTGAAAAAATTTGATCCAAAACAGGTCTATATTTCAAAGAGATTGGAAAATAGATTAAAAAGTATATATGATTATCCCGTGACGATAGTAGAAGCACCAACAGGATATGGAAAAACGACTGCTATTAGAGAGTATTTAAAAGGCGAAGGTAAGAATTATGTGTGGTTTACTGTTGATAGTGCAGATAAAGAAAGAGTTTTTTCGGAATTTTGTGATAAAATAAAAACTATTAACGAGTCTGTGGCTCATAAAATACGAACAATAGGGTATCCTTGCGATGGAACTATGTGTAAACAGATTGTAGAGGCGATTTCAGGAATTTCATTTCATGAACCAACAGCATTTATAATTGACAATTATAATTTAGTGGCAGATAAGTTTTTGAATGATATTTTAAAGGAACTTTCATCTGTATTAAATACTAATTCTTATGTTATTTGTATTACTCAAGTAATAACATCAAATATAACATTTGAGATGGTTTTAAATAAGGCAATGAACTATATAGGAAAATCAGACTTTGAGCTTGACAGAGAAGATATAAGTCTGTATTTTAAGCAATGTGGAATAAAATTAGAAGATAATGAATCTGACTTTTTGTATCAGTATACAGAAGGTTGGATTAGTGCACTTTATTTACAAATGCTTAGTTATAATGCATCTAATTCATTTGAGCCAACTGTTAATATAGAGAATTTATTAGGAAAAGCAATATGGAATAACCTTGATAGAGTTGCACAGGAATTCTTAATTGAAATGAGTATATTTAATAGTTTTACATTAAGACAATGTATATATATTGCAAATGGTGTATTAAGTGAAGAAAGAGTAGAGAGTATTTTAAAAGAGAGTGGATTGATAAAATATGACCCTAAAGAAGGTAAATATTTTATACATTCAATTTTAAAGTATTTTCTTGAAAGTGAATTTGATAAATTGGAGATTTTGTTTAAGAAGAAGATACTTAATAAAGCAGGTGACTGGTATAGAGATAATGAATGTTACAGAGAAGCACTAGAGTTTTATTACCAGACAAAAAATTATGAAGCTATGTTATCAATGGAGCATTCTACGGATATACTTTATGATTTAAATGAGAATGCGGCAAGTAAAGATTTGTTCCTTGGAATGGCAACGAACTTATCTTATGATTTGAAAAAGAAATACATAATATCATATTTGCCATATGTATTCTTTATGTTTTTAAACAATCAAAGAGATTATTATAAGAGGGAATGTGAAACGATTAAAAGTATTATAGATGATTTTGAAGGTCCTCTTCCTGAAAAGGAGAACCTTCAAGGAGAATATCAAGTTCTTTTAGCTTATACTTTTTTTAATGATTTAGTTAAGATGAATGAATGTTTTGTAAAAGCATATGAATTATTGAAAAGACCATCTATTGTATTGTCGGCAAAGTCATCATTTGCGTTTGGTAATCCTTCACCATTAGCTTTATATCATAGTAAAGTTGGTGACTTATCAAAAACAATTACTAAGTTAGAAACTCTTATGCCTGCATATTATAAGATAACAGATGGAAAAAGCAAAGGTATAGAAGCACTTATGAGAGCAGAGATGCTTTTAAATCAAGGTGAGTTTGATGATGCACTTAAACTTTGTGAAAAAACAATATATATGTCTTCATCAAGGGAACAAGTAGCTATATATATTGGAGGATTACTTGCAATGTGCAGAATCTGCCTTATGCGAGGCGAAGTTGAACAATTAAAACAACATATGGATAATATATTAAGTGTTATTGAGGAAAAAAATAGATATGATTTACTTCATGTCTGTGATTTATGTATAGGATATGTTAATGTTTCAATAAATGACCTTGAAAATATTCCATCATGGCTTACAGATTTTGTTACAATTGAAGAGAATACATCAATTTTGAATTTAGGCTTTGCAAATGTTGTGTATGGAAAATATCTTATGGCAAAAGGTGAATATGATAGTTTATCTGCAATTAGCGGACAGATGCTAAAGATATCAGGAATTTTTAAGAATATTTTATATGAAATTTACACATTAATATTTATTGCTGTGGTAAAATATAATATGGGCAATCGCGAAAAAGCGAAAGAAATAATTATAGAAGCAATAGACTTAGCAATGAAAGATAATATATATATTCCATTTGTAGAAAGTTATTCTTATATAAATAGCTTATTAAGTGAAATATTGGTTAATAATGCATACAGCAAGTTCTGTGAAAATGTAAATAATATTTCTAAGAAATGTGTTAGAGGTCTCAAAACATCAGAAAAGGCTTCTAGTTCAGAAAAGAAATATGGTTTGACAAAAAGAGAAACAGAAGTTGCAAAACTTGCAGCACAAAGAATGTCAAATAAGGAAATTGCTGATGTTTTATTTATAGCAGAAAGTACAGTTAAATCAAACTTAAAAGTAATATTTAGTAAACTTGGAGTAAATTCCAGAAATGATCTTAAAAAATATTTCTAAAATGTTAAAAATCCCCACTTTTATGGGGGAGCCAGTAGCTTTTTAATTTAGTATTATATATAAAGCTAAGATAAAGAATTTTAGGAAGATTTAAGATAAATGGAGGAATTGCGATGAGACCGATATTGAATGTCACACCTTATGATGATTATAAGGTTTTGATTGAACTCAGTAATGGCCATACAGTAATAATGGATTTTAGAAAGAAACTTAATACAATAAGATTTTCTGAATTAGGAAATGTGGATGTATTCAGAAAGGTTATTACTGATGGATACTCATTAATGTGGAAAAATGGAAAAATAAGAGTTAGCTTTGCTGAGCTTATTGAATTACTTCAAAATACAAGTTTATTGTACAGAGCTGTCTAAAAAAATTCGACTAAAGTCGAACTTTGCCAGAAGGGAAGACTTCAATGCATACAGAAAACGGCAAGTTTGAATCAAAATTTGAGAATAGAATAGAAAAAAATAAAAATAGAGTAGTTAGAGCTATATTTGGAAGGGCAATTTTGTTGTTTTCATCATTGATTCTCCAAGTATTAATGTTATTGGCATTTATGTCGATTTTAGCTAACTACTTTTTTGTGTATTATTGGATTACAATAATTGTAGTTGTGTTGTTTGTAGCACATATAATGAATTCGGATCAAAATCCAGCATACAAACTTTCATGGATAGTGCCAATTGCATTGGTGCCTATTTTTGGAGTGTTTTTTTATGCATTTTTGCACATCCAATTTGGTACAAGACAGATTGGTAAAAGATTAGAGATATTAATAACACAGACGAAACCTTATTTAATGCAAGATGAAAATGTAATGGAAAAAATAAAATCAGAAAATATTCAAGTAGCAGGAATGTTTAATTATTTAAATGATTTTGCAGGATTTCCAGCATATAGAAATACTGAAGCTACGTATTTTCCAATAGGTGAAGCAAAGTTTGAAAGTATGTTAATTGAACTAAAGAAGGCTGAAAAGTTTATATTTTTAGAGTATTTTATAGTAGATGATGGAATTATGCTTAGGGCAGTGTTAGAGATATTAGCACAAAAGGCAAAAGAAGGTGTTGAGATTCGATTTATGTATGACGGTATGTGTACATTGTCCACAGTACCACCAACATTTCCTTCAAAACTTCGAAAATTAGGAATAAAGTGTAAAGTATTTGCACCGATAAGACCAGCTCTTTCAACAAGCCAAAATCATAGGGACCATAGAAAAATCCTTGTGATAGATGGAAAGGTAGCTTATACAGGCGGTGTTAATATAGCAGATGAGTATATTAACAAAAAGGAAAGGTATGGACATTGGAAAGATACTGCAGTTATGGTAAAAGGTGAGGCTGTAAGAAGCTTTACTATTATGTTTTTGCAAAATTGGAATGTTAGTGAAACAGGTATTGAGGATTATTCTAAGTATATAGTTGAAAACCAAAATATTGTGGCTGATGGTTATGTAGTACCATATGGTGATAGCCCTTATGATGATGAAGAAGTAGGAGAGGCTGTATATATGGATGTTATAAATAATGCAACTAAGTATGTACACATAATGACTCCGTATTTGATTTTGGATAACGAAATGTTAAAGGCATTGGAATATGCAGCAAAACGAGGTGTTGATGTTAAGATAATAGGGCCGCATAAGACTGACAAGCCTTCAGCTTACCTTATTGCAAGGACATATTATGAGAAACTTATAAGACGTGGAGTTAAAATATATGAATATACTCCAGGATTTGTTCATGCAAAGGTGTTTACAAGTGATAATACAAAAGCTGTAGTGGGTACAATAAACTTGGATTTTAGAAGTTTATATCTCAATTTTGAATGTGCATCATATTTTTATAAACACAAAGTAGTTAATGATGTTGAGAAAGATTTTGATGATACACTTTCTAAGTGCCAAGAGATAACGCTAGAGGATTGTAGAAAATATAGTAAAATAAAAACAATGGTCGGCAAGTTGCTGTATATATTTGCCCCCCTAATGTAAGGAGGGATTAGGTTGTGGGTTGTTAAATGAGAGGATATAGTTTGTAGTTGGTATATTATATAAAAGATAGTTTGATTTTGTTCCGATGTACGAGAATAAGAGATTCTAAGTATCCCCATATAATTTGTATCAACGTTTACGCAAACGACTCCAAGCCGTCCTCCATGGCGGCGTGGAGTCTTGTACAGACATCGTGTCTGTACATTGCTAGGCTGTAAGGGGATACAAAGAATCTCTAATTCTCTCCCAAGTCACAAAATCAAACTATCTTTTATATAATATACCAATTTAAATTCTCGACCTCTTATTTGACAACCTAATCCTTAATATATATAAATGCTTCGTTGCAAGAGCTACATTAAAAAAAATAAATTAGAAAGGAAAATAAATATGAGAACATTGACGCAAGAAGGTAATAAGCTGGTTTTTGAGTATAATGGAGAGAGGATGGTTATTGAGCCTTGGGGGGATAATAGTTTAAGGGTTAGAGCTATCTGTATGGGGGAAGAGATTGATACGAATTTTGCGTTATTGCCAGTGGATGAGAGTAATGCAGAGATTTTGTTTGATGGTGATAATGCAAGTATTACAAATGGAAAAATCAAGGCAGTTGTTGAGGGTGGAGGTTTTGCACCACGTGGTAGAATTACTTTTTATAATCAAAAAGGTGAAGTGTTGTTGGAAGAAATTGAATCTGGTGGGGCACTTAATTATTTTGCTAGAAAGATGCAGTCTAATTTAGGTGGTGACTATGCTTTAACAGCTACTTTTAAGTCGAATGAGAATGAAAAATTATTTGGAATGGGGCAATATCAGCAGGATATTTTAGACTTAAAGTTTTGTTGCTTTGAACTTGCTCATAGAAATTCACAAGCAAGTATACCATTTGTGTTATCTAGTTTAGGATATGGTTTCTTATGGCATAATCCAGCAATTGGTACTGTGAATTTTGGAAAGAATATAACTAGTTGGTTTGCAGAAAGTACAAAGCAGTTAGATTACTGGATTACAGCAGGAGATACTCCGGCGGAAATAGAAGAAGCTTATGCATCTGTAACAGGCTATGTACCTATGATGCCAGAGTATGGGTTGGGATTTTGGCAGTGTAAACTTCGTTATTGGAATCAAGAGCAACTTTTGGAGGTTGCAAGGGAGTATAAAAGAAGAAATATTCCAATTGATGTTATTGTATGTGATTTCTTTCATTGGCCAAAGATGGGTGATTTTAGGTTTGAGGATGAATTTTTCCCTAATCCGCAGTTGATGGTAGATGAATTAAAGCAAATGGGTATTGAATTAATGGTTTCTGTTTGGCCACAGATTGACTTAACTAGTGAAAATTATGAAGAAATGAAGCAGAAAAATTTACTTGTACATACTGAACGTGGTGTTGATGTACAAATGTTGTTTGCAGGTCAGAGTGTATTTTATGATACAACAAATCCTAAAGCAAGAAAATATGTATGGGATAAATGCAAGAAAAACTATTATGACTATGGTATTAAAATTTTTTGGTTAGATGAAGCAGAGCCAGAATATAATGTATGTCATTTTGATAATTATCGATATCATATGGGAACGAGTGTACAAGTAGGAAATATTTATCCACAGGTATATGCAAAAGGTTTTTATGAAGGAATGTCAAATGAGGGACAAGAAAATATTGTAAATCTTGTACGTTGTGCATGGGCAGGAAGTCAGCGTTATGGTGCACTTGTTTGGTCTGGTGATATACATAGCGATTTTGAAACATTAAGAAGACAAGTTTGTGCAGGACTAAATATGGGTATAGCAGGCATACCTTGGTGGACTACTGATATTGGTGGTTTCGGAGGTGGAGACCAAGAAAGCGAAGACTTTAGAGAACTATTAGTTCGTTGGTTCCAATATGGAACATTTTGCCCAGTTATGCGTTTGCATGGTGCAAGGGATCATGGAGAACAGCCTCAGAGAATGGATGGAACATATACGCTATTTTCAGGTGGTGATAATGAAGTATGGAGCTACGGTGAAAAAGTATATGATATTTTAGTTAAGTACATAAAAATTCGCGAAAACATGCGTGATTATACAAGAGAACTAATGGAAGAGGCACATAAAAAAGGAACTCCAGTTATTCGTACTATGTTTTATGAATTTCCAGAAGATGAGATATGCTGGACATTGAAAGAGCAATATATGTACGGTAGTGATATCCTTGTTGCACCTATATTATATAAAGGAGCTATAAAAAGGGAAGTATATCTTCCAAAAGGGGTGACTTGGGTAGATATGAATACAAATCAGGAGTTTGAAGGTGGACAGAGGATAACTGTTGATGCACCAATAGATATAATACCTGTATTCAAAAAAAAGAAAGCATAGTTATGCTACTTTACAATTATAGTAAAAATGTGTTATTATTATGGCGAGAGTTTTCAATTGGAAAACTTTCGCCATAAAAAAGTTTTAACCCGATTTTTTTGTGAATGTATATATAAAGGAGCAGATACAATTATGAAGAAGACACCATTTGTAACATTAGAACAAGTTAACGAGATAACAAAGACATACCCAACACCATTTCATATATATGATGAAAAAGGTATTAGAGAGAATGCAAAGAAACTAAAGGAAGCATTTTCATGGAATAAGGGTTTTAGAGAATATTTTGCAGTTAAAGCAACTCCTAATCCATTTTTAATTGATATATTAAAAGAGTATGGCGCTGGAGTGGATTGTTCTTCAAAAGCAGAACTTTATATGGCGGAGAAAATGGGATTTGCTGCTGATAAAATGCAAGACGGAATAATGTTTTCATCAAATGCAACACCAGCAGAGGATTTTGAATATGCATCAAAGCTTGGAGCAATAATTAATTTAGATGATTTTACTCATATAGATTTTTTAGAAAAAACAGTGGGAATACCTGAGAGAATTAGTTGTAGATTTAATCCAGGTGGAACATTTTCAATAAGCACAACTATCATGGATAATCCAGGAGATGCTAAATATGGATTTACAAAGGATCAAATGATAGATGGTTTTAAAATTTTAAAAGAAAAAGGCGTAAAAGAATTTGGTATTCATGCATTTTTAGCAAGTAACACAGTTACAAATGAATATTATCCAACATTAGCAAAGGTTTTATTTGAAACAGCTGTTGAATTAAAAGAAAAGACAGGTGCAAATATTACATTTATAAACTTATCAGGTGGTATAGGTATACCATATAGACCAGACCAAGAATCAAATGATATACTTGAAATTGGAAAGGGCGTAAAGGCTGTATATGAGGAAGTTCTTGTTCCAGCAGGAATGGGAGAAGTAGCATTGTTTACAGAGCTTGGTAGATTTATGATGGGACCTTATGGGGCGCTAGTGACAAAGGCTGTTCACGAAAAACATATATATAAAGAGTATATTGGTTGTGATGCCTGTGCATGTAATCTTATGAGACCAGCTATGTATGGTTCATATCATCATATAAATATTTTAGGAAAAGAAGATGCTCCATGTGATCATAAATACGATATTACAGGTTCATTATGTGAGAATAATGATAAATTTGCAATTGATAGAATGATGCCAAAGATTGAAATGGGTGATTATTTATATATCCATGATACAGGAGCACATGGTTATGCAATGGGCTATAATTATAATGGAAAGCTTAAATCAGCAGAATTATTATTAAAGGAAGATGGTAGTGTTAAGCTTATTAGACGTGCAGAAACAATAGATGATTATTTAGCTACATTTGATTTTTGCGATATATTCTAAAAAAGTGTCACTCGGAGGTTTGAATTAATGAAAAGCATTATAAAAGATATATCAAATGGGAAAGATGTAGAAATTAATATTTCTAAATATGCTCATAAAATGATGGAATTATATAGTGAAAGTTCATTTATAAGATTATCAATGAATTATTTTACATATTATGAAATCGTATCTGATATGGGAAATAAAAGTGATAAGTTAAAATCTATTGTTAATAATTTTAGTGAGATAATACAAGAAGGTATCTTAAATGGAGCTGATTTTAATAAACAAGAAGTTCTAGTTAAGACAGATAAAATAAGAAATGAAGTTATTGATATTATGAAGGGGCTTACTTCATATATAGATAGCTTTAATATCTATGAGTATTGTTTGAATAGAGTTCAATATAGATTTGAAGATTCTAGTGAGCTTTTGAGTATTAGTGATGAAGAGTTAACAGCTGATGTTATGAGCTATATTGTATCAGAAGAGGATAACTTTGTTATAAACTCAAAGATAGTAGAAATTGTTAGGCAGTTACCTATAAGAATGACAAAGTCCAAGTTTTTTGAGTATTTAACAGAAGGAATAAAGGTTTATACTGGCAGCGAAAAATGCAACTTAGACGATTTTTTATATATGTTAAAAACTAGTTCTATGTTAGAAAAATTTGATGGTGCTAATAGCATATGTGAAGATGTTGATAGTGTTTATGAAGAGTTTAAAGCTTTTAAATTTGCAGAAATTAACAAAGAAAAATACGATGATTTATCAGCAAAACTTAAATTTGTAGCTACGTTTTTAGAAGAAAGTGTTAGCACATTTATGCTACTTGAAGAACTTATAAATGATGTGTATGTTATTTTACTTGCTAAGCCATATATAAAAGAAAGCGTAGAAACGACACAGTTATGCAAAAAGGTTATAAGTACAATAAATAAAAGAATAGTATCAGAAGATTTTGTAAGTGTTTATGAAGATATAGCTGAAGAGTTTGAGATGCTTGAAGGTGAGCAGGAAAAGCTTTATAATAAAATCTATTCAAGTGACCATATGATTGATAGTATAAAAAATGAATATACAGAAATATTAGAAATACCAGAGATTTCTAATTTATTTGTTTCATTAGAGAAAATTGCTCTTTTAGTATCAGGAAGTATATTTGTAGAGTTTACAAAAAAAGATTCATCTATAGCAGATGAAACATATATTTTAAAGGTTACAAATGAACTTATTGCATTAATGCAAGATTTTTTTGGAAAGAATGAAAAGATTGTTAATAGAGCTGTTATGGCACATACTTTGGCAGGATTACCAGTATTTTTTAACAACCTTGATGAAATTAGCGAATTTGTTTCTAATGGCCTAAAAAATTGTAGTGATGAAGCGGAAAAAGCTGCAGTTATTGAAATCTTTAAAGGAGAGGATATCAGTGGTAAAGTGGTATAAGAATTTGTATTTTACTGAAGGTACAAAGAAGAGAAAAAGAAAAATACTACATAACCTGAAGCATAATAAGCTTCAGATAAATGTTTATACCATTGTTTTGCCACTTGGTGACTCGGGATTATTAGAAATATATCCTTCATATGTATTATTACAAGGGATTTATAAAGAAAAAAAGATACATTTAGTAGGATTAGCGCAGGATTTAAATGATGCTTATGAGTTAGTGGAGAAGATAGTTATGGATTGTTATAAATCTACAAATGGTTTTGATATAAAGTCTTTCGTGGCAGAAAGGCAGGTAGATGTCTCATGATAGGAATAATATTGACCGTTTTGAAAATAATAGGGATACTGCTTCTTTGCATTATAGGGTTAGTATTGTTATTGCTTTCAATAGTTTTATTTAATCCTATTAGATATAGGGCAAAGGGTTCGTTTTATGAGAATGAACCAAAGATAAGATTTAGGGCAACATATTTTTTAGGATTGATAAGATTTAATTTGGTTTTTGAAAACGGAAAATTGATGTATAGAGCAAAAATTGCCTTTAAAACATTAGTAGATAGTGAAGTAAAAGATTTAGATGAGAAAGTAAAAGAAAAAGTAGTAAAAGACGTAAAAGAAGTAAAAGATGTAGATAATTATTTTGATGATGAATCTAAAACAGAATTAGAAACAGCAGAAATTAAGAATGATAGTATAGATACTTCGGATAGTGTAGATTCAGTAAAAAAAGTAGAAAAAAAGAAGAAAAGCAAACTTAAAGAGATTTTTGAAAAGATTAAATTTAAATTTTTGCAAATATGTGGTAGAATAAAGAAGATATTTAAAACATATCAAAGCTATCGAGATTTTCTTACTACAAAAGAATCACGAGAAGCTATAAAAGAAATAAAGTCAAGAATATTTAAGGCTTTAAAAGCTATTAAGCCAAGGAAGATAAAGGCAAGGCTGAAGTTTGGTTTTGAAGACCCAGCATTAACAGGTCAAGTACTTGGAGCACTAAGTATACTTTATCCTATATATGGAGATAATCTAATCTTAGAGGCTGAATTTTTAGATGTAACACAGCTTATATTAGAAGGTGAATTTAAACTTAAGGGAAGAATAAGAGTGATAACATTACTTATTCAATTCTTAAAAATATATAGAAATAAAAGACTTAAAGAATTTATTAGATTTATAAAAGTAGGAGGGAATTAAATTATGGCAGATTCAGTAAAGAAGGAATTTGAAGCAACAGCACAATCACTTTTCTCAGGGATGGCAAATGTTATGACAACAAAGACAGTGGTAGGAGAGGCTATAAACATTGAAGATACTATTATTTTACCATTAGTTGATGTGTCATTTGGTATGGGTGCAGGTGCAAAAGGCGGCGGAGTAGGTGGAAAGATGTCACCAAGTGCTGTTCTTGTTATAAAAGATGGCTCAAGTAAGTTAGTAAACATAAAGAATCAAGATAGTGTAACAAAGATACTTGATATGGTTCCAGATATTATTAATAAATTTACAAGTAAATCAAAGGATAAATCTAAAGATACTACAATGACAGATGAAGAAATCATAAACGTAGCAAAAACATCAGTAGAAGGCTAAAAAGAACAATAGTGATTTTTGAGAATGATACGCATATACTATATTAACAACGTTTAGACGGAATGTAAATTATGATGAATATGCGAAAGATTTGTGGGTTAATATTATTTTGGCTTGCAGTCGGAATTCTTATAGGTTTATATTTAACAGTTAAATTCTTTTTGGTTTGTATAATGATTGGATTGTTAGTGTTAGGATTCAACTTATTTTGTGATTGAAGTGTATGTTGAACGAAAAAAGCGTGTTCAACTACTGATTTAGTGTGCACGCAGCGCGCAGATGGGTATAACATGAAGATAGAAAATTTATTTAAAGAAAATAGAACAGTATTTTCTTTTGAGGTGTTTCCACCAAAGAAGACAAGCAGTATAGAAACTATATATGATACATTGGAAGGCATGAGGGATTTATCTCCTGACTTTATTAGTGTTACATATGGTGCAGGTGGTGTCGATGCAGGAAACAGCAAGACTTGTGAGATTGCATACAAGGTTAAGGAAAAGTATGGCATTGAGTCAATGGCCCATTTAACATGTGTGAATTCAAAAAAAGAACAAGTGGCTGCTGAGTTAGAATCCTTAAAGGCACATGGTATTGAAAATATTCTTGCGCTAAGAGGAGATATAAATCCGGATTTACCAAGACAAAATGATTTTAAATATGCAACAGATTTGATTAAATACATAAAAGAAACTTCAGGAGATTCATTTCATATTTCAGGTGCTTGCTATCCAGAAGGACATGTTGAAACTGATGATATGGTAGCGGATATAAGGCATCTAAAAGAAAAGGTAGATGCAGGTGCATCGCATCTTGTTAGCCAGTTGTTTTTTGATAATGCTCATTTTTATTCATTTATAGAAAAAGCAAAGATTGCAGGAATTAATGTGCCAATAGAAGCTGGAATAATGCCTGTTGTAAATAAAAGTCAGATCGAAAGAATGGTTTCTATGTGTGGAGCTAGTCTTCCGCCAAAGTTTGTTAAGATGATACAAAAATATGAAAATAATACAGACGCAATTCGCGATGCAGGTATTGCATATGCAGTAGATCAAATCGTTGATTTAGTATCAAATGGTGTGGATGGAATTCATTTATATGCTATGAACAATCCATATGTTGCAAGACGTATAAGTGATAGTGTGTCGAGCTTATTTAAAAGATGATGGAGAAGATATGGAAGTAACACTTAGTAATCTTGATTATGCTGAAGGTGCAAGATATCTTGGATATGGTAAGAATAAACCAGATGATGCGATTATGAATTTAATGTATGAATCAGAAAAGGATATTTTATCTATAGCCAGACCAAAGTATATATATAAAGTGTTTGATATTAAGCAGTTAGATAATGGAGTGGAAATACAAGGTTCAAATTTTATTTTAGACGGGAAAACTATAAAATATCACCTTGAAGGTTGCGATAAGGTGATATTTTTGTGTGCTACCTTATCTAGTGATATAGACAAGCTTATAAGAAAAACACAAGTTTTAGATATGGCAAAGGCAGTAGTGGTAGATGCATTAGCAGGAGTTGCAGTTGAACAGGTTTGTAATATTGCAGAGGAAGAAATAAAAAAGCAATTTCCTGGAAAGTATTTTACCTTTAGATATGGTATAGGGTATGGGGATTTACCACTTAGTAATATATTAGGGTTTTTAAAGATTATTGAAGCTCAAAAACTGATAGGGGTAACTGCAAATGATAGTTTTACAATGTCTCCATTAAAGAGCGTTGCATGTATAATAGGAATAAATGAAAATGAAATGAAGCCAAAGCAAAGAGGTTGTATTACTTGTAATATGAAAGAAAGGTGCCAGTTTAGACTAAAAGGTGAACACTGTGGATTTTAGAGAATTTTTTAATAATAGAGAATATGTATTACTTGATGGAGCTATGGGAACTATGCTTCAGGCAAGGGGCTTGAAGCTTGGAGGAATACCAGAAGAGCTTAACATGACTGATAGAGACATAGTTAAGTCCATACATATGTTGTATTTAGAGAATGGTTCAGATGTAGTGTATACAAATACATTTGGAGCCAATGGATATAAGCTTTTACATAGTGAATATTGCGTAGAAGAGCTTATAAAAGCAGGTGTTAGTATAGCTAAAGAAGCATGTAAGGAATATGTTGATAAAAGCGGAAGAAAGGTATATACAGCACTTGATATAGGACCTATAGGACAGCTTATTGAGCCTACAGGTACATTGTCTTTCGAGGCTGCTTATAATTATTATAAACAACAAGTATTAGCTGGTATTGATGCAGATGTTATTGTATTTGAAACAATGACAGATTTACTTGAAATAAAGGCTGCAGTTTTGGCGGCTAAAGAAAATTCTGATAAGCCAATCATTTGTACAATGACATTTGAACAAAATTTAAGAACTTTCACAGGTACAGCTATTTCATCAATGGCAATGACACTTGAAGGTCTAGGTGTTGATGCAATAGGTGTAAATTGTTCTTTAGGACCAAAAGAATTACTTCCTGTTATAGAAGAGCTTAAAAAGTATACAAATCTTCCTTTGGTAGTAAAGGCAAATGCAGGACTTCCAAATCCAGTTACTAACACATATGACATTTCAGAAGAAGATTTTTCAAAGTATATGTTAGAGATGGCAAAGCTTGGAGTAAAAGTATTTGGTGGCTGCTGTGGAACTAATGAAAAATTCATTGAAAAACTAAGTAAAGAGATACAAGGATTTGATTTTAAATCTGTTTATAGAGAAGAAGTAAAATATACAGCAGTTTGTTCAGCAACTAAAACTGTTATGATTAACGAGCCTAGAATCATAGGTGAGAGAATAAATCCAACTGGTAAGAAGAAGTTTAAAGAAGCTTTGCTTAATAATGATATTGATTATATTTTAAATCAGGCAATAGAACAAATCGAAGCAGGGGCAGAAATCTTAGATGTAAATGTTGGTTTGCCAGGAATTGATGAAAAAGAAATGATGGTTAATGTAATTAAGTCATTACAAGGCGTGGTTGATGTACCATTGCAGATAGATTCAACCATACCAGAGGTTTTAGAGGCGGCACTTAGGGTTTATAGTGGAAAGCCTATTGTAAACTCGGTAAATGGAGAAGAGGCATCTTTAGTAAGTATATTGCCACTTATTAAGAAATATGGTGCTTGTTTAGTGTGCTTAACATTAGATGAAGAGGGTATTCCAAAGTCAAAAGAAGCAAGAATAAAAATTGCAAGAAAAATAATGGATAGAGCATTGGAAATAGGAATTCCAAAAGAGAATTTAATAATGGATTGTCTTACTCTTACTGCATCAGCAGAGCAAGATGGAGTAGTGGAAACACTAGAAGCTGTAGAAGCTGTTAAAAATGAGCTGGGTTTAAAAACGGTGTTAGGAGTATCTAATATTTCGTTTGGACTTCCAAATAGAGAGCTTGTAAATCATACATTTTTAACTATGGCACTCCAAAAAGGACTTGATTTACCAATAATGAATCCAAATATACAGTCTATGACTGGTGCTTTTAGAGCGTTTAAGCTTTTAAAAGGTTATGATAGGGATTCAATGGAGTTTATTAAAAATTATGCTGATGTAGTGATGAAAACATCAGTGAGTGTGAATTCTGAAAAGGTTGAGGAAAAGTCAGAAGGAACTGATGTAAAATCAAAATTATTACACGCTATAGAAAGTGGTTTGAAGTCCGAAGGAAGTCGTTATACTAAAGAATTATTAGATGCAGGCACTGATTCTATGGATGTGGTAAATGGCATTTTAATACCAGCACTTGATAAGATTGGTACATTATTTGAACAAGGAAAAGTATATCTTCCACAACTTATTTTATCAGCAGGTGTGGCACAGGCGTGTTTTGATGTGATTAAGGAAAATATGTCTAAGTCTAATGAACAGCCAGTGAGTAAGGGAAAGATTGTTCTTGCTACCGTTAAAGGTGATGTACATGATATTGGTAAAAATATTGTAAAGGTACTTCTTGAAAATTATGGATATACAGTAATAGATTTAGGTAAGGACGTAGAATACCAAGCTGTAGTAGATGCGGCAATTAAGCATGAAGTTAAGCTTGTTGGTTTGTCTGCACTTATGACAACGACGCTTGTATCTATGGAAAAGACTATTGCATTGTTGAGGGAAAATAATGTTGATTGTAAGGTGGTTGTTGGTGGTGCAGTATTAACACCAGAGTATGCGAAGCAAATCGGAGCAGATTATTATGCGAAGGATGCTAAAGAGAGTGTGGATGTTGCAAGGAAAGTTTATGAATAATAAATTCACTTTGTGAACTATGCAATTATTGTTTGATACTCACTACTTTGTTTATGAAAAAATCTATTAATAAAATTAACAATTGCTTGACATAAAGAAAATAATATGTTAATTTGGTATTAATTGGGAAACGTTCGAACATGAAAGACTAAGTTGTAAGAGTTAATTTATAAAAAACAGGTTTCCTAAGGGAAGCCTGTTTTTTTATATATGGAAGAAAATTAATTTGACAAGTAAAAAAATTTGTAAGGAAAGAGAGGTGAAATAGTAATATAATGTGAAGAAAAGGAGGCGAAATAGCAAAAGAGTATTTGTCAAAGTTATTGAATATAAATAGTAAACTAAAGAATTATTAAAAACTTAAAGTAAAATGTTGAAAACATAGTTTTCAACAATAGATTTGGGAGTTCAAATCAGAAAGATATGGGTGTAAAGATGGACAAATTGAAAAAAATATGGTGTATGATTTTATGTGCTACAATTGTATTTTTAAGTTTAGGTGATGTTACAAGTGTTTATGCAGGGCAAAGTAATAATGCGAGTAATCCAGAAGAGTATGAATATTATACAGAAATAGGTGCAACTTTGGGGTATTTTGGGTATGAGTCAAATGAATCAATATATTGCTCTCAAATACTAGATGTTGTAACGCAGGAAAATACTGAAGAAACAGCTATGATGGTGTTCGACGGTGATGAAACTATAGGTATGTTAACAAAGCAAGAGATAGATGGAAACATAATATATAGCTTTATTTATAATAATTTTGAAGAACTTGATGAGATAGTAGATGAAGGGAAAGAAATTACATTAGTAAATAATGATGAACAATTACTTTGTGTAGCTGATGATAATGTTGAAGTTTTAATTGATAGTAATGCTGATAATGAGCAGAAAAAGTCAAATGAAGTTTTAGAAAAAGTAAAAAAACAAAAAATTAAGGGAAATAAGGTAAAGAAGGAAAAAATACCTAAAGATGTTTCTTTTGAAGTGGACGAAAAACATGAAGTTGATTTTGGGGCTAAACAGTTTAATGGTAATACAAGTGAGATAAATAATATTGTTACTAATAAGTTATATGTTAACGACAGATATCATACAGCTTATTATCAATTAAATATACCTTTTGTAAAAAATGAAAAAAAAGTAATAAATGATGATGGGCTTTGTTGGGCAGCCGCAGGTGCAAGTTTATCTAAATATTTTAAGAAAACAGACTATGATGCATTTGAGGTATATTCAAAACTAAAAATGAGATATTTTAACGAACCTGAAAATGAGCCTGATGGTATTTTTAAGTGGGAGACAAGAATGTTTAGTATGCTGGGGTTGAGATGGGAAACTATTGCTAGAAAAATGTCGTATAATGAGGTAATAGAATGCTTAAGTAAAGGAAGACCAATTGATATTGGGGTGGGTAGATACGTGAATGGAAAATCAGAATATTCACACGCTATTATTTTATGTGGAACATTTGCATGTTTAACAGATGACAGGTATTATTATGTTTATGTTGATTCAAATGTAAAAGGTTATGTTGTTAATTCTATAATACCCTCTACAAAGGATACTAATTATGGAACAACATTTTATTATACAGCGGCTGGCCTCAAGTTTAATAACTGGTATAATAGTTATATAGTATATAAATAAGGGGGATATATATGAGAAAAAGCTTTTTAAGTATATTATTAATAATGACACTATCTGGAATATGTGCTTGTGGAAATAATGATGCAAGTAGTGTTAATGGAGAAACAAAAAAGACGGAAAAAATTACAGGAGTGGTATATGCTATCGTAAACTGTTATTTTGAAAATGATTTTGAAGATGGTCCAGATGGAAGTGAGACAACAGTTAAAGTAGATGAAAAAAAAGATGGTAGAGTTGTATATGTTACATATTACTCTAAAAATTCAGAAAAAAAAGTATTATCGGATTTGTCTTTTGGTATAGGTGATGTGATTGAAATTGAGTATGAAGGAGACCTTGAAGAACTTGGAGAAGATGAAAAGAGGATAGAAGAAGGAGAAAAATACTATAGAATAAATAATGTAGTTTATGTTAGGTTGATAGAAGCAGGAAAATATTAACGCCTAATAAAAGGTTGTTATAAAGAGACTGTCGCTTAAATGATTAAAATCGTGAAGCGACAGTTTGTTTTTTGAAAATCAGTTATCGTTGATAGAATATAAAAAAAGTGCTACATTGATTTTAAACATAGTTTGTATAAAAAACATGGTAGTTAGAATGTTTTGGAAATAATAGAAAAACTTCATAGGTTGAAAGAGAGTATTTAAGTAATAAAAAAGGGAGGTTTAGATTGAAAAAGATAATTTGCTTAATAGGTATTTTAATGATATTGATAATTTTATTTTTGTGTATTGATAAGTCCATATCTAAAGAGCAATCAAAAAGAAATTTTGAATTTTATGCAGAGCAATTAAAAACAATTATCGAAAAATATAATTATTCAATAATAGATGAGACAGATAGTTATGAACCTTGGATTGAAGCAAACGCAGATGAAAATTATCCTTTTTATATAAGAGCATTTATGATTATTTATGATAAAGATTCCGAGATAAAGATTTATTTGACAAATGAAAACGAGAGAGAAATGTACTCAATTAATTGGTCTTCTTATTTGAAATGCGAATCTGAAGCAGGGCAAAAGATACCCGTGGGATTTTTGACTGAATTAGTCGAGGTTATTTCAGGAAGGGATGTTACAGAGGAAGAGTGTAGGAGATTTTTAGATGCATCAGAAGAAAAGTATTCTACGTATGGTAAAACGGAAAATGAATTAATAAGAAAGTATATGAATTTAAATTTTTTTGAAGATTGGATAATTAATTATACACTAACAAAGGATTTGAACGAAACTTTTGAAATTGGAGGATTAACAAAGTAAATGAAATATTTTAAAGGTATTGTTATGTTTGTAGAGCTTAGAGATATAAAATTTTCTATGAATTGGAGTTCAACAAGTTATTTGAATATTTTTACAGGAGAAATTAAGGAGAGATATGAATTATCAGAAGAAGAATTTAATGATTGTATTGAAATTCCTTTGGCTAATATTAGAGAGATAAAAGAAAGATTTATTGATAGCATCAATCATAAACCATTTAAAAATAAATTTAGAAATATTCAAGATGAAGAGTTTGAAAGTGTATTTCATAGACAAATAAATGAATTTACTCTATGTGATGAATGGTACGATTATGAATCGCAAGAATTAGGGAAACTTGCTGAGGAGTGGTGCAATAAGAATAATATAAAATATAGTAATAAGCAAAATAAATATGATGAAGATGTTAATATTACAAGTAATACCATGTGAAGAATGTTTTTATAATGAAAGGTAAAGTATTAATGGAGAAATTGATGAGTTTTTTAAATAAACTAGAAGAAGAAAAAATATATTTCAAACTTAATAAGGTTAGAGATAGCATTATGGTTGAAGTCGTGGTACCGGGACAACGTTGGGAAGTTGAATTTTTTCAAGATAATCACGTTGAAGTTGAGAAATTTATATCTAATGGTAAAATTTATGGAGAAGATCAAATAGATGCGTTGTTTAATGAATTTTCAGATTAAGTAGCACTGATATTTTCTAGAAAATAAATTATTAAGGAGTTTACTGGGTATGGGTAAACCATTATTGTTTTATGTGATTAGTGAATGCACGAATTTATTAGTCTTTGTGAAGATTTAAAATGGAGATTAAAATAATAATAAAAAAGGTGGAATGTAAAATTGAAAAGAAAAAATAAATCAAGTAAAAATATAATATTGGGAACCATAGGCATATCAATGCTAGTAATAATTTTCGGCTATTTTTTTGTGTGCAGGACGAAAATCACTACTTCAGAAGCTGAGTTGATTTATGGAAGTAAAAGTTATATATTAAGTCAAGAAGAAAGCGATGTTTTAAAGGAGATATTCAATAATAAGTTATTGTATTTTGATAGTCCTTCGTGTGGTTTTGGGGAAGATATAGCTATTAAATTTGGTGAGTTGATTTTCTGTATTGCATGTGATAATTGTGGTACTATAAGATATGGAGATATGTATTTTAGTATATCAGATAAAGATAGGGAAGTAATAAATCAAATTTTTATAAATAATCATGGGAGACGTCCTAGTGTATAACAATGGTCGTGTTACATTGCATACTTACATGATTTGACAAAAATGCAAATTATAAAAGATATTGTAATGTCTGAGGGTTTATTTGTAAGATTACCTGAATAAATTTAATAAACTAAAGTGAATTAATTAATAGAAAGAGTGATAAAATTGAAAAAATATTGTATATTATATATGTTAATTTTTTTATTGTTTTGCTTTTCGTCATGTAGCAAAACTTCTGATGAAAATTTAAATCAAATTATTTCTTCTGAAAAGGAAACTTCTGATGAAAATTCAAGTCAAATTATTTCTTCTGAAAAAGAAACTTCTGTTGATGTTTCAGCAATAAATGATATTATTAAAAATAAAAAGCAATTTTATTGTACAGAGAAAAGCCAGTATATTTATTTTAAAGATTTTAATTCTGAAAATTATCTAATCATTAATGATGATGGGTCTTACGAGTATACAACTAACGATAGTGAAGAGATAAATCATTCATATAATCGATTTTGTGTTATCGACTTAGATGGTGATGGAAATAAAGAATTATTATTAGAATCTTCGACAAGTAATATATTAGTATTTCATTATGAGAATGACATTGTGTATGGCTTTGTATTTCCTTATAGAGGTATGTTAAATATAAAATTAGATGGGACGTTCGAGAGTTCAGGCGGTGCAAGTTTTGCTAGTACAAGAAAAATTAATTTTTTAAAAGAAAAAATATATTCTAATGAGCTATGCTATTTTGATGAATTAAATGATATTTACAAAATAAATGACAAGGAAGTTAGTCAAGATAAAGTAGAAATGTATTTAAAGACACAAGATAAAAAGAAAAATATAGGATGGTATCAATATAATAATGAAAACCTTGAAAAATATTTTTAGTGTTAATTAAGCAAGAAGAGATACGTTGTGACGTATCTCTTCTTGCAAATTTCGACATTAGTCGAATCTTTTTTTAGGATTGAATATAAGAAGCTATAGTGCTATAAAGTAAATCAACGTCTATAGGTTTTGAAATGTGGTCATTCATACCAGCTTCTTTTGCAGCAACAACATCCTCGTTAAAGGCATTTGCAGTCATTGCAATAATTGGTATAGTTTTAGCTCTTTCGTGAGATGATTTCCTGATAGCAGAAGTAGCATCATAACCATTTAATATAGGCATCTGAATATCCATAAGTATTAATGCATACTCATTAGTAGCTGAATTTTCAAATTTTTCAAGGGCTTCTTTACCATTTTCAACACTATCTACGATTAATCCAATATCATTTAAAAGTATTTCTGCAATTTCTTGATTTATTGAATTATCTTCAGCAAGTAAGATTTTTATTCCTTCAAAGTTATAATCTCTGGTCTTAGTTGTTTTTGCAGACTTAGGTATAATAATTGAATTTAGCGTATTACAAATAGTAGAAGCAAAAATAGGTTTAGAAACAAATGCATTTACACCAGCTTCACGAGCATCATTTTCAATAACGCTCCAATCATATGAACTAATAATAATTATCAGCGTATCAGGACCTAATTTGTTACGAATAATTCGGGCAGTTTCGACTCCGTCCATATCAGGCATGCACCAATCTATAAAGCAAACATCAAAGTCATCACCAGTTTCATGAGCATTTAAAACACTTTCTATAGCTTCATTACCACTACATACCCAGCTAGCATTGATACCAATCTGTTCCATAAGTACCATTGCGTGTTCACAAGTATTTTGATCATCATCTACAACCAATACCTTTAATTCGCTTAAATCATCATTATGTTCAATGCTTTCTTGCTCTGTAATACCAAAAGGTATTTCTACATCAATAGTTGTACCCTCATTTAATACACTATTAACGGTAATAGTACCATTCATCAATGAAACTAAATTTTTACAAATAGACATACCTAAACCAGTACCGCCATATTTTTGAGCAATTGAATTATCAGCTTGTTCAAATGGACTAAACAATCTTCCTAAAAATTCTTCACTCATACCAATGCCAGTATCGCTTACTGAGAAACGAAGAATTATTTGATTATTTTTTGTTTTCAATTTGGTTATATCTAATCTTATAGTACCATCTTTAGGAGTAAACTTAACTGCATTAGATAACAGGTTAAGTAAAATTTGATTTACTCTTAAAGAATCTCCAATAAGCATCTCCTGCGTTAATCCATTGATAGTTAATTCAAAGTTTTGATTTCTATCAACTGTTTGAGGATAAACAATGGATGTTATAGATTCTATAAGCTTTTTGAAATCGAACAATTCATGACTAATTGAAAGTTTATTATCTTCAATTTTTGACATATCAAGTATATCATTAATTAATGAAAGAAGATGACTTGATGAAAAAGTAATCTTTTTAAGGCAATTTTCTACATAACTTAAATCGTCTATGTGACGTAAGCCAATGGTTGTCATGCCAATAATGGTATTCATTGGTGTTCTGATTTCATGTGACATACGAGACAAAAAATCACGTTTAGCAGCATTCGCTCTTTGAGCACTAAGTAATGCATCATGTAACACATTTTGGTGTTCAATTACTTTGGTTTGATCGGACAATACTGCAATATAACGTACAAGCTTTTTATTTGAGAAAATAGGATATATACGTAATTTTAAATCAACATTTTTATTACCATTACTAAATTTTAAGTCACATTCATTTATTTCAAGAATTGGTTTATCGTTAAATATTTCATCGAAAGCTTCTTTGGATTCATCATCTATATAATTTCTAATCAATAATGCTCTATTAAGGAATTCTTTACTTTCAATTCCAAGAAGGTGAGAGCTATTATTACTAACATATTCGTAAGTTTTATTTGAAACATCATATATATAAAAAACATCATCAATATTATTTGAAAGTAAGTCAAATAACTGTTCCCTATATGCGATAGCTTTGTTCTTTTTATTCTCACTCATAGTTGTATATATAATCATTAATATAATAAATACACAAAGAGCGATAGCAACAACATCAGCAACAGTTTGAGTAGTTTTTGATTCCTCGACTAATGAACTTGCACGTGTATCAACACCTTCTTCGATAATATCAAGTACATGAATAACCTTATCTTCATAAGGTTTTACTTGAGTCATAAAATAATCTGTTATTTCACTTAAATCACTTTTAGGAGTAAATCTTTCAACTGCAACTAATCTTTCTGCTCTAAGGTCTATAAAATACGTAACAAGTTCATCAATGGTATCAGAAGAACCTAAATAGTGTTCTCTTATAAAATTTATTGATTCATCTTGTATATGATCACGTTTTTTTAACATATTTTCAACATAATCTAACTGACCTTTATTATCATTTTCAAGTATTGCAGGAAGTGTTAAACTTATTTCTGTAAGTCTTGAACGAATAGACTGAACTTCGGCTTTAACTTGATAGGTGTTTTTATATATTGAATTTGTTTGCTTTGTTAAGTGTGCGTTTGAATATATAGTAAAAGAGGTAGAAAGTATAGCGGCTATACATATTATTAAAATGCCAAAAGTAGACCAGTTTAAAAGTTTATTTTTCATGAGTTACCATCCTTTATTTCCTAAAATTATACAAAAAAAACTTTGCTCCATAAGATAAATTATTGTAAATTTAGCTATGAAACAAAGCTCATTTAAGTAGTCTCTAAACTCTTTCAACAAATCCAGACTTTAAGCAAGAAGTACATACGTACATCTTCTTTGAAGCACCGTTAACATTAACTTTAACTGATTTAACATTAGCCTTCCAGATCTTGTTTGATCTTCTATGAGAATGGCTCACAGCGTTACCAAAGTGAGCAGCTTTACTACAAATTGCACATTTAGCCATAATTGCACCTCCTTATGTTTGCATATATTGGTCTTTTATGACCATAACAAAAAGTATTCTATCAGAAACTAGGCTTTTTTGCAAGTATTTTTATAAATTTAATCTAAATTTCTTTTCAAGAATGGAAAAGTATGTTAGAATAGTAAAAGTAATATTATATAGAGGTAAATAATTAATAAAATATATAAGATGGAGGTTTCACTATGAAAGGGACTTTGAATTCAGAATATGGTGATATTTTAATTGACGAGACAGTTATAGCAAAATATGCAGGTGCAGCAGCGATTAGTTCATTTGGTATAGTAGGAATGGCGGCAGTTAGCATGACTGATGGTCTTGTGAAATTACTTAAGAAAGAAAGTATTACTAAGGGAATAAATGTTGAAATCAGTGAAGATAATGGAATCACTATTAATTTCCATGTTATTGTATCTTATGGAGTAAGCATTTCAGCAGTTTGTGACAATTTAGTTGAAAGTGTAAAGTATAGAGTCGAAGAGTTTTCAGGACTTAAAGTTAAAAAAATCAATATCTTTGTTGAAGGCGTAAGAATCATTGATTAATAATAATGATATTATTTATGTTTAGGAGGAACCCAAAGTGGTAAAAACCAGTATAGACGGTCAGTTAGTTCAAAAGATGTTTTTGGCCGGAGCAAAGAATCTTGAAGCAAAGAAAGAATGGATAAATGAGTTAAATGTATTCCCAGTGCCAGATGGTGACACAGGAACAAATATGACACTTACAATTTTGTCAGCAGCTAGAGAAGTTGCAGCTCTTGAAAATCCAACAATGGAAACATTAGCAAAAGCTATTTCTTCAGGTTCATTAAGAGGAGCCAGAGGAAATTCAGGTGTTATTTTATCACAGCTTTTTAGAGGTTTTACAAAAGAGATTAAGACGGTTGATGCTATTGATGCAAAAACTGTTGCAAGGTCATTTGAAAGAGCAGTTGAGACTGCTTATAAAGCTGTTATGAAACCAAAAGAAGGTACAATACTTACAGTTGCAAAGGGTGTTTCAAAAAAAGCTACAGAAGTTGCAAGAAAAACAGATGATTTAGAAGTATTATTTAGAGAGTCTATTGAATATGGAAATTATGTACTTAGTCAAACACCAGAGATGTTGCCAGTACTTAAACAAGCGGGTGTTGTCGATTCAGGTGGTCAAGGACTTATGGAGGTACTTAAGGGTGCATATGATGCATTTATGGGAAAAGAAGTTGATTTCTCAGATATTGAAGTGCCAAGTACAAAGATTGCATCACAGATGGCTTCTGATATTGATACAGCAGATATAAAGTTTGGATATTGTACAGAGTTTATTATTATGGTTGAGAAACATTATGATATGCAAACAGAACATGAGTTTAAGAGCTTTTTAGAGTCTATTGGTGATTCTATAGTTGTAGTATCAGATGATGATATTGTAAAGGTTCATGTTCATACAAATGATCCTGGTTTAGCTATTCAAAGAGCATTGACTTATGGTTCGTTAACGAAGATGAAGATTGATAATATGCGTGAGGAGCATCAGGAAAGACTTATAAAGGATGCTGAGAAATTAGCTAAAGAGCAAAAAGAAGAAAAAGCCAATGAACCAAGAAAAGAATATGGTTTTATTTCTGTTTCTATAGGTGAAGGTGTAAACGAAATATTTAAGGGACTAGGTGTTGACTACATAATTGAAGGTGGTCAGACAATGAATCCTAGTACAGAAGATATTTTGAATGCCATAGATAAAGTAAATGCTGATACGATATATGTATTCCCAAATAATAAAAATATTATTTTGGCAGCTAATCAAGCAGAAACATTGACAGAAGATAAAAAGATAGTTGTTATTCCATCAAAGACGATACCACAAGGTATTACAGCTATTATTAACTTCATACCAGAAAAGTCAATTGAAGATAATACAAAAACTATGGTTACTGAGATGTCAAAGGTTAAGACTGGTCAAGTAACATATGCTGTTAGAGATACAGAACTTGATGGCAAAACAATAAAAGAAAATGATATTATGGGTATTGGCGATAGCGGAATACTTGCTGTAGGTAGTGATATAGATGATACTACAATAGAGATGCTAGGAGAGCTTATTGATGATGAATCAGGACTTGTTAGTGTATATTATGGTTCGGATGTAGAAGAAGCAAAAGCGCAAGCATTAGCCCAAAGGATTCAGGAAATGTATTCATCAGTAGAGGTTGAATTAAACTATGGCGGACAGCCGATATACTATTATTTGGTATCAGTAGAAGTGTAATGAGGCATGTTTTCACAAGTGATTGACTGATTTTGTTCCGATGTACGGACATAAGAGATTCTAAGTATCCTAATATACATTGTTTAAGATTTACGCAAACGACTTATAGCCACCATCCGTGGTGGCATAAGTCTCGTACAGACCTCGTGTCTGTACGTTGCTAGGTTTTTGATAGGATACTAAGAATCTCTAACGTCCTCCCATAGTCGCAAAATCAGACAATCACTTGTGAAAAATGCTAATTTACTTCTCTAAAGACCCATTAAAAACATATCTTTTGTTTTGTAAAGTTCGACGTAAGTCGAATCTTTTTTTATATGATAGGAAACTGCGTGAGTCAAGTAGTGATAGTTAAACAAGAATTTGGAGGTGGCTATGGATATTAGGCAGGTTAAGGGTATTGGTGAGAAAACTGAAAAACTTTTTAATAAGCTGGGTGTGGATACGACGGAGCAATTGCTTGAGTATTATCCTAGAAATTATGATGAGTATAAGCTGCCTATTACAGTTAAAGAATTGGATAATGAAGTGGTGGCTGCGTTTTCATGTATGATAGTAACTGCACCAGTTATTAAAAGAGTTAAGAATCTTTCTATACTTATTATTAATGCAAGGGATGATGGGGGATCAGTTATAACCTTAAAGTGGTATAATATGCCTTTTTTAAGAGGTAAGTTTAAGATAGGTATGCATTTGGTGTTTAGAGGAAAAGTGAGTAAAAATACATATAAAGGGAGAGGCTCTAATGAAGGTGAAGTGATTTTAGAGCAGCCAGAGTATTTTTTCTTAGGTGATTACGAAAAAAAGATGGGTGAGATGACCCCTATATATAGATTGACAGAAGGTTTATCTAATAAACTAGTAACAAAGTCAGTAAGACAAGTGCTTGATAATGAAAATAGTGTTCATGAATTTATGCCAGAATATATTATAAATAGATTTTCATTGATGAATCATGATGAAGCAATTAGAAAAATTCATTTTCCGATGAGTTTTTTAGAGATGAATGAAGCTAGAAAAAGGTTAGCTTTTAATGAGTTTTTCTTATTTATTTTAGCACTTAGAAGATTCAAAGAAAGAGAAGAAATAATAGAGAATAAATTTATTATAAAGCATTCAGATAAAACAGAGGAATTTATAAGTAAGCTTCCATATGAACTCACACAGGCGCAAGTGAAAGTTGTCGATGAAATAAAAAGAGATTTTGAAAGTAGCAAGGTTATGAATAGGCTTATACAAGGTGATGTTGGTTCTGGAAAAACAATAGTTGCATTAATTGCTCTTTTAGATACAGTATTTGAAGGATATCAAGGTGCGATGATGGCACCGACAGAAGTACTAGCATCACAGCACTTTGAGGGTATTGTTAAGATGTTTAATGAATACGGTATAGATATAGGTGTTGAGCTTTTAGTGGGGTCAATGACTGCAAAAGAAAAACGAGAAGCTTATGAAAGAATTGCAAATGGAGAATCCTCAATTATAATCGGAACGAATGCGATTATACAAGAAAAGGTAATATATAAGGATTTGGCTTTAGTTATTACAGACGAGCAGCATAGATTTGGGGTAAAGCAAAGAGAAAAGTTATCTACGAAGGGTGAGTATCCGCATATTATTGTAATGAGTGCTACACCAATACCTAGAACATTAGCTATCATTTTGTATGGAGATTTAGATATTTCTGTTATTGATGTATTACCAAAAGGAAGACTGCCAATTAAAAATTGTGTAGTTGGAAAAGAATATCATCCTAAAGCATACAAATTTATTGATAGTGAAGTAAATAAAGGTCGTCAGTGCTACGTAATATGTCCTATGATTGAAGAAAATGAGGATATGGATGTAACTGATGTAATAAACTATACGAATACATTAAGAGAGAATCTAAACCCTAATGTTAAGATAGAATATTTACATGGAAAAATGAAACCTCAAGAAAAAAATGAAATAATGGAGAGGTTTAGTGAAAATAAAATTCAAGTATTAGTATCAACAACTGTTATTGAGGTTGGAATAAATGTTCCAAATGCAACGGTGATGATGGTTGAGAACGCGGAAAGATTTGGCCTTGCATCTCTTCACCAGCTTAGAGGACGTGTCGGAAGAGGCGAACATCAGTCATATTGTATATTTGTAAGTGGCTCAAACAAGCAAGAGACAATGGAGAGATTAGAGATACTTAATCAGTCAAATGACGGTTTTGAGATTGCTTCATGGGATTTAAAGCTTAGAGGACCAGGAGATTTTTTTGGGGTAAGGCAAAGTGGCGAGATGGACTTTAAAATTGGAGATATTTATTCTGATATGATTACACTTAAAGAAGCTTCTGATGCAGTGGACATAGTAACAAAGGATGAAAGTATAATTGAAGATACAAATATGATACGTTTAAATGATAAATTAAGAAATTATATGACTTATAATTTTAAGATTAATATATAGGTACTTGTATTTTTATGTTGATTTATGTAAAATATAAAGATACATATAGATGGTACATACTCCATATGTATTAAATATAAGTTTGTAATAATAGAAAGGCATGGATATAAAATGAATATAGTAGTGTTATGTGGTGGAACAAGCACCGAAAGAGATGTTTCATTGGTTACAGGAGAACAGGTGTGTAGAGCGCTTAGAAATAATGGACACAAAACCAATGTTTTAGATGTTTTTATTGGACATGAGGGTATGTCAGTAGATAAATTTTTTAGTTCAGAATATTCGATAGATGAAGAATTAACATATATAAAAGAAAATGCTAAGGACTTGAAAGAACAAATAAAAAACAGAAAAGAGTTTTTTGGCTTTGAGGTGTTAGAACTTTGCAAGAACTCAGATATAGTATTTATGGCTCTTCATGGAGCAAATGGCGAGGATGGAAGAGTTCAAGCGGCATTTGATTTGATGGGCATTAAATATACTGGTTCAGATTATATTAGTAGTGCGATGGCTATGAGTAAAGCTGTTACAAAACAAGTTTTTAAGGCTGAAAATGTTCCAATGGCAAATTCGTTTGCTTTAAAAAAAGGCATGGAAATAAAAGATGTAATAGAGTATGGTGTAAAATATCCATGTGTAGTAAAGCCAAATTGTGGTGGTTCAAGCATAGGTGTTTATTTTGCGGATAATTTTGAAGAGTATAAGAAAGCACTTGAAGGAGCGTTTTTATATGAAGATGAAGTATTAGTAGAAGATCGAATTGTAGGAAGAGAATTTTCGGTAGGCGTTATAGGTTATGAGCCACTTCCAGTAATAGAGATTATTCCTAAAGTAGGTTTTTATGATTATGAAAACAAATATAAAGCAGGCGCTACTGTTGAAGAGTGTCCAGCAAACCTATCACCAGAGATTACTAAAAAGATGCAAGAAGCTGCGTATTTAGCTGCAAAAGCACTTGGACTTTCTACATATTGCAGAGTGGATGTTCTTTTAGATAATGAGGACAATTGTTACTGCTTAGAAGCAAATACATTACCGGGAATGACACCTACCAGTCTTTTACCACAAGAAGCAAGTGTTGTAGGAATGGATTTTGTCGGGTTATGTGAGAAGATAATAGAGGTATCAAAGTGAGCATGAAGGGATTAACTCTTTTAAATATAGCGGAGGCAGTAAATGGTAAACTGCATAACGGAGAACAATTTAAAAGTGAAATAAAAGGAATTGCTATAGATTCAAGAAAAGTAGAAGAAGATTTTTTATTCGTAGCAATAAAAGGCGAAAGAGTAGATGGACATAACTTTTTAACTGATGTTTATGAAAAAGGTGCAGTATGTTCATTGGTTGAAAACGAGCCTGTAAACATTACTAAGCCTTATATTGTGGTTGAGTCAACACTACAAGCAATTAAAGATTTAGCTAAATATTATAGAGAGTCTTTAAATATAAAAGTGGTGGGCATTACAGGCAGTGTAGGAAAGACAAGTACAAAAGAGTTTATTGCATCAGTTCTTTCTACAAAGTATAATGTTCAAAAAACACAAGGAAATTTTAATAATGAAATAGGGCTTCCATTGACTATTTTTAGTATAACAAGCGAGCATGAAGTAGCAGTTTTAGAAATGGGAATCAGCGACTTTGGTGAGATGCATAGGCTATCAAAGATGGCGAGACCTGATATATGTGTTATTACAAATATAGGACTTTGCCACCTTGAAAATCTTCATACAAGAGATGGGATTTTAAAAGCAAAAACAGAAATGTTTGATTTTGCAAATGCAGGATATAACACTGTATTAAATGGTGATGATGACAAGCTTATTACAGTGATACCAAAAGGAGAAAATGATATAATATTTTATGGACTGAATAATAAAAACGATATTTATGCAAAATCTGTGGAGAATTTAGGTATAGAAGGAAGTAAAGCAGTTATAAAAGCAGGTAAAGATGAAATATCAGTAAAGATTAATATACCAGGTGTTCATATGGTTAGTAATGCGATGGCTGCTATAGCTGTAGGAAAACTTTTGGATTTAGATGTAAATCAATTAAAATCAGGTATCGAAAATTTAGAATCAGTGGGTGGAAGATTGAATATTATTAAGTCTAATGGACTTACAATAATAGATGATTGCTATAACGCAAATCCAGTGTCAACGAAGTCTTCATTAGATGTTTTGGAGTTTGGAACAGGTCGGAAAGTAGCGATTTTAGGAGATATGTTTGAGCTTGGAGAAAATGAAGTAAAGTTACATTATGATTTGGGGCAGTATTTAGCAAATAAAGGTATTGATGCAGCAGTTTGCATTGGTACTTTAAGCAAGAATACATATGAAGGTATAAAAAGTTTAGGGTTTAAAGGAAAAATGTATTATTTTACAAATGTAGAAGATTTTTTTGATAATAATGAGAGCATACTTATTGAGGGAGATACAGTTCTTGTTAAAGCTTCGCATTCAATGCATTTTGAACAGATTGTAGAGAGGATAAGTAATTAGGAGGCAAATGATGGAAAATATAAAGGCATTTTTTAAAAATTTATGGAGTAAAATAAAAAGTTCAAAGCTTAATATGAGTATATTTGTTGCAGGAGTAATAGCATTTATGCTTATGACAACTATAATTATTATATTAGTATCAAGAGGTGGGGTAGATACGACACTTGTAGTAGATAACCCAAATGCAAGAGCAGGAAATGAAGAAAATACAAGTGAAACAAAAGGATCTGAAGAAGAAACGACATTACCAGAATTTACAACAAAAGTAGATGAGACTGAAACGGGAAATCTAGTTTACACAGCAAGTTTACTTAAGGTTACAGCGAATATAGTAGGACAACCTTGGGTAGAAAACGGAAAGTATTATATAGAATATGATATTGACATAGAAAATGTATCAGATAAAGATATTGATTCATGGGCAACAGTATTTCATTTGAAATCAAATTATACAGTGGTTAGTTCATGGAGTGTGCAAGTGGTAGAAGACAAAAATACTAGTGACACAGATTATGCCCTTACAATTATGCCATTTAACGATAATAAGATAATAAAGAGCGGAGAAAAGGTTTCAGCAGGTTTTATAGTATGTTCGACACAACAATATGTGTATTTTAAATCATACACAGCATTTGTAGGGAAAAGCTACGAAAATCTTGCATTAAATGCAGGTGTAAAAGTAACTACTACCTTAAGAAATGAAGGCGAAACTTATACTAAGAATGACCAAACAACAACACCTAAAGATACAAAAAAAGAAACTGAATCAGATACACAAACAACTACTTTTAAGGAAGAACCAACGGAGCCGACTGAGCCAGAAACACCAGAAGAAACAACTACACCAGAAGATTCAGAAGAAACAACTACTCCAGTGGATAATAGTAGTCAAGAAACAACTACACCTAAGAGTAACTAACAAATGAGAGGAGAACGGTTATGTTTTGTACAAATTGTGGGAATAATATAGAAGATGACGCAGTGTTTTGTATTCATTGTGGTCAAAAAATAGTGACAGAGATTCAAAAAAAACAAACAGAAGAAGTTAGCGTTTTTGACTATAGTGATAGAACTCCAGCAGTTAAATTTATGGAGCCAGCAGTAACAAAGAAGGAAGAAATTGTTCCAGTAGAAATAATCGAAAGCCCTATGATGGATTCACGAATGTTTTCACCAATAGGGATTCAAGGAACATCTCCATTAGGAATTGACACAACAGCTCAGACAAATCAACTAACAGGTACATCAATGCCTATGATTGAAATGAAAGCAAATAAGCAAAAAGATAGTATTTTGCCGCTTAAGATTATTTCAATTATATTTTCAATACTTACAATTGCAGCGGCAATAGTACAAGTAATTTATGAGGCAAGTAATGATGGAGAAATAATAAATATAATATGGGCATTATCATTTGCAGTAGTAGCAATAACATTGGTATTATTCTCTGTGAAAAATAATGTTATTATTTCAAGGGTTAAAGGAATAACATTTATAATGTTAATTATTCTTGATGTAGTATTTGTAGGTTTTTCAACATTAAAATATTCATTTAATGAGCTTTTTACTTCAAGCTTAGAGCGTAATGAAACAATTTATATGATAGTTTTAATTGTTATGACAATTAGTTTATATGTATATTTGTTATTTGATGCAATAAGATCATTAGTTTTAGCAAAGGGAATGAAAACGTTAACAGTTTTTGTAGGATATATACCACTATTAGCAGTGATACTTCAAATAGTGATAAAAGCACTTAATGATAATAAAATAAAATTGATGATGGGATTTTTACCCACCAATACAATCATAGCACTTTTCCTACTAGCATCAATGTTTGGAGTAGCAGCAAGAAAGAGAAAATAGAGGAAATAAAACACTTTAGTTGAATGAATGTTTTAAAGGGATTATGGAGATATCGTTCGTAATATAGTGTAAGTAGGTATTCAATTTTTATTCCGATGTACAGATGTAAGAGACTCTAAGTATCCCAATATATGTTGTATATATAGTTCGCAAACGACTCATAGCCGCCATCCATGGCGGCATTCGTCTTGTACAGACCTCGTGTCTGTACATTGCTAGGTTTTCGCATGGGATACTAAGAGTCTCTAACATCTTACCATAGTCATAAAATTGAATACCTACTTACACTATATTACGTAGTTAAGCTGTTGAAATCCCTTTAAAACATTCATTCAACTAAAGTGTTTTATTTTTAATCGATATTTTACTACTTGGATCGGTTATTAGCACCTTTTTGAAAGTGTAAAAATGCTAATAATATTAAAAAGGAATCTAATAAACTTTAATTAGTATGTATGGAAATGCCTAGTTGATTTTGTGACTATGGTAGGATACTTAGATTATCTTATATCCGTACATCGGAGTAAAATTAACTAGGCATTTCCATATATACGAAACCAATGTGTATAGCATCCCTTTTTAATATTATCACCACCAATAAAATTTCAAAAAATTACCAGTTTATTATTTTGCAACCTTCATATACTAACAGCGTAACAAAAAATTATTTAATATATAGGAGGAGTCAAAAATGAGTAATTCATCTAATAAGACAAACGTTCCAGAAGCAAAAAGCGCTATGAACAGATTTAAAATGGAAGTAGCTAACGAAATCGGTGTTCCATTAACAGATGGTTATAATGGTAACTTAACATCAGCTCAGAACGGTAGTGTTGGTGGTTATATGGTTAAGAAGATGATCGAAGCTCAAGAAAGACAGATGGCTGGTAAATAAGCTATCACTTGAAGAGTGAGTGTCCCAGATTTAAAAAGAATTTTTTCAATCAAAGACAACAAAAAAAGCTGTTTCAGCCTCGCGGTTGAACCAGCTTTTTTGTTTTAAAAATTAATATATGGAGCAAATTTTTTTATCTTATTATCAAAATAAAGTGTATACGATTATTTGATAATAAATATAAATGATTATTGACATTTTATGGAAATAATGTTACATTACTTTTAAATATAGTTCGTAAAAATAAAAGTAATAGTTAAGTTGTTTGGGAAAATTATAAAGTGTTATACTTGGAAGGTTTTTAGAAGGTTAAATCTATTCTTTCATAGTCTTTAGTACAAGTTCAGTATATATCCCCAAGAGTAAACTAAGTAATAATTATTTTTAGTATAAACGATATATATTCAATTATAATTATGGCAGAACCAATACATAGGAGGAGAAGGAATTTATGCAAATTTCAAAAAGAAACTAATAGAATATGTCGTATTAAATGGTACATTTTATTTTGATAAAGCAGGAAATAAAGTTTTTACAATGAATTATGGAGGAAAAGTAGTTGAAGTAACTACAAGACTGGTAAAAGGAGTATTAACTGTAGTAGATGCATGGGTTAAAACAAAGTAGGAAGTGCTTGACAGAAAAGGAAGGTGAATTCATGTATTTTATTGATATACTAAATCTTGAAGAAATGGAATTTAATGAACAATGGGAAAAAATACGATTAATGCTTTACAGCCAATGGCAAGAAAACCAAGATGATATAGGAATTCTTATTCGCCTTGCCTGTGAATGCTGGTATGTGATGTCAAACTGGGATTGCTATATAGATACGAATGATTTAATTTATGAACAATTTAAGGATAACCTGATTGCTACATATGAATATGGCTTAGAACACATTTTTGAAAGTGAAGAATTTCTGTGTATTTTTGGTTATATGATTTCATTATTTCCATATTTCTTTTATTATGATAAAAAAAAGAACAATCAGTATAGTGATTTTGAGAATAAAGGTCTATCAATGCTTGAGAAGGCTTATAAAAATTCGTCTAATTTATTGACAAAGGTATTTTTTCTTGGAACTACAAATAATGTAAAAGAATACGAGGCAGTAAAAGCAGATTTAAACTCTATACTATTAGAATTGTTTCCAGGAGAGACAGCAGTTGAAAAGTATTTTAAGGATATTCTAACAGTAAAGTAGGAAAGGTAATAATATATGGAAGTTATGGTAGAGTTTATCATGTATAAAGAAGAAGATTTTCCAGTGGATAAAATTATTGAAAAAATAGAATTAAATAGTGAGGTGTCAAGAAAAGGCGATGTAATATTTTATGGACAAAATAAGCAATTGAGTCGAGTAGAATCTCACACAAGCATTATGTATTCAACTGGATATATTGAAACGATTAATGTAAAGGAATCTATTGAAAAAATTTATAGTATGTTGCATTCGCGACAAAAACAAATAGTAGAGGCAATAGAAGAATATAATCTATATACTAAATTTTGCATTGTAATTAATTTAACAGATAATCCCGCAGTTGAACTTTCGAACAAATTCATTAATATGGCATCTTTATTTCATTCGAAAATTGAATTTGATTCTTATGTTAATTATGATAAAGAGGGTAATTTAATAAGATAAGCTTTTGGATTATAGCCACAAACAGCCTATGTAGTATTATGATGGTATTGGTAATCCACTTAAGTATTATAATGGAGAGAGCTTTACTTGGACTAGAGGAAGAATGCTTGCTAGTGCAGTGACAAAGAATGAAGCTAGATATACAGAGCGCCCTAGTTGGTTAGAAGGTGTTATACATGCAAAGGAATTTGAAAATGAAATAGGAGTATATTCTTCTTTAGATAGTGCTAATTTAACAATTAATAAATATAAAAGTATTGAAGGTTTTAAGGATTATCCTAATGACTTTGTAGTTGAAGAATACGAAGTGATATCTAGTGAAAAGAAAAATTCTAAACCAATTAAATCTGTATTTTTTTGCAACATGAATATTCAATTGATGAAAATGGCATTATTTATGACTATATTACTAGAATAGATATGTTTGTGAAATACAAGGATGCAAAAAAAACGATGGAAGATTTGAAAAGAGAATCCGTATATCCAAAGGATCTTGATGGCTTATATTCATATGATGATGGTTTTGCTATTTCAAAGTATATCCTTGATGAAGATCATTGGACAGAAGGTTTTATTACATGGTAAGAGTAACAATATTAGAAATATAGATATGTTAAAGCCATAGGAGGTAATGATGAGCTTATGAAACGAGAGTGTTAGAGGAAACTTGGAATGCGGTGGAAAAGTGATACTTGATTATGATATCCTATGAATAGGGGGAATGTTTCATAACCTCATTGGCTCTCTTTACAGAAAGGTAGATTATAAATATGAAAAGTATTATTTTGGCCATAATATCATTGGTGACTTTTGGAATAGGATGCTTAGCGTTTAAATTATTTAGCCTAAAATTTAATCTTCACCCAATAATAATATTATTAATAGCTTTTATATTGTTTATCATTTATGTTGCAATATTTGTCCTTATTGCAAAATCTTTAGGAATTATTTGGACAGATCCCTCAATTTAAGCAATACAAATTAATACTAATGTTTAATAATAACTATATTTATATTAACTAGATGAAATGAGGAATTATAATGAAACTAAATATTTATATCAAATCAGATTATAATATAAAAATGAGACTTTTAATTGCAGGAGAAGAACATATAGTATATACAAACAATGCTATCACTATTGATGTTTCTGAGAGTGATGAGATAGAAATAAAGATAATTAAGGATAAAAATGTAAAGCTATCTTTTGCTCAATATCTTATGAAACTCCCATTAGGGATTATTCGTGGATTATTTGATATTATTATAATGAACATACCTGAGAATTTTGTAAATAGAATAGAACTATATAGTTTTTGTGGAACTATAAAAGTCAATTTGAAGGAACAAAAAAAAGTAGTATTATTATATCAATCATCAAAATATATGGAATCAATTGATTTAATAAAAAAACCTTTAATGAAAATGAAGGATCAAGAAGTTGATTTAAATTACGAATTTGATGATAATGCAGTTGAAGCAGCCTTTGCTGAGTATTGTATACATTTTATATCTATTTCATTTTATACTTTTTTGATTTTTTTTATAATTCTTATGTTTTCATTTACTAGAGTTACAATATTAACGATTGTGCCACTGACAGTAGCCTGTTTTAGTGTTATTGTTTTAAAATTACGTAAAGAATATAAACATATGAAAAAGGTGAATGATGATATTATGGCAATTGTCAAATAAAAGCAAATTTTTAAATATGATTTATTAAACTCCTTTTAAAGAGATGTTTAATAATAAAATATTGTATATAGATAATCCTTCATGTGGTTTTTCAGAAGAAATATCTATTAAATTTGGTGATTTGATTTTTTGCATTGCTCGTGATGATTGTAATACCATAAAAATTGGAAATTGCAGAGTATTTTTATCTTTTGAATCAACAAGGAGGATATTTAGTGAAAAATAACATATTAAATAGAATAATGTGGTAGATTGCAATAAAAAGATTTAAATAAGACAGACAAAGTAATGTGTTTTATTTAAGTAGAATAGTAAACACCCCTTTTAATAATAAATGGGGTGTTTACTAATATGCTGATAATATTAAAAACTTAATTATAATTAGTGTAGAAAAATACTTAAAACATGTAGAATATAGGCTTTAAGCTGTTCTTTATCATCTAAGAATTCTTTTGTAATTTCAAAGTATGTAACATTATCATGGTATTCAATCTTAAAGTAAGGTGAAATAACCTCATCAAGCTGTGGCAAGAACATACCAGTTTTTTTGCTATAGCAGTTGGCAGCTTTTGCTTGGGTACGAAAATTTTTATCCACATAAAAGGCTACACTTTTATGTATAGAAGTATCCTCACTTGGTAAGTAGTAATAGTCTTTATAGTTAGGATAAAAGAACTTAAGCTCGTCTGTGTATACGTCAATTTTTATTCTAGCAATATTATTAAAAGCAGTTAAGTAAAAGTCATCTTTGCCTACAGAAATTCTTTTGGTTAAAGGATTATTAAGTTTTAGTTCAATAATTGTTTCTTTTTTTGGAAGCTTGTCAAAGGTTATGTAATCTTCAAATATAATAGAAGAGACTTCAAAATTACCATTGAAAATATCTTCATATGAAAAGAGATTTAAAAGAACTATCATGCCATTTAAATCCTCAAGATTATGAAGCATAAGAAGATTTAGCAAGGAATTATCTTTTGTTTTTGTGTATTGGTGATAAACTTCAATTAATTCACCACCAGTGTATTTATCATCATCATAAACATCAAAAAAGCGTTTAAGTGTTTTTTGCTTTAAGTTTTCTGTTTTCAATATCTTGCGTAGTTTATATGAAGTTTTATATAAGTCTATACTTTTTATACCTGAAAAATCAAAACCTATATTATAAGTTTTGCATTTTCCTAATATATATGGAATATCAAACCCCTCACCATTGAAGTGAAAAAGATATTTAAAGTTTTTAATAAACTCAAAAAAGGATACAATTAATAGAGGTTCGTCTTTTGGGTCATCTAAAAACCACTGTATGTATTCATATTTTTTGGTGTTACTGTCATAGTATATACAACCTATTAAATATAGCTTAGTATTTGTATGAGAAAATCCAGTAGTCTCTATATCAAAAAATACGGATTCATTTATATTAAGTTCATTATAGCTTAATTTGTTTATATTAAATTCAATTAAATCTTTAGTTATATGCATATAAAGTACCTTATCCTTTGCTTAATTTGTCGTTTATCATATTATACTACAAAACGCAGGAAAAAGACAATTTTTTGTTGAAAAATAGCAATAATTATATTATCATATAAATTAGAGTAAAAATCCGATTTTAATCGGACAGAATGGAGGAAAAAATGCCTGTATTGACATTTAAGGGAGGCGTGCACCCAGACTATGATGGTAAAGCTATGTCAAAAACAAGACCTATTACTACATATTTACCCAGTGGTCTTATAGTAATACCTATGAGTCAACATATAGGAGTACCGGCAACACCAATTGTAGCGGTAGGTGAAAGAGTTCTAGTTAATCAAAAGATTGGAGAGGGCTCAGGGTTTATATCTGCAAATGTACATTCATCAGTTTCAGGAGTTGTAAAATTTATAGAACCAAGATTAATTACTAGTGGCGAAAAAGTATTATCAGTAGTTATTGAAAATGATGAATACTATGAGGAATATCCTATTTCAAACATTGATGTATCATATCCAGATATGGATTCAAAAGATATAATTGCACTAGTTAAGGAAGCAGGCGTTGTTGGCATGGGAGGAGCAGGTTTTCCAACACATGTAAAACTTTCTGTAAAAAATCCAGATGATATAAAATATATTATTGTTAATGCAGCTGAATGTGAACCATATCTCACATCTGATTATAGAAGAATGATTGAAGAACCTGAAAAGATTGTTGAAGGGTTAAAAATAGTACTTTCATTATTTAAAAATGCAAAAGGAATAATAGCTATAGAAGATAATAAACTTGATGCAGCTGTAAAAATGAAAAAACTAATAGATGATGAGAAAAATATTGACGTTAAGGTGGTTTATACAAAATATCCACAGGGCGGTGAAAGAGCGTTAGTATATGCAATAACAAAAAATAAGGTAAATTCAACTATGTTACCATCAGATGTAGGTTGTATAGTTCATAATGTTGATACAATATATGCAATAAGAAGTGCTGTAATAGAGAGAAAACCACTTATTAATCGTATTGTTACTGTTACAGGAGATGCAGTCGTGAGACCACAAAATTATCTTGTACCAATAGGAACAAGTATGGATGAACTTATTGAAGCTTCAGGTGGATTTAGAAGAAGAGTTGAAAAGATAATTTCGGGTGGACCAATGATGGGAATTGCAATTTATGATCAGACTATACCAGTTGTAAAAACAACAACATCAATATTGTGCATTTCTAAGGATGAAGTTAGAGCCAATGAACCTTCAAATTGCATAAATTGTGGAAGATGTGCTAAGGTATGTCCAGGAAGAGTAATACCTTCAAGGTTAGCAGTATTAGCTGAACATGGAGAAAAAGAAGAATTTGTTAAATTAAATGGGATGGAATGCTGTCAATGTGGCTGTTGTTCCTATATATGTCCAGCAAAAAGAAATCTTACACAGTCAATAAAAACAATGCTTAATGCAGTTAAGAAAGGAAAATTAAATGAGTAGTTTATTAAATGTATCGTCAAATCCGCATATCCGCGATAAGAAGACGACCTCTCTTATTATGCTAGATGTTATAATAGCATTAATACCAGCTACAGCTTTTGGCATTTTTAATTTTGGTATGAATGCTGCATTATTAGTTGCTGTATGTATCTTTACTAGTATTTTTGCAGAATATGTATATGAGAAATTGATGAAACAAAAAATCACAATAAATGATCTTAGTGCAGTTGTAACAGGTTTACTTTTGGCACTTAATCTACCACATGACTTGCCTATTTGGATGGCTATTTTAGGCTGTCTATTTGCTATAATCGTAGTTAAACAGGTTTTTGGAGGAATAGGTCAAAACTTTATGAACCCAGCACTTGCTGCTAGGTGTTTTTTAGTTCTTTCATTTGGTGTTAGAATGACGGTGTTTACATATGATGGTGTAACAGGAGCTACACCACTTAGTGTATTAAAAAATACAGGAGCAGTGGAAAGCCTTAAAGATATGTTTATAGGCACAACAGCAGGAACGATTGGTGAAACATCAACAATAGCTATTTTAATAGGTGCAATATATCTTTTAGCAAAGGGAATAATTGATTTTAGAATACCTTTTACTTATATAGTAACATTTGTATTATTTATTGGTACATTTGGTGAAGGTGCATGGAATCTTGAATTTATTGTTGCACATTTATGTGGTGGCGGATTAATGTTAGGAGCCTTTTTTATGGCGACTGATTATGTAACATCACCTATAACACCTATGGGAAGAATTGTTTTTGGTATATTACTAGGTATATTTACAGGCATGTTTAGGATATTTGGGCCAGCAACAGAAGGCGTATCATATGCAATTATATTCTGTAATATGCTTGTGCCAATTATTGAAAAATGTACCGTACCAATTGCTTTTGGGTATAGTTTAAAATCAAGGGTAAGGAGGACAAAAAATAATGAGAGAAACGATTAAAAATGCTCTTATACTTTGTGCTATTACTCTTATTGCAGGACTTTTGCTTGGCGGTGTATATGAACTTACTAAGAAACCACGACAGGAGCAGGAAGAAAAAACAGTAAAGGCTGCATATACGTATATATTTGAGAAAGCAGATAGTTTTGAAGAGATTGAATTTGATGATGAAGAGATTGTGAAATTGCTAGAAAATAAAGGAATAACACAAAAAAATGTAGTAATTGATAAATGCGTTAAAGCACTAAACGAAAATAAAGAAGAAATAGGTTGTATTATTAGCGTTACATCAAAAGAAGGATATGGTGGGAATATATCATTCTTAGTAGGTGTTAATACTGAAAAAAATATTGAGGGCATATCAATACTATCTATTAATGAAACAGCAGGACTTGGATTAGAAGCAAAGAACGAGAAGTTTTTAGCTCAGTATATAGGTAAAGGAAGAACTGAATTTGTAGTTAATGAATCAGACATAACAAAAGGCAATAATATTGATGCAATGAGTGGTGCAACTATTACTACAAATGCGATAACAAAGGGTGTTAATTGTGCATTATCAGTAGCAAATTATATATTGGAAGAAGGAGGCAGTGATGAATAATATAGTAGAAAGATTATATAATGGTATTATTAAAGAAAACCCAACATTTGTAATGATGCTTGGTATGTGTCCTACTCTTGCTGTAACAACTTCTCTTATAAATGGTCTTGGAATGGGACTTACTACAATGGTAGTGCTTGCTATGTCAAATACAATTATTTCACTTTTGAGAAATATAATACCAGATAAAGTAAGAGTTCCTGCATACATTGTAATAGTAGCAAGCTTGGTTACGATAGTACAGTTTTTATTACAAGCTTATTTACCATCATTAAACGATTCACTAGGAATATATATTCCACTTATTGTTGTAAATTGCATAATTCTTGGAAGAGCTGAGGCTTATGCATCAAAAAATGAAGTGTTACCATCATTGTTTGATGGAATAGGAATGGGATTAGGTTTTACATTAGCGTTAGGTATTTTAGGAGCAATTAGAGAAATAATAGGTTCGGGAACAATTCTAGGACATGAATTATTTGATGAACCAATAAGAATAATTGGATTGGCACCAGGTGCATTTTTCGTGTTAGCGGCATTGGTAGCAATTCAAAATAAAGTACGAATTGTGTTAGGAAAGAAACCTAAATCAATGGATTGTGGTAATAATTGTAGTAGTTGTGGTACACAATGTGATAGTAAGAAGGAGGCACAGTAATGGGTGAATTAATTAAAATAGCTGTTGCTTCAGCAATTATAAACAATGTAGTTCTTAGTCAATTTTTAGGTCTATGTCCGTTTCTTGGAGTCTCTAAGAAAACCAAGACAGCGGCAGGTATGGGTAGTGCAGTTTTATTTGTTATTACAATATCATCAGCGTTAACGAGTATTATTTATTCGTTATTATTAATACCAGCAAAACTAGAATATCTTAATACAATAGTGTTTATATTGGTTATAGCTGCATTGGTTCAGTTTGTTGAAATAATATTGAAGAAATTTAGTAAACCTTTATATACAGCGTTAGGCGTATATTTACCACTTATAACTACTAACTGTGCAGTACTAGGTGTTGCTATTACTAATGTCCAAAAGGAATATAGCTTTGTACAAAGTGTTGCAAATGGTATAGGAACAGCATCGGGCTTTTTTATTGCAATAGTAATATTAGCAGGTATAAGAGAAAAGATGGAGTATAATAATATAGCACCTTCACTTAAAGGAACTCCTATAACATTGATTACATCTGGACTTATGGCAATAGCTTTTTGTGGTTTTTCAGGACTTTTATAGGAGGTACTCATGAATTTTATTGGAATATTAAAAGCAGTACTAACCATTGGCGGAACAGGCTTGATTATAGGTTTGTTTTTAGGAATAGCAAATAAGGTGTTTAGCGTAGAAGTTGATGAGAATGAGGAAAAGATACGTGAGCTTTTACCAGGAAATAACTGTGGTGGCTGTGGGTACGCAGGATGTGACGCATTAGCAAGTGCAATAGTAAATAAAGAAGCTGAGGTAAGTGCCTGTCCTGTAGGTGGCGTGGCTGTAGCTGACGCTATCGCAAAGTTGCTAGGTACAGAAAATACAGCAGTTAAAATGGTAGCATTTGTTAGATGTAGCGGAACATGTGATAAGGCATTTGATAAGTATATATACTCTGGAAGTAAAAGTTGTAAAGAAGCTTTAGATGTAACAGGAGAAGGTGCAAAGAGTTGTACATATGGTTGTTTAGGATTAGGAAGCTGTATAAGTGCTTGTGATTTTGATGCTATACACATAGAGGATGGTATTGCAGTAGTTGATAAAGAAAAATGTGTTGGCTGTGGCAAGTGTGTTATTGAGTGTCCTAAGTGTATTATTGAAAAAATACCATATAAAAGTTATTATGTAGTAGCTTGTAATTCTAACGATAGAGGAATTGATGTAAAGAAGGTATGTAATGCAGGATGTATTGGATGTGGCTTTTGCACTAAGAATTGTCCAACAGATGCTATAGAAGTAGTGGATTCATTATCTAGGATTGAACAATCAAAATGTGTAGGATGTGGACTTTGTAGAGATATGTGTCCTACAAAAATTATTAGAGAAATAGAGGCTTAATAGTGATATTATTATTGGAAGACGATTTAACAATAGCATCAGGTATAGAATATTCATTGAATCAAGAAGGATTTGATGTAAAAAAATGTTTTTCATGCAAAGATGCCCTTGAATTAATTGAAGAAGAAATTAATAGTATTGATTTGGCAATCCTTGATGTGATGCTTCCTGATGGAAATGGGTATGATATATGCAGGAAAATCAAACAAAGAGAGGATATTCCAGTTATATTTTTGACTGCATGCGATGAAGAAGTAAATGTAGTTATGGGGTTAGATATGGGAGCCGATGACTACATTACAAAGCCATTTCGTATTAGAGAACTTATTTCAAGGATAAAGTCTGTTTTAAGGCGATATGAAAAATCAACGATTAACAGTGGTAATAGAATCCAAATTGAAGATATTACAGTGGATACTGGTAAAGCAAAAGTATATAAAGCAGGCAAAGAAATTGAACTTACTGCTTTGGAATATAAGTTATTACTTACATTTATTAATAATAGAGGTCAAGTGCTTTCAAGAAATCAGCTTTTAGGTGATATTTGGGACGTTTCAGGTGATTTTGTAAATGACAATACCTTAACTGTATATATTAAGAGGTTGAGAAGTAAACTTGAATATGCCAATGGCAATGAAATAATAGAGACAGTTCGTGGCATGGGTTATAGAATGAGAGGCGTATAATGCTTAAGAATAAAAGTTTGTGTATATATTTTTTAGGTATAATATTATGCACAGTATTATCAATTATTTGTATTTTAAATAATAACCAGGATTATGCAATTGTAATCGTGGTTATTTTTGCTGTGATAACAGTCATATTTACATATTTTAGATATAGAGAGATAAGTAAGCTAGCAGATTATCTTGCAAAAATTCAAAATATGATAGATTATAGTGCATTAGAGGAAATAAATAATTTACTTAGTTTGAACGACTATAAAGAAGGAGAACTGAGCATACTTAAAACGGAAGTTTTTAAGGCTACAAAGAAATTAGTGGAGCAAAGAGAAAAGCTTGTTAAAGATAAGAAATTTTTATCAGATTCATTGGCAGATATATCACATCAATTAAAAACACCGTTGACAAGTCTTGTGGTATTATCGGATTTACTAGAAAGTGAAGAATTGCCACAGGAGAAGCGACATGAGTTTGTTAGTAATATGCAAGTTCAGTTAAATAGAATTGATTGGTTGCTTTCGACATTATTAAAGATGTCAAAGATTGATGCAGGAACAATAAAATTAAAGCCTACAAAGGTCAATATTTATGAACTTATAGAAAAATCTTTTAATCATCTGTTGATTCCAATGGAATTAAAGAATCAAGATTTTATTATAAAAGGTGATAAAGAAGCTTTTTGTTATTGTGATTTTAATTGGACAGTGGAAGCTATTGCAAACATTGGAAAAAATTGCATTGAGCATACGCCATCTGGTGGAGGTATAACAGTTTCATTTGAAGAAAATGTCATATATTCTATTATTAAAATAAAAGATAATGGTGTTGGAATAGATAAAGAAGATTTACCGAATATTTTTAATCGATTTTACAAGGGCAAGAATTCATCAAAAGATAGTGTAGGAATAGGACTTGCATTTACTAAACAAATTGTATCAATGCAAAATGGAAGTATATTAGTTACCAGTGGGGAGAGTGGTGGAACTGAGTTTGAGATAAGGTTTTATAAGTTGTAGTTAGTTTATTATAAAAATAGTAGTCCAATTTTGTTCCGATGTACACGATAAGAGATTCTAAGTATCCCAATGAATGATATTAAAATTTTACGCAAACGTCATAAAGTCGCCATCCATGGCTCCGTTATGACTTGTACAGACATCGTGTCTGTACATTGCTAGGTTTTTGATGGGATACAAAGAATCTCTAAATCGCTCCCATAGTCACAAAATCGGACTACTATTTTTATAATATGTTAACAACAATTTTTTAGTAAAAGAAAAGTCTTAAAACCTTAGTTCTATAGAGTTAAGAAAGTTGACTAAGGTGACTAAATTGTCACTTTTGAATTCACTTTAGTGTAAGGTTAAAAGATTAGAATGATTTTGAGGGTCAAAGTGACCTTATAAAAATATGTAAAGGAAATGATTAATATGGAAGTATTGAAGGTAGAGAATTTAAGTAAGACTTATGGGGATGGTGAAGCTAAGGTTACGGCGTTAGATAATATATCTTTTAGTATTGAAGAGGGGGAGTTTGTGGCTATTATTGGGCCTAGTGGTTCGGGGAAGTCTACGTTGTTGCATGTTATAGGTGGGGTTGATAAGGCGTCGGAGGGTAAGGTTTTTATTAATGGAACGGATATATATAGTCTTAATGAAACGAATCTGGCGATTTTTAGAAGAAGGCAAGTGGGGCTTATTTATCAGTTTTATAATTTGATACCAGTTTTAAATGTTGAAGAGAATATAACACTTCCTATGTCACTTGATGGAAGAAGTGTTGATAGAGATCATTTGGATAGGGTTTTGAAGAATTTAAATTTAGATGATAGAGTGTTGCATTTGCCGAATCAATTATCTGGTGGGCAGCAGCAAAGGGTTTCGATTGGAAGGGCGATTATTAATAATCCATCTATAGTACTAGCTGATGAGCCAACAGGAAATCTTGATTCAAAGAATAGTGAAGAGATTATTGCGTTGTTAAAAGAGGCGAATAGAAGAGAGAATCAAACATTAATAATAATTACTCATGATGAGAGGATAGCATTGCAAGCAGATAGAATTATTTCTATTGAGGATGGAAAAATTGCAAGGGATGAAGTTTTAAGACATAAACTTTCTGCTGGGGAGGTGTTGTAGTTGAATATTGTATCAAGACTAACACTAAGGCATATGAGATTAAATAAGAAACGTACAGTAGTAACTATTATTGGTGTTATTATCTCTGTAGCTATGATTATGGCGGTATCAGTTATAGCGTATTCATTTTCTTCTTTTATGAGTAAAAGAGCAATGGAAACTTCGGGAAATTTTCATGTTATTTTTGAGAAGACTCCATATGAAAATGCAAATACTATACTGAAAAGTAGTGAGATTGAAAGTTCTTTTTTAGGAAAAGTTATTGATGATATTTACTTGGAAGATATATATAAAGAGAACAATATAGAGGCTACTGATGATTTGTTTTCAGTGAAAAGTGTTTATAGAATGGTAGGTTTTGAGGAAGAGGGCTTTGAAAGCTATTATTTTGGTGATTATGAAGGTGAGATGCCAAAGAACGAGAATGAGCTTTTTATATCAGTAATGTTTTGTGAGACTTTAGGTATTGAGGAAATAGGAGATAAATTAATTTTAAAAGGAAAAGAATATACGATATCAGGTATATATAGTGGTTTTGATTTTGAATCAGTTAATATAGACATCGAGAATCAGATGACATATATATTATATACTTATTTTAACGTAAGTACATTATCAAAAGGGGATAATGTAAATGTGTATTCTTTGTTTAATGCTCCAAGTATGAGTATATATGATAGTGTCACTAAATTGGAGCAAGATGCTGGTAGCGAAAGCTCTATAGTAAACAGTAAGCCTTTGTATTATTATGGTATTGGACGAGGTAGTTTTGGTTCAACAATGTCAACAATTAAGTATATTCTAATAGGAATTATTATGATTGGGGCAGTTTCACTTATAAGTAATGGTTTTTCAATATCATTGTCTGAAAGAAGCAGATATTTAGGAATGCTTGCAAGTGTAGGTGCTACAAAGGCACAAAAACGCTTTAGTGTGTTTTTTGAGGGATTTATTATTGGTATTATTAGTATACCACTTGGAATTATTGGCGGTATTGCAGGAACAGCAGTAACATTTAAAATCATAGAGAGTAGAATACAAAATTTAGTGTGGGCCGAAACCACAACTTCATTAGAAGTAGATGTTAAGCTTTGGGTTGTAATGGTAACAGTATTATTTTCTGTAATAACGATATTTTTATCTGCATATATTCCAGCAAGACGTGCTTCAAAGATTACACCAATAGATGCTATAAGGCAAGCAAAAGACATTAAGGTGAGTAAAAAACAAGTTAAAACACTTAAACTAACTAAAAAAATATTTGGTTTTGAGGGTGATTTGGCTCTTAAGAATCTTAAACGTAATAAGAAGAGATATAGAATCACAATATTTTCAATGGTGATTAGTATTATATTATTCTTAACAGTGTACTCTTTTGTTTACTATATGAAAAATTCATTAGATATGGTATATCAAGATTATAATTACGATATGTCTATGGGGATTTATAATGGAGATGAAGAAACCAATCAAAATATATACAATGAAATAAGGAAAAGTGAATTTATAGATAAAAGTTGTATTAAAACTGAAATGACAAATTTGTTTATTAGTATGACTTTAAGAGATACAAATAGGTATTTAGAGGACTCATATAAGAAATTTTATTTAGATATGAATAGTTATTCAATAACAGAAGAGGATATACCTGCACTTGAAATGTGTTTATACACTTATGATGAAACTTATCTTAAAGAATTACTAGGCAGTCTAGGTAAATCGTATGAAGAGTTTTTGTCAGATAAGAATAATGTTATTATAATAAATACAGGAAATACAAATATTTATAAAGATGGATCACCAGTGTATTATATGTTTAATTATTTGAATATTAGTGAAGGCGAGAAAATTGATTGTCTAATAAATAAAAAAGATAAAGACTATACAGGTTTTGATAAAGATAGAAATGATTATTCAGTTGATAGTAGTTTATCTATTACAAATTATGCAGATGAAATTAAATTTGAAATTTATGCTATTTCAGATGAATTACCAATGGGTTTTACAGGTCGTTATGACGCGCAAAAAATAAATATTATAATAACAAATGAACTAATGCAAGAGATTAATAAAAATGCAGTACAAAAGAACACAGTAAATGAGAGTGATTTTCGCTTTCAAAACATGTATTTTTATGGAGGAGATAACCAACAGTTATTGGAAGAATTGTCAAGGTTAGAAGAAAAATATAACGTAGTTATAGATGGTTATGATATTAATGAAAGTATAAAAAATGATGAAGATACATTGTTTTTAATTTCAATATTTACTTACGGCTTTATTATATTGATGACACTAGTTTCAACAACTAATATTTTTAATACTATTTCCACGAGTTTTTCACTAAGAAGACGAGAATTTGCAACGCTTCGTTCTGTAGGAATGACAAAGAAATCTTTTAACAAAATGATTGTTTATGAAAGTGCTTTTTATGGAATGAAATCTATATTATATGGACTTCCAATTAGCATTGGTATAATGTATTGGTTGCACTATGTTTTAAGAGAAGAATTTAATAATAAATTTTCATTGCCAATAGAGGGAATGCTGATAGTTATAGTTGCTGTATTTTTAATAACAAGTATGTCAATGATGTATTCTTCATCTAAAATTAAAAAATCTAATATTATAGAAGCACTTAGAAATGAAAATGTATAATCTTCTATTCTTGATAAATAGTAAAAATAACTAAAAAATCTTTTAAAAAGGTATTAAGTTTGTATAAAATTACTCTCCTTGCTTAACTTAGACAAATATATTAGAATGGTTTATGTTGTTTAAAGTAATATTGTATAAAATTAAGAAAGAGAGTAAGGTATGGGAAAAACAAGCAAAAAACTAATAGCATTATTGCTATGTACATGTACGCTTATGGCGGCATGCTCTAAGGGGAATGACGAAGAGGAGCCTACAACAAAGAAAAAAGTTGTGGTAGAACCAATTGTGGTGGAGCCAGTTACATATGATTTGACTATTGATGATGATATTACATCATTAGATGAAACATATGATATTAGTGAGATTCTATATGGATTATTTTTAGAAGACATTAATTATGCTGTTGATGGTGGTATGTATGCTGAAATGGTTAAAAATCGTTCATTTGAGTATGATACATTGGCAGTGCTAGGGAATAAGCATGGTTGGATGACTACAGCTGATAGCGTTACACTTGATGTAGTAAATGGGGCTTCGGATAACACTGCACTTAATGCAAATAATGGAAATTACGCTATTATTTCAAATTCAGGTTCAGTTAATGAAGGTATTTCTAACGCAGGATTTTTAGATGGCATGAGCGTTGAAGAAGGAAAGACTTATAAAATTTCATGCTATATCAAAGGATTAGATGGATATACAGGTAGTGTAGAATTTTCATTTGGAAAAAACATGACGGAAAATAATTATGGCACTGCAACAATTACAAACGTAACAAATGGTTGGTGGAAATATGAAACAACCATTACAGCTACAGGCACATGTAATGCTAGTACAAGATTATATATAAAGATTGGAACTGGCAAGGTTGCTCTTGATATGGTATCAGTATTTCCAGCAGAAACATATAAGGATAGAGAAAATGGAATAAGAAAAGACATTGGTGAGTACTTAGAAACATTAAATGGTAAGTTCTTGAGATTCCCAGGTGGTTGTTTAATAGAAGGAAAAACACTTGAAACAGCTTATGACTGGAAGGATTCTATTGGAAATGGTCTTAAATTTACTGTAAACGGAAAAGAAACAGTTGGTGATGTAGCAGCAAGAGTACAAGGTATTGATATTTGGGCTGATATGAATAAGGCAGTTGCAAATCCATATTATATGACATATGGTATGGGCTTTTACGAATACTTCCTATTGTGTGAGGATTTAGAGTGTTTACCTGTGCCAGTTGTAAATGCAGGTATGTCATGTCCTATACAAAGTGGCACAAATTATAAAGAACTTAATATCAACAATGATGAGTTTAAGCAATATGTTCAGGATGCACTTGATTTAGTGGAATTTTGTAAAGGTGATGCCTCAACATATTGGGGTAGTGTAAGAATTGCAATGGGTCATAGTGAACCATTTGAATTAAAGTATATAGGTATAGGTAATGAGCAATGGCAGGATTCATATTTTGCACATTATGCAAAGTTTGTAGAAGCATTTAAAGAAGCTGCACAAACAAATCCTGCATTGTATGGAGACATAGAACTTATAGTAGCAAACGGACCAAATTCAGGCGATACATTTGGTTGGAAAAAAGTAGAAGCTAATGGTGGTCTTGAATATGCAGCTTTAGTAGATGAACATTATTATCAGACACCTAGCTGGTTCTTAGAAAATACTACACGTTATGATTCATATAAGAGAGGAACTACTAAAGTATTTTTAGGTGAATATGCAGCAAAGTCAAATAATCTTACAGCAGCAATTGCTGAAGCAGCATATTTAACTGGTGTAGAAAGAAATGCGGATGTTATTGAAATGGCTTGTTATGCACCATTATTTGGTAATACAACCCAGACTCAGTGGACACCAGATATGATTTGGTTTAGTAATAATAAAGTATATGGTTCTATTAATTATTATGTACAAAAGATGTTTGCTAATAATGTAGGAACAAAATTATTAAAAAGTGATTTAAAAAGCTCAGGTGGTTCATCTATACTATCAGGTATGGTAGGTGTAGGTACTTGGGAAACAGCAGCAACATTTGATGATATTAAGGTTGTATCAAATAAAACAGGTGATGTGCTTTACGAGCAGGATTTTAGTGAATCAAGTGCGTTAAAAGACGGTACGGTAATGGCAGGTGATTTTACTGTATCTGATGGAAAGCTTGTTCAATCTAATAAAGGAGCTACATCAAATACTAATACAGGTGATGTTATTTACTTTGGTGATAAGAATTGGACTAATTATACAATGACATTTACAGCAACTGCAACAGGTGGAAATGAAGGATTTATTATTCCAATTGCAGTTACAGATAAGGATAACTGTATTTTCTGGAACTATGGTGGATGGGGAAATACAACCTCTTGTTTGCAGCAGGTAACTAACGGCTCTAAGTCAGAACAAATTGCTGGTACTGTATCAGAAATTGGTGTTAAATATAACCAAGAATATGAGCTTAAAGTAGAAGTTGATGGAAATAACATAAAATGTTATTCATATGGTGCTTGTATTATAGACTATACTTTTGAAAACACACAAAATGTATATCAAACAGTAAGTACTGATGAAGAAACAGGTGATGTTATTGTTAAACTTGTAAATGCAGGCAGTGTAGAAGCAGATGTTAATATTAATTTTGCAAATGCAGATGCATATAACGCTACAGCTGATGTAACACAGTTAGCAGGAGATATAGGAAGTGATACAAATAGTATAAACAATCCAGAAAATGTAGTGGATAAGGCATCTACTACGCAGATTTCAAAGAAGTTTGAATATAAGCTTCCAAAGCTGTCAGTGACAATTATAAGAATACATAAAAAATAGATTTGACTTCGTCAAACAATAGATTTGACTTTGTCAAACTATGCAAGAATCCCGAATTAGTTGCAATAGCACAACTAATTCGGGATTCTTGATTGGTATGTAGGTACTTTATTTGCTTATCTTTTCACTTATAGTGGATAGTAGCTCGTTGTTTTTCTTTAGTTGGATGATTATTTCGCTTATTCCAAATAGAAGGAATGAAACACCTAAAACAGCGGCTGTTCCAAATAATACAAAACCAGGAGCGTCATTAAGTTTAGCGATAAGAAAACTAAAAAACATACCGATTATTAGTATTGTTATTGCAAGTCCTCGGAAAAAAATCTTTATATATTTTATTTCTTTTTTTGAATTATCCATGTGTTTAGTCTCCTTTAGAATAAAATATCTATTAAATTATTATATAAGATTTATATAAAAAAAACAATTAGTAGGTAGTGTAAAAACAAATTTTTATATTCCTATTATTAGGTAGTGTAAATCATTGCGCTATAAAGCGAGGAAAGTAGTGTTCGTTAAACAAGAATAAAATAATCATTGTGCTATCGCAATGATTATTTTATTCTTGCAAACTTCGACTTTAGTCGAATGTTTTATTATTTACCACTTTGACGTCTTATCATGACCTTGAATAGCTTCTTACCATTAAAAGGAATTAGTGGATAAATATAGCTATCACCAGTAACAGTTTTGTTTGTTACTAGACATAATAATATTATGACACCTCCAGCGATTAATCCCCAGCCATTGAATAACCAAACAAAGACTAAAAGCATTATTCTAAAGAATTTCATTGCATAACTTAGTTCAAAACTATCGCTTGTAAAACTTCCAAATGACACGAATGCCATATAGAGCATGGTTTCGCTATTAAACCAACCAGATTTAGTTGCTGTTTCTCCTAGTATGATGGCTGCGATTACGCTTAGTGGTGTATTTAGCATACCAGGTGTGTTTACTGCGGCTAGTTTTAAACCATCTATTGCTATTTCTAGTATCAATAACTGTAGTATGATTGGTACATTTATATCGTCTGTTATTTTTGTAAAAGCTAGTATATCAGGCACTAAATGTTCATTTTGTATAAAGAATAAGTAAATAGGTGTTACTAGTAATGTAGCAAGTGTAATTAAAATACGTGAGAATCTAAGATAAGCAGCTGTTACTGGTGGGAAGTAGTAATCGTCTGCTTCATCAACTATGTCAAAAATAGTAGTAGGCAGAATAATTGATAACGGCGAGTTATCAACTAATAATACTATATTTCCTTCTAAAATGGCTGATGCTGTTGTATCTGGTCTTTCTGAATATTTAAATTTAGGAAATGGATTGAACCATTTACCTTTATACAGAGCTTCAGCAAGACTTTGTTGATTCATTGTAAGAGATTCAACATTAATAGAATTAATCCTCTTAATAATGGTTTGCAGATTCTTTTTATTTACCCTATCATCCATATAGCATACAGCAACATCAGTTTTAGATATACTTCCGACATTCATCATTTTTATAGTTAAATGCTCATTTCTTATTCTTCGTCTTATTAATGCAGCATTCATTACTATAGTTTCTACAAAACCATCTCTTGAACCTCTTAAAACCTTATCTTTATCAGGTTCTTGTATACCTCTTGCGGGATATGTTCTACAATCTATTAGTATAGCATCTTCATAACCGTCAATCAAAAGTCCCACTACGCCTGATAATACATTAGTTTTAAATGTTTCAAAATGATTTGTTTTATCCACTTCAACATATGGCAAACTGCTTTTTAGAAAATCATGTGCATCATTTTTAAGATCCTTTGCATTTATTGTTAGGAAATAATCCTGTATTCTTTGCATAATGTCATCTTTTACAAATCCATCAATAAAATAAATACAGCTTGTCTTTCCGCCAATTTGCATTGTCCTATAAATAAGATCAAAACTTTCATCCACTCTTAATCTATTATTTATACTTGATATCATCTTATTGATATCACTATTAAAAATATCGTTCAAAAAAAACACCCCCTCATTACATCTATTCTTGACAATGAAAGGGTGTTTTATACTGATTTAAAGTTCTGCTTTAGTCGAATCTTTTTTTGTTAATAGGAAACTTGGCGAACTATTTTTAGAGGAAAATGTATTTACAAATGAATAGTAGAGTAAGTACATACATTAATGGGCTTACTTTTTTTAATTTTCCAGTACATGCGTTTATTATGGTATAAGAGATAACTCCGATTGCAATACCTTCTGCAATACTGTAAGCAAGTGGCATTGCTGCAATAGCAAGGAATGCAGGAATACCTTCAGATGGATCTGAAAAGTCAATATTAGTTACAGAACCTATCATATAAAATCCTACAATTATTAGAGCAGGAGCAACTGCAAATGATGGTATTGTAAGGAATATAGGTGAAAATATAATTGCTACAAGGAAAAGAAGAGCAGTTGTTATAGCAGTTAAGCCTGTTCTTCCTCCTTCGGTAACACCAGATGCACTTTCAACATAAGTAGTAGTAGTAGATGTACCTAAAATTGCGCCAGCAGATGTTGCAACTGCATCTGCAAGTAAAGCACCTTTGATTCTTGGAAGCTTACCATCTTTATCAAGCATATTTGCCTTAGAAGATACACCGATAAGAGTACCTAAAGTATCAAATATATCAACAAAGAGGAAGGCAAAAATAACAACTATAAAGTTTAATACTCCAGCACCATTTAAATCCGTTGAGAAACACTTTCCAAATGTATTAGCTATTGAACCGAAGTTAAAGCTTATAAATTCTTTAGGAATTACAGAAAACATATCTAAAGCTGCATCAGGTTTATATAATCCAATAAGTTCACAAATAATACCTAGAACCCAAGTAATTAAAATTCCAAATAGAATGCCACCACGCACTTTTTTTGCAATTAGAATGGCAGTGATTAATACACCAATAAGAGCAAGTATTGCGGTAATACCTTCTGAGTAGAAGTTTGAACCAAAGTCACGATAAGTTACAAGTGTGGTATCATGGTTGACAATGATATTTGCATTTTGAAGTCCTATAAATGCAATGAAAAGGCCTATACCAGCACTAACAGCAAATTTTAAAGTTTTTGGAATTGCATTAAATATTGCTTCTCTGACATTTGTAAGAGATAATAAAATAAAAATTACACCTTCGATAAATACAGCCAATAAAGCAGTTTGCCAAGGAATACCCATAGTTCCACATACTGTAAATGCAAAATAAGCATTTAATCCCATACCAGGTGCAAGTGCAAATGGATAATTTGCAAGGAATGCCATAAGTGCACTACCAAGAAAAGCCGCGAGAGCTGTAGCAATAAGAACTGCATTTTTATCCATTCCAGAAGCTGATAAAATATCAGGGTTTACAGCAAGGATATAAGCCATTGTCATAAATGTTGTGATACCTGCTAGAACTTCTGTTTTTACCGTAGTATTGTTCTCTTTTAACTTAAACAATTTTTCTACCATTAAAAAAATCCTCCTTTTGTGTGTTTGTTGTTATAATAATTATTAACAACAATGTTATTGATAAAACAAATATTAATAATATTAATATATCATTAATATTTGTTTTAGTAAATATTTATTTATTTTTTATAAAAAGGCGTACAGTTTCCTACTATTTAAAAAAAGAACTTGCGTTCGACTTGGAAGTGTAGTATACTTCACATATAAATATAGAAATATTAATGTAAAGAAGGGATATAGAATGTACGCATATTTAAAAGGTATTATAGAAGATATTGAAGCAGATAGAGTAGTTATTGATGTAAATAATATAGGATATAATGTATTTGTACCATCTAGTGTGATGGTGAACATAGGATATACAGGCGAAGAAGTTAAGCTTTATACATATTTAAGTGTTAGAGAAGATGCTATGAATTTATTTGGTTTTTTAACAAAAGATGATTTGAAACTTTTTAAACTTCTTATTACTGTTAATGGTATTGGACCAAAAGCAGCATTATCGATACTAGGAGTGATGAGTTCAGATGATTTGAGGTTTGCTATTATATCAGGAGACAGTAAGAGTATATCAAAGGCTCCAGGTGTAGGTGCTAAGACAGCTCAAAAGGTTATACTGGAGCTTAAGGATAAATTAAGTGTTGACGATTTGTTTTCAAAAACAAATAGCGCTGCAAATGGCGAGGAAAGCTTTGCTGGAAAAGGGGTTATAAATGATGCAATTCTAGCACTCACATCATTAGGATATAGTCAGCTAGAAGCGTCAAGAGCTGTTAAACAGTGCAGTTCATCAGAAGAGGATACTGTTCAAGGTATCATAAAAGAAGCATTAAAAATACTTTCGAAATAGATTATCGGTAAGGAGAAATATTGTGATGGAGAGTCGTGTTATTAATACAGAATTAGCTGTTGAAGAAAAAAATATAGAAAATAGCCTAAGACCATCTGGGTTAGATGAATATATAGGACAAGATAAAGCTAAAGAGAGTTTAAAGGTATATATAGAAGCTGCAAAGAGTAGGAACGAGCCATTAGATCATGTTTTATTTTATGGACCTCCAGGACTTGGGAAGACAACGCTTTCTTGTATTATTGCAAATGAGATGAATGTAAATATTAAGATTACAAGTGGACCAGCAATAGAAAAACCCGGAGAAATGGCTGCTATATTAAATAATCTTAAAGAAGGTGATGTTTTATTTATAGATGAAATTCATAGATTAAACAGACAGGTTGAGGAAGTTTTATATCCAGCTATGGAAGATTATGCTATAGATATTATGCTTGGGAAAGGAGCTTCAGCACGTTCTATTAGGTTTGACTTGCCAAAGTTCACTCTTGTTGGAGCAACTACAAGGGCAGGACTTTTGACAGCGCCTTTAAGAGATAGATTTGGAGTTATACATAAGTTAGAGTTTTACAGTGTAGAACAACTAGAAGAAATTATATTACGTTCAGCCAAAGTATTAGATGTAGAGATAGATACTGATGGGGCTAAGGAGATAGCAAGACGTTCAAGAGGAACTCCTAGATTGGCCAATAGGTTGCTAAAGAGAGTAAGAGATTATGCTCAGGTAAAATATGATGGAAGCATTACTCTTGACGTGGCACAATATGCACTTAATACTATGGAAGTAGATAAATATGGATTAGATAATGGTGATAGGGCTATATTAGATGCTATTATTGACAAGTTTTCAGGTGGTCCAGTAGGGCTAGACACTTTAGCAGCAGCATTAGGTGAAGATTCAGGGACATTAGAAGATGTTTACGAACCGTATCTTATTAAAAATGGTTTTATTAATAGAACTCCAAGGGGCAGGGTGGCTACTGAAAAGGCATATTTACATTTTGGTCAAAAAATGTGATTTTTATGTACAAATAAACCTATTGAGAAATTATATTAAATTGTGTATAATAAAAATATACATATTTTAGCATAAATGATTTACATAAATTTAGTGATGAAATTATATCGAAAGGTTTGGGATTGGCATGTCAACTAAAAATGATACAGAAGTAGTAATAGATGGGAAAATATATACATTAAGCGGATACGAAAGCAAAGAATATTTACAGCGAGTAGGAGAGTATATAAACAGTAAGATTTCGGAGTTTAAGCTTGAGGATTCATACAGAAGACAAAGTGCTGATGTAAGAAGAACTATACTAGAACTAAATATTGCAGATGATTATTTCAAAGCGAAAAAACAAGCAGATAATTTGGAAAGTGATATTGAGCAAAAGGACAAGCAGCTATATGACATTAAACATGAGTTGATTTCTAGCCAGATAAAGACAGAGTCTTTAGAAAAAGAGGTTAATTCACTTAGAATTTTGCTTAATGAAAAAGAAAAAGAACTCATTAAGTCAGAGACAGAGTTGGCTGATGCAAAAACTTATTCAACTAGAAGAAAAAAGACTACTACGGAAGAACAGATATAGTAGAGAGGGTAGAAGGGTATAAATAATAAATACTATGATGAAAAGTAACTATAAATGCGAGATACTAGCTCCAGCGGGTTCTTTTAAATGTATGGTGGCTGCTTTTAATGCAGGTGCAGATGCAGTTTATTTGGGCGGAAGTATGTTTGGCGCAAGAGCATATGCAGATAATTTTCATACTGAGGAACTGATTCAAGCAATTAATTATGCACATTTGAGAGGTAAAAAGCTGTATCTTACAGTAAATACTCTTGTTAAAGAGCAGGAATTAAAGGATTACTTGATGTCTTTTTTGACCCCATTATATAAAGCAGGTCTTGATGCTGTTATTGTACAAGATATGGGTGTCTTATCATATATTCATAATTTTTTTCCAGCATTGCATATTCATGCAAGTACACAAATGACAGTTACAGGAGTTAATTTTGCAAAAGAGTTAAAAAGACTTGGCGTTACTAGAATAGTAGTGGCAAGGGAATTGTCATTGTCTGAAATACAAAATATTTATGAAGCAACAGGTTTAGAAATAGAAGCATTTGTACATGGAGCATTGTGCTATAGCTATTCAGGGCAATGTTTGTTTAGCAGCTTAATAGGCGGAAGAAGTGGAAACCGCGGAAGATGTGCACAACCTTGTAGAATGATATATGATTTATATAATGTTAGTACAGAAAAAAAGGTAAATGCAAAAGACGACAGATACTTATTAAGCCCCAAAGATCTTTGTGCATTAGAAGTTTTACCAAAAATTTTAGATGCAGGAGTATACTCACTTAAAATTGAAGGAAGAATGAAAAAACCAGAATATGTAGCGGGTGTTGTGAGTACATATAGAAAATATATAGATGATATTTTAGGTAAAGATAATTATAAAGTAGATTTAAAAGATATTGAAGAATTAAAGGAAATATATAATAGAGGCGGTTTTAGTAACGGATATTTTGAAAAGAGAAATGATAGAGATATAATGTCGATATATAAACCTAACCATTATGGAGCAAAGGTAGCTGAAGTTATTTCTATTAATAGAGATAGTATTGTTATAAAAGCATTAAAAGAAATAAATATTAGTGATGTTATAGAGGTGAATTTAAAAGGACAAAAATCTATAGAATTTCAAATAAAAAACAAGATACAAAATGGTGATAAAGCGACTTTTAAACATGGTTTAAAGAATATAAGCGAGAATGATTTATATGAAAAGTATGTATATAGAACCAGAAATAATAGGCTTATAGATGAGTTAACAAAGAAATATATAGATGCAGATAAAAAGATAGCAATTAAAGGAACTGTAAGTATAAAGCAAAATGAACCTATATATGTAAAAGTATCAATGAATTTAGAAGGTGAAGAATTTGTTGGAGAAGCTTATTTAGGGTTACCAGATGAGGCTCAAAATAGGCCGGCGACCGTTGAAACAATAGAAAAACAAATTAGAAAGACAGGAGCAACACCGTTTGTATTTTCAGATTTAGATATTTTTTTAGAAGATGGATTGTTTGTACCAGTTTCAGATTTGAATGAAGTTAGAAGAAATGCAATTGAAAAGCTAGAAGAAAGCGTTTTTAAACATTATGAGAGATGTTTAGATACATTGGATATGCCAAGCGTTATAAAAGAGACGCAAAAATCAAAGATTAGGACTATTGAGTGTGTAGTTAGTAAACCAGAGCAGTTAGAGGCTGTGTTAGAAGTTAATGGAGTAGATATTATTTCTTTAGAAATATCAGGGTTTACTTATCAACGACTTGAAATAGCTGTAAAGCAAATAAGGGAATTTGACAAAAGCATAAAAATACATTATGCTTTACCTTATGTTTGTAGGGATATTGCTACAAATGATTTTAATAAGCATAATGAGTTTTTTATAAAGTCTGACTATGATGGTATATTAGTTAGAAATTACGAAGAGTATTTTTATTTTAAAGAGATATATGAAAAAGCTAGTATAAATAAAAAAGTTGTATTTGATAGTAATATTTATGCATTTAACAATAATACAATAGAATATATAGGCTCTATTGGTGCAGACATGTTTTCGCTGCCATATGAGCTTAATAGCAAAGAATTAAGACATTTGAATACTAGTGGCGCAAGGATGGAAGTATATGGATATACACCAGTTATGATTACGGCAGGTTGTGTAAAGAAAACGAATAATATTTGTGATGGAACATCAAATGGTGATTATTATCTAAAGGATAAGCTAGGCAATGACTTTTTTATAGCAACTAATTGCAGATATTGTCATAATGTAATATACAACAATAAACCTTTGATGCTTGCGGGATATAAAAGTGATATTGAAGCTTTAGAGGTAGGATGTTTGGCAATAAGATTTTCTATTGAAGATAAGAAAACCTCTTTAAAAGAGTTGAAAAGTATTTTAAACATAATAAATGACATTGAAACTGAAACTGATAATAATGTCTCTTTTACAAGAGGGCATTTTAAAAGAGGAGTAATGTAGGTAATGGCAAATATTTTTTGTGCAGTGTCCAAATATGCTATAATTTTTCTAATGGCTTTTTATGTATTAATAAGCTACAGGGCCCTTAAAAAGAATACAAAGCAAAAGAAACGGTCACTTTATAGAAAACAAAATTTAATATTATATATATTTCATTTTTTATCCTTTATGGTTATTTATATTAATGTAAGGGCAGATAAATTAATAATTTTTTATGGCTTACAGCTTATATATTTTGTACTTTTTATAGAACTCTTTAAAGTTCTATATCCTAAGGTAAACCGTATCTTGTTGAATAATATGTGTTTTTTGATTTCGATTGGATTTGTAATACTTACAAGAAGGTCATATACGATTGCAGTAAGACAGTTTGTATTTTGCGTAGTAGCATCTTTTGTGTCTATGCTTGTTCCATGGTTTTTAAAGAAGGTTAAGTATCTAAGAAGATTTTATTATCTTTACGGGGTATTAGGTTTAGGGGTGATTTCGCTTGTGTTTTTGATAGGTGAAACTACTTATGGTGCAAAAATATCATTAGATTTAGGCATTATAACACTTCAGCCATCCGAGTTTGTAAAGATAACATTTGTACTTTTTATTAGTGGAATATTATATAAAAATAAAGGTTTTGGAAATGTAATAATATCAGGCTTTTTGGGGGCTGCCCATGTAATTATTTTGGTGTTGTCAAAGGACTTAGGTAGTGCACTTATTTTCTTTGTTACTTATGTATTTATACTATTTGCCACGACTGGAAAGTCGAGGTATCTTTTTGCTGGACTAACGGTAGGATGTGTAGCGGCATTTGCGGCATATAAGTTGTTTGACCATGTACAGGTGCGTGTTGCAGCATGGGTAGATCCATGGTCAATTATTGATGGAAAGGGCTACCAAATCACACAATCCTTATTTGGTATTGGTACTGGTGGGTGGTTTGGAATGGGACTTTATAAAGGAAATCCAGGATTGATACCAGTAGTAGATCAAGATTTTATTTTCTCTGCAATTTCAGAAGAGTTAGGTGGATTTTTTGCATTAATGCTTATTTTATTATATTTAAATGTGTTTATAATATTTATAAGAGTTGCATTTAGATGTGCAGATGAATTTTATAAAACAACGGCATTTGGTTTAGCAGTAGTTATGGCAATACAAGCGTTTTTAACTGTAGGAGGAGCAGTAAAGTTAATACCATCTACAGGTGTTACATTGCCACTTATTAGCTATGGTGGAAGTTCGATTGTAGCGACAGTATTGACATTTTCTATAATACAGGCATTTTATATTAACGAAGGTTCAAAAGATAGCGAAAAAACAATGCCTGTGTTTAATGATAGCTATATGCCAGAAACAGGTAAGTTAGTTAGCCTTGAGGAAATAAGAAAGAGTAAAGGAGGCAAACGTAATGGAAAATAAAAGTATTATGAAAGCAACATATATTTTCACTGGGTTATTTTTGCTTCTAGTAGGATTTTTTGCATATTATCTTACATTTAAGAGTGAATCACAGATGAATAATTCTTATAACAAATTACAAGATGTATTTGCAAATATTGTTACAAGAGGAGAAATTCATAGTAGCGATGGAAAAGTTTTGGCTACTACAAAGTTGGATGAGGATGGAGAAGAATATAGATATTATCCTTATGACAATATGTTTTGTCATGCTGTAGGTAGTATAGGTATAGGAAAATATGGAATAGAATCATTATATAATTTCAATTTATTGACATCAGATGTAAGTACTATTACTAAAATAACAAATGATTTACAAGGAAAAAAATATTCAGGAAATAATGTTATTTCTACATTGAATTTTGAACTTCAGCAAACGGCATATAATTCATTAGCTCCATACAAGGGAGCAGTAGTGGTTATGGAAGTGGATACTGGAAAAGTGCTTACAATGGTGTCAAATCCTTCATATAATCCAAATAAAGTAGAAGACAATTGGGCAAATATATCATCAGATGAGTCAGCACCAATTTTAAATAGAGTTACACAAGGACTTTACACACCAGGCTCTATTTTTAAATTGTTTACACTAAATGAATATTTAAATGAGGGGTTAAGTACTGATGATTATTTATACAAATGTTCAGGCGTAACCACGGTTGATGGTCAAACAATAGGATGTAGTAATAGGTCAGCACATGGAAATATGAATTTAAAAGACTCTTTTGCATACTCATGTAATTGTTCTTTTGTTAACATAGGAACATTGATTAATGTAGATAAGTTAAATAAAACTTGTACGAATTTACTTTTTAATTCAGATTTACCATTATCTATACCTTATAGCAGAAGTAGTTTAACATTGAAATCAACAGATAGTGATTTTATAAAAGCTCAAACAGTATTTGGTCAGGGTGAGACTATGGTTTCACCTATGCATATGGCAATGATTGTAAGTGCAATTGCAAATAAAGGTGTTCTTATGGAACCGATGTTTGTTGAAAGTATAGAAAACACTTATGGAAAAACGATTAAAGAAATAGATAGTAAAGAATATGGCAGACTTTTTACAGAAGAAGAAAGTGAAGTGTTAACGGAGTATATGAGAGGTGTTGTTGAATATGGTACAGCGCTTAGACTGAATCAGTTTGATAGTTTGACTGTATATGGAAAAACAGGTACTGCAGAAATAAATGATGGTGCAAATATAAATTCATGGTTTATAGGTTTTGCTAAATCGGGTGATAAATCATATGCAATAGCTGTAGTTTGTGAAAATGTTGAAAAGAATATTTCACCAGCATTAGTTATAGCAAGAGATGTATTGAAAGTCCTTGATTAGTTTTTTAATATGGAGTATACTATCTTAAAAGTAAACTTTTCGGATTAGATTAGTGTTACGCACACCAAGGAGGCATTGCAATGATAGAAGCAACGAGCTGTGGCGGTGTGGTTATATTTCGAGGTAAAATTTTAGTTTTATACAAGAATATAAAAAACAAGTATGAAGGTTGGGTTTTACCAAAAGGAACTGTTGAAACCGGTGAAGAGTATAAAGAGACAGCACTTAGAGAGGTAAAAGAAGAGTCTGGCGTAGACGCATCTATAATAAAGTATATTGGCAAGAGTCAATACACTTTCAATATTCCAGAGGATGTTGTTGAAAAAGATGTTCATTGGTATTTGATGATGGCAGATAGTTATCAAAGCAAACCACAAAAAGAGGAGTTTTTCTCTGATTCAGGTTATTATAAGTATCATGAGGCTTATCACCTTCTTAAGTTTGCTAATGAAAAGCAAATCTTAGAACGAGCATATGATGAGTATTTAGAGTTAAAAAAGCATAACCTGTGGGGTTCAAAAAAATGGTTCTAAAGAAAATAAATCATGCTGTGGGTTGCCTAAAGGCAGCCCACCAATTTTATGTGATGTAGGAGAATAAGCGAATAAGTAGTGACGCTTTTTTGTGAGGATATATGAATAACATTAATTATCAAAAAGAATTAGACAAGTTAATAGATAATATTAAGACTAGTGGGAGTATTCCAAGCTTATTGCTACATAGTTGTTGTGCACCATGTAGTAGTTATGTGCTTGAATATTTATCGGAGTATTTTAAAATTACAGTGCTTTATTATAATCCTAATATATTTCCAGAGTCAGAATACACATATAGGATAGATGAGCAGCGTAGATTGATTGAGTCTCTGCCCACTAAAAATAAGATAGATTTTATATCAACACAATATACACCAGGTGATTTTTATAACCGTATAAGAGGACTTGAAAATGAACTAGAAGGAGGGAAGAGGTGTGAAGAATGTTTTAAGATAAGACTTTCTTATGCAGCAAAGATGGCGAAAGACAATGGATTTGATTATTTTACAACAACACTTTCGATAAGTCCTTTGAAAAATGCTGAATTATTAAATGAAATAGGAAGACAGCTTGAAGAGGAGTATGGCATAAGTTATTTGTATTCAGATTTTAAGAAAAAAAATGGATACAAACGTTCAGTGGAATTGAGTAAAGAATATGAGTTATATAGGCAAGAGTACTGTGGATGTGTGTATTCGAAGTCGGTGTAAGAGGTTAAATTATCTTGTTCTAGTATTGAATTAATAAGTATGTTATGTTATAATATACTTAGCAAGACAGTCGGAAGATAGCTCAAACCTATCCATTCTGGCGTATTAAGCTTAAAATAGCGCTTACTCTGACAGAATGAGGCGCTATTTTTTATGTGTATAGTTGAGAATTGCGATAATTAGTAATGAAACTGTTAATATTATCATGAATTCTTCGTATGTACTCATAAAGGCACCATCTCCTTTCTATAAAGCTCAGAATGGATGGTATTGCGCCTACCGACTGCCCAGTTAAATATATTATTGTTAAATTTATTTCTATATGGGAAAATTATTTGAATATCTACTGATAAGTAAGAATGTTTTTTCAAAGAATATATTATAAATAGTAACATAACGTTTGAAACAAAATTATTATATCATATATAATTTTTATTTTCAATGAAGAAATAAATTTACAAAACTAGTTGCGCAATTCAATAAATTGTGTTAAAATATTCTTCGTGTCATTCATAATATTTTACATCAGCCGGTGTGTCGGAATGGCAGACGATGCAGACTCAAAATCTGTTGTGGGTAACCACGTGCGGGTTCAAGTCCCGCCACCGGCATAATATTTTTAAATGCGAAGAGGTAGGACTTGAACCTGTTCAATGTCCCGCCACCGGCATAAAAGAAGAACCTTTAGTTAATTTGTCTAAGGGTTCTTTTTTTAATTTCTTGACACTTACATTGCGTAAGGCTTTATACTAAAATAAAAATGCAAAGGAAGGTATCTTATTATGCAAACAAATAATGATTCACTAATGAAAATTGGTGATGTTACAAACAAATTTGGAATTTCACACCGCTCCCTACATTATTGGGAAAGTGTGGGTATATTGAAAAGCATTCGCGCTGAAAACGACTACCGTTATTATGATGAGGAAAATCTACTTAAAATCAAGCAGGTAGTATTGCTTCGTAAGCTACGCTTATCTATTCCGTCAATACAGGAGATTTTTACATCAAACGAGCTATCGAAGGTGGTTTCTGTATTTACTAACCATCTAGATGAAACAAAAAAAGAAACAGAACAGCTAAATGCACTCGGAGTTATTTTACGGCAGCTTATAAATATGCTCAAAGACAAGCAAAACATTAATGTTGTGTATCAATATCTTGACACAACCCACAGCACTGAATCAGAAGAATTGAAAAATGCATTAAAAACAGTTATATCGGAGCCGATAAAAGAAATCGTTATTGAAACGCCACCAGAGCCGATTGTGGATATGACGGGCATTGATCTTTCACTTGAATTGGTGATACCAGAAGATATACCAGAAGTAACTGAGGTTGTTAAACGTTGTTACAGCAATGTCAAAGAAACAGACAAGCTGCTTGATTCTTTTGCTATAGAATATCATTCAATGTTGCCGAATTGCACATATTCTTATAAAATAATGCAAAAAGGCAAATGCATCGGTGCGATTATTTTAGGTTTCGTTGGTATGGAAGCTATGCTTATTCGATATTTGGCATATAGTGACCCTGATAATAATATTTATCTATTTGAGTTGTTGAAACAAAAATATCCTGACATTCTATGCTGGAATATTTACTTTCCAAATGAATTTGAAAATAATATGGATCATTTTTGTTATGATTGGGAAGGTAAAAAGCACCAATTTGCAGAGGATAATGGCTTCATATTCTATACTGATGCACGATATAACCGTCACATTAAAATGCTGAAACCACATGACGAAGTTTATAACAGTAGCCGCTATCGTTTTGCTCTATTGGATGGTTCTATGGATGACGTTTCGTTTAGGTTTTTTGGCACTGAAAGACTTGATTGGTACGACGGTAAAATGACAAACTGGCGTATAACCGACTGCAATATGTCCAATGCTACATTTTACGATACTTGGATGGAGTATTGCAAGTTTTACGAAACAGGACTTGATAAAAGCGATTTCCGTTATGCAAGATTTAATGAAAGTGCATTTAAAAACAGTGATTTTGAAAACTGCGTATTAAATGATTGCAATATATCTGGTATGACCATTGATGGAATCAATGTAAAAGAAGCATTGGAATTTTATAAAGATTATTTAAAACAGTAATAAAACTTTACGAGAGTTCAAGACTTGCAATATTTTTAATTTTCTATTGACCCATCATTGCGTACGACTTTATAATGGTTATAATAAAATATTACGGAGGTAAAGATGAATAAGGTAATTTTGATTTGTGGAAAAATGTGTAGTGGAAAGACAACTTACGCAAAATCATTAATAAAACAGAGGCCTGCAGTATTGCTTTCACAGGATGAAATAACAACTATATTTTTTGGACCAAATGGTGGAGCAGAACATTATATTGTAGTAGATAAAACACGAAAGTATTTATATAGTAAGTCATTGGAAATCATAGCAGCTGGAAGTGATGTGATTATGGATTGGGGCTTTTGGACACAAGCAGAACGACAGGAAGCGATACAGTTCTATGAAAAAAATAGTATTAAGTATGAGTGGCATTATGTTGATGTGTCACATGATGTTTTAATAAGGAATCTTAATAAACGTAACTATAAAATCGAAACAGGACAGCTAACATCGTCATATTTCTTCCCAGAAGAAGTTGCCCATAGATTTTGGAATGAAATGTTTGAAGTCCCTGCAAAAGATGAGGTAGATGTATATTATGTAAATTGTAGCGAATAAAATTTTTGCTCCAAATGCTGGAATACCTGAAGATCCTGTTACGGGTTCCTCACACTCAACATTAATACCTTTTTGGTCTGAAAGATTACATAAAAATATTTACAAGAAGAAATTAAATCAGAATAACATATAAGCATTATAGAAACCCAGTTGAAAATTTAAAATTTTCAACTGGGTTTCTTTTAAGTTAATCTATAGTAGATGTTTTTAAATGACTAATTGCCAAATGCATTGATTCAAAAAGTTCATCATACTTCAATTCTTCAGGAATAACAATCATGCCATACCATAATGATATAGGGATTTCTTTACCTTCAAAGATAATAGGATTTCCGTTTTCTTGTAACACAGTATTTGCAATCATTTTTACTTCGGATTCATCATAAATACCCGTTATAAGTGCAAACTCATCACCACCAATCCTTAAAACAACCATATCATCAGATGCTACCTTATCAATTCGAGATGCAATTTCAAGAATTGCCAAATCGCCAGCTTTAAATGAAATCTCATTTATTTGCGAAAAATGCTTTCCATCAAAACAAATAACATAACTTCCTTTTAATTCTTTGAAAAATTCATATGCCTCGCTAATATCAACTTTTTTTCGTGCCATATATAAATCTTCTCCTTCTTGATATTCATAATTTATTTTTGGAAATATACCTGTAAAGTTCCATTTCTCTTTAAACTCAGATGGATTAGTATTCCATAATCGTTTAAATGCTCTTGAAAAAACTTCTAAAGAGTTATATTGATATTTCATAGCTATATCAGAAATATTCATATCATTTTTTAAGATATCTTTTGCTGCTTGAGTCATCCTTCTTTTTGATATATATTCCTTTATACTTATTTCTAAAGCATAATGAAATAACTTTTCAAGAGATGAAAGTGATATAAAGCAATGTTTCGCAATATCTTTGCGAGTGATTGGTTCACATAAATTTTGCTCAATAAAATTTATTGATTCGGTAAGAATAATAAAATTTTTCATTGCCCCTCCTTTAAAGAATTTTTATAACGTTAACGTAACTGCATTATAACATAATTATAATCTTTTTGCTTGATGATTCGAGCAAGAAAAACAGCAAGCATAAATTGCTTTTTAAGCAGGTTTTTGTTATAATAAATTTAATATACTATCAAGAACATGTATTAGTTCAATTATATTTTTTGCTATAAGAAAATCTGATAACAAGTTGATAGGTACAATAAATATAAGGTTTCCTTATGATGGATATGTTCAAATACATGGTCATATTGGTTATGGCGTGCGTCCAAGTGAACGCAGGAAAGGATACGCTACTCTGATTTTGAGGTTAGCATTAGAATATTGTAAAAAAATCGGTTTGAAAGATATACTATTGACTTGTAATAAAAGTAATAATGTTTCAGAAAAGACAATCATTAATTGTTCAGGTGAATTTGAAAGTGAAATACAATTACCTGATGGTGAAATATTAAAACGCTACTGGATTAACATAAATTAGTACATATACGTAAAGTGAAAATTAATTACAGGAGGTTGAAAATGATTACAAAGGTAGAGGCAATTAATTTTTTAAAACAACATCAACCTATGCCAAGTGACGATGAAATAAAAGAAGAAGAGATTGCTAAATATGAAGAGGTAAGAAAAATTTTTATTAATAACTCAGATAAGCAATGTATTCCCCTATTTTTAAATTCATTTGGAGGAAAAGACGGTTTAGGGGTATATCAAATGGTAGAGGATGTAATAAGGATGTATGATGATGAAAAAGTACTACCACATATTTTACAGGCTTTAAATAGTCCACATATTGGTGTAAGGTATTGGAATGTTGAAATTTCATCAAATTTTCCAAGTAAAGAGTTATTTATTCCCTTAAGTAAAATATTGCAATGTGAAGATACTGATATTAAATGTGCAGCAATAACTGCATTGGCACAGTTAGCACTTAAAAAAATATTAACCAATGAAGTTGTTAGTGTAATAAAAGAAGAGTGTGAAAGTGTTTCTGTAAACAATGAAATGTAAGGTCTTCTATGATAAAATAAAATCATAGGAGACCTATTATTCTACTTTAAATAAATCTGCATTTTTCTAAAAACTTCTTCGATATTCAATGGTTTACCCAAATGAGCATTCATGCCAGCATCTAGACATTTTTCAATATCCTCACGAAAAACATTAGCTGTCATAGCAATGATGGGTATTTCTTTAGCTTTCTTAAAATTAAGAGAACGTATAAGACGAGTAGCTTCTAACCCATCCATTACAGGCATTTGTACATCCATTAAGATTAAATCGTAACGATTTGGTGTGTCACCAAACATTTTAAACGCCTCAGCTCCGTTTGCTGCACACTCAATTTCTAATTGAGTGGATTCTAAAAGAGCCATAATAATCTCTCGGTTGATTTCAATATCCTCAGCCAATAGTATACGGTATCCTTTAAAACATACATCTATATGATGTTCATCAGTAGTGTCAGAAATAGCACCAAGTTTTGTTTGGAAAGTAAATACAAATTTAGAACCTTTATTAAGTTCTGATTCTATCCATATACTGCCTCCCATTGATTCTACAATACGTTTTGATATGGCAAGTCCAAGACCTGAACCACCGTACTGACGAGTGGTATTAATATCAGCTTGCTCAAAAGCTTGAAATAGGCGAGATTGAATTTTGGGATCAATTCCTATGCCTGTATCGGTAACTTCAATTCTTATAGTATATATATCGTTATCTTTATTTAATAGTCGAGCTTCAAGTCGTATAGAGCCATTTTCTGGTGTAAATTTAACTGCATTTGAAAGCAGGTTTGTAATAACCTGTGAAAGTCGCTGATCATCACCATTTAATATTTGGGGTATATTATTATCTAGATAAACTATAAAATGTTGCTTTTTTTCTTCTACACGAAAATTAATAATATTCACAACCTTTTGAAACATCTTTTCAAAATCGTAATCTGTGTTTGACAACTCAAATTTATCTGCTTCAATTTTAGACATATCAAGAATATCATTAATTACACCAAGTAAATGTGTAGAAGCGTTTTCAATTCGATCAAAAGCATAATCTTTATTTTTTATATCTGTTGAGGATTTGCCTATCATGGTCATACCTGTAATAGCATTTACAGGAGTTCGTATTTCGTGACTCATATTTGACAAGAAGAGACTTTTTTGCATATTTGCTTCTTTTTCTTTTTCAGCGGCAGTTGACATAACCTCATTTAATTCTTCTGCTGAATGCAGATGACTTTGCATTTCTATTAAATTATTATTCTTTTTACGCATCAACCTCAAGAATAGAATCAATATTATTATAATAACGATAAAGAAGCCTACAGCCATTAAAGCCAACTTAAACTCCAACGGATTAGTTTCCCATATGTATAACTTGCGGTTTATAACTTCATGATCTTTGGGTAAAGAACTTGTATTTATACCATATTTCTTAGCAATAGCATAGTCAAACTGCCATTGGTTAAGAGAACTTGAGTCTGTTATTATTGGGATGTTAGAAGGAAATTCTCCATTAAGAATATCATTTGCCATTTTACCAGCAATACTGCCTTGAGTTGCACCGACAGAAACATAGCCACCTAATGTTCCATAACCATTATATGAATCGGCTAAACAAAAAACTGGTTTTTTTGATGCTGCGGAAACTAATTCCTGTATTTCTTTCTCTGAATAAAACGTATTTTTACCATCAAGGAAATACGTGCCTATTAAAACCAATGTATCAGAGTCGAAGCCACGAATGTCCTCTAAAATTTCGGTTAGGCTTTTATTCTCGTTAAATTCAAATTCTACTGAAAAATCACATGCATTTATACTCTGTTGAAGGGCGTCACGCCATTTTAGTCCAGAGTTTGTATAGTCATTTAGAATATATATACGTTTTGTTTTCGGATAAAGCCGCAACATCTCCTCGTATGTTTCGTTAAAGGATTCTGATTCAGTTACGCCTGTCACATAATCCTCAAAACCATGCAACATAGAAATATCAAAATCATTAATTCCACAAAAAACTACGGGTACTTTTGGAAATAACATATAGTAATTGTTAAGCACAAATTCAAGAGCATCATTATCAGAAGCAATAATAAGATCCGGATTACGCTCTATAAAATTTATACGAATAGTATTTTCTATAACTTTATTCATGTTTATGCTATTATTGGTTTGTCTTGCATTTAAATTTAGGTTTATGTATTCAATATCTGAATTGGATTCAAAAGATTTATGTATAGCATCGATCTCACTATTTTCCCATGCGGTTTGTGAATTGTAAGAGCTTATATGCAACACAATTTGTTTCTCGCCGCTTTGTTCGCTGTTGCGAATTTGGTCCATTGTACCATCGCTGTTCATTTCTTCATATGCTTTCGTGAGGAGAGGAACAAGATAAGCATAATCTTTATTGACATATGTATATCTAGGTTCTCGCTCTATAACTCCAGCAAGTTTGACTCCATCAGGGACAATGCGAACAAATCCAGTTAAATTCGGAATTACCGCAACATCAGTTTCATTTGTCAGCAATGATGTCCACAAGTCATCATACTCATTTAACACAACTATATCAGAGGCTTGTGCACGAGGCACATTTTTGGTTATATACACGTTTTTCCAACAGTGACTTAATCTTAATCCAGTTAAATCACTCCAAGACGAAAAATCATATGAATCATCACTGCGTGTATAAGCATTGGTTTCTACATATGATATAGGAACAGGAATTCTTATTAAATTTGTATATTCTTCATCCAGTCCAATGGTTTGTGCGGGTACAATAGCAGCATCACCATAATTGACATCGTTAACCATTGTACGCATTCCAGCGGTTTTTGTAACCATTTGATATCCGTTACGCTGTAAAGCAGTATACAATATACGCTCAACTATTATTGATTCATCTTCGCTCATAGCTACCTTAATGGTGGATGTTTCTTCACTAGCAAAAATATTTGGTGAAAGGCCTAATAAAATAAAAAGTACTAACACTGCACTCAAAAAAGATTTTTTGTTTAGTTTCATTATTTTTTCCTTTATGTATAACATCTATAAAATGTTGAATTATAGGTACATTTTATCATTCTAAATCTATAGTGTCAACATAGTGTTTTTATGTGTTTAATGTTTAATGTCACAGACAAAACTTAGCAATTAAAATCGGGTAAAATACTTTTGGATTATGGAATCTGTAAATTGATTTTAGGATAGGTTTTTGCTATAATTAAAGAAATATTTTATACTTAGTTAGAAAAGGATAATGATAAATGAATATAAGAGATGATGAGTGTACTAAAATTATAAAAATGGACTTTGATTTGGATAATTTGAAAAAGCAGTTAATTAAACGGGGTTTTGACTCAGTTATATGTAATAATAAGCAAGAAGCAGTAGATTATATATTAGAGACATTTTCTATGAGTAAGGAAATGGTTATAGGAATGGGCAATTCGTTAACATTAGATTCGTTAGGCTTAAAGGAAAATCTTATTGATAAGGTTTCTGCCATATATAGTCATGTTCCGGGCTCTTCAGAAGATGAAACAAAGAAAGCACTTTTATCTGATTTGTACTTAACATCTGCTAATGCAATTTCTTATGATGGTCAAATTATTAATATTGATGGCACAGGTAATAGAACAGCGGCAACTTGTTATGGACCAGATAAAGTTGTTTATGTTATTGGTAAAAATAAAATTGCTAAGTCACTTGATGAAGCTATAAATCGAGCACGTAATACTGCAGCAGTACAAAATGCTAAAAGATACAATAGGAAGACTCCTTGTGCTGTTACAGGGAAATGTGAAGATTGTTTATCACCAGAATGTATTTGTGGTGTTATAACTATTCATAGAAAACAACCAAATGGACCTAAAATAACGGTTGTTTTAGTGGATGAGGACTTAGGACTTTAATTATAAAAAAGTTTATAATCATTATTAAAATCCATTGACTCTACCGTTAGGGAAGCATATATAATATAAAATTGAATATTACAAACCTTCAAAGTATGTAGAGATAATTAATACATTTTATTCAAGTAAAAAAAGAAAGGCAAGTGTATAAAAGTGAGTAAATATTGGATAAAACAGTGGGCGAAGTTACGCCAAGATGAAGTAATACAGATACCTAAGGATTATGTAGTTCATTCGGATTTTACAACTTATGTTAGTGAAAAAGAAATAAAAGCCTCTTTTGCTCAAATTCAATCACTTTATATAAATTTATATGGTGATATTGCAAAATATCCAGAAGAGTTTGGTATGCCTATGCACGAAAAAGAGCAATACCGTGTATTTTCACAGCAATGGCGTGATGTAAGTGTTGCAACATATCGCCCATTTATACTTTTATATCATTTAATGATATGTGGTGATATTGAAAATCAAGGTGTTTTAGTTTCACTTAATAAGTATAAAAACATTCCTCTACATAAGAAAGGTGGAGAAAAATTATTTTTATATAATCCTGTAAAAAATGTTCATATTCTCTTTAAACAACTAGAGAATTATGGGTTTTATTTTCAAGGACTAAAGAACTATAAATTATCTACAAATGATATTTATATAACCTATCCAGATGATTTTAATATATTATTAGTGTTAAAACTGATGGCAGAAAAGGCTCGGAATATAAATCGTATTGAGGACTTTTTATGTTGTCACTTTAGATTGTTTCAAGATGATATGCAGACTGCAGGTTATGGATATGGTGCGGATGATACAGCAGATAGGGTTAAAACAGAAAGCGAAAAGAATTTTATTTATAAAATGGATGAAGCTCTAATGGCAAAAGGTATGTTTCGTAAACCGTATGGTGGGGTTGAATGTCATGGGCTTGCATATTATAATAGCCAAAAATCAATGGATTCCAAAGCACCATATTCGTTTAGAATGGTATCTAGAAGTTTTGATATTGAGCATAATGTTTCCGAGACTGAAAAAATGCTTTTGTTACTTAGAATCAGAAATGTATCTAAGTGTCTTGAATATATTAATGGGTGCCCAGAGTCTGTAAAAGAAATCTTCAGATATGGCAATGAGGGATGTGTTAATCGTCCTTGTGACAAAGGCGTAGGGTATGAGTTTGAAGGTAAAGATTACTGGCGTTGTGGATGTTGCGCACCAGCATTTAGTTTTAAACCCAATTTGGTAGATATCCCTCATTACATTAAATTAGTTGAATTAGGAGAAAAGAAATAAAATTATAATAGCTACTCAGGTTTGAATGATAATAATAACTCATTTACAGCGTTAATAGGAAAATCTGGTGGTGGATTAATAAGAAGTGACTGCAAAAAGGTGTAAACATTTTTGCTTTGTGGCACCATAAATCCAGCTTCAGATAACAAACCTTGAGCCATTATGCGGCTTGATTGTTCTAAAGCATTTGCTAGTGGTATGAATAAGGGATTGTTAGATACTTGAAGCTGTCTAGCAATAGCTTCTTGCCTTACCTTGCTTTGGGTAAGTTCTATTAGTGTGTTTATAACGAGTTCATCGTTTGGTTGTTGTGCTGGGATCCTGTTTTTTTCTGGAGCCATTGAGATAGCGGCGGCAGGACACGAACGAGCACATAAGCCACATCCTATACATTTGGCTCTATCTATCTGACCATCTTCTGTATCTGTAGCTCCAGTGGGACAGACATGAATGCATAGACAATCTTTTGTACATAGTCTATTATTTCTTACAGCATACATAAAATCACCTCGTATTATATAGTAGTAGTGTTTATAGTCCCTCTCCAAGGACTATATGCTATACTTTTTGGAGATACTGTGGATTGGTTCTTATCACCTACCACTTGATGGTTTTAGGAAGGCTCCAACCACAGGCTCTTTGTA
>JAVBRI010000004.1:0-64704 GCA_031548165.1 Lachnospiraceae bacterium
AAAGCAAATTCAGATTTGTAGGGCTGTCGGATGAGGGTAAGGCTGGAGGATGTTTGCGATGGCAAATCATCAAATTTAGCACAAAAGGATTTAGAAAATTTACATGGAAATTTTCCGGTTTATGGGGCAAGTGGATATATAAAAGATATTGATAAATACCATCAAGAAAGGGAGTATGTTGCGGTTGTTAAAGATGGAGCAGGTATAGGAAGAACAATGTTGTTGCCAGGTAAATCCTCTATAATTGGTACATTACAATATTTGATGCCTAGAGATAATATTGATGTAAAATATTTGTATTATGCTGTTACAAATATGAAGTTAGCAAGTTATTATACTGGTGCAACGATTCCACATATTTATTTTAAGGATTATAAGAAAGAAATGCTATTGTTACCAAATAGAAGTGAACAATTAGAAATTATTTTTGTGCTGGAAAAAGTAGAGAAGATTATCAGTAACAGAAAACAACAATTAGATTCGTTGGACAATCTTATCAAATCCCGATTTGTCGAGATGTTTGGGGATCTTAGCGTTGATTATTATAAATTTAAAACATATAAATTGGGTGATGTTGCTAGGGTGGGTTCTAGTCATAGAGTATTTACAACTGAGTTTGTAGAAGAAGGTATTCCTTTTTATAGAGGAACGGAAATAGGTGAACTTGCTAATGGTATAAAACCAGCCAAGACTTATTGCATCTCGAAAGAACATTATATTAAATTAACAAATGACGATACAGAGCCTAAAAAAGGAGATTTGTTAATGCCATCGATTTGCAATAAAGGACAAGTATGGATGGTTGATACAGAAGAACCATTTTATTATAAGGATGGAAGAGTACTGTGCATCTCTCCAAATAGAGAAATATTTAATACAAGATATATTGAATACTTTATGAGAGTAAAAACTTTAACAGAGTACAAAAAACTTGGCTCGGGTTCAACATTTGCAGAGTTCAAAATATTCTTGCTTAAGGACATTAATGTTTCGGTACCACCAATAGACCTACAAAACCAATTCGCAACTTTCGTACAAACCATCGACAAATTGAAATTTGTCGATTATAATAAAAGTATTATTTGTAGAAATTAAATTAAGATGTTTGAATAACAAAAGTATAAACAAATTTAGGAGGAAATGAAAATGACTAATTTTGATTATTTGAAACAAGAACCCAAATTTAATAGTTTTGCAGATGCAGCTATTGCGGCAGAGAAAGTGCTACATATTGATATTGAGTCGAGTGTTATCAATAGTCGTCGAGCTATGGAATTCGCTATAAAGTGGATGTATTCTGTAGATAAATCACTTAGTATGCCATATCAAGAGACATTAGCAAGTCTTATGAGTTCAGAAGACTTTCATGATTTGGTGGATGAAGACTTATGGAAAAGAATGGACATAATTAGGAAGATAGGGAATCGTGCAGCACATAGTGGTAAAAAGGTAACAATGGATGAAGCGGTACTTTGTTTAAAAAATCTCTTTGCTTTTTTAGATTTTGTATCATATTGTTATGCAGATAAGTATATAGGAAAGTTCTTTGACGATCGATTATTAGAGAACAAAAAAGAAGATAAACCTGTAAAAATAAATATATCAGAAGTAAGTTTAAAGACTTTGATTTCTAAAAATAAATCTATAAGAGAAAAACTTACAGCAAGAAGAGAAGAGCAGCAACAAACATATGTGTCAAAACCAGAATTATCTGAATATGAAACACGAAAAATCTATATTGATTCAATGTTAAAGGATGCAGGCTGGATAGAAGGAAAAGATTGGGTTAATGAAGTGAAATTAAAGGGAATGCCGAATAAATCAGAAACAGGTGTTGCTGATTATGTGTTATATGATGACGCACACAGACCATTAGCGGTTATTGAGGCGAAGAGAATGTGTAAGGATGTCGCAAAAGGACGTCAGCAGGCTAAATTATATGCAGATTTAATTGAAAAAGAATATAATAGAAGACCAGTAGTATTTTTGACAAATGGTTTTGATACAAGGATTATAGATAATCAATATCCAGAGAGAAAAGTGGCTACAATATATTCAAAGCGAGATTTAGAGAAGCTCTTTAATCTTCAAAAGATGCGTACAAGTCTTGAACAAGTTGTAGTTGATAAAAGTATTGCAGGACGATATTATCAAGAAAGTGCCATTAAGGCGGTATGCGATTACTTTGATATAAAAAATCGTAGAAAGGCGTTGCTTGTTATGGCAACGGGCTCAGGTAAAACAAGAACTATTATAGGTTTGTGTAAAGTGTTGCTTGATGCTGGTTGGATAAAAAACATCTTGTTTTTAGCAGATAGAAATTCACTTGTGACGCAGGCAAAAAGGAGTTTTGCAAATCACTTGCAGAATTTATCAGTAACAAATTTATGCGCAGAGAAAGATAATTATAATGCACATTGTGTATTTTCAACTTATCAAACAATGATGAATTGTATTGATGATATAAAAGATGAAAATGGAAAATTATTTACATGTGGTCATTTTGATTTAGTTATTTGTGATGAGGCACATCGTTCTATATATAATAAATACAAGGATATTTTTACTTATTTTGATGCACCTTTGGTGGGTCTAACAGCTACGCCAAAAGATGAAATAGATAAAAATACATATCAAGTTTTTGAGTTGGAAAATGGAGTTCCTACATATGGATATGATTTGGCTCAAGCTGTAAAAGATGGATATTTGGTAGATTTTGTATCTGTGGAAACACAGCTGAAATTTATTGAACAAGGAATTGTTTATAATGATTTATCAGAAGAGGATAAAGAAGAATTTGAAAAAACATTTATAGACGAAAAAGGAGAATTGCCAGAAAAAATCAATTCTGCAGCGCTAAATACTTGGATATTTAATGATGATACAATCAAGAAGGCTCTTAGTGTTGTTATGGTAGATGGAATTAAGATTGATTATGGACAAAAACTGGGAAAGACAATTATTTTTGCAAAGAATCATGAACATGCCGAAAAGATACTTGAAATCTTTAACAGAGAGTATCCGCATTTGTCAAGAAATGGACAGCCTTTTGCAAAAGTAATTGATAATTACATGACATATGCACAAAGTGCAATAGATGAATTTTCAGACTCAAAGAAAATGCCGCAGATAGCGATATCAGTGGATATGCTAGACACTGGAATTGATGTTCCAGAAGTATTAAACCTTGTATTTTTTAAGAAGGTTATGAGCAAGGCAAAGTTCTGGCAAATGATAGGTCGTGGGACACGTTTGTGTCAAGGATTATTAGATGGTGATGATAAGAAAAAGTTTTATATTTTTGATTTTTGCGGTAATTTTGAATTTTTCCGCATGGGAAATGGAAAACCTACAGCAAATGTAGCTACAGTTCAAGAAGCGATATTTAATTTAGAATTTCAGATAGCTTATAAATTACAAGATATTGAATATCAAGTTGATAGGCTTATGACTTATAGAGAAAATCTAGTGAATATATTGTCTGAAAAAGTAAAGGAAATAAATAGAAATGATTTTGCAGTAAAGCAACATTTAAAATATGTTGACTTATATTCTTGCAAAGATAATTATGAAGTATTGACCTTTGAAGACACTATTATGATAAGAGAAGAAGTGGCACCATTTATTCTACCAAATAGTGAAGAGGCAAGTGCAATTAGATTTGATGCATTAATGTATGGACTGGAACTTGCATGGTTAATGAAACAGAAACGTTCTAGTGCTATAGCTGATTTGTTAAAACGTGTAAATGCTATCACTAAAGTGGCAAATATAAAAGAGATACAGGTTAAATCAGCACTTATTACTAAGATTCTTCATACAGACTATTTGGAAAATGCAGGAATTACTGAGTTTGAGTATATTAGAGAGAATTTACGAGAACTTATGAAATATATTCCTAAAGGTGGCACTATAAAGTACACAACTGATTTTGAGGATAGTATTTTATCACAAGAATGGAAAGAATCTGAACTAGAAAATGATGATCTTATAAATTATAAGGCAAAGGCAGAATACTATATTCGCCAACATCAGGATAATATTGTAATAGCAAAATTAAAAACTAATATACCACTTTCAACACAAGACATTACATTACTTGAAGAAATATTATGGAAAGAAGTTGGAAGTAAAGAAGATTATGAGCAAGAATATGGTCAAAAACCACTTGGAGAATTTGTGAGGGAAGTAGTGGGGTTGGATATGAATGCAGCTAAGGAGGCGTTTTCAGAGTTCTTAGAGAAAATAAATCTTGATAGTACACAAATTTATTTTGTAAATCAAATTGTCGAGTATATCGTTCGTAATGGAATGTTGAAGGATTTTTCTGTGTTACAAGAATCGCCATTTACAGATAAAGGAAGTATTATTGAGATATTTGAAGATTTAAATGTGTGGAATGGGATACGAAATGTTATTGAACAAATTAATGCTAATGCAGTAGCGTAGAAATAAAAGAAAGACAATCTAGTAATTTAACTAAATTGTCTATCAAACAAAAAAGCGCGAGACGGGACTCGAACCCGCGACCCTCTCCTTGGCAAGGAGATGCTCCACCACTGAGCCACTCGCGCAAAATGTGTTTGTTTGTAACACTTGGATAGTATACATTAATAAGGAAAATTTGTCAACAGTTTTTTGAAAAAAACATTAAAAATACAAAATTATGGACTTGCTTGATAAATATAGTATATTATGCTATATTTTTAAGGAAGATACTATTGTGATTGCAAAATGGAAAGACATAGGTATACATATGACAGAAACAAAGATTATAGTAAAAGGAATCGTAGAATATCAAGGGAATTATTTAATAGTTGAGAAATGGTATGATGATAGGATAAATGAACCATATCAATGGGAATTTATTGATGGAATAGTAGATGTAGGTGATGTTCCGAATAGTACGGTATGTGAATTGGTACATGAGAAAACTGCATTAGAAGTAGAAGTTAAAAACTTATTGTATACATGGTCTTATTCAGTGGGAAGTACAGCATACCTTGGTTTGGCATATCTATGTGAAACAAATAGTGACATGGTAATATTATCTGAGGAGTTAAATGGCTATAAATGGGTAGAATATAATCAATTTGATAAATATATTACTAACCTAGATATATTAAAAGATATAAAGGAAAATTTTAAACAGTAATATTAGATTTAGTATGGAGGTATATTTTGAAAGTTTTAATACAGTCAGGAAGAGTGATAGAACCATCAACAGGCGTTGATGAAGTAAGAGATTTATTAATAGAAAATGGTATTGTAGTAAAAAGTGAGAAAGACATAGCAGATTTAACTGAGGTGGATGAAATAATAAAAGCAGATGGTTGTTATGTAATGCCAGGACTAATTGATTTACATGTACACCTTAGAGAACCTGGATTTGAACATAAAGAGACTATTATGACGGGAGCAAAAGCTGCAGCAAAGGGTGGCTTTACAAGTATTTGTCCAATGCCGAATACAAAACCTTCAACAGATTGTAAGGAGGTTGTTAGTTATGTGGTAGATAAAGCAGCAAAAGAATCGCCTATAAATGTACTTCCTGTTGGAGCTGTAACACTAGGTCAAGAAGGAAAAGAAGTTACAGATATAAAAGCTATGAAAGAGGCCGGAATATATGCTATAAGTGAAGATGGCAAATCTGTTATGGATTCTGGCGTTTATCGTAAGGCTATGAAAGAGGCAGCTAGGCTTAATTTACCTGTATTAGCGCATTGTGAGGATATTAACCTTGTAGAAGGCGGTGCTTTAAATGCAGGGAAAAAGGCAAATGATTTAGGGATAAAGGGTATATCAAACGCAGTTGAAGATGTTATAACTGCAAGAGATATTATGTTAGCTAAAGAAACAGGTGCAAGACTACACCTTTGTCATTGCTCTACAAAAGATAGCGTAAGAATGGTAAAAGAAGCTAAGGAAGCAGGACTATTAGTGACTGCTGAGGTTTGTCCGCATCATTTTACGCTTTGTGAAGATGATATTAATGAAGATGATGCTAATTACAAAATGAATCCACCAATAAGAAGTAAAGAGGATTTAGAAGCATTAATAGAAGGAATAAAGAACGATATATTTGATGTTATTGCTACAGACCATGCACCACATCATGCAGATGAAAAAGCTAAAGGAATTGCAAACGCACCATTTGGAATCGTAGGAAGTGAAACAGCAGTAGCATTAACAATAACACAGCTAGTAGATAAGGGATATATAACACCTATGCAAATGGCTCAGAAGATGAGCTATAATCCAGCAAAGGTATTAGGAATAGATAAGGGTAGTCTTGCAGTGGGAAAAGTAGCAGATGTAGTAATAATAGACCCAAATGCAGAATATGTGATAGATGTAAATGAGTTCGAATCAAAAGGTAAAAACACACCATTTGATGGTTGGAAAGTAAAAGGAAGGGTAATGTATACAATTGTCGCAGGGACAGTGGTATACAAAAGTCCGACGCTAGTAATATAACAATAAAAAATCGCCCCGAAGGGCGATTTTTAGTTTAATAATGCTTTATCATCTGCAAACTCTTCTCCGCTTACCGCTTCAAATTTGCTCAAAAGGTCTTTTACTGTTAAAGCCTTCTTTTCTTCGCCGCTTATATCAAAGATGATTTTTCCCTCCATCATCATTATAAGTCGGTTTCCGTAAGTAATAGCATCCTTCATATTATGAGTAATCATAAGTGTTGTTAAGTTGTTACTTGAAACAATCTTTTGAGTGGTTTCTAATACCTTGGCAGCAGTTTTAGGATCTAATGCAGCGGTATGTTCATCAAGCAGTAAAAGCTTTGGCTTTTGCAAAGAAGCCATAAGAAGTGTAAGAGCTTGTCGTTGTCCACCAGAAAGTAGTCCTACTTTTGAAGAAAGTCTATTTTCAAGACCAAGACCTAAAATACCAAGAACATCTCTATATTCTTCTCGTTCAGCTCTTGTAAGTCCTTTTCTAAGGAAACGAACTTTTCCACGACGTTTTGCAAGAGCAAGATTTTCGTCAATTCCCATTGTAGCTGCAGTTCCAGTCATTGGATCTTGGAAAACCCTTCCAAGGTATTTAGCTCTTTTATAATCAGACATTCTAGTAACGTCAATATTGTCAATTTTAATAGAACCCTCATCAACATACCATGTACCAGCAATGGCATTAAGTAAAGTTGATTTACCTGCACCATTACCACCTATTACAGTAACAAAATCGCCATCATTTAAAGTAAGGCTTACATCGTCCAAAGCAAGTTTAGCATTTTGTGTACCAGGGTTAAAAGTTTTTGAAATATTATTTATTTGCAACATTCTTTTTACCTACCTTTCTTATCGGCTTTGAAAAATACTTACCTTTCCAATATGGAAATGCAAGGAAAAGAGCAATTATAATGGCTGATAATAGTTTAAATGTATCAGTATCAAAACCAAGGAATATAACGGTTTGTAGTACAATATAGTATATAGCTCCACCTAATGCAGCAGCTAGTAAATGAAGACCAAAGTTATGGAAGAAACGTCCGAAGATAGCTTCACCTATAACAACAGAAGCTAAACCTATAACGATAGCACCACGTCCCATGTTTATATCTGCGAATCCTTGGTATTGCGCAAGTAATGCACCAGAAAGGGCAACTAAACCGTTTGAGATCATAAGTCCTAAAACCTTGTTGAAGCTTACATTTATGCCTTGAGCACGAGCCATAGTTTGATTACAGCCAGTAGCACGAAGTGAAGAACCAATTTCAGTACCAAATAACCAATATAAGAAAAGGATAAGTAAAATAATTAGTGTTAAGGTAACGAAAATAGGGTGTTTATAAAAAGCTTGACCAGTTAAATTTCTCATTGTTACTAATAAGCTATATTTGTTAGGGTTAACAGCAAGGTTTGCCTTTCCCATAATTATAAGATTCACAGAATACAATGAAAATTGAGTAAGAATACCAGCTAAAATAGGAGGTATTCCCATAAATGTATGTAAGAGTCCAGTTACCATACCAGCAAGCATACCAGCTATAGTAGCACAAATAAGTGCAACAGCCATACTGTGTCCGTTAGTAAGCATTACTACACAAACGGCGGCACCAGTACATAAAGAGCCATCTACGGTAAGATCGGCAATATCTAATACCTTATATGTAATATATACACCGATTGCCATTATTCCCCAGATAAGTCCTTGAGAAACAGCTCCAGGTAAGGAATTAAGCAGCGGTTCAATTCCTAAAAAACTAATAATATAACTCATTGTTGTTACCTATACCTCTCTAAAAGTTAATAAAGGCGAGAGCAAAATACAACTCTCGCCACTTACATTGTCAAAATAATTATTTTATAGCTTCATAACCTTCTGGAATTGTAATTTTTAATTCCTCACATATTGTAGCATTATATTTCTTTACAAAGTTTGGTGCATACTCAATTGGCATTTTTGAAATGTCAGCGCCATCTTTAAGAATCTTTGCAGCCATCTTTCCGGTAGTATATCCGAGGTCATAATAGCTGATTGATAATGTTGCAACACCACAGCCAGAAGCAATGCCTTCTTCACCAGCTACAACAGGTGTCTTATCTGCAAGACAAATATTATTAATTAATTCAGCATTTGAAGCTACTGTGTTGTCTGTAGGAACATATATTACATCACTTTCAGATGAAGCATTTGTTGTAACTGAAGATAAATCGTTTGAATCTGCAAATGAATAAAGCTTACATGTATATCCTAAATCTTCAAGATATCCTTTAACAGTATTTACTTGGTAAAGTGAGTTTGGTTCTGCTGAACAATAAAGTAATCCAACATTTTTTGCATCTGGGAATAATTCTTTAATAACTGCTGCCTGCTTATCAAGTGGAGCAAGGTCACAAGTACCTGATACATTTCCGCCAACAGTTCCATCAAAATCATCTAAATCAAGAGCAACACCATATTCTGTAATAGAAGTACCGAGAATAGGAATAGTAGTAGTTGCAGTAGAAGCAGCCTGTAATGAAGCAGTAGCATTTGCTAAAATAAGGTCAACCTTCTTTGCAGTAAATGCATTTACAATAGATGCACAGTTTGCTGAATCGCCTTGAGCATTTTGTACATCAAAAGTCACATTGTCTTTACCTAATTCTTCTTTTAAGGCATCCATAAATCCTTCTGTGGCTGCATCAAGTGCAACGTGTTGCACTAATTGGCATACTCCAATAGTATATTTCTTTGTTGTGTCACTGCCTGCATCGTCGCTTCCGCATCCGAATAATGAAGCAGTCATAGTCGCTATCATAGCGAGACTAAGTAATTTCTTTTTCATTAAAATATTTCTCCTCTTTTTAATTTTATGCTTTAAAATACTAAAATTATAACGTTATATCGCTTAAATGTCAAGTAGTGCGTATGTTTTAAGATAAAGGTTTTTCGATACAAATTACATAAATCGTTGAAAAAAACTTCTATATGTAGTATTATTAAATGCAAAAGGTTTGTATAGCAAACTTATAAATTAATGGAGGCAAAGATAATGTCAGAAAAAAATATCCCTTATAAAATATATTTAGAAGAAAGTGAATTACCAAAGCAGTGGTATAATGTACGTGCTGATATGAAAGACAAGCCAGCACCACTACTTAATCCAGCTACACTAGAGCCAATGAAGTTTGAAGATTTAAGACCAGTGTTTTGCGATGAGTTGGTAAAACAAGAGCTTGATGATACAACACCGTATTATGACATACCAGCAGAAATATTAGATTTCTATAAGATGTATAGACCAGCTCCACTTATTAGAGCATATTTCTTAGAAAAAGCACTTGGAACACCAGCAGAGATTTATTATAAATTTGAAGGTAATAACACATCAGGAAGCCATAAGTTAAATTCAGCAATTGCACAAGCATATTATGCTAAACAACAAGGCTTAAAAGGTGTTACAACAGAAACTGGAGCAGGCCAGTGGGGAACAGCCCTTTCAATGGCATGTTCATATTTTGATTTAGACTGTGAAGTTTACATGGTTAAAGTATCATACGAACAAAAACCATTTAGACGTGAAGTAATGAGAACATACGGAGCATCAGTTACACCATCACCATCAGAAACAACAGCAGTAGGTAGAAAGATTTTAAGTGAATTCCCTGGTACAGGTGGAAGTCTTGGTTGTGCTATTTCAGAAGCAGTTGAAGCAGCTACAACAAAAGAAGGATATAGATATGTATTAGGTTCTGTATTATCACAGGTAATGTTACATCAAAGTGTTATAGGACTTGAAACAAAGGCAGCACTTGATAAATATGGCATAAAAGCAGATATAATTATAGGATGCGCAGGTGGTGGTTCAAACCTAGGAGGACTTATTGCTCCATTTGTAGGTGAAATGCTAAGAGGAGAAAATGATTATAGAATAATAGCAGTTGAGCCAGCATCATGTCCAAGCCTTACAAGAGGTAAATTTGTTTACGATTTCTGTGATACAGGTAAAGTATGCCCTATGGCTAAAATGTACACATTAGGAAATGGATATATGCCATCAGCAAATCATGCAGGTGGACTTAGATATCATGGAATGAGCTCAATACTTTCAAAACTTTATGATGATGGATTATTAGAAGCAACATCAGTTGAGCAGACAGCAGTTTTTGAAGCAGCAAAACAATTTGCAAGAGTTGAAGGAATACTTCCAGCTCCTGAAAGCAGCCATGCTATAAAAGTTGCTATAGATGAAGCACTTAAATGCAAAGAGACTGGTGAGAAAAAGAAAATTGTATTCGGTCTTACAGGAACAGGTTACTTTGATATGGTGGCATATCAGAAGTTTAATGATGGTGAAATGTCAGATTATATACCAACAGATGAAGATTTAGCAAAGGGATTTGCAACTATTCCAAATATCGGAAAATAATAAAAGATTCGGCTAAAGCCGAACTTTGCAAGAATTATAAAACAATTCTTGCTGGAACAATTTGGAGGAAATTCTTATTAAATAAACCACCTAAGGAAGGAAATGAATTAAATGATTAACAAGCTAGTTGATAAAATACAGAAATTAAATGCACCTATAGTAGTGGGACTAGACCCAATGCTTGATTACATTCCAGAACATGTTCAAAAGAATGCATTTAACGAATTTGGAGAGACTTTAGAAGGTGCAGGAGAAGCAATTTGGCAGTACAATAAAGCAATTATTGATGCGACTTTCGATTTGATTCCTGCTGTTAAACCACAGATTGCTATGTACGAACAGTTTGGGGTAGAAGGTGTTAAAGCATTTAAAAAGACTGTAGATTATGCAAAGTCAAAGGATATTGTTGTAATTGGTGATATTAAAAGAGGTGATATAGGTTCAACATCTTCTGCTTATGCAATTGGACATGTTGGAAAAGTTCAAATTGGCTCAAAGACATATGTACCATTTGATGAAGATTTTGTTACAGTTAATCCTTATCTTGGAACAGATGGTGTTAAGCCTTTTGTTGATGTTTGTAAAGAAAATGTTAAAGGTATATTTGTATTAGTAAAGACATCAAATAAGTCAAGCGGAGAATTCCAAGACAGACTTGTAGATGGCAGACCACTTTATGAAATAGTAGGCGAGCAGGTTGCAAAATGGGGCGAAGAGCACATGGGCGACAAATATAGCTATGTAGGGGCCGTTGTAGGAGCAACTTATCCAGAAATGGGTAAAGTACTTAGAAAAATAATGCCTAATACTTATATTTTAGTACCAGGATATGGTGCACAAGGCGGAAAAGCTTCAGACTTAAAACCTTACTTTAATGAAGATGGACTAGGAGCAATAGTAAACTCTTCAAGAGGTATAATTGCAGCTTACAAGATGGAACAATATGCTAAATTTGGAGCTCAAAACTATGCAGAAGCTTCAAGACAAGCAGTAATAGATATGATAAATGATATTCAATCAATATTTTAAGAATGGAATGAAATATGAAGCATAAAGAGACAGTGACTGTTATAAGTCAAGAAAAAATAGCAAATGGCGTTTACAGTATGTGGTTAAAAACTAAAGATATAGCAAAAGATAGTGTTGCAGGTCAGTTTATTTCACTATATTGTAATGATGGTTCAAGAATACTTCCAAGACCAATAAGCATATGTGAGGTAAATGGTGATGAACTTCGTATTGTATACAGAGTGGTAGGAAAAGGAACAGATGAATTTTCAAAATACCAAATTGGACAAGAGATACCAATTTTAGGTCCTTTAGGTAATGGATTTTCTAAAAAAACAAAAAAAGCAATGTTGATAGCAGGAGGAATAGGAATACCTCCGATGTTAGAACTTGCAAAAGAACTTGTAGCAGATGGATGCCTTGAAATTCAAATGGTCATTGGTTACAGAGATGGAGAGTTATTCCTAAAATCTGAGCTTGAAAAATATGGTTCGGTATATGTGGCAACAGAGGATGGGAGCGTTGGAACAAAAGGCAATGTTATAGATGCGATTAAGGAAAATAATTTAAGCGCAGAAGTTATATATTCTTGTGGACCAACACCTATGCTTCGCGCAGTAAAAGAATTTGGAATCAGTAATGATATCGAAACACAAATTTCTTTAGAGGAAAAAATGGCATGTGGAGTTGGTGCTTGTCTTGCTTGTGTTTGCAAGAGTAAAGATGTAGACCATCATTCAAATGTAAATAATAAAAGAATTTGTGCAGATGGCCCAGTATTTGATGCTAAGGAGGTCGAGTTATAATGAATACTAAGATTAATTTAGCAGGAGTTGAATTTAAGAACCCAGTAATGGAAGCAAGCGGAACATTTGGCTCAGGTATGGAATATAGTGAATTTGTGGATTTAAACGAACTTGGTGCAGTAGTGACAAAGGGAGTAGCAAACATTCCTTGGCCAGGCAATCCAACACCTCGTATAGCAGAAGTATATGGTGGTATGCTAAATGCCATTGGACTTCAAAATCCAGGAATAGATGTATTTGTACAAAGGGATTTACCATTTTTAAAGAAGTTTGACACTAAGGTTATAGTAAATGTATGTGGAAAAACCACAGAAGATTACTGCGAGGTAGTGGAAAGACTTGCAAATGAACCTGTAGATATGCTTGAAATTAATATTTCATGTCCTAATGTAAAAGAGGGCGGTATAGCATTTGGTCAGGATCCAAAAGCAGTAGAAGCAATAACAAAAGAGATTAAAAAATACGCAAAGCAGCCAGTTATCATGAAACTTAGTCCAAATGTAACAGATATTACAGTTATGGCTAAGGCAGCAGAGGCAGGTGGAGCAGATGTGTTATCACTTATTAATACAATAACAGGTATGAAGATAGATATTGAAAGACAAGCATTTGCAATAGCTAATAAAACAGGAGGCTTGTCTGGCCCAGCAGTAAAGCCAGTGGCAGTTCGTATGGTATATCAGGTAGCTAATGCAGTAAAACTTCCTATTATAGGTATGGGTGGAATAAGTACAGCCGAAGATGCTATGGAATTTATACTTGCAGGAGCAACAGCAGTTTCAGTTGGAACAGCTAACTTTGTAAATCCAACAGCAACTATTGATGTAATTAATGGTATTAAGGAATATATGGTAAGACATAAGGTTGAAGATATAAATAGCCTTATTGGGATAGTGAAATAGATGAATAAGTATTTTAAGGCATATAAGTAGAGATATTTGTATGCCTTATTTGTATGGATATTTACTTTGCTTTATGTGATAAAAATGTTATAATTTATTATATTATTTAAAGGAAGTAATATGATTGGAGTGTCTGTGAATGGAACATCAGTAGTTATCGAGAAAGAAGAATAATATTTATATTATAAATTAGGAGTGTATATTTATGGTTGACTATAATAAGTTAGAGGAAAAAAAGAATATATATCAAAATGGTAAGAAATCCATAGATAAGGTTACCATCTCATCATATGAAAAAGATTTTGAATTAACCTTCACACATAATTCAACAGCCATAGAAGGAAACACGCTAACTCTTATGGAAACGAAAGTTGTTTTGGAAGATGGTATTTCTATTGGTGGAAAAGAAATCAGGGAAATTTATGAGGTTATTAATCATAAGAAGGCTTATAACTATGTTAAAAAGTGTATTACAGAAGGAGAAGAATTAGATGAAAAAATAATCAAAGATATTCATTCTATTTTGACAGAAAATATTATTATAGGTGAAGTTTATAGAAATCAAGAAGTAAGGATTAGTGGAGCAAGACATACACCACCAACTGGAAATGATATGTATAACCAAATAAAAAACTTCTATAATGATTTATCAGTTAAACAAAAAGAATTAAATCCTATTGAGTATGCAGCTTGGACTCATGCAGAGTTTGTAAGGATTCATCCATTTATAGATGGAAATGGAAGGACATCAAGATTAATTATGAATTTCCAACTTATGAGTGAAGAATTTTTACCTATTTCAATTGCAAAAGAAAGTAGATTAGAATATTATAATGCATTAGAAGATTATGCTGTGAATGGAAGTTTAGAAAAGTTTACAGAATTAATAGCTACATTAGAAGAAGAGCAGCTTGATGATTATATAAAGCTTATATAGATATAAGGAAACTACAAATTGAGTTCATAAAAAGTGATTTAGAAGTATTAGAGGAAAGTGAGAATTAATATGAAAAAGGAATATATTAATTTGGAGGTAAAGAAATATTTAGCGGAGCAGTTTTATTGTTCTATTCCTGATTTGAGTCAAAATAATACAATTTATACGATGAATAAAACAATTCAGTTACCATATATAAAAATTATGACTTATAATCAGTGCGTTGTTATATGTATTTCAGAAGATATATATGACACAGTAAAAAATGCTTTATCCAGAAAAAATCGTGACGAAATATTTGAGTTTCCATTTGTATATGGGCAAACTATTCATTACATACCAGATGTTGAAAAATTAGAAGAGCCTTTACTGCCCGATAATTACTCATATGAACTATTAATGGGAGATGAATTAAAAAAACTTGTAGATATAGAAGGGTTTGACAACTCGTTGGTTTTTGATGAAGATGGGAATACCTTAACAGAAATTGTATTCTTAGCTAAAAAAGAGAATGAAATAGTTGGAATAGCTGGAGCAGGAGCTGAGAGTAATAAATTATGGGAAGTTGGTGTAGATGTAAAACCGGAATATCGCAATGGCAGACTCGGTACGAAACTGATTAGTAGATTAAGCATTGAAATAATGAAAAGGGATATTGTACCTTTTTATTCGGCTTCAGTCACAAACATTGGTTCCCAGATGGTGGCAAGCCGAAGTGGATATATTCCTTGTTGGGTTGATACATATGGAAATATATTGGATGGTAGTTCGATTTATGAACCATATGTAAATAAGATGAAACTTTAATGAAAGGTACAAATATGGCAAAGGATAGAGAAACTCCCTGCAAATATTATATATGTGCAGGAAAGTGTGAAAAAGGGCGGGAGGCAGAACATAACGGATACTGCCAAAAATGTGATAAATATTTACCCCGTGCCAAAGTAAGGCATATAAATATGAAAAAGAAAAAACTTGAAAAGATTAGGAGAAATGAAAAAGAGTAATGATAGAATTAAAAGGACAATATAACGAAGCTAAGATATTTACAGATATTGTAGATGAAGCCTCGATATCACAGGTAATGCTTTTGTTAGAACAAGAATTTGTAGCTGGAAGTAAAATAAGACTTATGCCAGATATTCATGCAGGTTCAGGCTGTACTATTGGCACTACGATGACCATCACAGACAAGATTGTTCCTAACCTTGTGGGTGTGGATATTGGATGTGGAATGGAATGTGTTAAAATTAAAGAAAAGCATATTGAATTACAAAGGCTGGATAAATTAATTTATGACAAAATTCCTTCGGGCTTTAATATTAGAACCAAGACACATAGTTACTTTGAAAAGTGCCACATAGATGATTTGTATTGTGTGGACGATGTGAATTTAGACAGGGCGGAGAAGAGCCTAGGTACACTTGGCGGAGGCAATCATTTTATCGAATGTAATAAAGATGAAGATGATAATATTTATATAGTAGTACATTCTGGCAGTAGGCACTTAGGACTTGAAGTGGCAAATTATTATCAAAATCAAGCATTTTCAAATCTAAAAAATGTGGAAGGAATTAATATCCCAAAACAACTTGCTTATGTAAGCGGAGAATTATTTGAACGGTATATTCATGATATGAAAATAATTCAGGAATTTGCGATGTACAATCGACAAGCAATGATGGAAGAGATAATCAAAGGAATGAAAATTCATGTAACCACGCAATTTACTACAATTCATAATTATATTGATGTTGATAATATGATTCTTCGAAAAGGTGCTGTATCAGCCCAAAAAGGAGAACGACTAATTATTCCTATAAATATGAGGGATGGCAGCTTGATATGTATTGGAAAAGGCAATGATGATTGGAACCAATCAGCTCCTCACGGAGCAGGAAGGTTAATGAGCCGATCAAAAGCAAAAGAGTCATTTACTGTATCGGAATTTAAAAAGCAAATGAAAGATGTATATACTACATCAGTAAGTAAGAATACTTTAGATGAATGTCCTATGGCATATAAGGACATGGAAGATATAGTAAACAACATAGGTGAAACTGTAGATATTGAATGTGTTATAAAGCCAATATATAATTTTAAGGCAGGTGGAGAATAAACGAATCTATTATAGTGTTAGAATGTATGAGTAAAAAGTACAAAAAAAGTAAAAAATAATGGTTGCCTTAAAGTGGGAATGATTATAAAGTATAATAGTACAAGACTCACGAAAAAACAAGCTTTGTTTATTGAATATTCAATAGACAAAGCTTGTTTTGCATTGTATAATGAAGTAAATTAATGTGAATTAACAGATAAGTTTGAAATCAGGAGGAGAAAGTATGATTTTTTGTATAAAAAATAAAAGCATCATAAAAAAAATAATCATATTTTCTATGATAATGGTGTTTGTTGCCAATGTAATGGCAACAGCTTTTTCTATTGATGCAATGGCAGCAGAGCAGCCAACAGCACAATCTATTTCCCTTAATATGTCAAAAACTATAGATGTAGCTTTATCTATTGGAATTACTGATGAAGACTATAGTGAGTTTGAAAAAGATCTAAAATTGGCAATGGAAGCATATGCGATAGAAAAGGGAAAAATAAAGATTCCTGAAAAAGATATAAATATAATGGATATAGAAACAGTAGCCGTTAACTCGTCAAACGAGTTTGATTGGTGGAATTATGACCATAGTATAGCAGCAAATATTAATCCTAGCACAAATACGTATGTAGAAAAGATTGCTGATTATGAAACGGCTAATGCTAATAATAGTAAGTTAGCTCATATTGAAGAATCAAACAATGGTTCGACAGTAACATTTTATGGATATGGTGCGAGTGGATTTGTTGATTTTAAATACTTACCAAATGCAGAAGCAGCACAAAAAGAATTTACTTTTGATATTGTGGAAGATGTTGCACATGATGCATTAGATGGTGTAGGATTTTTGTTGAATTCTGAAATAAAGGGTACTTATGGTGTGGATCAAGTAATTAATGGATATTTGCTTTTTAACCAATATAATGAAAATGGAGTTGGTGAAAAAATGCGTTTATATAAGTTGACAAACGTTGATACAAAAGTATTGCATACGACAAGCAACCTGTATCATAGAAAATTTAGTTCTATGACAGGTTGTACATTGATTGCAGAAACATCATATAATGATGTGAAATATAGAAAGTTTAAAGTAATAGCTAATCCTACATCACTTCAAGTGTTTTACGGTGAGTTTGGTAAAGATGATGTGAGTATTTATAACAATACAACATATGATGATTTAGATGCAATTAATTGGACAATTATTAGTGATAATTCAAAAACAAATAGTGTGTCTCTTGATATAATAAGCGAGACAGCAGGTGGTTTTGGACCATTAAGTTCATATGCAAGTCACAGTTGTGAGCGTTTAACGATATTATCGCTAGTTAACCTTACAATGTCATATAAAAAAGTGCGTCTATTAAAAGATGTAATTCGTGAACCGGATTGGGGAGAAGATACATTAAAATTTTTAGTTAATTTAAATGAAGACCCTATAGATGATTTTGCGGATAAAGTTATTACGTCTGAGCTTTTAAGCAGACTTCAAAATGAAGAGATAGATTATATAGCATGGTGTTCTGATAATAATGTGGCGGCATCAGAAGAATTTTTAAATAAAAATTTTTCTAATGGTGCTATTGTTAATGTGGATACTTTGAATTATCAAGAACAGATTAAAAAGATAGCAAAATCTATATGCGATAGATATTGGGCGATTCAAGAGACAGTTAATACGGATGTTGTTCTTGTAACAGATAATGTAAGTGTTACAGTAACTGATGAACGCTTTAAAAATACAATAGATTCTGAGTATCCAAGTGGAAAGTGGAAAGTTGTCCACTCTTTAGATGGTTTTAAAAATGCAACACAGCTTCATGAATTGAGTGGAATATATACAAACGATATTAATCTTACGTTTAATAAGCCAGGAAAATATGATATATATTACGGTGAAAAGCTGATAAAAACTGTTATTGCTCATTATGCACCAGTAGCTAATTTTACGTCATCTTTTGATGATGATGGTAATGTTAGTTATGTAAATGAAAGTTATGATCCTGACAATAGAGGTGATTTGACATATGAGTGGTATTATCTAGATTTAGATGATGCAGATATAACTAGCCAGCAGCTTCAAAAAGTATCAGATAACAACATATATATGTTGGTTTTAAAGGTAACAGACATAGATGGAGCAAGCACTACAACATCAAGATTGATAAGTAATGCAGTAGGGATTCCGCCGTTTGCATACTTTAGCTTAAAACCATCTACTATATACAAGACGAACGGAATTAATGATTATTATGTTAATATTAGTGATATAAGCTATGACTTGGCTGGATTAGAAGTGACTAGTGACTTTAAATTAGTATATGGCAAGTCTACTAAAAGTGTTACGTTAGATTCTTTGGATAGAATCGAGTTGGTGGACCCTTCAGAAGGAATGTATACTTTAAAGTTGGTGGTTACAAATTCACAAGGTGAAGAGTCAGAGTTAGTTTCAAGGAAATTTCAAGTATTAAGTGATAATATAAAACCTGTAATTGTATCTGACACAGCTTCTTTTGATATTGCAAAAAAGACGACGAAGGTTACTGTATCAGTTACAGACGAAGGCGGTAGTGGATATCAGAAGCTTAGATATGCAGTAACATCAAGTAATACAGCTCCTTTAGATGAGGATATAGCTTGGTCTGAATGGACAACAGCCTCATTTAAAACGATTGAATTAAATCAAGATGGAACAAACTATATTCACTGTGAGGCATATGATAATGCACTAAATCTCCAAAGCATAAGTTTTGGACCTTATGAAATAGATAATACACCACCTGTGATTACTGGCATTGTAGATGGGAAAACATATTATACTACTCAAAAAATCACTGCATTAGATGATAATTTATCATCAGTTAAAGTAAATAACGTGGTGATTGCTAACGGCGGAAAGATAACAGGTAATTGTAATGCTACATACGTGGTTGTGGCTACAGATGATGCTGGAAATGTAAGCACATGTACAGTTAAAATGCGTCCGATAGAAAGCTTGATGGATGAAATAAAAGACTTAAAATGTTCAGAGGTTGATTCAAAAGCACTTGTATTAATCAATGATATAAAAGATATAGTAAAATCATTAGATATAACTTATGCGACACAAGATGAATTAAATAAAATAAAAGAAGTTTTAAATAGATTAGAAGCACTTAATTGGTGTGGTGATCATATAGATATTATCGCTGAGATAATGGTTACGGAAAGCGACCGTGAAAGAATTGATAATGCACTAAATACATATGACGAGCTAGATAAGGCTGTTAAGGATTATATTGACAGTCTAGTTTTAGATGACCTTAAAAAGAAAGAAAAAGCCTGTGAAAACTTCGAAGATTTAATCGAAGCAAAAGAAACAGGTATTAAAATAATACATGAAGATTTAATTGACGATATTATTGAGTATTTAGAAGGTATTATGGGTAATAAAGCTTTAACGGGAGATAAAAGAGCTGATGCAGACCTAAGATTAGAAAATGCCAAAGAGATAAAACATAATATAGAAGTTGCAAAAGCTTATCTTGAAAAGCATAAGAGCTTTTTATCAAAGAATAAGAGAACTATAGTTAAAGATGAATATAAAGCAGTTATAGAAGGATATTTGGAATGGAGAGATAAGCTAACAGATGCTCAAAAATCAATTATTGATGATATTAGGGAGAATTTGCGCCAAATGTATATAGTTGCGACTAGTCCTGAACGTCAAAACACTAGCACAAGCAATGATTTGAAAAATGTGAACAATGCGACAGCATATGGCTTGGAAAACGTATTTGAGGACTTAAGTAATTATACAGAAGAAGATGACATAATAGTTAAAGATGGTGGATATATTGATATAGATTGTGTGGTAAGTGTTGTAGAGGGTAAACTTGCGGAAGGTGAAATAGAGGTTTTGAATAATAGTTCAATACATATTGATACAAATAAGTCTACAATATTAGATATTACTGTATGGCTAACTCTTAGAGATGAGTTTCGTAATATATTAAAGAAAGTAGCATTAACTGATTTAGAAGAAGAGATTGAAATTGTTATTTCGTTAACTCAGGAACAACAAAAATATTCATACATACAAATTTTTAGAATTCATAACGGTGTTGTAGAGTATTTAAAAGACATAGATAATGATCCTTCTACATATACATTTAAGTCATCAAAGTTTTCGACATATATTTTAAGTTATGGAGACGAAGAACAGATTATTGAAGCACCAAAGACTGGCGATGCACAGAATATATTTGGCGTAATCTTAATAATGTGTGTGTTTGGTTTAGCATTCATTTATTTGGGTAAAACAAAAAGTAGAGAAGAGTAATTATTAATAATTGAAAATGAAAATTAATTGTGATAAAATGAAACGATGTGTAAAAAATAAAAAACCTATAAAACAGGAGGACTAAGATAAAAATGGAAGCATACAAGCAGGAATTTATAGAATTTATGGTGGATTGTGGAGTGTTAAAGTTTGGAGATTTCGTAACTAAGAGTGGAAGAAAAACACCATTTTTTATTAATACAGGATTTTACAGAACAGGTGCACAGCTAAATAAGCTTGGTGAATTTTATGCAAAAGCAATAAACGAAAAATATGGATTGGATTTTGATGTGCTATTTGGACCAGCATATAAAGGAATTCCTCTTACAGTAGCGACTACTATGGCGATGAATAAGCTTTACGGAGTAGATATAAAATATTGTTCAAATAGAAAAGAAGAAAAAGATCATGGAGATACGGGTATTCTTCTAGGAAGCCCTATTTCAAGCGATGATAAAATTGTATTTATAGAAGATGTTACTACATCGGGTAAGTCGATAGATGAAACACTTCCAATTGTTAAGGCAAACGGTGGAGAAAATATAATTGGTTTGGTTATATCAGTAGATAGAATGGAAAAAGGCAAATCAGATAAGAGTGCTCTTTGTGAGTTAAAAGAAAATTATGGAATGGAGACAACAGCTATTGTAACAATGGCTGAGGTTATAGAGCATCTTTATAACAAAGAGTATAACGGAAAAGTTATAATTGATGATACTATTAAAGCTGCAATAGACGAGTATTATGCACAATATGGGGCTAAATAATGACCAAAAAATTAAATTCAAAACGGCTAATAATGTTTAGCCGTTTATTGTTTATTATATATATGTTTTTTGCATTGTACTTTCTGCTTTTTGCGGAGGGCTTTGGAAGAATGTATCAAAGAGACGAGTATTCATATAACCTAGAACTTTTTAAAGAAATAAAAAGATTTATTAACTGGTCAAGTGTGAGCGATTATGGATTTAAAGCGATGCTATTAAATATCTTTGGTAATATACTGTGTTTTGTACCATTTGGATTTTTTATACCGATGGTATTTAAGAGACTAAAAAATGGAATAATAATAACAATATTAACATTTTTATTTTCGTTAACAGTAGAGGTGATACAACTTGTTTTCAAAATAGGAAGCTTCGATGTAGATGATATTTTGCTAAATACTTTAGGTGGTATAGTGGGATGCCTAGGATATTTTGTTTCTAGAATTATTTACAAAAAGTGCTTAAAGTAAGGAGGTATTTGTGTGAGTGTAGTAGTAAGGAAGAGAGGCTCATTTAAGTTTACAGATAAAAGAACATCTGTAGGAGGAGTAGTATCTAGCATATATTTTTTAATGTCTTTAGGTTTAATAATATGGGCATCATATATTTCATACAAGTCAGAAGGTAATTCAGGAATTGCAGTTGGAGCACTTGGGATGACTGCATTTTTGGTTGCAACAGGTGGGTTTGCATTAGGAATAAGAAGTTTTAAGGAAGATGATGTATTTTTAAAATATCCATGGATAGGAACAGTTGGAAATGCAATTGTGTGGTTATTTATGATAGGCGTAATATTAGTTGGCATTTAATGAAAGAAGGTGCACGATGTACGAAAAAAGATACGAAAGTATGCATATGTTTAGTGAAAGATTATGTAAACAAATGGATTTTATAATGGAAATAGATAAGCTTAAAAAGATTGTAAGACAGACTTATATATCGGATGCTTCAAGAAAAGAAAATGACACAGAGCATTCTTGGTCATTGGCTATGATGTGTTTGATTTTAAGTGAATATGCAAATGAAGAAATTGATGTACTAAAGACCATTAAGATGGTACTTATACATGACATAGTTGAAATTGATGCAGGTGATACTTATGCACATGATGAGATTGGAAATGCAACTAAAAAGGATAGGGAAGAAAAGGCAGCAGATAGAATATTTAACATACTTCCAGAAGATCAAGCAAAAGAAATGAGAATGCTTTGGGATGAATTTGAGGCTAGTGATACAAAAGAATCAAAATTTGCGAATGCAATAGATAGAGTTCAACCAATTTCGTTAAATGATATAACATCAGGTAAGTCATGGCGTGAGCATGAGGTGAAAAAGAGTCAAATAGTAAAAAGAAATGCACCAACACGGGAAGGTTCACAAACTTTATGGGAGTTTTGCCAGAATCTTATTGATGAAAATATAATAATTGGGAATATTAAAAATGATGAAAATTTTTAATAATAATAAAAAAATCTAATAATAAAATTAAGGAGAGGTGAGAATGAGCTATATAACATTGTATAATGAAAAGAATGAAGAGTTGAAAGAACGATATGAGCTTATAATGACTAGGATTAAGGAAATAGGAAATGAGAATTCTGTCAAAGAGCCATATTGTGATTTTTTTGTAAGATGTTCAAATAAGTTTAAATTAATAGATGAGTTAGTAAAACTTGCTATGGGCAATGAGTATAGAAGTTTATCGCAGGAAAGATTGGCAGAAATAAATAAGTCTTTTTATGATGAAATTGCAAATCATTATGATAGTAGTTATGCAAACCCTGATTATGCTATTAAGATGTTAGGTGAAGAATTCGGAAAATATCTTATGACACTAGCTGCTGATATAGAAAAGTTGATTGAGCCAGCACTTTCTTGCATTTTAGAAAAGGTAGTAATAAAAGCAGAGGAATTTGTAGAAGTATATAATATATTTGAAAGTGAAGAAATAGAAGAAAAAAACATTAAAGAAATATTTTATTGGTTTGAGCATGATTACTGTGAAGTTTATAGTGAATATGGCGTTAGAACAATGCTTGACCCAGAATGTGATTTTGCTACAAGTATTATTATGGATTCAGATTTAAGTGATACTAGATATCTCTATTTTTATGGTGAGTATATAAGTGAAAATGAAATAGAAACATCGAAGTTACTAAATACATTTGATGAAGAAAAAATAAAAGAAATAGCAGGGACATATGCATCAGGATTTATTAACGGTTTTATTAATGAAAAGAAAGATTTGCATATAAAAAAGTCAGTCGAAATCAGATATCCTATAGGTTTTGAAAAAGTAGTAAAAGCTGCTATAACATTATTTGCCAAAGAAGGGTTAAAACCAGTAATTAGAAGAGTTGGTTATCTATCAACATCTGCTAATAAGCAGTTCGATTATGATCATAGATTTAATCAAGGCTTGTGGTCGGATAAATGCATTAAGGATAGAAAAGTTGAAGTATATAAAAATGCTTTTAAAGAATGCAAAGATATTGCAAATCTTATGGCTGGACCAGCAGTAATAGAAACATTTGGCGAAAAACCATTTAGTCCACAAAGTAAAGAAAGTGCAAATAAACTAAGTGAAAAGCAACAACAATTAGAGATTGATTTTACAAATGAATATATGCAAGTAATGCAAGAATATATAAAAAAAGAAGAAAGAAGTTTTACAATAATTGCATATCCAATACCTGAAATAGGTGAGAAGTATAAAGAAATATTTGAAGAGACAAATATGATTAATACTCTTGACCAAGATATATATGGAGAAATTCAGCAAAAGATGATATTAGCTTTGGATAAAGGCGATTATGTTGAGGTAAAAGGTAGAAACGGAAATAGAACTGATATTAAAATAAAGATGCATGATATTCAAAATATTGAAACACAAACCTTATTTGAAAACTGTTTGGCAGATGTAAATATTCCTTTAGGCGAAGTTTTTACATCACCTAAACTTACAGGAACAACAGGAAAGCTTCATGTTAATCAAGTGTATCTAAAGGGATTTAAGTATATTGACTTAGAACTTGATTTTGAAGATGGACTTGTTAAAGAGTATACTTGTAAAAACTTTGATAATGAGAAGGCAAATAAAACCTATATTAAAGAGAATCTTTTATATAACCATGAAACACTTCCGATAGGTGAGTTTGCAATAGGGACTAATACAACAGCATATATGATGGGAAGAAAGTATGATATTATAAATCTTATGCCAATTCTTATTGTTGAAAAAATGGGACCTCATTTTGCAGTAGGGGATACTTGTTTTTCTCGTGAAGAGGAAAAAGATGTGTATAATTCAGATGGAAGAATAGTAATTGCTAGAAGTAATGAGATATCAGATTTAAGGAAAACAGATATTGGAAAGGCATACTTTAATTGCCACACAGATATAACCATTCCATATGATGAGCTAGGAAGTATAACTGTTGTAACATATGAAAATACAAGGATTTCGCTGATTGAAGAAGGAAGATTTGTACTTCCAGGCACAGAGAAACTTAATGAAGCGTTAGATAAAAATTAATATCTAAGAGATTGACTTGAAAACACATATCAAGTACAATATAAAAGAAATATTTTAAGAATACTTTGTATAGAAAAAAGGAGATAATTAACATGGCTAAAGTTGGTATTGTAATGGGAAGTGATTCAGACCTTGACATCATGAGCAAGGCAGCACAGGTATTAGAAGAACTAGGTGTTGATTATGAAATGACTATTATTTCAGCACACAGAATGCCTGACATTTTCTATGATTATGCTAAATCAGCAGAAGAGAAAGGTATGAAGGTTATTATTGCAGGAGCAGGCGGAGCAGCACATCTTCCAGGCATGTGCGCAGCAATATTCCCAATGCCAGTAGTAGGGGTTCCTATTTATACTAAATCACTTGGTGGTGTTGATTCATTATATTCAATAGTACAGATGCCAGGAGGAATACCTGTTGCAACTGTAGCAATAAATGGCGGTTTAAATGCTGGTCTTTTAGCAGCGAAGATTCTCGCTACATCTGATTCAGAGCTTTTAGGAAAGCTTAAAAAATATTCAGAAAACATGAAAGAAGCTGTAATAGAAAAAGCGCAAAAATTAGAAGAAAAAGGTTATAAAAATTACAACAACTAATAAAAGGAGATACATTTAAGATGGATTATAAGAACGCTGGAGTAGATATAGAAGCAGGATACAAGTCAGTAGAATTAATGAAAGAGCACGTAAAAAAGACAATGAGAGCTGAAGTTTTAGGTGGCTTAGGTGGATTTTCAGGTGCGTTTTCAATGGAAAAATTTAAAGATATGGAAGAGCCAGTATTAGTATCAGGAACAGATGGAGTTGGCACAAAATTAAAGCTTGCATTTTTATTAAATAAGCATGATACAATTGGAATTGATTGTGTTGCTATGTGCGTTAACGATATTGCATGTGCAGGTGGAGAACCATTATTTTTCTTAGATTACATTGCATGTGGAAAAAATGAACCAGAAAAGATTGCAACTATCGTTAGTGGTGTTGCAGAAGGTTGTATCCAAGCAGGAGCAGCGCTTATCGGTGGAGAAACAGCAGAAATGCCAGGTTTCTATCCTGTTGATGAATACGATGTAGCTGGTTTTTCAGTAGGTGTAGTTGATAAGAAAGATTTAATTACAGGACAGAGCATTAAAGCAGGAGATACACTTATTGGTATAGCATCAAGTGGTGTTCATAGCAATGGTTTTTCATTAGTTAGAAAAGTTGTTAAGATGACAGAAGAGTCATTGAATACATATTATGACTCACTTGGAAAAACACTTGGTGAGGCACTTATAGTACCAACTAAGATTTATGTAAAAGCATTAAAGAGTGTAAAAGATGCAGGTGTTACTATTAAAGGATGTAGCCATATAACAGGTGGTGGTTTCTATGAAAATATTCCAAGAATGCTTCCAGAAGGAATCGAAGCTATAGTAGATAAGAATAGCTACGAAGTTCCAGCTATATTCAAAATGCTTTCAAAAGATGGAGATATTGCAGAAGAGATGATGTACAATACATTTAATATGGGTATTGGTATGATTTTAGCAGTGGATCCAGCAGATGTAGAAAAGACAATGAAAGCGTTAGAAGAAGTAGGAGAACAAGCTTACATAATCGGTAAGACACAGGCAGGAACAACAGGAGTTACATTATGCTAAGAATTGGTGTTTTAGTATCTGGAGGAGGTACAAACCTTCAAGCTATTATTGATGCCGTTTCTGATGGGAAAATAACAAATACATCTATTGAAGTTGTAATAAGTAATAATAAAAATGCTTACGCTCTTACAAGAGCAAAAGAAAATAATATAGACGCTATTTGCGTATCACCAAAAGATTTTGACACACGAGAAGATTTTAACGAAGCGTTACTAAAGAAGGTGAATGAATACAATCTTGATTTGATTGTACTAGCAGGCTGTATGGTGGTATTACCACCAAAGCTTGTTAGTAAGTATTCAGGAAGAATAATTAATATTCATCCTGCACTTATTCCATCATTTTGTGGAAAAGGTTTTTATGGTTTAAAGGTACATGAATATGTACTTGAAAGAGGTGTAAAGCTTACAGGTGCAACATGTCATTTTGTAGATGAAGGAACAGATACAGGTCCTATCATTGCACAAAAAGCTGTTGAGGTTTTAGATGATGACACCGCTGAAACATTACAAAGAAGAGTAATGGAACAATGCGAGTGGGTTATCTTACCAAAAGCTATTGATGATATAGCGAATAATAAAATAGCAATAATAGATGGAAAAGTAAAACATATATAGTTGCGAAAGGAAAATGAACTAATGAAAGTTTTAATAGTAGGCGGTGGCGGAAGAGAACATGCTATCGCATGTAAAGTGGCTAAGAGCAGCAAAGTAGATAAAATATATTGTGCACCAGGAAATGCAGGAATAAGTGAAGTTGCGCAGTGTGTTAATATAGGTGTAATGGAATTTGAAAAATTAGCTTCATTTGCAAAAGAAAATGCAATAGACTTAACCATTATAGGACCAGATGATCCATTAGTAGGTGGTGTGGTTGATGAATTTGAAAATGCAGGACTTCGAGTATTTGGGCCGAGAAAGAATGCAGCTATTTTAGAAGGTTCAAAGGCATTTTCAAAAGATTTAATGAAAAAATATAACATACCTACAGCTGCATATGAAAACTTTGATTCACCAGAGAAAGCTTTGGAATACCTTGAAAATTCAGAATATCCTATAGTATTAAAGGCAGATGGACTTGCACTTGGAAAAGGTGTTCTTATTTGTAATACAAAAGAAGAAGCTAAAGAAGGTGTAAGAACTCTTATGTTAGATAAGCAGTTCGGTGAAGCAGGAAATACTATAGTTATCGAAGAATTTATGACAGGAAGAGAAGTATCAGTTCTTTCGTTTGTAGATGGAAACACCATTAAGATTATGACATCAGCACAAGACCATAAGAGGGCAAAAGATGGTGATGAAGGTCTTAATACAGGTGGTATGGGAACATTTTCACCTAGTCCATTCTATACAGAAGAAGTAGATGAATTTTGCAAGAAATATGTTTATCAAGCATCAGTAGATGCTATGAAGTCAGAAGGCAGAGAATTTAAAGGTATTATTTTCTTTGGATTAATGCTTACCCCAAAAGGACCAAAAGTACTTGAATATAATGCAAGATTTGGTGATCCTGAAACTCAAGTAGTGCTTCCTAGAATGAAAAATGATATAGTAGATGTTTTTGAGGCTTGTATAGATGGAACGCTAGATAAGATAGAGTTAGAATTTGAAGATAATGCGGCAGTATGTGTTGTATTAGCATCTGATGGTTATCCGCAGCATTATGAAAAAGGTTTTGAAATAACAGGTTTAGATAACTTTAAAGATAAAGACAGTTATTATGTATTCCACGCTGGTACAAAGTTTGAGGGAGAAAAAATTGTTACTAACGGTGGAAGGGTACTTGGAGTAGTATCAAAGGGTGAGGATTTAAAATCGGCTAGAGCAAATGCTTATGAAGCAACAAAGTTAGTTTCATTTGAAAACAAATACATGAGAAACGACATTGGTAAAGCAATAGATGAAATTTAGTTAGGGGAGCAAATAACTAATTAAGTATTTAGCAATGCAACAAAGCTTGCTAAATGTATGGGAGATAAAAAATGCAAAATAAACTATATAATAATTTATATAAGTTAAGGACAAATATTATTTGCTATACTTTAATTATGGCAATGATAGGTGGCCTTTTTGCGTACTATACGCCAATGGATATTTTTGGATATACAGAAAAAACTGGTATAGTACAAGTAGACAGCACATTAAATGTAAGGGTAGGGGCAGGAACTACTTATGAAATATTAAAGTCAAATGGTTCAAATGTATACCTTACTCCGAATTATGTAGTAACGATAATAGATGAAGCTAATGCTAGTAATGGAGCAAAGTGGTATAAGGTAAGGTTTGTTTACACAAACGGTTCTACATTAGAGGGATATGTGCATAGTGATTATATTAAGGTAACAGATACTATAGAATATAAACCAGATGCTGATTTTGAGAAATATATGACGGATCAAGGATTTCCAGATACTTATAAACCGGCACTTAGAATATTACATACGAAGTATCCAAAGTGGGTATTTGTTGCAGATAAGATAAATCTTGATTGGAATGTAGTAGTAGATAATGAATATGTTATAGGAAAAAGCTTGATATCTAAGGATTCGAAATCATCATGGAAATCGACGGATACAAAAGCTTATAATTGGGATACTGGTGTATGGTATGGATTTGATGGAGATTCGTGGGTAGCATCATCAAAAGAATTAGTTGCGTATGCATTAGATCCAAGAAATTTTTTAGATGATACCTATATTTTTCAATTTGAATCCTTATCATATAATAAAAATTATCATACATTAGCAGGACTTAATTCTTTAATTAAAGGAACATTCCTAGCAGATGAAACAATTTCAAATGATGCAGGTGGAACGATGACATATGCAGAGGCAATAATGTCAGCGGCAAATGCATCGGGTGCGAGTCCATTTTATTTAGGCTCAAGTATTATACAAGAAATTGGAAGTAAAGGTACGAGTGGAAGTATTGCAGGAAATGTAGCAGGTTATGAAGGATATTTTAATTATTATAATATTGGAGCATATACAACAGCTACTCTTACAGCTATACAAAACGGATTATTACGTGCTAAAAGCGAAGGATGGAATACACGTCTTAAGGCAATTATTGGTGGAGCTAAGTTTGTAGCAAGTGGATATATTAGTAAAGGTCAAGATACATTATATTATAAGAAATTCAATGTTGTAAATTCAACAGATTATAATTTATATCAACACCAATATATGACACATATTATAGGTGCAAGACAAGAAGGAGCAATATCAGCTAGGGGCTATTCGACTGATATGCGAAACTCCATAAGTATTACATTTAAAATTCCTGTATTCAATAACATGCCAACTGCAGTTTCAGCAATTCCAACAAAAGATGGAAGCCCAAATAATTGTTTAAAGAGTATTAGTTTATCAAAAGGAACAATAACTCCTACATTTAATAAATTCACGGCTGAATATGATACAATAGTAGAAAATGATGTTAGCGAAATAACAATTAGTGCAACAGCAATTGACTCAAAGGCAGTAATTACAGGTGCAGGAAAACAATCTCTAAAGGTTGGGCAAAATAAGTTAACGGTTAGTGTAAAAGCTGAGAATGGTGATGTAAGGAATTATATAATTTCAGTAGTTAGAAAAGCTGGAAATGGCACAGATACTGAAGAACCTACATCAAAGACAGAAGAACCTACTACAAAGGGTGAGGAGCCAACTACAGCAAAGGTAGTTAAGGTAACACCAAGTGGCGTAAAACTTAACGAAACAAGTAAATTGGTTACAGGTGTTTCAACAGGATTAGATGTAGCAAAATTAAAGGAAAAATTTGTAGTGGAAAATGCTACAGTGAAAATTACAGATAAAGATAACAAAGATAAAACAGGTAAGGTAGGGACTGGAGATAAAGTTAAAATAATAGATACAAATGGTAAAACGGTATATGAGTATACAGTAGTGATTTATGGAGATGTAAACGGAGATGGTGAAATATCCATAAAAGATGCACTTTTAGTAAGAAAACATATATTGGATATGTCGAAGTTAGCAGGTGTATATGCCATTGCAGGTGATGTAAATAAAGCAAACGATGGAATAACAATAAAGGATGCACTTTTAGTAAGAAAGCATATATTAGGAATGTCCAATATAGCACAATAAGAAAGGGTATAAAATGAGAGCAAACATAAAAAGAGCTAAAAAAACAGTAATATCAATATTTATAATTGCTATTTTAGTAATATTGTCAAATGTTAAAGTTATGGCAGCAGATATTAATGTATCAATGACATCAGCAGAGGCAACACAAGGAAAAACAGTAAGTATAACAGTAAGTCTTTCATCTGATGTTACAATAGGTGCATATGATATAAGTATAGAATATGATGCAAATGTATTAGAATATTCATCAGGTGCAGATGGTGGTGGTGGTGGTTCTGTAAGGATTATTAGTGAGATTGTAGATGCAAAGTCGGATTCTAGAACAATAGAATTTAAAGCAATAGGAGTTGGAAGTACTAATTTAAATATTGTTAATACTGGTGGTATAGTAGATATTAATGATGCTGACTTGAATTTAAAGGCTACATCAGGTAAAGTAACCGTTAATGCACCTGTAACAGCATCTTCAAACAACAACCTTTCAGGATTAGTTGTATCAGAAGTATACGAAGATGGTACATCAAATGTAGTTACATTAAGTCCTGCATTTTCAAGTGGTGAAACAACATATAATCTACATGTAGGGCACAATGTAGCAAGACTTGCATTATCAGCAACGACAGAAGATGCAAAGGCTACAACAGCAGTATCAGGAACTAGAATGGATGAAGGCGACAACAGTACTACGGTTACAGTAACAGCAGAAAATGGTGCAGTAAAAAAATATATAATATACACAAAGAAAGATGTCGCACCACAAGAAGAAACAACTCCAGAGCCACCAGCCGATGAAAGTAGAAATATTACATTTGAAGGAAAGGCTTATGTTATAACAGACATAACAGATGATGTAAAATTGCCAGAAGGCTTTGAAGTAAGTGCTATGGTTTATAATGGAAAAGATATAGTTATAGCTACAGATTTAGGTAAAGTGATGAAACTTGTTTATCTAAAAGACGCAGACGGAAATGCAAAATTTGCTATATATAGTGATGCACAAGGTTTCTTACCTTTCGTTACATATGGAATAAACCAGAGACAATATATCATGCTTGATGTAGAAAACAACTTTTATGAAGGAGAAAACTCAGCTATAAATAGTAGTAAAATTAGTATAGATATTATTGATTTTAATGGTAATGATATAGAAGTGTTTTCTGTTATTGGGAAAGAAGGATTATACATTGTAAGAGCAATGAATTGGAACAGTGAAATAAATTATTATTTCTATGATAAAAATGATGGAAGTATGTTAAAATACTTTAATATAGGCAATGATGAAAACATTAGTAATAGTAATGAAAATACTAATGTATCATCTGTTTTAAAATCACAGGCAGATGCTTATGAAAAAAGAATAGATAAAAGAAATATAGTAATATACGTGGCAGGAGTTTTATTGTTACTCATGTTTGTGGGTATAATAATACTTATAATGAAAATGAAAAATGATTTCTTTAATGATCCAGAAGATGAGAATGATGAAGAGGCAGCTACTTTAGAATCTGATGAAGAATTTAACGAAGGAATTGAAGAAGAAATAAAAAATGAAAATCAAGAAACTGATGAAATATCAGAATCACTTTCAGAATCAGTTCTAGAAGCATTGGCAGAAGAAATCGCAGTACAAGAGCAAGTGGAAGAAGAGCCTATAGTAGAAGAATCTGTAATAGAAGAAGAACCAGTAGTTATAGAAGAATGTATAATAGAGGAAGAACCAGTAACGGAAGAAGAACCTATAATGGAAGATGAATCTATAATAGAGGAAGAACCAGCAGTGGTAGAAGAACCTATAATGGAAGAGGAAGCTGTAGTAGAGGAACAACCAATAGATGAGGAAAAACCTTTAGATGCAGATGAGTTAGATAGAGCAATAGACGATATGTTGGAAAATTTATTAAAAAAATAGAATTGCCTAAAATAGTATAAAAGAATAATAGTATTAATGAGAGGAAATTAAGAATATGCAGGACAAATTTACAAAAAGTGCAAAAACTGCTATAGAATATGCTCATGACTTTGCAAAAAAGTATGAGCATGGTTATATTGGAAGTGAGCATATTTTATATGGATTAGCACATGTACAGGATAGTTTGGCATCAGTGGTCCTGAGCAATTTTAAAGTATCTGATGAGTCTATAAAGACAATCATGCAAGGTTTCTTTTCAAGAGGGACAATAGGCATTTGTGATCCGGAAGGGTTTTCAACAAGTGCTAAAGGAGTTCTTGAAAATGCAGCAAAAGAAGCATTGAGATTTTCAGCGAGTAGAATTGGAACAGAACATTTACTAATAGCGATATTGAAAGATTCGACAAGCACAGCAAATCGTATTTTAACAATGCTAGATGTAAACTTTCAAAAGATGTATGTTGAAACATTATCTTCAATGGGTGAAGATCCAGCGATTGCAAGGGAAGATTTTCAAAATGGAAAACCTATAAAAGCAAAAACATCAAAGTCAAATAGTGCATTAGAGCAGTATAGTAGAGACTTAACACAACTTGCAAGAGAAGAAAAACTAGATCCTGTAGTACGAAGAGATGAAGAAATACAAAGAGTAATTCAAATTTTATGTAGAAGAACAAAAAACAACCCTTGTTTGATAGGTGAACCAGGAGTCGGAAAGACAGCAGTTATAGAAGGACTGGCAAAAAAGCTTGCAGATGAAGAGGTACCTGAAAACATAAAGGGGTATAAAGTACTGACCTTAGACTTATCAGGCATGGTTGCAGGTTCAAAATATAGAGGTGAATTTGAAGAAAGAATAAAAAAGATTATAAATGAAGTGAAAAAAGAAGGAAAAATAATTCTTTTCATTGATGAAATTCATACTATTATTGGAGCAGGTGGTGCAGAAGGTGCTATAGATGCTGCAAATATTTTAAAGCCTTCATTAGCAAGAGGTGAGATACAAATAATAGGTGCAACTACTATTTCAGAGTATAGAAAATACTTTGAAAAGGATGCGGCACTAGAGAGACGTTTTCAACCAGTAAATATAAATGAACCATCTAAAGATGATGCAATAGAAATATTAAAAGGACTTCGTGACAAATACGAAGAACATCATAATGTTAAGATTACAGATGAGGCATTAGAGGCAGCAGTTAAGATGTCTGAAAGATATATAAATGATAGAAATCTTCCAGATAAAGCTATTGATTTGATTGATGAAGCTGCATCAAAGGTTAGTCTTAAATCTTTTTCAGTACCAGTTGGAGCAAAAGAACTTGAAAATAGCATAGCCAATTATGACAAGGAAATTGAAAAACTAATCTTAAATGAAGAATATTCAAAAGCTGGAATCATAAAAGAAGAAATGGAAACTGCTGCCGCTAAATTAGAAAAAATCAGACAAAAGTGGAATAATTCTAAAAAGACAAGAACAGTCATAGTAGATGAAAACGATATTGCTGATGTAGTTTCTATGTGGACTAAGATTCCTGTTAAGAAGCTATCAGAAGGAGAAAGTAATAGACTTAGAAAGCTTGAAAAAACTTTACACGAAAGAGTAGTAGGGCAAAACGAGGCAGTTACAGCAGTAGCAAAAGCAGTAAAACGTGGCCGTGTTGGTCTTAAAAATCCAAAGAAGCCAATAGGATCATTTATGTTCTTAGGCCCTACAGGTGTAGGAAAGACGGAGCTATCAAAAGCATTAGCAGAAGCTGTATTTGGTGATGAAAACTCGATTATTAGAGTAGATATGACTGAATATATGGAAAAGCACAGTGTTTCAAAACTAATAGGTTCACCGCCTGGATACGTAGGATTTGAAGAAGGTGGACAATTAAGTGAAAAAGTAAGAAGAAATCCATACTCAGTTATATTGTTTGATGAAGTGGAAAAGGCACACCCTGATGTGTTTAATATATTATTACAAGTGCTAGATGATGGTCATATTACAGATACACAAGGAAGAAAAGTCGATTTTAAAAACACTATAATAATCATGACTTCAAATGCAGGAGCAGAAAAGATAATGGATCCTAAAAAATTAGGTTTTGCATCTGAGGAAAATGAAAAAGCTGATTATGAATATATGAAATCAGCAGTAATGGAAGTAGTAAAGAAACTATTTAAACCAGAATTTTTAAACCGAATCGATGAGACAATTGTATTCCATGCACTAACAAAAGAAGATATTAGCAGCATAATTACCATTATGTTAAAGGAAATTATTAAGAGAGTAAAAGAACAGATGGAAATTACTCTTAATGTAACTCCTGCGGCAAAGAAATTTATTGTAGATAAAAACTATGATAAAAAGTATGGTGCGAGACCAATAAGACGTGCATTACAAAGCTCTATAGAGGATAGATTGGCAGAAGAAATTCTCGATGGAAATGTAAAACGTGGAGATACGGTTAGTGTAACAGTTTCAGATAAAAAATTAAAGTTTATTGTAAAATAAAAGTAGCAATTTTCACAATTTATGCTACAATAATTATATATACTTTGAAATAATATGTGAAAAAATAAATTAAAATAAAATACAATTAGGAGGGCTTAATTATGCCAGTAATCAACGAATTAATCCGTAAAGAATCAGATGGGACAATTAGCTTTGGAAACTATGAACTTGACACAAAGTCAAAATTATCAGATTTTGAGGTAAACGGAGATATTTACAAGGTAAAGACATTTAAAGAGATTACAAAGTTAGAAAGAAATGGAATGTTTGTGTATGAGTCAGTTCCAGGAACATCAGTAAATGGACTAAAGATTACTAATAGCGGTATGAACTTTAATGTTGAAGGAACAGTAGATCCACAGATAACACTTGAGCTTGAACCAGAAACAGAGTATGTAATATATATAGACGGTAGCAATGCAGGAAAGATGAAAACCAACATTGGTGGAAAATTAACTCTTAGTGTAGAGGTTAGAAGTGGTCAATCTACAGCAATAAAGATTATAAAAGGTTAAATGGCAAAAAAACATGGCGAAATCTAAAACAACATTTTTTTGTACAGAATGTGGTTATGAGTCATCAAAGTGGTTAGGGCAATGTCCCGGATGCAAGGAGTGGAACACCTTTACTGAAGAACCAGTAGTAAGGAAAGGGAAAACCGTTGCATCTGGGATTAGTTCTAAACAAAAACCAATAGTATTATCGGAAGTCACACCTGAGGAAGGCGATAGAATAACTACTGGGTTTGAAGAACTTGATCGTGTGTTAGGCGGTGGAATTGTACTTGGTTCACTGGTTTTAATAGGTGGAGATCCAGGAATAGGTAAATCAACAATTTTGCTTCAGATGTGCAAAAATTTATCAGATAAAGGTAGAGAAGTATTATACATATCAGGCGAGGAATCGCTAAAACAAATAAGATTAAGAGCTGATAGAATTGGAACATTTAATGATAATCTAAAATTATTATGTGAAACTAATCTTGATGAAATAGAATCAGTTTTAAGAGAATATAAGCCTACAATTGCTATAATTGATTCTATACAGACCATGTATAAAGAAGAGGTGTCAAGTGCACCAGGAAGTGTTAGTCAAGTTAGAGAATCAACAAATATTTTAATGCAAGTAGCAAAAACAATAGGAATTTCTGTTTTTATTGTAGGTCATGTAACAAAAGAGGGTGTTGTAGCAGGACCGAGAGTACTTGAGCATATGGTTGACACAGTACTTTATTTTGAAGGCGATAGACACGCTAACTATAGAATACTTAGAGGCGTTAAAAATAGATTCGGTTCAACAAATGAAATAGGTGTCTTTGAAATGGTGGAAAGTGGATTAGAAGAAGTAAAAAATCCATCAGAGTTTATGCTTAATGGACGTCCTGATAATGCATCAGGTTCAGTGGTGGCTTGCTCTATTGAAGGGACAAGACCTATGCTTGTAGAAATTCAAGCACTTGTATGTAAATCGAATTTTGGAATGCCACGAAGGACAGCAGCAGGAACAGATTACAATAGAGTAAACCTTTTGATGGCAGTGTTAGAGAAACGTTTAAACCTAAGTATGGGAAGTTGTGATGCATATATAAATATGGCTGGTGGTATTAAATTAAACGAACCAGCGCTTGATTTAGGAATTGTTATGGCATTAGTATCGAGTTATAAAGATAGGGTATTAGACGAGAAAACGATAGTTTTTGGAGAAGTTGGCTTGTCGGGAGAGGTTAGAGCTGTTAGCATGGCTGATAGAAGAGTATCAGAAGCAGTTAAACTTGGCTTTAAAACATGTATCTTACCACAAGTTTCATTAGAATCACTTAAAAATACAAAAGATATAAAGCTTATTGGCGTTAAAAATGTCAAGGAAGCAATAGGATACTTAAATTCTTAGAATATGTAATGGAGGAACAAATGTATGGACAACCAATTAATAAATGAAGTAATAAGAACAGTTGAGGAATTAGATAATTCACAGCTAAAGCTTGAAAAAAATGCTTTTGATGTTATTAACTCATCTGACACGTCCCTAAATCTTGTAAAAGAAGGTATTAGCGAAATAGAAACATTGATAGGTAAAATAGAAGATTTGAATAAGTCTGTTGCGGCATCACAAAAATCTATAGAGCAAATGAAAGAAGTATCAATTGTAATTGCTGATTTTGCAAAAGTTATTTTAGGTATAGCTAGTAAAACAAATATACTTTCATTAAATGCGTCAATTGAAGCTGCAAGAGCAGGTGAGCAAGGAAGAGGATTTGCAGTAGTTGCACAGGAAGTACAAACACTTGCTAATCAAACAAAGAATTCATCATCTGAAATTACTACTAAGATTGCGGAAGTTCAAAAATATGTAAATGGAATGGTTGATTCAATGCAAGAAATTTGCGAAAACTCAGAACAGCAAAATACAATGGTATCCTCTATTGGAGATTTATTAGGAAAAATACTAGATGCTGCATATATAGCAAACGATGTTTCGCGTAATATGGAAAATGAAATAGCATATCAAAGAGAAATTACGGATAAAGTACGTGAATCATTAAATGATTTTTAGGAAAGGATATATAATACAATGAAAACAAAGGTTTATATAGATGGAAGCGAAGGAACAACAGGATTAAGGATTAACGAACGTTTCCAAGGCCGAGATGATATAGAAATACTCACAATACCTAGTGAACTTAGAAAAGATTTAAATGAAAGAAAGAAATACATAAACGAGTCAGATATTACATTTCTTTGTTTGCCAGATGTGGCAGCCATAGAAGCTGTATCATTAGTGGAAAATGATAATGTAAAAATTATTGATGCTTCTACAGCGCATAGGACAGCACAGGGGTGGGCATATGGTTTTCCAGAGCTTTCACAGGAGTTTAAAAACGCAATAAAAGATGGTAAGCGTGTATCTGTTCCAGGATGCTATGCTTCTGGTTTTAATGCTTTAGTATATCCATTAGTTAAAGAAGGTGTCATAGGAAGCGATTATCCAGTTTCTTGCTTTGCTATTTCAGGATACAGTGGTGCTGGAAAGAATATGATAGCTAAGTATGATGATGAAAATAGATCAAATGATTATAATGCTCCAAGACCATATGCACTTACGCAACAACATAAGCATTTAAAAGAAATGAAGTATATTTCAGGTCTTAATGCAGAACCATTATTTGCACCAGTTATAGCAGATTATTATGCTGGTATGGTAGTAACGATACCATTATATGCTAGTATGTTGAAAAATAAGATGACACTTAGTGATATGCATGAATTTTATGCAAGATATTACGAAGGTAAACAGTTTGTGAAGGTAATGCCTTTTGGAATAGAAGAAGAGTTAAACGGATTTCTTCCAGCAAATGCATGTGAAGGATGGGATGGTATGGAAATATTTATTACAGGAAATGATGATAGAATAATGATTTCTGCAAGATTTGATAATCTTGGAAAAGGAGCTTCAGGAGCAGCAATACAGTGTATGAATATAATGCTTGGCTGTGACGAAAATAAAGGACTTGAGGTTTAATAATTGAAAAGAATACCTATAATTATTCTATGTGCATTGCTTAGTGTACTTGGGTTAATGCTTTTAGTTCGTGGGTTTGATATGAAAAAGGAATATGCAAAGTACATTACTATAGAAAAAAAAGGCAATATATTTAACTTAAAAAATGAAATAAGTTTAGAAAATACCAAAGTCTTGTTAGGTGAACATTTGGATTATTATCCTAGTGCATTTATAATGCCAGACAAAATAGAACAGGAAACTCCATTGAAGGCTAATCGGTCAGATGAACTTAATGCGGATTATTACACACAACGCTTTCAGATTGAAGTTTCAGATGATACAGTGTATGTATTAACAGTTGATCTGGCGTTTCGACATGCCTTAAGAGTGTATGTAAATGGTGAGTTAGCTGGACAAATAGGTGTTGTAGGAGAAAAAAAGGAAACTACTCAGCCAGGAGAAGACAACCTTACATTTTTAGCGACACCAAAAGATGGAAAGATTGATGTTGTTATACATGCTGCGCAGTTTTATCATTTTGAAAATAGAGCAACTTTACCAAATTTATACATTCAACAAAGTGTTTCGGGGTTAGAAAAGCTTGATGATACAGAAAGTGGATTAATAGTAGTAGGAATATTATTTGGAGTGGCAACTATACTCTTTTTTATGTTTATAATGTACCCAGGAGCAAAATCAACGCTTTATTTCACATTTGCATGCTTAGCAATGATATTACGAGAAGTTGAGACAAGTCAAATATGGACACAATTTCCTTTTATTTCAAGTTCAATTTCGTTTATGCTAGAATATTTAAGCTTAGTAATTTTATCTATTTGTTTAACACTTTATTTAGGATATAAGATTGATGATATGATTTTAAGAATAACAAAAGCAGTTATGCTATTTTGTTCTATTATTTATGGAATCATGTTATTATTTTGTGATTCGATTTTTTATACATCAATGCTTAAATATTATCAGATAGTGTTAGTAGTTGGCATTATATGTGGTATAGGAAGAATATTTTGGAAAATGCGAAGACCTAATACAGAGCAGGCAATCTCATTTTACGGAATAGCAGTGTTTTTTATTGCAGCTATTACGGATATCTTAATGTATAATAATATTTTGGGTGATATTTCTAAGGTATCAGTTTCAGAAGTTGCAATGCTTGTATTCGTTTTGATGCAAACAATATCATTGTTTATGATGAATAGTAGATTGATTACAGAAGCAACAGCAGAAAAGGAAATAATGGAAAGAAGCAATCGTTTAAAAACAGAGTTTTTAGGAAATATATCGCATGAACTTAAAACGCCGCTTACAGTTATGAGCAGTTATTCGCAGATTATTAGAAAGAAGCTTATGTTGAATCCAGATTATGAAACACAGTGTCATCATTTGAAGTTAATTGAATCAGAAGCAGAAAGATTATCTCTAATGGTTGCACAAATTTTAGATGTTACAAGAATTGAAGAAGATAAACTTATACTGAATATTCAACCTTGTTCGTTGAACAGTATTGTAAATAAAACATTAGATACATACTATCCTGTATTTGGTAAAAATCGCAATGAATTAATATTTGTACCAAATGAAGAAGATATACAGGTTATTTGTGATGCAAATCGTATTATCCAAGTTTTAGTTAATTTAATTAGTAATGCGGCACATCATACTCAAAATGGTATTATTATGGTGAAGATATTAAAAGAGCAAGAGTTTGCAGTATTAGAGGTGTCTGATACTGGTAAGGGTATGGATACAGAGCAAGTAAGACATATTTTTGAACGTTATTATTCATCCCAAGAAAATGAAAAACCCGGTAATGGTAGAAATACCGGTACCGGATTGGGGTTATATATATGTAAACATATAGTTACCTCACATGGTGGAGATATTATCGTACAAAGTGAGGTTGGTGTAGGGACAACTTTTAAAGTTACATTACCTTATTCTTAAGAAAAATATATCTCTTGTTTGGAGTTAAGTTTATTTCAAAAGAAGCTTCGTCATCAAAACTCATTTTACTACGTAAATTTGAAATATGAACTCTTATGGTATTACTTACTCCATGTAAAGGAATTTCACCCCATACATTTTGATAAATGTCTTCAGGTGAGAATTCACGTCCAACATTTTCAGCAAAAAAGGCTAAAAGCTGCATTTCTTTAGTTGATAAAACAACTTCTGTATTTCCCAACCATACTTTTCCCGTGTGTAGGTCTATTTTTAGAGGTGGTAATGAGATAATACCTCTTCCAGAATGGTTACTACGAAGTCTAGCAGCTATTCTAGAACTTAAAATATCCATATTATAAGGCTTTGTAATATAGTCATCAGCTCCAAGTGAAAATCCGTTTACAATCTGTTCATTACTATCCATACAGGTTAAGAAAATAATTGGTGCAGAAGTAATTTGTCTTATCTCTTTACAAAAGTCATATCCAGAACCATCAGGTAATAAAACATCAAGTAAAATCAAATCAGGAGGATATTCCCATAGAATATTTCTTGCTTCTTTTAAGTTTATAGCTCCGAAAACTTCATACCCTTCAAGCTCTAAATATAGTTTATTTGCATCTAAGACGTCAGTTTCATCTTCGACTATTAAAATTCGTGATTTTTGCAATGTAGTCACCTTCCTTTACATATAAATATATCATATTTTTATGCTTTTTTAAATACTAATTAAGATTTCTTAATTTCTATAATATTCAGGAGATTTTTATATAAGATATAATTGATAAGGGCTAACATTAAAAAGAATCTGGAGGTGACATATTGCTAAAAATAAATAGAGTTGGAGCATTAGATGGAAATTGTTTAGATATTGAACTTAGTAATGGTAATTTACTTTTGTTATCATTACAACCAGTGATGCAATATCCAGAGTTTAAGGAACTTTTAGAAGATAATAGGATTTTATATCCAAAAACAGATGGAAATAGTGTTTTTTGGAAAAATGGTCCATCAATTTCAATAGAGAATCTTATTAAACTTATGCAGGCAATATAATAAATGTGGAGGCTTACAATGAAAGAGAAGAAAAAAAGTGTGCTATATAGGATTATAGCGATGGTTATGATGATGGTTTTAGTATTACCGATGTTGATGGCATGTTCATCGGATGATGAAGATACTGAGTTAACTGATGAAGAAAAACAATTCTTCAAGCAACTTTCTTATTTAGAAGAGTATAGATCTGATGCAGATGAAAAATACTATGATCCGATTTTGATGAGTATTAACGATGATACTCAAATTGAAGGTGTAGATTATGATTCGGAAGCGATACGTGACGAGCTTAGTGACTTCTATTATGATAACATAAATGAGTTGGAGAATTATTCTGATGATATATATCTTATTGAAGATGGCGATTATGAAGTGTATGAGCTTACACCGAAATATGTTGAAGAGGAACTAGATAATAGTGATGACTATGATTACGATGATGACTATGATTCACTATCAAATAGTAATGCAAACAGTGTTTCAATTTCTACATTGGGGATTACATTATCAGGGAGAGCAGTTGATGACTTAACTCCTGAACAAAGAACAAGAAATGGTTATTTCATAGATGAAGATGGAGATGTAGTATATACTGTTTATGAGAATATAAAAAAAGCATCAAGTGTAAAAACATTTTATATTAGTTTAAATAAGCAGACATATCGTGAGCAGTTAAATAGCAAAGAAAAAAAGGCATATGATGTTTTAATGACTATGGTTCAAAACGGGACTAAAAGAGTTATTTGTAATTTTGAGCTTGATTTTGATGGATTTATGAATGCACATAATGCAGTTTTATATGATCACCCAGAGCTTTTTTATATTAGGTGCTTTGGAATAAGTTATTGTGATATCAGTGGGAAATCATGTGTATATGAAGCGACAGTTGTATATGATGATAACATGCTAAGTATTGGCATTGATAAAGCGATTGCGGATGTGAAAAAAGCAGCAGAACCGATGATGAAAGAGGTAAGAAAGAAAACATCAGATATTGATAAAGTAAAATACATCTTTGATACTTTGGTTACGACTGTTAAGTATACAGATAATGTAGATACATGCAAGAATAGTCAAAATGTTTATAGTTCAATAGTTACAAAAGATACAGTTTGTGCAGGATTTTCAAGAGCATTTCAATATTATTGTTACCAGTTAGGTATAGAGTGTTCTTATTTAATGAGTTGTTATCATGCTTGGAACCTTTTGAATCTCGAAGGTGAATATTATTATGTAGATGTCACTTGGGGAGCACCAAATAAGAATAATAGTGCTATAGATTATAAGTATTTTAATTATAATGATGCTCTTGAAAAGAAAATGGCAAAACGGTTTGATTTAGATGTATTACCAAATCATTCACGTAATTATCTTTGCAAACAGCTACCAAAAGCAAATGGTACTAAATATACATATGATAATTGGTTTGGAAAGAAAACAGATACAACAAAGAGTACAACAGGTGATGTGGTAAAGAAGCCAACAGAAAAACCAACAGAAAAACCTACAAATAATCCAGACGAAGATTATGCAAAAAAAGCACCAGTATTAATGAATAATATAAATGTTGCAGAAAAAATGGAACTCTTTGAATATGAAGGTGTGATTTACGCTGAAGCAAAATCATTTTTTGATGCAGTGGGAGCAGGTGGTTTTAAGTTTTACTATCACAAGGTCGAGAATAATACTTTAGAGATTTATTCATGGTTTACAGATAATCAAATATATAAAATGGATATAGGCGCAAGTGGAATGTATTCACGTGATAAGGAAACTGAAGAATATACAGTTTGGCATGAAATCGGAACAACTGTGATATTTGTCGATGATGTTTTATATGTACCACTAGTAGAACTTGCAAAAGCTATGGAAGTATATGGCTATAATGATTTAAATTAATCTTCATCAAATTCAACAACAACAAAAAATCCTCTATCGGTTTGTCTTATATCTTTGACAATGCCTTTAGAGGATTTTAAACGTTCTCTAAAAGTATAGTTTGCAGACATTGCAACAGCAGGCTCAATTGTATAATAATAACTACTTGGTAGTTTTCCTTCGGAAATTTCTACTTCTTGACCAATAGTAACAAGGTTTTCACGTTCCATTTTAAATTCTATTTCTCTCATAGATATAATCCTCCGTATAAATTTAAATCTAGTATATTTAATTATTTTAGTACATCCAAAAAATAAAATCAACACAAAATATATGAAAAAATAAACATGAAAGTTAAATATTTAACATATGCTAATCGGTTTACTTTTAGTACTTTATAGTGTATTATTAATGTATTAGGAATGATTGTGGGAGGAATAGAATGACATTTAAAAAAGCGCTTTGTCTCTCTTTAATACCTCTGACGTTGATACCAATATTTATACTTGGTATTAGCACATTAAAGATAACAGAGGACAGTGTCGAGGAAAATAGTGTACGATTGCTTGAAGAGCTTGCAAAGTCATCAGGAGATAGTTTAGTAAACTATATTGAGGCACAAAAAAGAGAAATAGTATTAATATCGAATTTAATAAGAGTAAAAGAATGTCTTGTTGCGCATGAAACAAAAACTATGACTGACAAGATTATTACTGCGGGTCAAAATGCGCTTTCGTCGTGGGTTTCAGCGGATAAGTATTATAATTCATCATATTTGTTAGATGAAAAGGGTGATGTGATAGTAAGCAGCAATGGATTATATAGGAATGAAAGTTTTGCATCACATGAGATATACAAAGAATTTGATAAAGAAGAAATCACCTTTAGTGAGATAAGAGATTCATTTTTAAGCGAGGATGAAAAAGTTATTTATATTACGAGTCCAGTTCACGCAGAAGACTTTACAGGTATGTTAGTTATGGAGAGTTCACTAGAGTTTTATGATTCATTAGTAGTAGATTTAGTATTTGATGATACAGGAGCAGCATTTATTGTAGATAGGAACGGTGTCATTATTTCTCATTCTATTAGAGAAGTACGAGATACATCGCTTGTTCACCCAGAGTATAATATGCCATTTAAAAATTTTGGAGAAGGTAAAACACAAAAATATGGAATACATCGTTATGAGTACCAAGGTCAACAAAGAATGGCGGGTTACTACATTGTAGATAATGTTGATTGGGTATTATTTACTAGACAAGATTTAGATGAGATAAATAAACCTATTAATAGGATGCTAATGGCAGTTATATCCATGTTTATAACTGTTTCAATAATATCAGTAATAGCCTGTGTTGTTTTAATAAAATCATTTACTAGACCAATACAAAAACTAAGGGAAGCTTTTCAGCGTGCAACAGATGAAAGTGATTACATAGTATGTGAAGTTGTAGGACATAATGAGTTTTCTGAACTTGCACACGGATATAATAAGATGATTAAAAGGCTTGATACTAAAGAAAGTGAATTACAATATAATTATGATTTGCTTTCAAAGGAGCAAGAAAAGACGAACTATTTAGCTATGCATGACTACGTTACAGACCTTTATAATTTAAGAGCGTTTGAAATTAAGATGAATGAGGTATTGATTTCAGGCGAGAGTGGTGCTGTGTTTTACTTAGGACTTGATGAATTTAAGAATGTGAACAATGTTTTTGGACATAAAATAGGTGATTTATGCCTGAAGGAAAGTGCAAAAAGAATAATGTCATTGAGTAATAACAATGAGTTAGTGGCTCGTACAGGTGGTGATGAATTCTATTTAATTAAGTTAGGTGATGAAGAAGCAATAGATAAGTTTGCAAATGATTTATTAATGAGTTTTAAAACGCCATTTGTGTTTGATTCTATACAGGTGAATTTATCAGCAAGTATAGGAATAGCATTATTTCCAACAGATGCAGTGACAACTATCGAAATAATGAAATGTGCAGATACAGCGATGTATGAAGCAAAAAGAAGTGGCAAAGGCAAGTACAGTTATTATAACGAGCAGATGACAGTACGACTAAATCGATCAAATGAAATACTTGATATTTTGGAGAGTGTTATCATAAAGGGAGAGTCATACATGGCATATCAGCCAGAAGTGAATTTATCTGGTGAGGATATTATTGCATTTGAAGCATTAATGAGAGTAAATAGTAAAAACTTAGGTATGATTGCACCGAATGAGTTTATCCCATTAGCTGAAAGTAGTGGAAAAATAATTTCAATCGGCGAGTGGGTAATAGAATCTGCTGCCTTATTTGTAAAGGAATTGCTTGAGCGAGGACAAAAATTTGATTACATATCTGTAAATATATCAACAGTTCAACTAGGACAAGCAAATTTTGTAGATATGGTATTAAATATAATTGATAAGATAGGTATTGAACCAAAATACATCTTACTTGAGATAACAGAAAGCGTATTTATGTCAGAATCATCTAGAAACGTTGAAAAGCTATCTATATTACGTGATAAAGGCATTAAAATAGCATTAGATGACTTTGGTACAGGCTATTCTTCAATGCAGTACTTGGCAGACCTTCCAGTGGATTTCCTTAAGATTGATAAATGCTTTATAGATGAAATTGCATTTAATGAAAAGAAGCGTGGTATTGTAAAGGTTATAATTGATATGGCACATTATTTAGGAATGCAGGTAGTTGCTGAAGGCGTTGAAACTAAAGAGCAGCTTGACATTTTAAAAAGAATGGATTGTGATATTATACAAGGATACTATTATTATAAGCCAATGAAGCAAGAGGATATATTAGAAGTTCTTTATAAGATAAATGAATATTAGGTAGCAAAAAAATTGAAAGAAATATGATTTTTAAGTTGACATTTAATCACCCCTATGGTATAAATATAAAGTCGGTTTCGACATGAAATGTTATACCTTAGGGGTGTAGTTCATCGGTAGAATAAGAGTCTCCAAAACTCCAGAGGAGGGTTCGATTCCTTCCACCCCTGTAAAAAAGAAAAGTCTCAAGTCCTTGTGGTAAGGATATTGAGACTTTTTGGTTTTGCATATAATTATCTAATATAATCGCAATCACACACAAATAGCAGTGATGATTGTCTTAAGATACTAAATATCAAATTCGAATAATTCCATACATTCAAACCTAATCATAAATTCACAACATACCTAGTTATAAAATCAATTACAATTACAAGTGATTCTACTTTTAATATTTGTATCCAAACAAGGTACACTTAATTGAATTGCTTTACAAATAGTATAGTTATCGTTATTTATTTTGTATGTAAAGTCTTTTTTGTGTTAAAATCATTTTTGTTCCTTTTTTATGCTAATGTCACTGCTGTTAGTGAGGGTGTGTATTCGATTTCATATGTGCTTGCATAGTATACGCCTGAACCGCTTGAAGATATTGCAAATTTCAATGTTAAATTTGAGCCTGATATGGATGCAGAGCTGAATGTGATAGGGTCAGGATATGAGCCAGCATTACTATATATAGCGTATTGTGACATTGCTGTTAATGCTGTACTTGAACTTCCTGTGACTCCGGAGATTCCTTTTAAAAATCTTACTCCGCCATACGCATAATTCGTTTTATAATTTATTGTTACTAAATCCTTGATTGCTGCAACAAAGGCACTAGTTGAACCTTGCGAGTCAATTTGAGTCACTATCGTTATTGTTTGACCTGCGTTTGCTGTTATGCTTTGTCTTTTATTTTGTTGAAGTAAATATCCTTGATACGCACTTAATGCAGTACCATCTGCATGGCTAGATTGTGTTAATCCATTAATAGTCTTAACATGGCCATAGGTTGTAGTACCACCAATTCCATAAGTTGTAGCTGTACTTGAATGACTAGTTGGTGCTTTTGTGCTATCTGCTATAGTAATATTTGCTGTACCATCAAAGGATACATTGTTTATTGTTCTTGCAGTTGCTAATTTACTTGCAGTTACAGCATTTCCAGTACATGCTGATGCGGTTGTTGCAGTTGCAGCATTTCCAGTACATGATAATGCAGTTGTTGCAGCCCCTCCAGCAGATGCTGAACCAGCATACTTTAAACTCTCCAAAGTTTTGATTCTTGTTTCTTTACTGTTAACCTCATCAACAACACCTTCAATACCATTTTCTATATTATTTAGTCTCGTTGGAGTCCACGCAGTTCCTCCAGTTTTACCAGATTTCCAAACTGTTTTTCCATATGAAAGTATTCCCATCTTTACTCCTTTCAATAAATATAAAGGACTATATATTTCAATAGTCCTTATAGTATTTTAATATAATATGTTAACGTCTAAAAGTTCTTCTGCAGTTGTGCAGTTATTTATTATATCTTCAAATTCTTGTTGTTTTAATACAAGAGGCTTAACTGCTTGTGATATTTCAAAAGCAAGCTGCATTAATTCTTCAAGTGTCCAATTATATGAGCATGATTCTCCTGTTGCGTTCCAACTAGGTTGATAAGGCATATTATTGAGCTGTGCCATTTGTGCCATGATTATTTCAGATGATAAATAATTTTGCTTTTCTGATTTAATGGAATAGCACTTTTCAATTCCATTATGCACTCTGCTTTTAATTGGGTTATTTGCTAGATACTCTTCTAATAAAATTTTTGACAAGTTAATATATGCTTGTTTTACATCTTTTAAATCATAAGTGCTATTATTCAATAAAATTTGTATTTTAATTAGTGTTTGTACCTGTTCTTCGGCTGAATTAGTATTATTAGCGTTTAGTAATCCGCTAATGATGTTTGAGCCTTGAATAATTGTGTAGTTATTATTGTTTATTTGATATGTAAAATCTTTTTGAGTTAGAATCATTTTTACCCCTTTCTTTTATGCTACAGTTATGCTTGTTAATCGTGGATTGTATGTAATTGTGTAGAAACTAACTTCTCCATAAGACATGGTAAGAGTTATTTTAAGAGTTAATTTTCCATTTGAATATGTACCAGATACAAACGTACCTGGTCCAGTATATCCACCTCCATTATAAATTGCATAAGTACAATATGATGAAGCTGCTGCAGAAGATGATCCATTAGTACCACATGCAACATATATTGGAGTCATTGCACCATATCCTGGATGTGTCACCGTATTCAATAGGATTAAGTCCTTAAATCTAGTATGATAAGTTGCATTACTAGTAGCATAACTAGATTGTGTTGCTTCACCAACAATTGTAACGGTTGAGTTTGTTGTGATTGTAATAGATTGCAATTTACTATTTTGTAGAACATACCCTTGATATGCACTTAATGCGGTACCGTCAGCATGACTAGATTGTGTTACCCCATTAATAGTCTTCACATGACCATAATTTGCAGTTGTACCAATACCATAAGTAGTTGCGGTACTCGCATGACCTTGTGGTGCGAGGTTTGTATCAGCTGCTGTAAAAGTAATATTTGCAGAACCATCAAAAGTATTACTTTGATTACCGATTTTGATTGTACGAGTAGTTGCTAACTTTGTTGCAGTTGAAGCATTTCCAGTACATACTAATGCACTTGTTGCAGCGCCTCCAGCAGAGGATGAACCTGCATACTTTAACCCCTCTAAAGTCTTAATTCTTGTTTCTTTATCATTGACTTCTGTTACAACATTTTCTATCCCATTTTCGATATTATTTAGTCTGGTAGGTGTCCAAGCGGTACCACCGGTTTTTCCAGATTTCCAGACTGTTTTGACATAAGGAATTAATCCCATACTATGCCTCCCTTTCTAAAATATTAAGTCTATTATTAATTGATTGTAGAGTAGCAACTATATCTGCCAACAGCTCATTATCTCTGAGTCCTTTTGTTGGTACTATTTCACCATCTACAACAACTTCACCATTTTCATTTACATCATATTCTTTGCAATCTAAATCCTTTTTACTTACTGCTTGATCTACATATAGTCCCCAATCATCATCTTTCATACTAGCTTTGACTTCTTGAGCAATAAAGCCATGATGCAATCTGTCAGAGCCACCTTCCCTGAATTTGAACTTTTTAGGAATTAATGAGTAAATAAAATCTGCCGATTTGTTTATATCTAGGTTTTCTATATCTTTTTTTGCATTTAAATCAGAGGTGAATACGTATCCTCCAGAAGAGTTATAAACCGTTGCGTAAAATCTTGCAGGTGTATAAAATTTTGCTGAATTATCATGAATTTCGCATGTTGTGGCTCCTGTAGGACTATGCATTAATAAAATTCCACCTTTTATACCAGTAGATCCTAGAATAGATTTTAAATGTAATTCTTCATAATCTATAACAATATAACTGTCACTAGTTCCTAGACGAATTGAATTTCCAGTTGACTTGGACTGGATATTAATTGATCCACCAGTCATTGTGAAGTTACCACTTAGATTAGCACCTGTAGCGGTTAATACTCCGCTAGAATTAACTTTGAATGCAGAACCTATACTCAAACCACTAGAACCAAAGTAACGTCCACCAGAATCACCATGAACAGCAGAACCGTAATATAATGCATTAGAGTTGATGCTCCATCCAGCAATACTACCAGAATTTGCAGTTATTTTCCCCTTAATGTCAGCGTTTTCAGAATAAAGTTGACCAGTAGAACTAACCGTAAATGCTGACCCTATACTTAATCCACTTGTACCAAAGTAACGTCCACCAGCTCTTCCATAAGTATCAGAACCACTATATAATGCAGTGGAATTAAAGCTCCACCCAGCAATAGTACCAGACTTAGCAGTAAGATTACCACTAGAGTCTACCATGAAAAGAGAACTAATACTTAATCCGCCTGTACCAAAGTAACGCCCACCAGTCTGCCCATATGATGAAAAGCCACTATATAATGCAGAAGAGTTAAAACTCCACCCAGCAATAGTACCGGAATTAGCAGTAAGTTTACCACTAGAGTCTACCATGAAAACAGAACCTACACTTAGACCATCTATACCAAAGTAACGCCCACCAGGCTTCCCATAAGTATCAGAACCACTATACAATGCTTTAGAATTAAAATTCCACCCAGCAATAGTACCAGACTTAGCAGTTAAGATGCCATAATTGTCAATAGAGAAATAATCAGATGTAATTGCTATTCTGTTTGCAGTTAATTTGATTACATTTGCACTTGCATTTAACATGCTTACAATCTGATCATTTTCATCTTTTCCAATTTTTAAAGCGAGTTCACCACTTATTTTGTTAGTTGTCTCTTTTGTGGTATAAGTAGCAGAAACACTTTGAGTTATACTGCTAGCTGTTTGGGCTATTTGTGAGCTAGTTTCTGTTTTATTGAAATAGTTCTTCTCTAAATCAGCAGTAACTTGTTTTACATTTGAGGTTATTCCATCAGCAGTAACTTGAAGCTGGCTTATCTTTGCAAGAATATAGCTAGTTTCTGTGTTTTCCATCAGCTTCCAAGCATACTCACCTTTTTCATCAACTATAAACTTATATGTAAATTCTGTTCCATCTAAATATGCAATTGAACCTAAATGTTTTCTACAAGATTCATCATCTATTACCCATGTATAATCTCCAGGATAATGAACTTCGTCATCTTTAGGAATTTCTTCTTCATTTAAAGGATAAACAGCTTCATACCAATCACATGTAGGATAATTGTCAAACGTAGGTACTTCATGTACAGTATAAACAATTATATTTCCCCCTACTTCATTTTCAAGTTGTGTAATACGTAGATTAATAGCATCATTGGTCTGTTCTAATTCGGATTGAATATTACTAATACTGGAATCATAGCGTTTTGACCATAGTCCATCACTGTTTATAACAAAGTCTCCACCAGTATTACTGATTTCCATATTGTTACCCAAAATCCATTTACCAATAAGATATTCAGCATTTATACCGTATCCGATGTTACCGTCGGGCATTACAATTCGTCCAACAGCAGTAGAAAGTGTATTCCAATTATCTTTTGTAAAAGCAAGATTATTACTAGTAAGCCATATTTGTTCCTTATCAGTTTCTCCTGTATCAGGATCAATTCTCCTACCAATTATTCCACTGTCTGTAATCTCCAAGGTTTGTCCATCACTTGCTTTTATTTGATTTAATGTTAAGTTTAGACTAGAATTTATAAATGCATTCATTTTATCAAGGCTTCCACTGTTAACAGCTTTTCCGTATTTTGAACGATTATAAACAAGATCACTAGTAGATGCAGAAACATTGGACTGCCACTTATCAAAAGCAGAAAGAGCAGAAGAAGACCTATATTTGTTGCCAAATGTCAAAGAAATTGTTTTTTCTTGATAGTCAACATCCATACGTAGCAAGACATAAGATACTATAAGATTCTCATTGATTTCAACATCTATTAAAATACCAACATCAAGTTGCTTTGTAAAAGGCAAAAAATCTTTCTGGAAAATAAAATTATTGGTATCAATTGTTAATTCTTCTGTGGGTATAGATATATCCTTTAGCATACTTTTTGCTTTAAGGTATAAGTCTGAAATGATGCCCTGTTCTTCGGCATAGTCCATGTCATTAGTAAGAGCAAATGTGTCATCAACAGAGGAGCTTGCATATATATAAGTGTCCAATTCATTTAATTGATCTTTTGTAAAGTTTCTATCAAAAGAGCAAGACAAACATATATCTCTAATGTTTGATGAGACGTTGTTTTTTTGTTTTTCTATAGAATTATAACTAGCTTGTGCTTTTGCTAATGCTTGTTTCGCATCAGATATTCGCTTTAGTATGGAAGCCTTATCTGAATCTATAGTACTTGCTGATAATTCTTTTTCTGCATTGTCTTTTTGGCTTTCAATACTGATAATCTCGCTGTTTACAGTTTCTAAATTAGCTTCTAGTGTAGCTTGTTCATTTCTATATGGTTTTATGGAATTTTCAGCATTTAAAATCTTATTTTCCCAAGCATTTAATGCCCAAACTAGGTCATTAGACATTTTGTTTTTATAATAATTAAAATCATAAATAGTAGAAGAACCCAATGGATTTACAGATGAATAGTTTATTTCATCGCTACCATATAATGTAAGTGCAGTAAATATATCTTCTGAATTGGTGGCAACCTTAATGTTTTTTAGAATATCTTTTCTTGTTAAGAAAATATTTGTTTTTCTTAAATAATTATTTTTGTCATAAGCATTAATAATTCTATTTATAATATCAAATTCAAAAATACATTCATATGATTCTTCTACAGTATCAAGCATAAAAGAATAAATAGTTGCCTTAGGTTCATCAAATGTACGTGATTTACTTTTTACCTCATCGTCAATGTGACCAATGCTCCAATTAGGTAAAGAATTTAATAGCATTCCCATTAATGTTTTAGAAGGATTTTCTTCGTCCCAGAATTTATATGTTTCTTTAAAATAGGTTATTTCCTTATATGTAAGTTCATGCTCGCAGGATAAAGCAGTGATGCTTTTATAATTACCTTCATCACTGATATTTTCCTCAACAGTTCTCATAATAAAAAAGCCAACATCTTCTATAAACAATTGATGTTTTACTTCAATGTTATTATAAACATCAAAAAAAGCATCATCCTTACCCATATAGACATCAAAAGATATTTCGCTTACGGCATTAAACTCAAAAGATGTTTTAATGTTTTTTATATTATCAAGAAATCCTATATATTCTCCACTTATTTTTCTTAATGAAATAATGGGAGTTTCAAATCTACTATAAGTATCAAAACTAGCAATCATTATCTCACCAGCCTTCCTACTTTATAGCTTAATGTTATTTGATCAATATCTCCAACAATTCCAATTCTATTTTCACCTTGCAGTAAACGAGGGAATTGTTTGTTGAAGTTTTCATAAACCATTACATCATTATCATTCAAATAAGAAGAAATATAGCAAGGGAAGGAGTTAATAGTAATAATATCACCTACAAGTGCAGAATGAATTTTAATAAGTCTATTTTCAGATATATTCTGCACTGTAATATCTCCACCTGTACCTCCTACATGGATAACAAGATTTGGATAAGTATATTCTTTAACAGCAGAAGTATTGTTTTCTACGATTGTTTCAATTAATTCTTCATTTGAATAGGTATTAGTAACATCCTTCCACATAAACATGCTATCACACTGCATCGTTGCTTTAATGCCATATATTCCATAGCCTTCAGGTCCGTATGCTTTTATAAAGCTAGAGTTAGTAAATATACAATAATAATAAGATTCATCATCACCAACATATAATTTCTTATAGTCGGGTTGACTTAATAGCCAATTATAAATACTATCGATATCTTCATCTAAAGGCTTTTCTGAAATAGCTTCTATTTCAAATTCAAAATAGCTATTATAATTAATATCTTGAATGATGTAATTTGGAGATTTATTGTGTTTGAAAGTAGTGTATTCAATAACGCCACCAACTTCTTTGTTTTCTTCGGTATCCTTATTTAGGAACATAAGACCATATTCCTCTGAAGATTTCCCATTATATATAAAATATTCCCCTATCATATATACACCACCTTTCTTTTTTATTTGCTACTAATTTCATTGGAAGCAGCATTGTCTTGTTGTGTATTATTTTCTTCCTCCTTGAGGTACTCTTGATATTCAATAGATTTTAAATCATATAAATAATTTTGTACGATTGGAACAAGTATGGCAGCAGGAAGTCCGCTCTTTGATATAATGTTTTGAAAGTCATCCTTAAAATCTTTTAATGAAGTTATAATAGTTTTATTCATCTTTATTCTCCTTTGAAATAAATGAGAGCTGTATTTACAGCCCTCGTAATAATTTTAAATTAATATGTGCCAGATTTTACTCTGTTCTTTTGAATTGTAGAAAATACATCATCTACGATATCTTTTCTAAATGTATTTAAGTCACTTTTTGATAAGTTTGTTGCACCATTAATATTAATATCTCCAATAGATATAGAAACATCACCATTAGCTTGCATATTTGAAACAGATGAAGTAGGAAATGGTGTCATAAAATCAGTAGGGTTAAAAGCTCCCCAATCCCATAAATTTTCAGTCAGATTAGCAGGTATAACGCTACTACCTTTTGGTAATGGAGTTAAAACAGAACCATCAGGACGGATAATCATTTCTCCGCCGTTTTCTTGTGTCCATGCTAGCTTATCTTTGTTAATCCTTTTTGCACCTTTTTCATATCCACTAAGTTTAAGTTTGTTTAAAAGTTGAACATTTTGTGCAGCGGTACCACTGTACCCATTTCCAAACCAATGTTTATAAAGCTTTTCTATAGATGAGTATGATGCTGATTTATCATTATACTTAAGCCTATCTACAATACTAGTATCTTTATTTAACTTTGACTTATCACCTAAATATTTTTCGGTAACAAAAGGAATAGATCCATTGCCATTATTGCTATTATCAGCATTAGTAGTAGGTGCTTTATCACCTCCATTAGAACCGACGCCACTAGCAGGAGTGGCAACATTATTACCAGCATTTGCTTTAAGAGTATCTAAAGTACTTTGAACATTCTTAACACCATTATATTGCTGCAAAGCATCATAAGCATCCTTCCATGCATTTGTGACTTCCTGAACATCACCAGTAGTTTCTTTTGCCCACTTTTTCATAGAATTAAACAAAGTGTCAGACATACCGTTTATATCATTCATTGCACGTTCAAGTAGTTTAACTTCGTCATTTAAAAAGATATCAATAGCATCAATCTCTTTCTGATATTTTTCTTCTTGAACCTTGTATGATTCTTCGGCTAACTCAGCTTCTTTATCTAATGCTTCAATAGCTTTATCGTACTCATAATCAGTAATATAATCAGCTAAGTCAGCTTGAGCATTAGTAAGTTCTTCTTCAAGTTTTCTACGTTTTACAGCAGCATCCCTAGAAGTATCGTATTTAAGACCATCAAGCTGAGTTTGAATCTTAGCAATAGCTTGATTCTTTTCAGACATTTCTTTATTATGGTCGGATTCGTCTTTTAAAACATTAAGCGCTTCTTTACGAGCGTTAATACTTTCTTTAATTAACTCAAGTTCTTTCTTTGCGTCTTTAATAGCTTGTTCAAAGCGTTTCTTTTCAGCCTCCATTTCGGATTTAATCATATTAATTCTTAAATCACGAAGTTTTTCGATAGAAGAGATTGCTTTATCTTGCATTGAAAGAAGACCTTTGTATACTTCTTCTGTGTATTGACGGTATTCGGATAGATACTCGGCCTTATCAGCAAAGTGTTTCTTGCTTAGCCTATCAACTTCTGAATAATAATGAGACTCGGTTATGTAGTTCATGGCAAGGCGATGCTTAAGTTCAGCATATTGGTCATCAAATTCTTTTTTCCAATAATCAGTTGTATCTTCTGTTTTGTTTGTACCACCTGTATAATCAGTACTTTTGAAATCTGGAGGCGTAGTTGGTTTTACTGAACTATTAAACTCATCAATTAATTTATCATAATCATGTTGAAGATTACTAAATTTCTCATCTAAAAGATATTTTTTACTTCCATAATCTCGAAGAAATAATATTTCTCCCCATGAATTTCCATGTTCTTCAATCAGTGCTTTTTTTTTATTTTCAAGCCCCATAATTTCAGTTTCAGTTTCTTGAAGTTCTTTAAAAATAGCTGCTTTAGTAGTAGCATAAGTTTTACAGTTTTCAAGTTCAAGTCCATACTTTTTAGCTAAGTCACTGACCCATGTTCCAGCATTTTCAACATAATCTGTCCACCATGATTCATCATTCTCTTGTTTTGCTCTATAGTACTCATTATAATTATCAATATCGGTGGCGTAACAGCTATTTAACTTATTAATAAGTTCAGCTTCAGCTCCTTCAACACCATTAAGATAGTCATTAACATAGCTTTCAAGAGATGGAAATTGTTGTGATATTGACTGTAGTGTACCAAATGATATTTTACCATTGTTAGCAATCTCATCAGTAACTTTATTGATTAACTGAGCATGTGATTGCATTTGATTCATGATATTCGCAAGGGAAGTACCAGACGATTGTGTTTGTTCTTTGATTGCAATAAGTTTAGCTAATATGTCATTATATTCACTCATTGCTCCTAGCTGCTCATCTGAAGCACCTTCTCGTTTTGCTTTTTCTAAATCATAGAATTTATTTGCGGCGGTTTCAGCAGCAATGCCATCTTCAAGTAACTTTTCTTTGATTTTAGTTTGTAATGATTCTAAGGTAAGTTTTAAATCTTCTTCTTTAGCACGCATAAGTTCAAGTAAAGCATCTTTATTTAAACTATATGCACCTGTGACAGCATCGATCTGTAAGGCAGAAGAGTAACCAGCTTCAGTTAACTTCTGAATTGTGTCTGTTGAGATATAACCAGAAGTAGCTTGTTCGCTAAGGGCATCGTTTGCTGTAGTAATTGATGATTGTAGTGTTTTAAAGGATTCAGATGCATTTTTAACTGATGCAGTTATGACATTAAAAGATTTGCCATCATCTTTTTCTGTATATGATCTGATAGTATTGAAATAACGATCAAAAATATTCTTTAATGCAGGAAATTTTTGTTTAAGAGCATCAACAGCTCCAAATAATTCATTATAAAGGGCTTCAGAATCTGCATCAGGATCGTCTAAAGAAGCAACATACTTATTATATACATCCATTAAATCGGCATCATTTAAAAGGTCTTCTAACATTAACTCAATATTATCACTGTCATACCCCATAAGTACTAACTGTTCTAATATCATATTAGAAGTCTCAGTATCAAAAATACCAGTAGAATCTTCTATAACCTTACTGCATATTGTTTGTGCTTCCTTTATTTGACCTTTAAAATAATCATCGTACTCGGATTTACTAGCACGGTCAAAAAAACCACCAGAACCTATAGGCGTTACCAGCCCCTGTAAGTTGCTCCAGAGTTGAGATATATCTAAATCTTCCGTAGAGTTTATTATAATTTCACCAATTAATTCGTATAACGTTGCACCATCTTCAACTATTTTTTTTCTAAATTTATCACTAATTAAGTCATTATATTCTTTGTAATCTCCTACAAGCTTTCCAGAAGCTGGTACATACGTACCTGCTGGAATTTTTTGATCCCCATACCAAGCAATGTCATGGTCCCTTTTCATTGCTCCTTTATTATCTATTTTTGTACTATCAAACTTTTCTTTTGCAGCTTTTCTTGCTTTTTCAGATTCAAGTTCAGCTTCTTCTTTTAAGTGTTGAATTCTATGTCTTAACTTTTCGTTACCTGCTTCAATTCCGTCAGTTTCGGCATTTAATAGTCCAGGAGTTTCACCTATTGCTTTATTTAAATCACCTTGTATATCAGCAAGCTTTTGCTTATCTCCACTAGCATCTATAAGTTTTGCTTGTAGTTCTTCAAGTGAAGATATCTCTGCATTATATTTTTCAATATTTTCAGTAGCTGTGTCAATTATTTTTTGTTGAGATTCTAAATAAGCTTCATTTGAAGAAGTTATATTATCCATAATACTTGTAAAGATAGAAAAAGCAGCAGTAGCAATAGCAAGTATAGGTTGTGTTTTAGACAATACAGAACCTAAAGAACCTAGTGCGCCAGCACTTTTACTAGCGGCCTCTCCTAATCCTTTTGTGAATAACGAAACCACGTTAGCATTGCTAAGACTTTTAATAATTGAGTCGAATACCAAACTATAAATATCTGTTATTTGGAAACAGATTTAATAAGAATTGCAAAGCAATTCTTATTAACAAACTTATTTGTTTTGTTGACATTGTGCAAAGCTTTATTATGCAACAACCACAATCCTCCATTTACGCTTATTACAATATTTAAATTGCAACAATTCAAATTCTTCACCAGTACAATACACTTCATCATAAATAGAAGAATATAAACCTCCAATCTCTAAAATGATAACTCTCATAATATTTTCTTGAATTTCTAAAGTCATTTCTTATTTCCCCTTTGCTTTTAATTTTATAGTTATTACTATGTAAATATAATACCAAAGTAGGTGTACTATAAAAAGGACTTGGAAATTTATTTTAAAATATAATAAATAAAGCAACTAAATTAGAGTTATATTAAACAAGAATAAGAAATAGTTGTACTATCGCAATAATTTCTTATTTATGCAAACGCTCGCCAAGAGGCTAACGTTTTTGTCTCCCTATCAACTCCGACAAAAAGAGTCCAAATTATGTGAAAGTAGAAGATAGTTTCCTACTATGATTCCTGTCACACTCAGTATAGTCCCGACTGTCTATTCACTATATCAAATAGTGCAAGCCTATCAGTCCGTGGGGTTAGTTGTCTCTTTACTAATCGTTTAAAGACAACTGTCACCTGCTGACCATGTGAAGTTCTGCATTGTTACTATAGCCTAATAAGTCACCATATTAGGAGAGTAGCAGAGTGTTTACACAATTCCCAGCCGCCAATCATTTTAATGCGTGTGTACATACATGCAGAGGTACACCATATCTCTTGTTTAAGTATGAATGTATCATTCATACTGTTATAATCTAAACTTATACTTTGCATAAGAAGCATATAACTGTCGGCATATTCAGAATGAGGGACAACTAATATGGTTTGCCCTACCGACGCTTTTTTTAGTAGATTTTTGGTCTATATCAACTGAAATACTTATATTAGAAAGTTTTTGTATTTCAGCTGTTATACTTGGTAAAGATTTTTTTAATGAATTAACTAAAGAGGTTTTATCAATCTCAGCATTGAGAGTTAATTTGTATTTATCAAGTATTTTCTGAACCTTAGCGATTTCGGCACTATTGATTTTGCTTGTGTCCAGTATTGCTTGTAATGAAACAGTATTATTTGTTGCCATTTATACACCCTCCTTATATTTTGTAGTAGTTTTTCCATAGACTTACTCCTCCTCTTTGGGATTTTCCTCTGTATTTTGAACAGCATCAGCAAGTTTTAAGATTAATTGTGCTACATCTGTACTTTTGTCAACTAACTCATTAAGTGTTGAAAGAGCAGAAGATATAAGCTTAACAGCCTCTCTCTTAACGATTTTTTTATTCTTTCTATATTCTAAAAACATTTTAATTTTATTAATCATAATATATGTTCTCCTTTATTTAGATAGTTTTTCTATTTTCTTTGTAACCATATTGTAAGTAATGCTTATAATAGCTCACTATGTTATCACCAAATGCTTTTCTTAAATCCTCATAATTATTTTTATAAGTATTTGCATTAAAGGTTGAGATTGCTTGTCTACCTTCTTTCATTCCATATTGCAAGAAATGATTAAATAATTTTTCAGCATCAGTCCCAAATGCTTTCTTTAAATCAGAGTACTTATCACTGTAATATGTAGGATTAAAAATCTTACTATAATCCAAGCCATCTTTAATAAATGAAGTAGAAGAAGCAGTAGTTGCAGTGTTATTATTAGTGGTTTTTGAAATATCAGCAACATTAATAAATCCTGTTACTTGACCTACAACTCCGATTCTGTTAGCAGCATTAGTAATTCTGATTCTTCCATTTTCTACACTAGAAGACCAAATATAGTAAGTACCTGTCTTTTTATTAGCTATATCACTAGTTGATGATGAGTTATATAAATTAATATTATTTAGTTCAACAACATCACCTGCTTTATATGAAGAGCCAGAAGAAGCATGCTGTCTTGGTAAATCAGCATTTATATATGGTGTAGGGTCTATTTTTGTACCGTTTTCTCTTACTTCAAAATGTAAGTGAGCACCATAACTATCCCCTGTATTGCCCATAAATCCAATAACATCCCCTTTACTAACCTTATCTCCAACCTTAACAGCAATAGAACTATATGCCATATGAGCATATAAAGTTGCGTATTTATCATTATGTGATATCAACACATAATTGCCATAACTTCCAGCTAAAAATCCAGTAACACCTCTTTCAACAGAAATGACCGTGCCATCAGAGTGTGCAAGAATATAGTCTAAACAGCTTACATTATTTGAACCCTTGCCAACTAAATCGATGCCACTATGAAAGCTTGACTTTCCATTTAATATACGATTTCCATACTCAGATGTTATTTTGTTATCATAATTTTCAAATAATCTACCCATGTATTTTCACCTCCTCCAAATCAATTGTTCTAATCTCGATTTCTTCTAATCTTCTCATTTCTGGCTCAACAATAGTATGAATAAAGCCATTGCCGCCTCTTGCTTCGTAGCGTTCAAACAAATCCCAAAAGGCTTCTTTTTCTAAGGCTGTCCAATGGTTAATTTTTGTATACTTTGTATAATAGTTAATTAAAGTATCCTTTAACTTAGCCATTTCGGTTTTATTACTTTCTTCTTGCATTGAATCAAGCTTAAGTTTAATTAAAGAAATTGTATTAGAAACTTGTATTAAATCTTCTTTTATTGCTTTATTTTGCTCTACTGTATTTAACAATAATTCCTCATGTTCTCTTTTCTTTCGTACAGATTTGAATTCTATACCTAATTTCTGACAAACAGATACAATCAAATCAAAGCCATATTTAAAAACAGCGAGAAAAAGTATAAATGCTATAAAAAGAGATTTCTGATCCAGTTCAAAAAAAGTTTTTAATTCACTCATTCATGTGCTCGTCTCCTTTCAAAATATCAACCGTAAAGGTTTTTAAAGACTTGTACGTATACAAGGCGATAGCCCCTTTAATAGTTAGCTTTGGATCTTCATTTGTTAATGTTAATCCTATTTTATCTACAATTAATGCAGTACCAATAAAAACAAAAGTGACAATCCCTGCCTTAATAATTCCATTTAAAAACTTTCTAAGATTGAATTCTAGTCGTAAATTATGTACATTGTTATATGTTCCGACTAATATATTCATGCTTACAGAAATAGCTAAATAAGGTAACAAAGATATTATTTCTAAGATTTCGTTCATATGCTATACCCTCTTACATTCCCTTATAAAAATTTTTCAAGGTATCAAATAATTTATAATTCTTTTTATACTTCCAAGTTGTAATTCCGTTTATTTCTTTTACAAAAGTGTACTTTATACCACATTCGGTTAAAAAGAGCTGTTCTAATGGGTATTGTGTAGAGTACTCTTTATCAAAAACAGGTTTATTCACAAAAGCCCCCCTTTATTTCTAATTTTAAGTGTAAAAAAAAGGGATATAGCAGCTATTCAATATATTTGATATATGATAGCCTGCTATATCCCTAGATGTAAAATTCGCAAAACGAATATTATGTTCGTCAAGCAAATCTTAAACTTCGCCTTTAGGCGAATGTTTTTGCGCTCATATATCAATCAGCAGGAAAAATTAGGATTAAAAATCAGCTATAAAGCTGATTTTTAATCTACTCTGCTTCGTCAGTAATTTCGATTACATCAAGAACATTGTCTTTGTCATCTACTAAGCAATCACATGTAATTGTAATTTCACTTGGATCACCTGATGATGAGAAGCTTAAATCTAATTTTCTTTGAGGAGCAGCCTTATAAGCAGTAATTCTCATAGGAACTAATTCTCCATCTTCATTTTTGTCAAGAGTAGACATCTGTATAAAGAAAGTCTTTGGAGCTTTCTTATTGTTAAATGATACTCTCTTTACGCCTGTAGTCTTTGACTCTAAATATCCAACGATATACTTAGAACCTGAAACTATTTCGCCTTCTGTAGCTGCTGTAAATACTTTATCTGTTACAGAGCCTTCGATTAATTCTCCACCAAAATCGTCTTCTGCATATACAAATACACTGTCTGCATTTGGAACGTTTGTAAGTGTTAATGAACCAGCAGTAGAAGCAATAAGAGTTTCTTTTCTTGCAATAACAGCATCTGTTTCGATTTCACCATTGCTTATCATTGCATAAACTTTAAATGGGTGTACCTGGAATGTCATAGCAATAGTACCTTCGATTGGATCATAAAAAGGTATTGCCTTTTGTCCTTTCACATTTGCATATGCAGTTGCACTTTCAAATCCCATTGTTGTTGTGTTACAGAAATCTGCATACAACCAAGGTGCTTTTGTTGCATAATCCCTAATATCAAGGTCGCAACACTGTCTGTTTGCCATGTTTAAATCGCTCATGTTTTTTCCTCCTAAAATTTAAATTATTTATAGTTTTTAGGACTTCTTCATATATTCCATTGGTTTATAATCAGAAGCCTGTTTATATGAAAAGGTGTTGGCAGCCATCATATCATTGAAGTCTGCTTGTCTGCCAAGACCATATTCACCGAACATAATGTTGAATTGATAAAATGTCATATCCCATACATTTAAAATGTTGATTCCAACCTTGTTGTGAGTACAATATTTTACAATCATGTTTTCCATTGTAAAATTTTCATCAGTTTTTTTCTTTTGATTCTTATTATGTAATTGCATTTTTTCAAAAAGACTTTTGGCATATTTGTTTTTAAATTTTGGATTTACTTCCTCAGGTTTTTTTAGACCTAATATCTTTTGGATTTCTCCTGCGAAATAGTCAAAATTATCTTTTGTTATGTAGCCATAAAGTGCTTCGGTTTCATCTTCATTTACATCAAAAACTTCGTATTTATCATTTCTAAATTCCACAGTATTGCAAATGAAAAATGACAGTAAGTCTTTTAGTAAATCCTGATCTATCAATAATAAAATTTCAAATTTTGATAAATCCTCTAAATCATCAGGGGCAATCCCTTTTGACATAAATAAATTTTGCTGTTGCTTCAAAAGTTCATCTCTTGAAGACGCAATCATTGAGAGGTAAATACGGAAAAACAAATAAGTTTTCTTTCTTATTTCTCTTAATGTAGGGCATTTGACGTAACCTATTCCATTTAAATAAAATGGTTCGTCACATAGATAGTCATAATCAAGATAATACAATTGTGTATCCTTCCTTTCTTTTTTTCTATCATATAGAAAAATATCAATTTATGTTTTCAGTTTCTAGAGTCCTCTAAAATCAAGGTCTGTAAGATTTATTCTAAGATTTCTAAATTTCGTATTAAAAAGTAGAAGCTTTTTGATTCCAAAGGTATTTAGATTGTGCAGTCCTAATCTTGGCACATTCCTTACAATATTTACTCCTATTAGAATTCTTTTTAGTAAGCATTCCACAATCAGAGCATCTGATAAAAGCCTCTCCTTTATATAATCTCCATTCATATCCAAGCTTTCTAAAGTCAGATACAAATAATTTCTTTTCACTAGTATCTTCTATATATAAAACTTGAATGTTTAGATTATCTACTTTCTTTGCATACTCAATTAATCCATATTCGTTAAGAGTATTAAACTTAATGTCTTTATCAAATGCTGTGGTATTTATGCAAGCAAGTTTATATATTTCTCCATTACTGCAATTAACCCAATTATTATTATCAGCATTTTGAAAATTACGAAATTTAGCAAGACACAGTAGAGTGAAAGCAAGTCTTTCTAAAACCTTATTATGTAACTGCTCTATAGTGCTAAGTTCATTTTCAGTAATCCAAACCCCATTACATTCACATAATGGATACTTATTTGCTAGATTGGCATATTTTTCAATATTAATTGCCCAATCAACAGGATTATATCTAGGATAAGCTTCCTCCATAAATAAGTTCAGTTCCCTAATAATCTGGCATTTTGCATATTTCTTTTCATGAAATAAATACCTTGCATATAAACTTAAAAACGAGTATGTCTTAGAGGTTTCGATTTGTTTATTAAAGAGTACGCTTGTAACGTACTCTTTTTCGTTTAAAATTATGATAATTCATCACCTCGTATTATATAGTAGTAGTGTTTATAGTCCCTCTCCAAGGACTATATGCTATACTTTTTGGAGATACTGTGGATTGGTTCTTATCACCTACCACTTGATGGTTTTAGGAAGGCTCCAACCACAGGCTCTTTGTA
>JAVBRI010000020.1:0-60957 GCA_031548165.1 Lachnospiraceae bacterium
TAATTTTGTTTTCTTTTTCATACTAATACGCCTCCTATATGTCCAATACTGTTCCTATAAATAATGGTAATCCGTTCTCGCAATCAATAACCATATATACAAATGGTCTATCTAGGTATACTGTCTTAGGCTCCATATATGCAGTGTCAACTGTGACTGCTGTAACTGCTGCCGCCTTTGTTCCTTTCTCATCCACCGATATATATGTTTTATGAATTACTTTAGAAATCGCAAAACCTGTTTCTATAGATTCAACTAACTTTGAAAAATTTGACTTACTAGCATCAAAAGCATCTATCATCCCCATTTGTTTTAATGAACTAACTAGATCATATTCTGACCTACTTTCAAATTTAGGTATTTTTACTTCCACTTTTTCACTTGATGCAGCATTTATAGTTTTTAATAATTGTGTACCTGTCATATTAGAAATATAATCTGATAGTAAAACATCTTCATTTGGCAAAAGTGCAACAAATGCGTATTTTTTATCTTTGTAATATTTTATAAAGCCTGTTGCTTGTTCATCTTCTATATATTGATATTCTGTGCTATTCATCATATCAACTTTTTTCTTTTTACCATCAAAAGAATGGAATTTACCTTCCGTTACATCATTATCTTCATATTGAACATCCCATTTTGCCTCAAATGCTATTGCATTAACTAAAACTAACATCTTTTCATAATTCGACTTATCCTCTTCATCTAATATCCCATCAATCATTCCATTAGTGTTGTCTTTTACCCAGTTATTTAGAGATTTTAAAGTTTCCTGATTAAATGGTATTTCATATATATCATTATTAAAATAATTTGCAGTTGTTTGTAGATATTCGTCTTTCAATTTTACATTTAGACTTCTATTTAACCATATCGAATTTGCATTCTTCAATAAATATTCTTCAGATGATGGTAAGCTGTCTGCATATGCTTTTAAAAACTGATTCATATCTGATATAGATATACCAAACATCGTTTCAATCTGATTTAATGTATCTGCATCTGCTCCATTTGCTATCATAGCGATTGCTGATGCTATTGAAAATGGTGATATCATTGTATTTTCATCTTCTGAATAACATAACTTAAGCAAAGAGAGCGAATACCGGGCATACTCATTTTCTTTATCTTTAATTATATCTTTACTTACTAATACCTTTTGTGCTTCAATACCTTTTGCCACATTATAAACATCTGTCTCTGCTTTTTCATCTTTTGAAGCATTCATTTTAATAATTATAACTCCTGCTAATGCTACTATAATAAACACAGCCACCATTAATTCAAAAATATTTTTTTTCCTCTTCATCGCAATCCTCCATGCTAAGATTCTTGAATCTATCAGAGCCAAACCTAGGGTTTGGCTCTGTGATTTCATGTACTTTATACTTCAAATACTAACCCTCAATATGAATACGATTGAAGTTGTTAAAATGTCCAAAAAACTTTTTTATAATTGCATATTTCCTTCAATTCCTTCAAAATCAATTATCTTTTTACTTCCATCTTTTAAAATTATTTTAACAGGCCCATAACCTCCGCATTTTTCCTTATCTGTATACTTAACAGATTCAATTTGGAAAATCTCATCTTCTGTAAAATCTTCATGACTTTCTTTTGTAATCACTTGCGAAATCATTACATATGGTTCATATCCGTATTGTTTATGCTTTGTAGTCTTTCCATATACTATAATAGATTTTTCTGAATCTGGATTTGTTCCTTTACTATTTATAAAATCAATACTATCCCAGCCGTCATATATAGTCATTGCTAGCTGTTTTTCTCTGTTCGTAAAATCGTAACCCTTTAGAATAATAGCCTTTGCATTACCCTTTTCTAATCTAATTACTTCTGTTTCATTATCAGGGAATCCATAAGCACCTAAAGTCAATGAAATCGGTCTTCGATAAAGCCTAATTTTATCTACTCGAATAATACCATTGGCTACTGGGAAATCTGCAAGGTTTAATGCTTGCATCCACATAGATTCTTTCCATAGTTCGTAATTAAAGAATTGTCTACGATACAAAACTCCGTCTTTACTGCCATTCCAAAAGGTTACATTACATTTCTCATAACCTTCTGTCGTTAAATCTTTAAGTACATATTGCTGTGCTTCTACATCTTTTGAAGGTGCTGATTCCCATGGATACTTACTGTTATAACTTAATTTTGAATAATTCCACATACCATGTTCATCATTTATATTCTTAACCACTTTGCCTGAACGAAGTATTGTCTCTCCATTGGCTTCATGATTTGTAAAACATAGAGCTGGTCCATCTAGTACTGTTTCCTTAACTTCCATCTTTGAAAGCTTTTCCCACGTTCCATTATTTTCTTTTTCTGTCCAAAATGGATGTTCTGCTGGTAAATGTAAGCACAAAAAAGCTTTTCCTAGCCAAAAAGGTGATTCAGCACATGAATATCCTTGTACTAAAGGTGTAAACTGTCCATAAAATCCTAATGTAGGAACTCCTTTAAATAAAAAATCTTCTCTTGTTAAGAATTGAAGTAATGAGCCGGATGCTATACGTCTTGATAAACCTGGATTAGCCTTTGAACTGCGAAGTAGCATATTTGCATCAAATGGGCTTGTAGCTGCATTTCTATATATATTGCTTCTTCCCCACATATTTGTGTAACCATCTCTATCAAAGAAGTCTGCATAGCTTTCCATTAATTTATTTGAATATTCTTCGAATCTTTCTGCAATATATGGTTCTTTCTCATATCCATACCACTTATTCCAAATAGGTGCATAAACATTAAACGCCCAGCAAGAATAATAATCAAATGAATGACCATCTCTATACCATCCATCTCCTGCATAATAATTAAGAATATTTTGTGCATGGTCTTTCATAATATCTTCATCGATTTGATATCCTGCATTATGTAAAAATGCTAATACTAGCATATTAAATAATCGCCAGTTTTGAGGAACTGTGTTTCCATGAGCAAAACCAGTTAAAAACTCTGCTATAATATCCTTTTCTTCTTTTGTGTAGGTATCCCAGATTTCTTCTTTACTCATCCACAAGCACACCACTAATGCACAGGTTTCAACAGTCTGTTGAAATGCTCTGAAAGGATCTTGATTTCCTAACAACTCTTGTAGCTGTCTATAAGTTCCTACACAATTGCTATCACCTTGTGTGCACGCCCTAAGTACCTGTTCCTTATAGTAATCTCTTATATTATAATCACATATTTTAGTTTCTGGATTTTCATGTATTAAAGGTGCTGCTATAAAAAATGACCTTGCTAGACCCTCAAAATACTCTGCTCTTTCTTCTGCTTCCCGAAGCCTTCCAGTTGATTTTTTATGTGGATAAGTCACTTCACTTTCTTTTCTTGGCATAACAACTGGACTATGAATAGAATCTATGTTTTCAAAAATACCATTTAAAAGGTACTGACAAGCTTCCAACCAGTTATCCCTTGTTAACCCTGTGTATGGGCTTAAATTATAATCATACGATTTTGGTTTAAATATCATTGCTACACCTCCTAAATTTACTCCCAAATGAATAATTCTTCTCCTGTAAGTTTCCATATCGCTTCAATAAAATAGTAATCTGCATATATAATAGCGAATTCATGCTCTTTATCATGAAATGCTGCTGTACACTTTTCTAATATATTATCCTGTTCATGACTCCAATTACATCTTTCTCTATCAAGGCTTTGGAGTAATTTTATTGCTGCATTATAATACTTTTTCTTTTCCTCATCAGAAACTAACTTAGCAATTTCTAATAAACCGCATGCTGCTATTGCTGTTGCTGTGGAGTCTTCAAATTTACAATCTTCTGGCTGACAAAAATCTACAGGAATAAATCCACTTTCAGGAATATTAGCTATAAAGTAATCTGCCGTTTTCTTTGCAGTATCTAAATATTCTTCTTTTCCTGTATTTATAAAGCTTAAAGCGTAACCATACACAGCCCAAGCCTGACCCCTAGTCCATGTTGAGCCTTCTTTATACCCCTGACCACCATGTGTCCTAACAAATTCTCCTGTATCAGGGTTAAACTCTACAATATGATTGACTGAACCATCTTCTCTGACAAAGTATTTCATTGCCATATCTGCATGTACCATTGCAATCTGTTTAAAACGTGGGTCATTTATTTCCTTAGATGCCCAATATAAAAGAGGTAAATTCATCATACAGTCAATAATTGCCCAACCTGCTGTATCTCCATCGCCACCATCATTCCATGCACGAATGAATTTTCCTGCTAAATTAAATCTTCCTGCTAGGTTATTTGCTGCTAAAAGTCCTCTATTTCGTGCCTTTAAGTCTCCTGATACTTTATAATTGGCTACTGCTGTAGGTAACCACTTAAATCCATTGTCATGGTCTAGCCCTTGTGCTTCCATTAAAACTTGATCTAGTTTTTCTTCATTTTCCTGCGCTATCTGACGAAACATTTCATCTTTTGTCGCATGATATAGCTGCCACATAATTCCGCCCCAAAAACCATTTGTCCACCAGTAGATGTTCTTCTCACACATATCGTCAAATCTTCCATCCTGCGTTGTATAAGGAATCTTATCCTTATTTCGCTGTGCTGTAACCCTTACTTTTCTTTTAATCTTCTCTGCTACTTCATTCGCCCATTTTAATTCACTCATGTATATTCTCCAATCTACTTTCAGTGTACTAATTATATAGTATTTGACAAGCACTATACAATATATTATCATATAAATAACTAACTTATTCTGCTATTATCCAAAAAGGAGTTCCTATGTATACTGTTTCTGTTGGAGGATGTTATACAAATCATCCTGCTCCATTTAAAATGTATCGTCCAAATGGTATTACTGAGTATTTATTATTGTTTGTTCGAACTAAGGCAACTTTTAAAATCGGCGAAATGTCTTTTGAAATATTGCCGAACCAAATTATTATAGTGGATAAAAATACACCATATGAATATTATGTAACAAGTACTCCTTACATGGATGATTGGCTACACTTTGATTGTTCAGAGATAGATATTCCATTTTCGTTGGATATTTTAAATAAGCCTATTAATCTAAGTAATGCTACTAGAATCGCTACTTATATTCAACAAATTCTTTGGGAGACGAATTATGCTTCTTTAGAATACCGTCATAATAATGTTGACATGTTAATAAGTATTTTAATAAATCACTTAGAAGATGCTGTTCACTTTAGTAAAACTGGCTTGATATATAGCCCTTACTATGAAAAAATGCAAGAGCTACGTCTTCAAATTAAAGCAAATCCTAATACCGAAGTATCTTTAGATGATATTGCAAACTCCATGGATATTAGTAGCTCTTATTTTCAACATCTTTACACGGAGTACTTTGGGATATCTTTTAGAAATGATATTATCTCTATGAGAATAGAGTTTGCTAAAGAATTACTAATCGGAACTACTGAATCTATCGAGAATATCGTCTATCTGTGCGGATATAATAATGAAGTGCATTTTTATAGACAATTCAGAAAAAATGTAGGAATGACACCTGCCAAATATCGTAATACTATAAAAAATATAGGAGTTTTATAATGAATTTAAATAATCAAATGGAATCAGCTGTATTTTATCAAATTTATCCCCTTGGAATGCTAGGAGCACCTTTAGACAATGACTTTAATGCTCCAACAGTATCAAAACTTCCTCTTCTAAAGGAATGGATACCCCACTTATGTAAACTTGAAGTCAATGCTATTTATCTATGTCCTATTTTTGAATCTTCGCATCATGGATATGATACAAGAGATTTCAGAATTGTTGACCGTAGACTTGGAACAAATGAGGATTTAAAAGACCTAATATCAGCATTTCATGAAAATGGAATTAAAGTTGTTCTAGACGGAGTGTTCAATCACGTTGGACGTGATTTTTGGGCTTTTACTGATGTTTTAAAAAACCGTGAAAACAGTCCTTATACAAGTTGGTTCCACATCAACTTTTCAGGAAACAGCAATTATAATGATGGCTTCTGGTATGATGGTTGGGAAGGACATTTTGAGCTTGTAAAATTAAATTTAAATAATCCAGAAGTTATTAATCATATCTTGGAATCAGTTGGACTTTGGATGGATGAGTTTAAGATTGATGGATTAAGGCTAGATGTTGCATATTCATTGACTCATGACTTTTTGCATAAACTCTGTGATTTTTGCCGAAATAAGAAAGAAGATTTTTGGCTTGTAGGTGAAGCGTTGCATGGAGACTATCGTAATCTTATGGACGGTGGACTTTTAGATAGTGTAACTAATTATGAATGCTATAAGGGCTTATATTCTAGTTTTAACGAAAAAAATATGTTTGAAATTGAACATTCACTTAATAGACAATTTGGCAGTGACCCTTGGACATTGTATAAGGGTAGACATCTTTTTACTTTTGTTGATAACCATGATGTAACTCGTATTGCAACTATGTTAAAAGAACCAAAACACTTACCACTTATTTATGGCTTGCAGTTTACTATGCCCGGTATACCTTGTGTGTATTACGGCAGCGAATGGGGCATAGAAGGTGATAAATCTGCTGGCGATATGGCTTTACGTCCACAACTTGAGGCTCCTGTGTGGAATGAATTAACAACCATTATTTCAAAACTTGCAAAAATACACAAAGAAAGCAAGGCTCTTACAGATGGCAGTTATAAAAAATTGCATCTAACAAATCAACAGCTTATATTTGAAAGAAGCTGCGATAATGAAATCATGATTATTGCAATTAATATAGCTGATAATGCTTATAATGCACATTTTAACTGTGGCTTTGAAAGTGGTATTGATCTTTTATCTGGGGATACTTTAAGTATTAAAAACGGACTAGAAATGCTACCTTATTCTATTGTATTAATCAGTAAATAAACTGTCTTAAAAAGTCAAATGAGGGGCTATCAAATTGATAGCCCCTACTATTACATAATTTATTTATTCAATATTGGAAGACCGTTTTCATCCCACTCAACTGTTCTTATTCTTGCACTTCTACATGGATCATATAATGGATCTTCATTTCCGTATCCACAATTTCCTTCATAACACTCTTTTGAACGTGAATGATATACAAATATTACATTTCCTTCACTATCTACAGTAAATGAATTGTGTCCTGGTCCGTATTCATCTATTAAATCTTCTGATGTAAGTGCGGGTGTCTCCACCTTTGTCCAAGATGATTTATCAAGTAAATCTGCATTTACATCTGCATACATATATCCTATACAATATTCTGGGCCTGTAGCTGATGCAGAATATGCAACTATAACTTTACCATCATGAATAACTACTGAAGCACCTTCATTTACAGGTATTGATACTTTTTCCCAATAATATTCTGGTCTTGTAAGTAACATGGCTTTTGTAGTAGTCTTCCAAGGCTCTGCTGGATTCACCTCTGCCATATAAAGATTTGAATTTCCTACACTTTGTGCCCAAATAACATATGATTTACCATTACATTCAAAGTAAGTCATATCTAAAGAAAATCCTGTAAAAGATACCTTATCACCTTCTGCTGCTTGGAATTTCCCTTTTTCTACCCATGAATCATTATATGGATCATTTCCTGTACACATAAGTACGTGACAATTAATATCCCATACATTGTTTGATGTACCGCTGGCTGCATAATACATATACCATTTTCCACCAATATTATGTATTTCTGGTGCCCATATAAATCTATATGATATATTGCTTGAACTTTCATCCCAAATCACTTTTTCTTCTGCATCTTTTAAACCTTCAATAGTCTTTGATCTTCTAAGAATAATTCTGTCATATCCGTCTTTATCACTATGTCCATACATTGGATACGATGCTGTAAAATAATAATATCCATCATCTCCTAATGTAATGTATGGATCTGCTCTGTCTGCTATAAATATTTCTGCCTTCGTGCCTGCCACGTTTTTCTCTCCCTTGCTTTCTTCATAAAGAGCTTTAATCTCTTCTTCTGATATAACTGTATCATATACCTTTACTTCTTTTACAAATCCTGTGTATGTTGCATCTGCATATGATGATTTACCAATGTATGAAACAATATCTTCACCAAAATCACTAATTGTTCTATTTAGTTTGCTTGTACCAACTTTTTCACCATTATAGTATGCTGTTATAGAGTCTGGTGTAATAACAGTTACATAGTGTCCCCAATCCATTCCCGTCATTGGTCCATCTGTCCCATTTGTACTTATAGATGGGCTTATCCCAACTTCTGTATCATATGGTGCTGACGCATTTATGCTATTTGTAAATACTGATTTCATACGTCCTGCAGTATTACATGGATTAAGTATCCAATATGATTGTGGCATAGATTCTTTTGTTCCTATAAACATCGCACTTGTATTAATTGCGCCGCTATAATTTTTAAGCCATATTGAAATAGTAAGGGTGTCTTCACCTTGAAACAATCCTTCTGGAAGCTTTATGTATGAATTCTCTTTCATGAATAAAGCTCCATCCTTAACTGAAATATTTGCTGTATTTATTAGTCCTGCATCATTATTATTTCCTGACTTATCTACAAGACTTTTTCCATCATCTGATAATGTCATATCATAGTAAAGCTTAAGTCCTATTTCTTCTTTATTTAACTCGCTATAATTCTTTTTTTCATCCATAGTTGATTTTTCAACTGTTGTTGTCGTTTCAGTACTGTCATCTTCTTTTCCACAACCAGAAATAGTCCCCAACATTACTCCTGATAGTAAAATAAATACTGCTGTTCTTTTGATTCCCTTTTTTTTAGTAAAAACCTTTTTCATAAAAATTTTTCTCCTTTTACATGTTTTGCATATACATTCTTTCAAATCCAAGATACCTAGTCCCTTGAAATGTCAATCTACCATGGTCACCTTCTACAAGCATTCCGTATTCATTACCGCTTACTCTAAGTTCAATACGGTCACCACTCTCTACTTGAAATGTTACATAATATGTAGTATGAGTAGTTGTACTATATCCATGTGCACCGGTAACATCCCCTGCGTTATTATGGTGATGATGGTCAACATTCATACGCTTTGCAACAATTAAAGCTGTCACAATAAGCCTTGGTGAATTGTTGTTTTTATTCCATCCAACAACACCTCTTATTGCTGCAAAAATAAATATTCCAAATATCATAAAAAATACTATAAAAAACAATATAAAAAATATTTCCATTCCAGATTCCATATACATAAAAGCTCCTCCTATATCACTTTATGATACCATTTTTTCATCATATCGTCAACTTGTCGCCCAACAGACAAACTTTTTCTATTAAGGGGGATGTTACTTTGAATAATATGTAGTATAATTTTATAGATAATATTATTTAGTAACAATCATATGCATCATAAAGGGGTTATTCAATATGCAAAATCATAAAAAATCAATTGTATTTTACTTATTAGCATCATTCAGCATCATTATCATTGCTTTGCTCATGGTAAAATATTCAAAACTTAATATAGGCCTTACAGAAGATAATGTTTCTTCTTTAGATACACCTTGGCAATATTATCAATGTTGTAGTGAAGATTACATTGAACTTCCCGCAAATCTTGTCAGTGTGGAAACTGGTGAAAGCTATTCTATAACTAACACCCTACCTTTAGAATTGGTAGAAGATGCTTCTCTTCTTATTCGTACATCTCATCAATCAATACAGGTTTACATTGGTAATGATTTGATTTATGAACGTGGTACTGATAAAAGCCTTTTTCCTGGTAAGGCTTTAGGTAATAATTGGAACCTAATAGAACTTTCTAAGGAGCATGCTGGTAAAATAATAAAAATTGTTCTTAATTCTCCTTATGAGAAGTATTCCGGATTGATTCGTGAAATCACTTATGGAAGCAAAGCTTCTAACTTACTTTTTATAATAGAAAACAATAAATTAACTTTTATTTTTGACATAATTATTTTTAGCATGAGCATGAGTCTTTTAATTATTAGTGTTGCACTTAAGCTTAGGAAGTATGAAAATGATATATTACTTTATTTTTCAGAATTTTCTGTTTTGTTTTCATTATGGATGCTTGGTGAATCTCAAATATTACAATTCTTCACTGGAAATATTATACTAATAACTTATATATACTATATAGCGCTATGGCTTCTTCCACTACCTTTTATTCTTTTTATTAAGAAAAGTTTTAAATTACATAAATCTTTTGAAAAAAAATTTTTAGATTATACTTATTGGGCTTTTGTTATTGACTTTATTTTATGTTTATCGCTTCATTCCCTTAACATATACGCTTTTTCGGAGAGTTTATGGATTCATCATACTTTTTGTGGCGTTGGAATGGTTGGTATTATTACCATTTGCATTTATGAGTTTATTAAATTTAAAAACAAAGATGCATGGAAAGTTTTTCAGGCACTCACCATTTTATTTATCTTTACAGCGATTGAAATTTTCCAATATAATGTTTCTCCTTCTACGAGACATGTTGCTACAAGCTATCTAAGGATAGGATATTGCATATTTTCATTTTTTATAGGTATCCTTTCTATTGGTAAAATCAGAGATTTATCTGATGCTAAGAAGGAAAGACAATACTACAAGAAACTTGCATATATGGATTTAATGACTCTCGCTAAGAATAGAACTGCCTACATAGAAGAAGTTAATCATATTTTTCAATCAAATATTCAGGATAAAATTGGACTTGTTTTATTTGATTTAAATGACTTAAAAGCTATTAATGATAATTTAGGACATTTAATTGGCGATGAAGCTATTAAAAAAGCTTATGAATGTATTTACAGTGTATTTGGTCCTATGGGCAACTGTTATCGTATAGGCGGTGATGAATTTGCTTGTATTATTAGAGATGCTGATGCTAGTTCAATTGAACACTTAATCACAGAACTTAATACTAAAATAAATCTTACAGCTAACAAACTTGATTACAATTTTAACATAGCCACTGGATATGCTATTTGTTCAGATGAACTTAAAGAAAAAGACTATACTGCCTTATACATTCAGGCAGACAAGAATATGTATGATGCTAAAGAACAATCTAAAAAATAGATTGTTCTTTACTCTTTTGCCTTTGGAATCCTAATTTCAACACTTGTTCCTTCACCTATCACAGAACTAATCTCAAGAGTTCCGTGACATTGAATTTCTATTCGACTTTTTACATTTGCTATCCCAATGTGGCTTCTGTCACTACTATACTCTTTATTTGTATCATAACCAATACCATTATCTAGAACTCTTATAACATAATCTTTATCTGTCTCCTCTGTAATTATCGTTACATGACCACCTTCATTTTTTCTTAAAATGCCATGACTTACTGCATTTTCTACAATCGGCTGTAATGTAAGCGTTGGGAGTGTAAAATGTATCGTGCCTATTTTATACTCTACATTAAGCCTTTCTCCGAATCGCATTTGTTCAAGTTCAAGATAATGCTTAACATGTTTTAATTCATTTTCAAAAGGTATCCTTTCATTTCTTGTCAATGAGTCCATATTTCCTCTTAAAAATGACGAGAAACTAATTATCATCTCTCCTGCTCGTTTCGGATCATTTTCGCACAATGTCCTAATTGCAGATAATGAATTATATAAAAAATGAGGATGTATTTGACTAAGCATCATGGTTATCCTATTATTCGATAATTCAGTTTCTAGTTTTGCCAAATCTTTTGTTTTCTCAACTTGTTCCTTCATTCTCTTTGCATAAAAATATATTTGCAATATAACAAATCCGAATAATCCTGCTCCAAATGCTACTGAAGCTGTATATACAGAAGATGTAATGTAATTATATATCTCCACCGCTGCTCCCAAAACAATAGGAGTACATGATATTAATATAAACTTTGTTCCTTTATTCTTTTCAACAATTGTTTCATAAAATAAACTGATTAGAGTAAATATAACAAAAACAAGATTAGATATAGCTCCTATCCCCATAAACTGATAGAAATCACTTTTCCCTAACATATTTAGTACTGTTACTGCGCTTACAAAAATAATTGTCCATATCTGGAACACTGTAAATACTGTTCTTCTCCATTTGTTTGTAAATTCTTTTACAAAAGTTATGCCAAAAAATGTTATAAAGTATTGGAAATATATTTCTGCTAAATAATTTAACAATGGATTATGACTAAAAAATACAAATGACTTATCACTAAACAAAAGCCAACCACTACAACTTAGCAAGAATAAGCTTAAATATATCTGACTTCTTATGCCTGACATATGTATTCCCCATAAAACTAAGAATACAATAAATAAAATTATACTTATAATTCCCAGTATGCCCACAAAAAATAAATATGCTCCGTCATTTTTAAGAAAGTGCATAAAAATATCCTCTTTATCACCCACTTCTATGTTCTGCAATAACTCTCTAACCTCTGCATTGCCTAACTCTCCATAGAGTTTATTAAGTTTTATTAAGCAATCGTCTTTTTCATCTATGCCTTGTGATATAAAGCTTTCCCATGAAGTACCTACTACTTTAAACATAGTCTTAAATGAATTTTCTCTTTGATGTTGATATATTTCTACATCTTTAATCCATAGTTCAATTTTTATATTCTCTAAATAAAAATATATTTTTTCACCTTCAGGAATCGATTCACTAAAATGTCCTTTAATCAACATTTCCTTATTAATAATGTTATAATCTATTTCTTCTATAGATGTCCAGTTTTTTCCGTCTGCTGAATACATTTCTGCAACAAAACTAGACAAACCAACGTTTGTTTCTTCACTAGCCTCATTACTATTCATCTGACATGAAACGATAATAAAAGTTAACAGCATTATTGAAAATAAAATGCTTAACAAAATAATTCTCTTACTTTTTAACATGGTACACTTCCTACATCTTATTTTTTATACATATTTGTATTATATCATTCTAAGTAATTGTTTTCCATAAATTTTATTTTTATATTTTCACAATTAAGGTTGACAAAAATGTTTAATAGGCATATTCTATTTTAGTAAACTTATTGTGCCTTGTTACTTGTTTAAGTAACAAGTTTTTTATTTAAAAGGAGGTGAGCTGAATGGACGCAGACGGTAGTAGTAGCGGTGTAGATTATTATAAACCGTGTAAAATTAAATATGATTTTCTGTTTCATATGCAGATTGTTCATTCAATCACCACAATATATATAACATAATTGTGTTTAATTTTGCATGTGTTAATCTTCTATGCCTTCAACATTGTAAATAAATTTACAAAAATATTAAAGGAGGCTTAACAATGGCAAAAAAGACAAACCAAAATATTGCAGCAAAAGCTGCAAAAGTTAAAAAACGTTTATTAAACGCAGTCGGAAGAACCCCTGAGATTTTACTTATTAAATATGATAACTCTTACGATGGCTTCGATGAAGAAACCGTAGAAGATATGCGTGAACAATATGGTGAGAATAAAATTTCACATCAAAATAAAACATCTACACTAAAACAACTGATTGAAGCAATTGTAAATCCATTTACAATTGTTTTATTTGTTCTTTCAGTTATAGCATTTTTTACAGATGATTTACCTGCTGTTATAATTGTTCTTGCAATGGTTACAATAAGTGGTCTACTTCGCTTTGTTCAAGAATTTCGGAGTGAAAAATCGGCCAAACGATTGAGTGAAATGGTTGAAACCACTATAAATGTTCAAAGGCAAATCACAAATGAAGATACTGAAGAAATGTCTTCTGCTAAAATAGAAATTCCTTTAGATGAACTAGTCGTTGGGGATATTGTATATCTTGCAGCAGGTGATATGATTCCTGCTGATGTACGTATTCTACAAGCAAAAGACTTATTTGTAAGTCAAGCATCTTTAACTGGCGAAAGTGAGCCTATAGAAAAGTTTAGCGATGAAATTAAAGGCAAACAAACTAATCCTCTTGACCTTAATAACCTTGCTTTTATGGGAAGTACTGTTATATCAGGTTCCGCTACTGCTTTAGTACTTGCTGTTGGGGACGATACCTTGCTTGGAAACATCGCAAGTCAGCTTCAAACAAAAAAACTACCTACAAGTTTTGAAAAGGGTGTTAACTCTGTTTCTTGGGTTCTTATCCGTTTTATGCTAATAATGGTTCCTATTGTATTATTTGTAAATGGTTTTACTAAGGGCGATTGGATGGAGGCATTTTTATTCGCTATCTCGGTTGCTGTTGGTTTAACGCCAGAAATGCTCCCTATGATTGTTTCTGCGAATCTTGCAAAGGGTGCTGTTTCAATGTCTAAGAAGCAGGTTGTTGTAAAGGATTTGAATTCTATACAAAACTTTGGTGCTATGGATGTTTTATGTACTGACAAAACAGGTACTCTAACACAAGATAAAGTTATTTTAGAATATCATCTTGATATTCATGGAAATGAAGATTTAAGGGTGCTTAAACACGCATTCCTTAATAGTTATTATCAAACTGGATTAAAAAATTTAATGGATATATCCATTATTGAATATGCAAGAGAAAATCAAATGAATGAGCTTTGGAATAATTATACTAAAGTTGATGAAATTCCTTTTGATTTTAACCGCCGTAGAATGAGTGTTGTTGTTAGTGATACAAATGGAAAAACACAACTTATTACCAAAGGTGCTATTGAAGAAATGCTCTCTATTTCAACTCATGTAGAGTATCAAGGAAAAATCGAACCAATAACTCAGGAATTACGTTTAGAAATCCTTAAAACTTGTAGACGTTATAATGCAGATGGACTTAGGGTACTTGGCATTTCTCAAAAAAACAACCCTTCACCGGTTGGTGCATTTTCTGTTACAGATGAAAATGACATGGTACTCATCGGCTACCTTGCCTTTCTTGATCCTCCAAAGGAAAGTACGCAGGATGCCATTGCAGTATTACAGCAGTATGGTGTAGAGGTAAAAGTATTAACGGGAGATAATGACGCTGTTACAAAAAGTGTATGTAAAAAGGTTGGTATTAAATCTGATAATATGCTACTTGGTTCAGATATTGAACGCATGAGTGATGAAGAACTAAAAAAGGCTGTAGAATGTACTAATATTTTCGCAAAACTATCTCCACAGCAGAAAGCTCATATTGTAACAATACTTCGTGATAACGGACACACTGTGGGCTTTATGGGGGATGGCATAAATGATGCTTCTGCAATGAAAGCTGCTGACGTAGGAATTTCTGTTGATACTGCAGTAGACATTGCTAAGGAATCTGCTAATATCATTTTAATGGAAAAGGATTTAATGGTTCTTGAAAATGGAGTTATTGAAGGTAGAAAGATATATGCCAACATTATTAAGTACATTAAAATGACAGCAAGTTCAAATTTTGGGAACATGCTTTCAGTACTTGTTGCTTCAGCATTTCTTCCATTTTTGCCAATGCTGCCTATTCAGATTTTAGTGCTTAACCTTATTTATGATATTTCCTGTATTACTATACCATGGGATAATGTTGACCCTGAGTATTTAGAAAAGCCTCGTAAATGGGATGCTTCTTCTATCACAAAGTTTATGATTTGGATTGGACCTATAAGTTCAATTTTTGATATTGCAACCTACCTGTTTATGTTTTTCTTTATCTGCCCAATGGCATTTGGTGGTTCTTTCACTTCTTTGTCAGCAGATAGTCAGGCATCATTTATAATGTTGTTTCATGCAGGCTGGTTTGTAGAATCATTATGGTCACAAACCCTTGTTATTCATATGATACGTACTCCAAAGCTTCCATTTATACACAGTCGTGCATCATGGCAACTTACACTCCTTACCTCTTTAGGTATAGCAGTTGGTACTATAATTCCATATACGATTTTAGGTGAGACACTTAGCATGCTGCCTATGCCTATTATTTATTTCCCTTGCTTGATTGTAACAATTCTTTGTTATATGCTGCTTGCTACGGTATTTAAAAAGGTTTTTGTTAGGAGATATGGGGAATTACTCTAAAAAATATATATTCTTTGAATCTATAGCAGAAGGCGAATTTCTTCTGCTATATTTTTAATTATTAAGTACTTTGTATAAAAGTTGATATAACTGTAATGCTTCTTCCCTATTTAAATTTATACAACTTCCTATTTTTTCAGGTATACTAACTGCTTGTTCCTTTAATTTCTCACCTTGCTGCGTTATCGTTATAATTAGATTACGTTCATCTTCTTTAGACCTATTACGTAAGAGATACCCTTTAGTTTCTAACTTTTTTAAAACTGGTGTTAATGTACCTGAATCTAAATAAAGACATTCACCTAGTTCTTTAACATTTATTTCGCCTTTATCCCATAGGACCATCATTGTGATATATTGTGTATAAGTAAGGTCTAATTCATCTAAAAATGGTTTATACTTTCTTACAATTTCTTTAGAGCATGCGTAAAGTGGAAAACACAATTGATTCTCTAATTTTATTCTTTCAAATTTATCTTTCTTCATATTTATATCCAAGCCTTTCACATATTTATTATACAATTAAATTTATCACAATTTATTTAATAATTCAATATGCAATTAATCGCCTTATATAATATCCTTTAGCTTTTCTTCAAATTTTTGTGGTGTAACTGTTGGTGCAAAACGTTCTACTACATTTCCATCTTTATCTACTAAAAACTTTGTAAAATTCCATTTAATTCTGCTACCCATAATACCTGTTTTTTGAGATTTTAAGAACTTATATAAAGGCTCTTCTTTCTCTCCATTTACATCTATCTTTGAAAACATTTTGAATGTAACTCCGTATCTTGACTGACAAAAGTCTTCTATTTCTTCTTCTGTACCAGGAGCCTGATTTCCAAACTGGTTACATGGGAAATCAAGTATTTCAAATCCTTGGCTTTGATACTTTTCGTATAAGTCTTGTAACCCCTCATATTGTGGAGTAAATCCACATCCTGTTGCAGTGTTTACAATTAATAGTGTCTTTCCTTTATATATGCTTAAATCTACGATATTTCCTTCGCCATCTTTTACTTTAAAATCATAAATATTCATTTTAAAATCCTCCTATTGTTCTATTTTGAAACATTTTCGTATGCTTGCCTTACTGCATGTGCCAGTTGGTCTACACAAGATGTGGGTCTTCTTCCACATGTAATACCTTTACATTTTTCTTCTATCTGTTCTACTGTCCAGCCATCTACCAGTATTGGTATGGCTTTAAGGTTTCCGTTACAACCTCCTGTAAATTGAATATTTTTTACAACATTTCCCTCAATATCAAATTTTATGTTAGTTGAACAAGTATTTTGCGCTTTATAATTATATTCCATAGTTTCTCCTTTCTATTTTAGAGTAACTCTTTTATTCTATTCTCTACAGTGTCCATATATTCTGTTGGTTCAAATCTGTCAACTATATTACCATGACGATCAATTAGGAATTTTGTAAAATTCCACTTAACATCAGCTTCATTTTTATAGTTTGGATGTGTTCTCTCTAATATACTTTCTACTAATGAAGTAAGTGGATGATCTTGATTAAATCCCCCAAATCCCTTTTTATTTTGTAAATATTTATATAGAGGTAATGCATTTTCTCCATTTACATCTACCTTTGCAAAATGCGGAAATTTAATTCCAAATCTTGAATCACAAAAACTAACTATTTCTTCGTCGCTTCCTGGTGCTTGATTACCAAACTGGTTGCATGGAAAATCAAGTATTTCTAGTCCTTCTTGTTGGTACTTTTCATATAAATCCTGTAAATCATCATACTGTGGTGTAAAACCACATTCAGTTGCTGTATTTACCACTAATACCACCTTTCCTTCATACTCACTCATCTCCACCTTAGTTCCTCTAACATCTTTTGCTTCAAAATTATAAAAGTTCATCTCTTTATTCTCCTTTAATTGTTTTTAATTTAATTGCATGCAATCTTTTGTTATTTAAATTGTACACAATCTATTTTTATTTGTCAATACTTTTTTTCAAAAAGTTTTGCAAACAAAAAACACCCATTATTGGATGCTTTTTGCTTTATATCTTTTCTATTTATTCTACTTCACCTGTTTTGCTTTCAAGTGTTAAATAATCATTATTGTCTACAACGCACTTATTATATGCTTCTTCAAGACTATTAAATCCTTTAACATAATAGAAATTTGAATATTTCAACTCTGTTTGACCTAAAATTGAAGACCCTTTCATATATGTAACTTCACCTGATGTTTTATCCAATATACTATGCATTTCTACTGTACAATAAATGGTTGTCGCTTCAAATTTACCATCTGTACTAACAATATTTACAGAGTAAATAGGATAGTAATAATTTTGATATCTGTACCAATCATTTTTTTCTTCATTTATAAGGAAATAACTACCAACAATTTCAATATCACTTGCTTCTACTTTAGAAATACCATCAAAATACTCTATAATAATATCTTCTGCTGTAGTATTCATTTGTGTAATTATTGTTTCACTAATATCACTTTGCTTTTTGAAATAACTATCCCCTGTAACTATATAATCTTTACTTGTTTCAGTAAACGCATATCCATTTTCTAATGCATTGCTGATTTCATAATCATATATTGTTATTGTAAACTTATCACCTACACTAAGATACCATTTACTTGGATAATCATAATATACACCAGAAAGAAAATCATCTGTAGCTGTATTTTTAATAGTTGCTGTAATATCACCATCTACACCGTCAAATGTTACTTCTATGTAATCAAATAAATTTACTTTTGTTACCTCTTTTAGACCAGAAACTTCAATACTATATTTTACATCATCTGCTATAATATCTGCTGCTTTTAAAGATTGAGAACTTGGTCCTGTTATATTTACTTCAATCTTATCTCCATTAGATAATTTTTCATCTTTTGAAAGAGATACTGAAATTTCATATTCTAAACTTATCGCATAATATTCCTTTTCTGCTTTAGTTGTCTTTGAATTTTTTTCCTGTGCTTTAATAAGTGCTTCTTTTAGTGCGTTACTGTCTATAGTATATGAAGCTGTTCCGTATCCGTCATATCCTGTATATGTAACCTCAATAAACTCTGATAAATCTACTGTTTTAGCCTTAATTTCCTTGTCTTTATTAATATTTGATACCACTATTATAGTAACTATAATAGCTGACAATACTACAAAAAAAGCAATAATCCCTGCTATAATTCCTTTTTTAGCCTTTGAACTAAGTGGCTTTTTAGGTGGAACTGGATATCCATAACCTTGCATTTGTTGATTGTACATCTGATTGTTTTGCATCATCTGTTGGTTCTGCATCTGATTATTATACATCATCTGAGGTTCTTGTGCTTGATTGCTCTGCGCCTCTGCTCCTACATTTTCTACTGCTACATATGCAGGCACCTCTGCTACATTTACCTCTGCATTAACATTTTCTACCTTTTGACCACAATTAATACAGAATACAGCATCATCCAATAATTGTTCGCCACAGTTTTTACATACTATCATTTTTATACCTATCTGCGCGTTGCGTATGCGCTCAATTCAATAGTTGAACACGCTTTTTTATTCAACCTTTTTGCCTTTCTTTGCATAAATACTATTTTATCTATCTGGATGCTTTAAAGCATTACCCACTATACTTTCAATTACTACGCTATAACCCTTATATTCAATGCAATACTTATATATCTCTTCAAGATTATTACACCCACAAATAGTGACATAATCTGAAGTCATCAAATCTGTATATCCTATTACATAACCCGATGTATCGTATGTATCGTCTCTAGAAGCTCTATCTATTATGTTGTATAATTCTACCATACAATAAATAGTTGTTTTCTCAAAACTATTATCTGTTGAACTAACTTCTACTGAAAAAACTGGATAATAGTAATTTTTGTAATAAAGCCAATCATCTTCATCTGTATTTATCGCAAAATAACTTCCTATTTGCATAATATTTTCTGCTACAACATCATCTAGATATTCGAAATTAAGTTTAACAATATCTTCCGCTATGATATTCATCTCTGCAATAGTTTCTTCATCAATATCACCATATCTTGAATAATAATTATCTATATTTGAAATTATATAATTTCTACTTGTTTCTGTAAATTTATACCCATTTTTCAAAGCTCTCTTTATTTCACTTTCATCAATAGATACTGTCAATACATCACCTTTAGAAAGTCTATAGTCTTTTGATTTAGTAAAAACCACAGTAGAAAGATATTCATCATCACTATTATTTTCTAAATGTGCATATACTTCATATTCTAATCCTTCGCATGTTATTTCTATATCATCAAATATATTTACTTCCTTTATTTTTCCAAGTCCTGAAACTTCAACAGTATATTTCACATCCTCGACTATAATGCCTGCACTCTTTAGCTGATTGGCATCTGGAGCTATTATTTCTACTTCTATTTTATCTCCATTAGATAGGTTCTCATCTTTTCCAAGATATACTAAAATCTCATAAATAAAGTTTTGTGCATTATTTTCTTTTTCAGTTTCACTTAATTTTGAATTATTCTCTTGAGCTTTTAGAAATGCTGCTTTAAGTGCTGTTCTATCTATATTAACCTCTGCTATTCCATACCCATCACAGCCTACACAAGTAACTTCTATGTACTTTAATAAATCTACTGTTTGAGCCTCAATATCCTTATCATCTATTACTTTGGTTTTTGTATGGTTATCTTTATTATCTTTTATTACTATTACCAATGCCATTATCGCTGCTATTAATACTAATAAAAATGCTATAGTTCCTGTAATAATTCCTTTTTTAGATTTTTTAGGCGATATTTGATTATTCTGTATTGGACTATATTGCATATGATTGCTATATATTTCTTGGGTAACTGGTGCTTCTAATTTAGAAATATTTTCAACTTTTTGTCCACAATTAATACAGAATACAGCATCATTCAATAATTGTTCGCCACAATTTTTACATATCATCCATTCTTCCTCCTAAAAAAATGTTCAATTTGCACTACATTCAACATTATTTTACATCATAATACTTTATTTTTAAAGTACTTTTTATATTTCATATACTCTCTTATTTTCCTTATAAAATAAAACTATATACCTCTTTCACCTGCTTTTATTGCCCAACGCATTTTCGTAGAAGAAGCACGGCTGTTCACACTACATTCTTCTGCTGATGGACGTATTACATCTGTTGCAATATCACTATATATTCCCGCCTGCTTTAGTTGTTTAAATGACTTTTTAACCAATCTATCTTCTCCAGAATGAAATGTTAAAATAGCAACTCGCCCTCCATCTGCTAATATATCAGGCAATTTCTCCAAGAATTGATGCAACACTTCAAACTCTTGATTTACATCAATACGAAGTGCTTGAAAACATCTTTGGCAAGACTTTTTAATGGCTTCTTTTTGACTTTTTTCTGGAATAAATGCAAGTGCCTCTTCAATAACTCCTTGCAATTTTTTTGTTGTATCAATTTGGTATTTACGTCTGCATTTTATTATCATTTGTGAAATCTCTTCTGCATATGGCTCATCTGCATTTTCCATTAGCATTCCATGTAATTCTATTTGTGAAATTTCCTTTAAACGTTCTGCCGCAGATATCCCCTTTTCTGGATTTAATCGCAAGTCTAAGGGTCCCTCTATTTTATATGAAAAGCCTCTATCTGGATTATCTATTTGCATAGATGACACCCCTAAATCTGCCAACACAAAGTCAAACTTACCAGTTTCACTAATTATCTCATCGACATTTGCAAAGTTCAGCTGCCTAATTGTCAGAATATCCGCTCCGTATCCAAGCTCCTCTAAACGCTTTTTTGTCTTTACACTCTCAATTGGATCTATATCTAGGGCATGTATATGCCCATTTCCATCAAGACATTTTAACATTGCCTGTGTATGACCACCATATCCCAATGTTGCATCTAAGCCCTTCTGTCCTGGTTTAATCTGTAGAAACTCTATTATTTCGTTCACGCAAATGGAAATATGCATTCCTGCTGGAGTGCTTCCTTTCTGTATTATATGAGCAACTGTCTCTGGATATAATTCTGGATTTAGTTCCTTATATTTTTCTTTATAACTTTTAGGATGTGTTCCGCTATAACGTACTCGTCGTTTGTGTTGTATTTCTTGATTTTCCATTGTATATCTCCTATTTTATCTTTTCCTCTAACTCTAGCATAAACCTATCAAAATCCGACATAAATAATCTATCTTGAACAATTCGATATTTTTCAAACTCTGTTTCTGCATAATCTTTAGCAATCTCCGCTGTTACCTTTCCTGAGTCTTTTAAAACCTCATGTTCGTCAGCTTCTAAAAATATATCTAGTCTTTTTGACCAATCTTCCATGGACATTGGAATATGTCTTCTAGCTCTATTTTCTGCTAAATCTAAATATGCTGATACTATATATTCCATTGATGTCATTTCATCTTGCGATAAGTAATTCTTTGCTATTACAACATCACTTTTCATGATTTTTCCATCTGGTGCTTCTTTCCACGATGTAAGTCCCATATGTTCTTTATTTGCATCTGCACGTTCATAAATCAATTCTGATGCGGTATGTCCATGTACTGCATAATGCATTTTATTTTGAATTTTAGCAAAAAAATTCTTTGTTGTCTTAGCTGACTTATCGTAATCTATAGCTGTTGCATAAATATCCGTGATTTTTTGATAAAATTTTCTTTCTGATAATCGTATCTCTCGTATTTTTTCTAATTGTTCATCAAAATACTTTTCTGTTAAGTTTCCTCCATTTTTATGACGTTCTACATCAATTACCCAACCCTTTATTGTGTACTGTTGAACTATTTGATTCGCCCATGTACGAAATCTAACTGCTCTTTGGTTATTGACTTTAAAACCTACTGCAATAATCATCTGTAGATTATAATGGATTACTTCTCGTTGAACTTGACGGCTTCCTTCACTTTGAACTATTCGGAATTTCCGAATAGTTGCCTCTTTTGTAAGTTCTAAATCTGCATAAATCCTTTTAATATGTTCATTAATCGTTGGCAATCCAATATCATAAAGTACTGTCATCATTTTTTGCGTCAACCAAATATTCTCATCTTCATAACGCATTTCAATACTCTCATCATTATCTCCATTAGATGCAATGAACGTTAAATACTCTGCTGCCGAACTTCGAATTGTTATTTCATTTTTCTTTTCTTTTGCCATTATTTTTATCCTTCCACTCCACGCATCGCCATAAAAAATATTATACTATAAAATAAACGAAATAGCTATTAAGAAAATACCACATACAAATTGTAAAAAAAGAATGTTATTTTATATCTTGTAGATTCTTATATATTCGATTCATATATTCTAAAAATTCTTCTTTCTCTTTACTTGAAAAACCACAAAAACATTGCTCTTCAACGATAGATACACTTTCAAGTATTTGCGTAGCTAAATCTTTTCCACTTTGAGTAAGAAAAATTCTAGTTATATGTGTACCATTACTTAATGTCTCTGGAATTCTGTGAATCAAATTATCACTTTTCATCTTTTTTAATAAAGCTGACATTGTAGCAGGTTTAAGTTCACAAGCCTTTGCTAAATCTTTTTGCGAACACCCATTATTATACAAGAGGAGTTCTAAAATCTTAGGCTGTCCCTGTGACAATCCAATATCATTAAAGTTTCTAAAATTAATATTTTTATGTATATTATATACTCTTAATAAATAATGATGAAATTTATCCATTTTCATCCATTCCTCTCTAATTATTCTTTGTAATCTCTAATCATTTTATATTAGGACACTAATATAGTCAAGTTTATGTTTGACAAAAGCCTTTTAGTGTAGTATGCTCGTATTAAGTTAGATTTCTAACTTGATACGAGCTTTAGGAGGTCAATCTACTATGAGAAAAACTAATTTGATATTTTTTTTATCAACTGCTTTTATACTTGCAACTGGATGCAGTGTAAAAAATCAATCTTATGAGAAAGGGAGCGAAACTATGGACATAACAGAAACTACTATTAACAGCGAAATAACTATAAAAGAATTAACTATAAAAAATGGAGAAAATACTATATACGGAAAAATATACTTTCCAGCTAATGAGGGAAAACATCCTACAATAATTTTAAGCCATGGATATAATGGAACAAACAATGATTTTATAAATGAATGTAAGTATTATGCAGAAAATGGATATGTCGCATATGCCTTTGATTTTTGTGGTGGATCTGTTAATTCAAAAAGCTCTGGTAAATCTACAGATATGACTATATTTACGGAAAAGTCGGATTTATTGGCAGTATTCAATTACATAAGAACTTTGGATAGCGTTGATAATGAACAAATTTTTCTTTTTGGAGGTAGTCAAGGTGGTCTTGTTACTACACTAGCTGCCGAAGAAATAAGTGACAAAGTAAAAGGTATGGTTTTATATTATCCCGCTTTATGCATTCCTGATAACTGGAGAGAAACTTACCCAGCTGTAGATGATATTCCTAATACCTTGAATTTTTGGGGATTAGATCTTGGAAAGACTTTTTTTATAGATATACATGATTATTATGTTTTTGACAATATTGGTTGTTTTGATAAAGATGTGTTGATTATACATGGCGATAAGGATGTTATTGTCCCTATCAATTATTCAGAAAAAGTTGTTAAACTATATAAAAATGCTGAACTTATAACACTAATTGGTGAAGGACATGGATTTTCACCAGCTGGAAGTGCTACAGCAAAACAAGATGTTTTAGATTATTTAAAAAAGCATACTAAATAATATTTAAAAACATAAATACTTTTTACAAAAAAGAAATTATTATTAAGATAATACCACATACAAATAAGGAACTTCCCAATATTACTGTTCCTTTTAATTCTAAAATAGTTACAAACTCTGGCTTTTTATCATTAAAACAAACAGTAATATTTCCTTTAAGATTTCTTCTTGGTATTCCATTTCTAGGTACCACAACACTTTCTAAAGAAGTAGCTGTATATTCTTTGCCATCATACTCATATTCAACTTTATAATTATAGCTATCCACATCACCTACCCATTCTATTCCTTTAGCACGGTTAGTAAACCCTATAATTGTTCCATGTGCTTTCTTCCCAAAAACAGTTAGCTTAAATCTGCTATATAAAAGAAAAGTTGAAAGAAAACATAAAAAAATTCCAAAAAATATCATCTTTATATTGCTCCTTTAAATACTAATATCTACCACATAGTTTTCATCATTCAAATTCTTTTTCATGCTTCTTAAAAAATTCATAATATGCCAAAACATTTGATAACTCTGTCCATTTCTTAATATCAACTGGTTCTTCATCCATATCATAAATCTTTGCACCCTTTATAGATAAAATAAATGGTGAGTGTGTTGCAATGATAAACTGACACCCAAAAAACCTTGCACTATCTTCAAGAAATTTTAATAACTCTTGCTGTTTCTCTGGAGACAGGCTATTTTCTGGCTCATCTAGCAAATATAATCCATTATCTTTTATCTTGTCTGCAAAATATATAAAAGCACTTTCTCCATTTGAATGTTCCCTAAGATTTCCCATTAAATTGCCTTTTACAAATTTTGATTGAGTTTTACTCCTTGCCATATTCACCTTTTTTAGCTGTTCATAATCATCTAATGACTTAAATTGAAACTTTGAATACTTGGCATCAAGATAATCATCAAATAAATCTTCTCTTTTTTGATCAATTCCTTCATTAAGTGTCCTTAGATTAAGCATAAAATCAAATACATCGTCACTAGTAATGATTCTACTATTTTGGGTAATGTTTTTGTCAACTTCAAAGGAACACATACGGGTATAATCCTCAAAAAAATTGGTCCTATTATAAAGAGTATCTCTATTAAGGTTTAGCTTCTCCGCAATTACATTCAAAGCAGTTGATTTACCCGAACCATTACCTCCATATAAAATCGTTATAGGTTCAAAATCTAGAACCCTCAATTGATTTTTTGACAATATTTGAAAGGGATAGACTGTATCATAACAAGTTCTTTTCAATCCCATTATAAAATCATATTCTTTTTCTTTATCTGGAAAACTAAATTGTGATAAATACATCATTATAAACAACACTCCATTATATATTCTTCTTCATTTTCTGCTACAATTTTAAATCCTACATTTAAATACATCTTATATGTATAATTTGCTTTCTGTACTGTCAGTGTAGGCAAATTTTGCACCAACTGATTATTTATTTAAAAAATATCATTAAGATCAGTCAAACTATTTATTGTATAATCAGCTTCATAATCACTATTTGTAGGATTTTGGTAAATTGCAAAACCTTGTTTAATCCATATCGTTTTCATTCCGAGTTTTTTTGCAGGAAATATATCATTATCAAGTCTATCACCTATCATTACAGCATTCTCTGCTAGACAACCTGCCATTTCTAACGCTTTCAAATATATTCTTTCATCAGGTTTTGATATGCCAAGTTCTGCTGATGCTGCAACTACACTTATGTATTCTAAAAGTCCCCACTTTTCAAGACGTTTAGCTGTTCCTAATGACTGATTAGCAATAATACCAATTTTATATTCCTTATTATATAGCAGCTTTAAAATATCTTTTGCACCAGCATATGGAATTTCATTTTCTTTATTCCAAGGAGGCTTTGCAAGTCCAAAAAACTTAAAAGCCTCGATATCACCTTTTAAATTTTGTTTTGTAAATTCTATTCTTTTTTCATTAAATTGCTCGAATGTTATATCTGTACCTTTAATTGCTACACGTATTCTGTCGTTATATGCCTCTGTCTCGTCAGCAAGAGTTGAACCCACATCAAAGAAAATCCATTTAATAATATTCATATTTTTCACCGTATCCTGCTTTAACTTAATTGTCTTAAATATATAATATTTCTATCTGGATCATAAAAGCTCATATTATAAGCTCCCCACGGCTGTCTTTCAGGTTCAGATATAACTTCTGCACCCAACTCTTTTATCTTTATATACTCACTATCCAAATCTTTCACGGTAAATGCTAAACACATATTTACATTTTCATTAGTTTTAATTGTTCCATCATTGTAAATAGACAGCATAGTTTCCTCTGACAAAATTGTTTGATGCACCTCATCTGAACTATCATTATCTACACCTAACAATTTCTTATAAAAATCTGCTAACCTTACAACGTCATTTGTCAAAAAACCTACTTCTCCAATGATCATTAGATCTCCTCCTTTGAAAGCTTAATATCTATAACATAATTATTTTTAGTTTAACATAAAAAGCAGTAAAGAACAAGCGTTCCTTACTGCTTTTGCATTATTTCTATTTACTAATGTTCTTTAATAACAAAGTTCAGTTCACTTGCATATTCTGTATAAAGCATTATCTTAGGAGAAAATAATTATGCCATTTAATCCAACTAGATTTCAAAACCCATTTAGCGGTACTTTAAAGGGAGGTATTGCTACAGTAGGTAACACCCTTGGATTATGGGGAAAGTATGATCCCCCAGACGGTACTATGCGACTAACTGGTGCAGCAAACGGAATAGGCTGCTTTACATCAACTAATACCTCTCTACAATATCACTCTAGTTATCCTATGGGCACTACTAAAGAATGGGTTCAAAATTCCTCTTCCAGTACATTAAGATTTTCAGATAGTGGAACTAACACTATTGTAGGGGCTTACTTGTTCTATTCAGGTACAGCTCAAACACACGATAACGACGTAAGAAACATCCTACCATACACAGCTGTACGACTTACTACACCAAATAGGACATATTCTATCTTACCTGACGATGTTTCCTTCTCCACCAGTACACAAACTGGAAATGTTAATTATTCTGCTTTCAAGGACATTACAAAGGATGCAGCTTTATGGGCTAACTTTAAAAATGAAACTTCTGGTACTTATACACTTGCTAGTGTTCCTGCTGCACTTGGAGTCATGCTAAGTGCCACAAGAGACTGGGAAGCTAGTTATGCAGGTTGGACACTTGTAGTGGTTTATCATAACCCTAATGCTCCTACAAGAAACATCAATGTTTGGGATATTTTTATGCTTGTTGACTTCTTTGACGATTCTGGTGAATTCGAAATTTCAGGCTTTTGTACACCGCCTGTAGGAAAGCCAATTGCAGGAAAGCTTTTCGTATCAGTTGGAAATGGTAAGAGTTTTGATGATGGCGATCAGCTTCTCTTTGGAGCAAATTCAAGTTCTATGTCAAATCTATATGGTCCGAGAAATCCTGCAAAGAACTTTTACCAAGATCAGATCTGTGATGACTTAACTGGGGCACTTGACACATCTGGTACCTTTGGCACAAGCAATCAAGTCTTAAATACAATAAGTGATGTTATTCCTTCTGCACGTTTTGGTTGGGATAAAACAATGATAAAAATTGATGACTTCTTAACAAACAACCAACAGACTGCAAATATAAAAATGCTCTGTGAGACTATTACTGTGGGACGACATGATGTACACAATATTGTTACACTTGGCTTGCAAATTGATCTTATGTCTGCCGCATTGACTGCTACAAAAACGATTACACCTACAGTAGCATCAGTTGGTGACTATTTAAATTACACTGTCACAATTACCAGTGTAGGTGATGAGCCTGCTATTAATCTTCTCATTCAAGATTTGTTAAATAATGCTACTAACCTTTCTTACGTTAATGGTTCATTAAGGGTTAATGGTTCACCTTATAGTGGTAACCCAATTATAGGATTTACACTTGCTGGCCCATATTATAAGGGAGATGTCATTACGATAACATTCCAAGTGCATGTAGATGATATACCTGTTCCAAATCCTTTTACAAGCGCTACAGATATCACTTACAGCTATGTTCCTGGTTGTAACATGAGTGAAATTGCAGAACCATTTGCTACAAATGAAGTAACAGTCACCATACAGCAATCTATTCGTGGAGTTGAATTTATTTAACAAAAAGGGGCTTTTTCAAGCCCCTAATATATCATATAAGTTTTTTATCATACCTCTAACCTTTGTACATAATTGTGTATTTTAGAAATAATTAAGGATAATTCTATTGGCTTTCCTAAATGGTCATCCATTCCTGCTTCAATACAAACATCTATATCCTCTTTAAATACATTTGCAGTCATAGCTATAATAGGAATCGTTTTCGCTCTTGGATGAGTTAAGTCACGAATATTCCTTGTAGCATCTAAACCATTCATAATAGGCATTTGTACGTCCATAAATATAATGTCATATTTTTCAGGATCATTTGCAAACATATCAAAAGCTACTTTACCATTTTCAGCAACATCAATATTAATCTTTGTATCTTCAAGTAAAGACCTTAAAATATCACTATTGATTTCAATATCTTCTGCCAAGAGTAGATTAATATTCGAAAAATCAGGCATCTGTGTTGACTCTTGAAGGCCATTTGTCTTTGTATGATATACAAGCTCCATAAAGCAATCATAAAATGGAGATGCAAAAATCGGCTTTTGAAGATACGTCTCTCGTCCGTATTCTACTACATTATCTCGTATTAGACTCCATGCACTAAACTCAATAATAGGTACTAAAAGCTTTCCTGAAAGTAACTTTTCAATTGCATGGTAATTACGAATCCTTTCATCATCAACAATAGAAAAATCATAAAAAACCACTTTAAATGGGTCTTTGTTATCTTCATCTAGCAATAGTTTTTTTGCATCATCATAGTTCCTTGAAATAGTACATGTTATGTTAAAACGTTTAGATAATTCTGATAATTTTGAAATAACTGCTTCATCTTTTGCTAAAAGAAGTATTTTTATGTTTGCAAGCTGTTTCTGTAAAATATCATATACTTTACTTTCTTCTTCATCAGCAAGACCTAATGATATTGTGAAGGTAAACTTAGAACCTTTTCCTTCCTCTGACTCCACAGTGATAGAACCACCCATCATTTGTGCAAGAGACCTGCTAATTGCCAAACCTAAACCTGTACCGCCATATTTTCTGGAAATACTGCCGTCTGCCTGTTCAAAAAAATTAAATATACGTTCTTGCTGTTCCTTAGACATTCCTATGCCTGAATCTTCTACAGTAATCATAATTTGCGCTTTTTCGCTATCACGGCTGACTTCATCAATATAAACAGAAATTTCGCCACCACCTTCAGTGAATTTGATTGCGTTAGACAATAGATTCGTTAAAATCTGTGAAACACGAACATCATCGCCTACATAACGTAGATGCAAATTATCTCCACTGTTTATAATAAGTTTTAAATCTTTTTCAGTAACTTTTGATGCCAACATATTACAACACTTAATAATTGTTCTTTCAAGACTGAAAATAGTAGAATTAAGCTCTAACTTTCCTGATTCAATCTTTGAAATGTCTAAAATATCATTAATAATAGTCAAGAGATGATTTGATGAGCCCTTGATATTGTTCATATACATCTTGTATTTTTCTGCTGACTGTACTTTTTCAGAAAGCTTTACCATACCGATAATAGCGTTCATTGGTGTACGAATTTCATGACTCATATTTGATAAAAACTGACTCTTTGCAATATTTGCACTTTGAGCTTCTATAGTCGCAACTCTAAGTGCATCTTCACTCTTTCTAATAGAGTATGAACCTGCAATAATAGAACTAGCCATAACAGCAGGTTTAAACTCATTTTCAGTCCAATCTACTTGATTGTGATAATCAGTAATAATTAAATAACCAGCTCTTCTTCCCTCTATGATTATAGAAATATAACAAGTACTCTTTGCTCCTAAAGAAACTGCTGGATATTTATCATATAATTTCTCTGTGGTTTGATGATAATAGTAGGTATGTTTGTCAATCTCACTACATATACCTTTTATCTGATTATATTCAAACTTCATTCCTAATATAGGAGGAAGGTCATCTGACACACTGCTTTCGTATGTACACTCAAGAGTACCATTTTCTTTAAATTCAAATATAGTTGCCCGATCTGTTTTAAAAAACTCACGTAACTCATAAAGAGCATTATTTATAAGATCATCAAAGTTATTGTAAGGTTGTGTAAAAGGTACCGAAAAGTTTGAGATAAACTCTAATGATCTCAACTGTTTTTCTTTCATTTTTTCGTATGCCTGATGCTCAAGAAAATCTTTTGTAACATCCCATGTAACACCAATTAGTCGTTCTGGCGTACCTTTTGAATCGCAAATCTTCTTGATGGTGCAGTTTGAGTATAAAAAACTTCCATCTGGAAATCTCATATACATATTTCTATAGTCAGACATCATCGTACCATCAAAATGATTTCGTAAATAATCAAATAAATCTTTGTACTCTTCTTCATCTAATAAAGTCGATATATGTTCTGTCCATTTCTCGATTGTAATAGGTGATTTTGGCAAATGCATCATTTTTCTAAAACGATCATCATAAAAAAGTATTTTTTCTGGTATAGAAATCTCCCATGAACCCGCATTTGCAAGCTCCAATGCAATCTCTAAACGCTCATTTGCAATTTCAAAGTTACGCTGTGGTGTGATATCATGAAGAGTAATGCAAAGCCCCACTACTTTATTATTACTATCAAAGATTGGAAATAAATCTGTACTTGTAGGAATAATCACATTGTCATCAGTTTTTAGTGTAAGCTCACAAGAATGAGGCCTTCCTGCCCAAATTTCAGGTAAAACCACCTCCCTCATATATTTACGTGATTCTGGCAATAAATGACTTCCATCAGCAAATTTCTTTCCACCTGGATCCATCCATCTTGTAATTTTATTTAAAGATGGATTACAATAAACAACATTTAACTCTTTATCTATACTAGCAAGCATATCCTTTGTATTTTCTAAAATACTTCTCTGCCAGTCTACTAAAAATTTCATCTCTATCTCACGTGCAATATCTGAGCCAAATGAAGCATAGGCTATAACCCTTCCTGTATCATCAAAAACAGGAAAAGAACTAAATTTAAGTGGTATCTCTTTTTTATCCTTATCAAGTAATATTACCTTTCCAGTAACGGTTTCGCCAGACATAACTGCTGGAAAAACTCTGTCAAAGAAACCATCAACATGTTCTTGTGTGTATAACTCCTCAATTGGAAAACGGTCTCCTAGACTAAAATTCATACCAACCGTTTCTTTATAATAGTTATTTGCATAAAGTATCTTTAAATTTTCATCAATTGCAAAAAAGTGTATATCTGATGATTTATTTATGGCATCATGGATAAAGAACATAGATTGCAAATCCATTGATTTCTGCATGACTACATCATTATTATCTACTTCAGTTGCAATACAAAAACGTACTTCTCTTCCATCATCCCATTCAACAATTCTTGTATGAACATCAATATAGCAATTTAAAATATCATTATATAACCATTTATTTTCAACATAGCTTCCTTTTTTTGCAAGTAAATCCATTGAGATGCAGAATTTACAAGGCGATTCAACTCCAACAAACACTTGATGACATTTCTGCCCATTAATATCCCCTATCCTCTCTTTTATTTTATTATTTGCATAAAGAATTTCATTTGTTTGTGGGTCTGCAATATAAACAAAAGCATTTAATGTATCGTATGTAGTGTACCATTTAAAATCTGACAATCTAATACCTCCATCTTACGTAATATCAATTATAATTTTAATTATTATTGTACCACACCTATATTAATATTTCCATGATTTCAAAAAAAGATATTAAATTTTTTATTAAAGACAACCTCCACTTTTATCTAATTTTCATATTATAATTAGTGAAGAAGCTTTTTATGAGGTCTTACATGTTAATCCTTTTATCGATATCGTTAAGTTTGGATGCATTTGTAGTTTCTATGGCACATGGTCTAAAAACCACACGCATTCCTTTTCTCTCTAAATTAGTTATTTGTTTTATTTCAATACTTTACTTTGGCGTTGCCGTTTTTTTTGGTGAATACATTTCTTCGTTTTTCAGTCCTAGTACAGCCAAAATCTTAGGTATTCTTCTGATGTCCTTTTTATGTATTTGGATGCTTTTACAAGTTATTTTTAATAAAGAGTGCAATGATGAAAACCGTACCGATTCTATACTATTTAAGCATTCAATCAAATCCATCGGACTAACTTTTGCTATTATCAGAAACCCTATGTTATGCGATATTGACAAATCTAATAGCATTGGCATTGCCGAAGCATTTTTTTTAGGAACTACACTATCTGTTGATTCCATTAGCGTAGGAATAGGTTATTCACTCACTGGAGCTGTTAATCCTCTTGCTCCTTTACTAGTTGGATTGTTTCAGCTTATCTTCTTAAGTATTGGAAATTTTGTTGGATTAAAGTTCCAATCTCTTAAATTAAAGCATACTAATAAGTTACAACTTGTTTCTGTTGCTGTCATGTTTTTATTGTTAGTAGTTAGAATTTTTTCTTAATAAAAAACATCCGACTAATGTCGAAGTTTAGTCCATCAATATTACTATTACCTGTTCTATTTCTTTTCCTGTCCTAATAAGATGATATATCACAATTTAAATTTTCAGGAGCAGAATGGATATAAAAATGGATAGCAAGAAAACAAACTTAACTGGACTAAGTTCTATCGAAGTTGAACGTTCTGAAAAAAAATACGGTAAAAATATAATTAGCAAGAAAAAACGTAAAGGCTTTTTATCTCAGTATCTTGCAAGTTTTGGTGACCCTATTATAAAGATACTTTTAATCGCTTTAGGCATAAATATTGTCTTTATGTTTAAAGATGCAAACTGGTATGATTCTGCTGGAATTGCTTTCGCACTTATGGTTGCTACTTTAGTCTCAACAATTTCAGAATATGGAAGTGAATCTGCATTTGAAAAGTTGCAGCAAGAATCAGGTTCAATTAACTGTAGAGTCAAACGAAATAATTCTCTTATCCTCTTGCCTGTATCCGAGTTGGTTGTTGGCGACCTTGTTTTTTTACAGGCAGGAGAACGTATTCCTGCTGATGGTCATGTTGCATATGGTGAGCTTATGGTTGATCAGTCTGCCTTAAACGGAGAATCAAAGGAAATACGAAAAACTTCTGGTTCAACTGTAGTTTCTGCTACTTCTGACCTGCTATCTAAATCTGGTTTATTTACAGGAAGTGTTGTGTGTGAAGGCGACGGTGCTATGATTGTTGATTGCGTGGGGGATCAGACTTTTTATGGTAAACTTGCAATTGAAATTCAAGAGGATTCTGCTACTAGCCCACTTCGTGAACGTCTTCAAAAATTGGCTACTACCATAAGTAAAATGGGATATACCGCTGCTGCCTTTATTGCAATTGCAAATCTTTTTATTACTTTTATTGTAAGCAGTAATTTTGATAAAGCTATTATTTCAGCAAAACTAGCTGATTTCCCATTTGTTTTTCAAACATTTCTTAACACAGTTACACTAGCTGTAACTGTTATTGTAATGGCAGTTCCCGAAGGACTTCCTATGATGATTACAGTTGTATTATCCGCCAACATGAAAAAAATGCTAAAAGACAACGTATTGGTGCGAAAACTTGTAGGAATAGAAACTGCTGGAAGCTTAAACATTCTCTTTACTGATAAAACAGGCACTCTAACGCAAGGAAAACTACAAGTAACTACAGTTTTAAGTGGTGATGGAAAAAAGTATGATAGCCTTGCTTCTCTTAAGAAAACTGCCCCTCGACTTTTGTCACAAATAGCTATCGGTTGTATTTATAATACTGATTCTGGAATCAGTACAGAAAAGAAGAAAGACTCTGTTATAGGCGGAAATGCCACTGATCGTGCTTTACTTCAATACATATTGCCTGTTACTAATGATTATAAGAATATATCCTTAGTATCTCATATGCCATTTAACTCAAAAAACAAGTATTCTTATTCTGAAATCAAGCAAAATGGTACTATAAAATATATTGTAAAAGGTGCTCCTGAGATATTATTATCTCGTTGTAGTTATTATATAGACTCTTTTGGAGCTAAAAAACCGTTTAAACGCGCGGCTGTAAATGAAAAAATGAGCGAGATGGGAAACAAGGCTATTCGTATGCTTGCTATTGCTGAAAGTAATTCTCCCATTGATTTTAAAAGGTCAAGTGAATTAACCCTCGTGGGAATAATAGGTATTCGTGATGATATAAGAAGAGAAGCTACTTCTGCCATTACACAAATCACAAGCGCAGGCGTTCAAACTGTAATGATTACAGGAGATAATAAAGAAACTGCTGTTGCTATTGCAAAAGAAATCGGACTTTTAAAGAAAAATGACCAAGATGCCGTATATACAGGTCAAGACCTCGCGCATATGGATGATAATGATATTAAGAAAAGGTTAAAGCAAATCAGAGTAATTGCAAGGGCTATGCCTACAGATAAAAGTCGTTTAGTGCGCTTATCACAAGAAATGGGGATGGTTGCAGGGATGACTGGGGATGGAATCAATGATGCTCCTGCCTTAAAAAAATCTGATGTAGGGTTTGCCATGGGTTCTGGTACAGAAGTTGCCAAGGAAGCTGGGGACATCGTTATTGTCGACAATAACATCTCTTCTATTTCAAAGGCTATTTTATATGGGCGAACTATTTTTAAGAGTATACGTAAATTTATTATTTTTCAACTTACCATGAATCTTGCTGCTGTAGCACTTTGTATAATTTGTCCTTTTATAGGAATAAATGCTCCACTTACAGTACTGCAAATGCTTTGGGTTAATATGATTATGGATACACTTGGTGGCCTTGCTTTTGCCGGCGAACCTGCACTTTCTGAATACATGAAAGAGCCTCCAAAAAGGCGAGATGAAGCAATTATTAATAGGTATATGTACAGTCAAGTATTATTTATGGGAATCTATATGACTATAATGTGTATATTGTTCTTAACTCTTCCGTTTACAAGAAATATTTTTGGATATGGAGATGGAACTGATTACTTTATGACTTCATTCTTTGCATTGTTTATTTTTGCAGGTGTACTAAACTGCTTTAGTGCTAGAACTTATCGAATTAATCTTTTAGCTCATCTTGTAAAAAATAAAATGTTTATTGGTATTATGATATGTGTAACTATTATTCAGACTATCATTATTTACAATGGGGGAACTGTATTTAGAACAGTTGGCATCAGTCCTTGGCATTTACAATTAACGCTATTAATTGCATTTTCTGTAATTCCTGCGGATTTGGTAAGGAAGTTTATTTTGAGAAAGATGGGGAGAAAGGGCTATGTATAATAAAAGGGAGCGTAGCTCCCTTTTATTATACATATGATTTATCTATGCAATTTTATTTAATTCTGATACTCTATCAATAAATTCTTTCATATCATCAACATAATTATATGGTGCATATTCAGAATAGATGTCCGGACTATCTAGTATTACAATTTGTACATCTTTCGCTCTTAGCGACTCTAGAGTTCCCGGAAGAAATCTTGCTTCATTTAATGTTTTACATTGATACGCAAGACAGCCTTGTTGATTAAACACTTTTGCTATAATATATATTTTTTTATCTCCCATTTTGCTCACCTCTAATTTCATTTATACTATTTAAATTAATTATAATAATTATTATATCATCAATAAGCAATTCTATAAAGTCCTTTTATTGCAATAAAGTTTAAAAGTTATTAAAATTACTTGACAAGTATTATATAAATATGTTATTTTAATATTGTTTGGGAGATTATGAATATAAAAATAAAAGTTGCTAAATATGAATAGTAATTAAACGATTTTTTATAACAGGTATCCCAAGTGGAACCTGTTTTTTTTGATATATAAAAAGGGTTCAAAAATAGATTGTTTTAAATGTTTGTGAAAGATGAAAGGAGATGGTTATATGTTAGAATTAAAAAGGTTAGCAGCACTATTTATTATTGGAGTAATCATAGTAGTACAAGGTTCCACATTGATAGCATTTGCAAGTGAGGAGGTTAATGTAGAATATAAATACTTAGCAATTGAAGCAGTACAGACAAGCTATAACAATGGACTTACAATAATATCAGGAGAAAAAAAGACAGTAAATCAAGTTGAAAACTTAAACGATGGTATATTAACTATGATGTATGGGAGTGATACACTAAATACATCTAAAGACTATGTATATAATGGAAACAGTATGACTATTACTGACTTAATATATTCAGAGAGTAATATATCACTATATTGCAATGATGCAAAACTAAACAATATAATAGTGGCAGAAAAAGACATAAGTATTAATTGTACAAAGTTAGAATCAGATGATCTAGTAATACTATACTCAAAAAATGGAAATATCAATATAAATGTCAGCAGTATGGAGTTTAGAGGAATTATATATGCACCAAACGGAACAGTAACATTTAACGCAAGTAATGTAGATGTAGAAGGGGCAATCATATGTAATAAGCTAATAACAAATACATCAAAATTTACATGTAAAGGAAGTTACTATACCCAAAATCTTATTGAATTATTTAGAGTTATTAGAAATGACACAATTCTAGATGCTAAAATAAGGATAAATAATGATGATAACTTTGTAATTACATATACAAGCAACAAAGAGATAAAAAAGACAGATGTATATGTGCGTTATAACAATGCAGAGACGTTTGAATATTATCAAGAATTAAATGAAGAAGGCATCATAAGCATAACCAAAGAGTTTGAATTTCTAGATATTGCATTAATTGGGCAAACAGTATTAGGTGAAAGTGTAAAATCAAGTGTAGAAACTTTTACTACATATATGGAAAATGTAGAATATTACTATGCAGATACTGACGAGGATGGCATATCCGATGGGGATGAGATTTGGCTTATGACAACTGATCCTTATAGTGCAGATACTGACGGAGATGGATTTTCAGATTATTATGAGTGCTTTGTTATGTTTACAGATCCAACTAAATTCACCGAGGATATCGATCTAGATGGTGATGGAGTCTTAACAAGTATTGAAATGCAAATGGGTACGAATCCAAGATTATGTGATTCGGATTTTGACGGAATAAATGATAGTGAAGATGAGTTTCCAACAAAGTTTAGCAGTTTAGGGGCAGATATTGATGGTAAGTTAAACGTTGGGGTTGGAGCTTTTGATAAGGTTACAACAACACTCACAAACGATTTAAAAGTTGTAAAGACTATTTATGACCCAATAAACAGAGTTACAAAATTATTAGGAAATGGAGAGATTATTAATAGCTTTTTTTATGATATGTTAGGAAGAAAGATTGCTGATATAGTTGAGTATAATAATGATTTCCGAATCAATGTGTATTCGTATGATGATAATGACAACATAGCAAAGCTTGTAAATAACAATGACATTTATAGCTTTGAGTATGATGAAAATGAAACAGTGCAGAAGGTATCAATTAATGGTACTAGTATAGTGGAATATGATGTGGATACTAAAAGTATTGTTTACGGAAATGGTCAGGTGCTTTCTGTTGATGGTGATGAAGAAAGTAATGTATATAAGAAATATGTTGATAATGAATGTGTTGCTTATTATATAGCAGATGAGTTTGGTGAGGTATTTTATTATCATGATATTAAGAGCGATATATCATATACATATGAGTATGATGATGAGTTTAGAATTGTCAATATTAATACTAACGTGGGGTTTTCTTCGTTATATGATTATGATTATGAAAAAATGACGGTTACATACTCTGATGGGGTAAATGTAATGGAAGAGATAATTTATAATGAAGTACCAAGCAGTAACATTTCTTTGATTTCAGATGATGTATTGAATAAGTACAAGATTGATAATGTATTAAGTTACAAGATTGATAATGCTGATAGGGAAATACAAAATACTAGATATGTGTATGATGAAAATGATAAGATTGTAAGTGTTAATTATCTTGACGGAACTAAATATGAATATGAATATACACTAGCTGGTCAGATTTCAAAAGTTTTAATTAATGGTGTGGTGACTAATGAGTATGTTTATAGTTCTAATGGTCAATTATTTAAGGAAGTTGACTTAGAAAAAGGAACATCTTGTGAATATTTTTATGATTTATATAATAATATAATTAAGACAGTAGAGTACTTAAATAATGATATAGAAAATAAAGAAACGATTGTTTATGAATATAGTTCTCATTTGTGGAAAGATGTTTTGACAAGTTATGCTGGTAAAACCATTGAGTATGATAGTATTGGAAATCCTGTGAAGTATTATGATGGTTCGGTAATGGAGTGGGAAGGAACCATGTTAAAGTCTGTAAAGAATGATAGCCTTGATATTATGTATTCTTATAATGAGACAGGAATCAGAACATATAAGAATGTTAATGGTGTAGAGACTTTATACTTTATCGAAGGTAAAGATATTGTTGCTGAGAAGACAGGCGACGATGTTATTTGGTATATTTATGATGATAAGAATGAAGTTTTTGGATTTATTTTTAATAATGAAACTTTTTATTATGATAAGAATGTAAGTAAGGATGTAGTAAGGATTGTCGATGCAGATGGAAACTGTGTGTGTACATATAATTATGATGCATGGGGTAATGTGACTACGTTTGAAGGCAATAAGGAAATAGCAGAACTTAATCCAATAAGGTATCGTAGTTATTACTTTGATAACGAAACAGGCAGATATTATTTAAGTAGCAGGTATTATGATAGCGAGACTAAAAGATTTATTAGTATTGATAATGTATCACGAGTGAATTGTAATGATATGGATACAAATTTGTATGCTTATTGTGGTGGTGACCCTGTTAATTTGTATGATCCTACTGGAATGGCATCTAGATTTATTGCTTTTTTTACAATTCCTGAACTTGAAGGTGAAACTGATGATTTAAGATATGCTGTTTCTAAGAGTATTAATACAAGTTTTTTGTCCACTTATAAGTGTGGTAGCACAAAAGAAGATTTTGAAACTTGGTGGAACAGGACGAATGGATGTGATATAGCATTTATTAGTACTCACGGAGAACCAGCAATCCTTTGTGATAAAAAAATAATTGTTACAAAAACTGATGTAGATAATTTGAAATATGTAAATATTAAGTTACTTGTTATCTTATCATGTAATACCGGACATATTGATGTAACTAGTTCAATCGCAAAAAGATTTGCAAATAGAATTACTGGAAAAGTCATTGCAAGTGATGGGACAGTTTGTGGAAAGGGAGGCTCTAGTCTTTTTAAGATTTTTTTCGAATCAAGAGATGATGAGTATTTTCAACAGTATGTAAAGGGAGCAAGCAGAACAAATTATGGTTGGTTAGTTTTTGTAGGATTACATAATAGTGATAAAGATGCTAGAGTATACAATCTTGGAATTGGAAAAGGTACAAGAATTTTAACGGTATCAGCTCTTTTTGAATTAATAGATAGTTCTAAATTGTATAATTCATATAAGTAATATGTTAGGAGTAAAATGAAGAAAAAGAAATTAATGATGATAATAATAGTAGCTATAGTAACAAGTGCTGTTGTAATAAGAATAATCACCTTAAAGCCTACAACTTACAACTATAATATAAGTCGAGGTAGACTTACTGGAAATAATGATATAGATAGGTTGATACAAGATATTTATGAAAAAGATAGTTTTGTGGATATTGATGATGCACCTCCCAATGGTGATCATCCTGTTAATGTAGTAGATGTTGCTATTAATCATTTGCTACAATCAGTCGAGTATAATGATAAGATATATTTGAAAGAAGATGTATATATAGAGGAAAAATATATAGAAGAAAAAATAGCAGATGTCATTGGATATTTGAGTGATAATAATGGAGAACTGGCATTAGAGTTATATTCAATAAAAGGTGTCTCTAATGGTGTAGCTATTGCCGTGAAATCAGCTGATAATGACCAAAAGTATTTATTGTTAAATCCAGATTATATGCCTGAAACCTTAGAGGATTTTATTGAGGATTTAGGACTAAGAGAAGGAGGAACAGTTTTAAGAATTTGTTTATTAGATTACAAAAATAGGTATTCTATTAGCTATGTAGGGGTGACTATGGAGGATCTGCTAGATGGATTATTAGTCAATGCAGAAAACAAGATTTCAAAAGAGCTTGACTATAAAATTGAGGAAACTGGATTAATGATTGTGATTTCTGTAGATGGAACAAAAGAAAGATATAATATTACTCTACTTGAAAATGGTGATATAAAGATAAAAAGTTTAAATTATATAAGAGTTAGTTTTAGTGGTGGAGAAAATGATTTAGAGAATGGAATTAATCTAATTAATTATGTTAGAAAGAATTCTGTAGGTACGCTTATAGAATATAACTAATATAGCCTACTATAAGCCTATTGACTTTTCTTCCAAAAATGTTAGAATAATTCTAAATTTAGAACTATTTATATATGTTTTTGATTATCATAACAAAGAAAAGAGGGATAACTGATGTATTGTTATAGAAAAGTTACTAATGACTTAACTTGGGTTGGTGGAAACGACCGAAGACTTGCAATGTTTGAAGGTGTATACTCTGTTCCGACAGGTGTCTCATACAATTCTTACCTTTTAATGGATGAAAAAACTGTATTATTTGATACTGTTGATAAGGCAGTTACACAAGTGTTTTTTGAAAATATTGCCGCTGTTTTAGATGGCAGAAGGCTTGATTATTTGGTAATCCATCATATGGAGCCTGATCATTCTTTTGCTATTTCTGAACTTATATATAGATACCCTGAAGTTCAATTCGTTTGCAATGCAAAGATTGTAGCTATGATTAAGCAATTTTTTGATTTTGATATTGAATCAAGGGCTATAATTGTTAAAGAAGGCGATGTTCTTAATACAGGTAAACATAACCTTACCTTTTTGATGGCTCCAATGGTGCATTGGCCTGAAGTTATGGTAAGCTACGATACTACTGATAAAATTTTATTCTCTGCTGATGCTTTTGGTACTTTTGGTGCACTTAATGGGGCATTATTTGCTGATGAAGTTGACTTTAACCGTGATTATCTTGATGAAGCAAGACGTTATTATACAAACATTGTAGGAAAGTATGGTCCACAAGTTCAAGCTTTGCTTAAAAAGGCGGCATCTGTTGAAATAGAAATGATTTGCCCTCTTCATGGCTTTGTATGGAGGAAAGATATTGCTGAATATGTTTCTTTATATGATAAATGGAGTAAATACACTCCTGAAGAAACTGCTGTTATGATTGCTTATGCCTCTGTATATGGTAATACAGAAAATACAGCTGAAATTTTATCTTGCCGCCTGCGTGAAAAAGGTATAAAGACAGTTATGTTTGATGTTTCCGTAACTCCTGCTTCTAATATTGTTTCTGAAGCTTTTAGATACAGCCATTTTGTATTTGCTTCAACAACATATAATGCTGGAATATTTGTTAACATGGAAACTTTAATAAATGACCTTGTTGCACACAATATTCAAAATAGACATATCGCAATTATAGAAAATGGTTCTTGGGCAGCAACAAGCGGAAAACTTATACGTGCTGAATTTGAAAAATGTAAAAATATAACCTTTATTGAAAATACAATAAGTTTAAAATCTTCTTTAAAGGAGTCACAACTTGAAGAGATAGATGCTATGGTTTCGGCTATAACAGAAACCATATCTAATATATAAAAATATTCAAAAGGAGGAACTAAAAATGAAATATGTATGTAATGTATGCGGTTATGAGTATGATGAAGCTGTAGGTGATCCTGATAACGGAATTGCTGCAGGCACAAAATGGGAAGACATTCCTGAAGATTTTACTTGTCCTGTTTGCTCCGTTTCTAAAGATGAGTTTTCACAGGTTCAATAGTAATCTAAGGGAGATGCAAATTTATACTTGCATCTCCCTATTTAATATAATTATAGAAATGTCATCAAATGCAATATTTGTATCTACAATTTTAACAAATCTGCTTGCTTTATCAACCCTTGACACCACTCCTGTAACCTGTATATATTCTCCTTCTTGGAAATACTCAACCGTTATCATATCATTCCTTTGAATCTGGCTTAGTTTAAAATCCAACTCTGCTTTCTTCCCTTCTGACAGTTCTTTCTTTTGAACAATAATACGTTCCTTTTGTGTTAATGCTTCCCTAAACCCTTTTAAGCCATCAAAAGGCATAAACTGCTTTGCTCTGTCAGCTCGCTCCATCTTTCCACGATTACTCACCACTTTTATGCCCTCCAATCTGTCTATTACGTTCTATCGTTGTTCCTGCATCTTGCAAGTCCATTCCCCTAATAAGAGCATTATTACCAAACCTTTTCTTTATTTGCAATGTTGCCTTTTGTATCTTCTTATAACGCTCAATCTCAGCATAATCTGTAAAAATGTCATATTGCTCACATGATTCATCATGAACGTTGTTACAAGTTAAGCTTAATCGACGAATCTTATTTTTCTTATCTACTATACGCTCATATACCTTTAAAACATATGGTACTATTACACGATAAGAATTTGTGCATACTGTCATAGATGTTGTTCCATTTATAGGCTTTAACCCCAGTTCATTTGAATATCCTATCATTAGTGTAAGCGATTGCGTCACTAGACCTTTATCTGTCATATCAAGACAAAGTGCATCAAGCATTTCCTGAACCACAAGTTTACATTCCTCAAAGCTGTAATCTCTCGGCAGGACCTGACCGCTTGATATAGAACTATTTTTAGGTTTATATGCCTTTATGTCTGCCATTGTAGTACTTTCCCTACCCCATGCATGGTCTATCAATAGTTCAGCATCTATTCCAAACATTTGATATATCATATCCTCATCAGCCTCGGTAATACCTTTCATGGTCATAATGCCTATACTTGAAAGCCGCTTTGCAACTCCTGCTCCAATTCTCCAAAAATCTGTCAGCGGTCTATGATTCCATAGGATTTTCTGGTAAATCACCTCGTCAAGATACCCTATGTTATCCTTTGCATGCTTTGCCATAATATCTAGTGCTATTTTAGCAAGATATAAATTAGTGCCTATTCCTGCTGTAGCTGTAATTCCAAGCTCTTTCTTTATATCTGTCATTATCCTTACTGCAAGCTCTTTTACATCAATCTGATACAAGGATAAATAATGAGTGACATCCATAAATACTTCATCTATAGAATATACATGAATGTCTTCTTTGGAAATGTATTTTAAATAGATGCTATAAATATTTGCTGCATAATCAATATATAGTTTCATTCGTGGTTGAGCCATGATATACTTTACACTTTTAGGTATCTCAAATACTCTGCAACGGTTCTTAATACCAAGTGCCTTCATAGTTGGAGAGATAGCAAGGCATATAGTTTTCTCACTACGTTCAGGGTCAGCTACCACCAAATTTGTGGTTAACGGATCAAGCCCTCGTTCCACACACTCCACTGATGCATAAAACGTTTTTAAATCAATACACAAATATATCCTGTTCTCCAATCTAAGAACACCTCCCATCTGCTTTACTTCTATATTGATTATATTATACCACCCAAACATATGTTTGTATATTGTAACTTTCTACCAAAAATAAAAAAATAAAAGCTATTAACAATCAAGAATTTAACTATTTATTTTACACAAAGTTTTCATATTACCCTTGACTTTGACCCATGGTAAAAGTTTATACTATACTTACGCGAACATAAATTGTACAATTATGATTAACAATACTAGGAGGATTAAGTTAATGAATGATTTAATGAAAATAAAGGATATATCATTACAATATGGTGTATCAACTCGTACACTTCGTTTTTATGAAGAAAAAGGATTAATTAGCAGTATAAGAGGTGACGATTATGCATATCGAATGTATGATGAAGCTAATATTAAAAAATTAGAGCAAATTTTAATTTTACGAAAATTAGATATCAGTATAAAAGATATTATACGTATTTTTAGTACTTCTGGTTCTGAATTAGTTTTAGAGATACTAGGAAAAAAGGTTGACGATATTGATGACGAGGTTGCTCTTTTATATGAATTAAAAGAAATTGTATTAAGCTTTATTCATGGAATTGAGAAAACAGATTTCAATAATAGTAATGATATTAAAGCTTTATATGAAAAAGCTAAAGAAATTGAAAGTAAAATTTCTAACAATGATGATACAATTACTGCTACTGTAAAAGAAATAAAGTTTGATAAGGATAAAGACATAAGTGGTGCATTATCGCTAGATGATAAATCAGATTATGACTTTGAAAATCCTTTTAAAGGAATGGATTTATCAAACGGAGCAACATTAACATTTAAAACTACTGCTGTTGGTAAAGCTAATAATCTTGGAGCATTAATAACTATTGATGGAGAAGCAGGACGTATGTATTTAAGCCCCGCTTCATACTTTGGTTACAATGCAACAGGCGGAATTATTGATGCAAATATGAAAGATTATGCAGCAGTTAAAAACTATATAGGTGAAGGTACTAAATTAGTAACTATTACCTTTGATAACAATGGGTTTACATTATACGTAAATAGTGAAAAAGCATTTGACCAATCAATTGTAACTTATATGGAGAATATGGATGGTAAAGTAGGTGTCGATGATGGCAGAGGAACTTTGACCGACTATAGTAAAATATTAGAATTTTTACAAAATGCAGACAATTTAAAACTTGGATATGGTTCATGGTGGCAGTATGATGGTGGTGATAATGCAAATGTTATCATTAATAACATAACCGCATATGATAAGGTCTTGTCTGTAAATGAAATGCAGTCTGTAACATCTTCAGTAATGGAAAGATTCGTTGATTATGAGGAAAATATGGTTAATGTAAAACGATTATTTGAATTAAATTCAAGGTTAAGACAGTTAAGACCACATATTAATGAGTTTCCTTCTTTTAAAGCAGTTTCGTCTGGATGGATTGAAGGCTGGAATGAAGAATTACTAAATAATTTTATGAATGTATGGATTTCTGATAAATTACCACCTGATTTAACGCCTCATGACTTTTTATGTTTTGGTAATGTTCCTAACACCTTTATGTGGCTTAGAGTGTTGCCAAATGCTAATATAGATACTGAAGGCTTTGAATTAGTTGATTTCGTGGGTGGATTATTTATCTCAGCTATTGCAATTGATAATAATATGGGTGATACTACGGCAACAATTGAGTATCTAGAAAATTGGGTTAATGAACAAGATAATTTTGAATTGGATTATGGTCCAGGAAGATATAGAATGTCACATATGTTAACTTCAGATAAGACATTTGAAGCTTTAGGATATCATCAACTTAACATTTTTATACCAGTAAAAATAGTTTAGAACTTTCATATTTAAAATAACAATAGGGGGCATGCCCCCTATTGCTTTAGTTATTTTGCTTCTTTAGATTTTCTTGATATTGATACGATTTCAACTGCCATAGCTCCTGCTGCCAAAAGCATCCATAGCCACATATGTTGATTGTCACCTGTCTTTACTGGAGTATTATCATCTACTACAGCATCTATTTCTTCATATATGATTGCATATGTTGAGAATTTATCTGTTTCAAATGTAAACTCCCCTGTCTTGGAATCATATGTACCATCAATGATTGTAAGTTCTCCCTCGTGAAGTCTTGCTATCTTGTAAGTCCTTGTTTTAGATGAATCTGCCACTTTTAAACTTTCTGGTATTATAATAGTAATGCTGATTAATCCATTTGGATTGCTTATCTTCGTCGCATTTCCATCACCAATTTTCTTAAACAATGAGATATCAATATATTCACCTATTACAAAATCAGCTATACCATCCTTAATGATTTCTTTATCTTCATCACTGATTGTATCTGAAATATCTGTTACTTTTAAATAAATCTTTGCATTCGCACCATTACGAATCAATGCTTTTTCTTCTTCTGTGTAAATAAGCTTTTCTAAATCTTCTAACTTATTATTAAATGACATATCTGGAGCTTTTTCATCTTTATTGACTTCTTTTTTAACATCACCTAGTTCTGATTTATTATCGCCACCTTTACTGTCTCCGCCGTTATTGTCGCCACCTTTATCGTCTCCGCCGTTATTGCCATTTCCACCACCACCACCACCATTGTCGTCCTTTATAGCTTCACCTGATGCTATAATTATTATTTTGCCTGTAACCTTTGCTGCAAGTATTTTTATTTTTCCTGTTGACTGCTCATAAGTATAATCATTCGTCTTTAAAGCAGTTCCATCAATTTTTACTGTTATGGAACTTGGCAATTTATAGCCTTTAGCTGCTGTAAGCGTTGTTGCATAGTCACTTCCTGCAATAGCTTTTCTAGTACCCATTGAATCTTTTGCTGCTGTTATATTCGTAAGTTCCTGTGACACAAAATATTTCACTGTATTTGACGTAAATTTAGCATTATCAGCCATTGTTCCATCATTATTAGCTACAACAATGATATTCATTGGTCCATAACTTACACTGCTTACAGAACCATCATTTGGTGCTACTAATTTCGTATTTGATTCTAAATTAATATTGCCATATACTGAAACCATTGCCATACCACCAAACGAAGGGCTTAATAAAATGTCAATATCACTATCATCAATAGAAATATTTCTATTAACCATAAATCCAAACTCTGAAGCTGAATTTTCAAAATTTACGGTAACATCTGAATTAATAATATAAAGATTTTCTTTTATATACATTCCGTTTATACCATTAACAATAGAATCTTCTGCCTTGTGACTTATCTTAACTGTAGCATCCTTAATATACGTGTCAACTCTACTATATATTCCACTACTACCGCTTCCTATAAATTCTATATCAAGGACACCTGAACCTTCGATTGTAAAATTATCTGAACTACCTTTATAAACATCAATAACTGAGCTATATACTTGTCCTATACATTTTATTGTATTAATACTATCTTTTGCTAAAATAAGCTTTGTATCACTTGAAATACTTAGTCCATAATATGATGTTGTTTTAAATTCAAATCCATTTAAAACAAGATTGCCATCTGAGTCTACACTCCACTTATCTAACTGCTGTGTGTATTCATTTCCATCTTCATCATAAAGTTTTTTATCGCTTGCATCAAAATATAAATAATAATCAGCCACGCCTTCTTTAATAGCACTTGCTGTAATCTCAATATTTTGACCATATGCTGTTATACAACCGGGTATTGTTACTTCACCTGTTGCTTTATTATATGTATACTGTGATGAATATAAATCGGTTACTCCAACAGTTACCTTTATTGATTTTGGAAGCGCATAACCTGCCTCTGCTGTTAAAGTTGTCTTATATGCCGCTCCTGCACTTATTTTTCCTGTTCCTTCACTTCCACTTGTTGCCGTTATATTAGTCAATGTATGTGTAGAATTATAATTTCCAGGGCTTATAATCGTCCAATAAGCTCCACTCGTTGAAACATATTGTTTTCCTAATCCACTAGTAAATTTTTCTTTTGGTATTGTTAATGTTATAAATGTTTTTTCTTTAACTTTATTTGGTGTTCCTATATATACTAAATCTAACTGACTTGATGTTACAGCCTTTATCTTAACTGTAATTCCTAAACTAGCAGCATCTGAAAACCAAGAGGTAACATCATCACCTACTGAAACTCCTGTAAATGAGTCTCCGTATATTGATACATAACTACCTAACATATCTGTATCAAGAGCAACTCCATTGACACCTGTTACTGCTGCTGATAACCAAAGACTTCTTGAGTCAATGACTATATCATTTCCTTTTGCTGCCACTGAATAACCACTAAATACACTTGTATTTACAGTAAATCCTTGATTAACAGTTGCAACAACAGTTCCTGAAGCATTGGATGAAGCATTTTTCAGTCCAATCTTTGCTGTACTTCCTGTTAGTTCTCCATTTACTATTACCTTATTGTCAACAAATGTTGATAGGTCAATTCCGAAATAAGAACTAACACTTGGATTTCCAGAAACATATACCTTTGCTCCACCCTTTACTGAAACATCTACATCTGTATATCCATTTAAAGCACCTGTTCCGTATACACCTGAAACACTAGTTGTACCACTAATATCTATTGTTGCTTTACCTCCGACATATGCTGATTCCCCTCCTGAAGCCATTCCTCCACCTGCATACACATGATTATTTATTGATGAAGCACCAGAAATATTGATTGCTACATCACCAGAAACATTACCATCTACATTTCCTGCTGCATAACCGCCACCATAAATATAATTTATACCAGTAGTATCTTTAACATTAACTGTTACCTTTCCATCAATACCTGAGTAATATCCACCTCCAAATATAGCATACTTATTGTCATTACCAAATGTCACATTATCAAGATCAATCGTTACATCTCCAACCTTTTTAGGTTGTTTGTCTTTTGTCCATCCAGAATTAACTCCTTCAATACCTCCATATATTCCATTTCGAAGGTCATCATTACTTAAAGTAGAATCCTTAATTGATATGGTTGTATTACCTATTTGATTACATTTTTTTCCACTTCCAAGCAAAAAGTACAACCTTCCATTATTCACATCACTAATTGATATATTTATACCATGAACTGTTGACATCACTTTATTTGAATTATAATCTTCACCTACATATCCTTCTGAACCTCCTATAAGGTTAACACAATTCATTTCATTTTCTATATTAATATTTATAGTTCCACCAACATCTGCCTTATGATCCGTATAATTGCATCTTCCTCCACCGATCAAGCTAAATTTAGTAGTTCCACCTGTAATATTTATGTCTATATTTCCTGTTACATTAGCATCTGCTGCTCCACCCTGAGAAGCTAAACCTCCGCCATATATGTAAGCTACTTGACCACCTGTCATAGTGATTTTAGTACTCGCAACAGTAATATCTTTACCTCCGCCAAAAATCCAATATGTACTTAAGTCTTTTGCTGCTACTACTTCTGTATCAGTACCTGCGTCATATACACCATTATTATTCACATCATGGTAGATTGCCGTACTGGTATTACTTGTTCCCACTATTAATAATGGAAAGCCATTACCAAACACATACCCACGTACATCATCTACTGTAGGTGCATCTGGAGGAGCTCCAAATACATTCATTGTAGGTAAGTTAACAAGTATTCCACTTGCCAACATGCATGTAACAAGTACATATGATATTATTTTTTTAATCTGTTTAACCATTTTAAATTCCTCACTTTCTGTTTCTTTAATTTTACATATTACAGTTGTTTTTACAATAACATGCAATGTAGTCATAATGTAGATTTCCTACTTGTATTTTTTAAGATATAAGCACAAAAAAAGAACCCCTTCCATTTAATTTACAAATGGAAAGAGTTCTCTCATTTTTGTTAGTTATTTGCTTCTTTTTCTTTTCTTGATATTGATACAACTTCAACTGCCATAGCACCTGCTGCCAAAAGCATCCATAACCACATATGTGCGCTATCTCCTGTTTTTGTAGAGCCATTATCATCAATAGTATCTATAACATCTACATCTTCATATATAATCGCATATGTTGAAAACTTATCTGTTTCAAATGTAAACTCCCCTGTAGCCGAGTCATATACGCCATCAATTATAGTAAGTTCTCCATCGTGAATTCTTGCTATCTTGTAGTTTCTGGTTTTAGATGAATCCGACAACTTTAAACTTTCTGGCATAATAAAAGTAATACTGATTAATCCATTTGGATTGCTTATCTTTATAGCATTTCCATCACCAACTTTTTTGAATAATGAAATATCAATATATTCACCTATTTTAAACTCATCAATGCCATCCTTAATAATTGTCTTATCTTCATCACTAACTGTATCAGAAATATCTATTACCTCTAGGTAAATCTTTGCACTGGCGCCATTACGAATTAAAGTTTTTTCTTCTTCAGTAAAGATAAAGTCTTCAAGTTCTTTCAAGATGTTATTTAGTATTATTTCTGGAACTTTTTCATCTTTATTGGTTTCCTTTTTAACATCACCTAATTCTGATTTATTATCGTCGCCTTTATTATCGCCGCCATCATCATTGTCGCCACCTTTATCGTCGCCGCCGTTATTGCCATTTCCACCATTACCATTGTCATCCTTTATAACATCACCCGATGCTATAATTATTATTTTTCCTGTAACCTTTGCTGCAAGGATTTTTATTTTTCCTGTTGACTGATCATAGGTATAATCATTCGCATTTAAAGCAGTTCCACCAACCTTTATAGTAATAGAGCTTGGTAATTTATAGCCTTTAGCTGCTGTAAGTGTTGTTGTATAGTCACTTCCTGCAATAGCTTTTCTTGTACCCATTGAATCTTTTGTTGATGTTACATTAGTAAGCTCTTGTGACACAAAATACTTTGCTATTTTTGATGTGATTTTTATATTACTAGCTAGCGTTCCATCTTCATTAAGTATAAAATTATAATTACCGTCTTTTCCTACATAACCTTTATTTGGTGTTACCAATGTTTCATTAGATTTAATAATAATATCACCTGAATATGATATAGCTCCTGTTCCTGCTATATTCATTAAAACTTTAACTTCACTATCATCAATAGTAATATTATTTTCAACCCCTATTCCATAAGCATAATTTGAATCACCAATTTTCATTGTAACGTCTGAATTAATAATATAAAGATTAGCATTTACAAACATTCCATATGTGTAAATATTAGTTGATTCACTTCCTGCATTAATATTAAGTGTAATATTTTTTATATATGTATCAACATCACTATATATTCCTTCACAACTATATATTAAATCTAAATTAAGAATACCTGAACCTTCAATTGTAAATGTATCTGAATTACCTTTGTAAACATAAATCGCATCATTGCTATCATATTGTCCTATACATTTTATTGTATTTATACTATCTTCTGCCAAAATAATCTTTGTATCACTTGGAATATATAATCCATAATAAGAAACTGTTGTAAATTCAAATCCATTTAAAATAAGATTACCATCCAAATCCACACTCCACTTATCTAATTGTTCCTTATATTCATTTCCATCTTCATCATAAAGTTTCTTATCACTTGCATCAAAATATAAGTAATAATCAATTACATCTTTCTCAAGTGCTGTTGCTATAATTTCAACATTTCCGCCATTTACAGTTAAAATACCTGGTATTGTCAATTCACCAGTATCTTTATTATACGTATATTGTGAAGAACGCTTTGTATAACCATTAACAATTACTTTTATTTGTCTTGGAAGCTTATAGCCAGCTACCGCTGTTAAAGTTGTTGTATAATCTGTTCCTTCAGATATTTTTCCAGCTCCTGCCGTTCCACTTGTAGCTGTTATATTACTTAATGTATGTGTAACATCATATTTTTCTGGTGCCCTAAAACTCCAGTAAGCATTATTTGTAGATGTAAATTGTTTTCCTATCCCACATAAAAGCTTTGTTTTTGGCACTGATACAGTTATATATGTTTTTTCTTTAATCTTATTAGGAGTACCACTAAAATTAAATACCAATATCTTTTCTGAAACAGATGTCACCTTAACTGTAATACCCAAATTAGCTGCATCTGAAAACCATGATGTAATATCATCACCTATCGACAACCCTGTGAATGAATCATCTGATACCTGCAAAACACCAGTGATTGATTCTGACTTAATAGGAACTCCATTAATACCTTCCACTTTTGCATTTAAAGAAAGGCTTCTTGTATCAATAATAACATTATTCCCATCTGCCGCTAAAATATAATTGCCAAATACGCTTGTATTTACAGTAATTCCTTGATTAAAAGTTGCAACAACTGTTCCTGAAGCTGTAGATGAAGCATTTTTCAATCCAATCTTTGCTGTAGTTCCTGTTAATGCTCCATTTACAATAACCTTATTATCCACTAATGTAGACAAATCAATTCCATAATATGAACCTACACTTGGATTACCTGAAATATATACCTTTGAGTCTCCCTTTACAGAAACATCCTCCCCATTTAAATTAGTTCCTTTTCCATATACCCCACTAGATACACTAGTTGTTCCACTAATATCTATAGTTGCTTTTCCTTCAACATACGCCGAATGTCCTCCTACTGAATAACCACCTGCACACAGAAAACTTCCTATAGTTGTAGCACCAGAAACATTTATTTCTACATTGCCTGATATATTTCCATCTGAATTATTTGCTGCATAGCCACCACCATATATGCTTTTAATATTAGTTGTATCCTTAACATTAATTATTACGCTTCCATCAATGCCTGAGTAATATCCACCACCTATTATATCATATTTTTTTGCACTGCCAAATGCAACATTGTCAAGTGTTATATTTACATCTCCAACCTTTTTAGGCATCTCACCTTTCGTCCATCCAGCACTATTAACGCCTTCGATACCTCCATATATTGCATTTCTAATATCATCATTACTAAAGCTTGAATTGCTAATTGATATATTAGTATCTCCTATTTGATTACATCCAATTCCACTTCCATTCATTATATACAATTTTCCATCAGTTACATTCTTTATTGATATATTTATATCTTTAACCGTTGATATTGTTCTGCTTGGATTATAGGTATCACTTAAACATCCATTTGAACCTCCTATAAATCGTCCACAATTTAATTTATTTTCTACATTAATATTTATAGTTCCACCAACATCTGTTTTATTTCCAGTATAAGAACAATATCCTCCACCAGCTATTGCCCCAACAATTCCATCTATAATATTTATATCAATATTTCCTATTACATTAGCATCTGTTGATCCCATTTGAGAAGCAAAACCGCCACCAATTATCCAGGCTACTGTTCCACCTGTCATAGTGATTTTAGTGCTATTAACAGTAATATCTTTACCACCACCAATAATCCAATAATCACTTATATCTCCTGTTACCGCAATTTCTGTATCTATTCCTGCTTCATATACACCAATTTCACCCTTATCCCAATAAATTTTTGTATTACCACTACCATCATCTTTTATTAATAATGGAAAACCATTACCAAACACATACTCACGCGCATCATCTACTGTAGGTGCATCTGGAGGAGCTCCTAACACACTCATAGTGGGCATATTAACAAGTATTCCACTTACCAACATGCATATAACTAGTACATATGATATTACCTTTTTAATTCCTTTAGTCATTCCTTTTTCCTCACTTTCTTGCCTGTACTTTTTATTTCTATAATACAGTACAATGTAGTCAAAATGAGGGTCTTTTAAAATACTTCATATATTCCCTTACCTTATTTAATAAAGATTAATAAATTTTCTAATTTTGCATATATTAACCTTAATAAATAATTTAAAGCTTTTTAGAAATGAGGGTATTTTATGTTATTTGAAAGTAAAAAACTTAAAGAAGATTTAGACAAACTGAAATCTAAGCGAAATGGTTCACTTAGTAATGTTCCTGAACGAACAGTGGATGAATACCTTGATATGGCAAATTCTTGTTCAAGTGGTGATTGTACTGGACTTATTCCTGAAGGTTCTCCTGATCCAGAGAGTGAAGAAGGTATGGCTTATAATGATATTTATTCCTACAATCCATCCAAGATGACCACAAGGTCCTCTACTAATGACGTCAAATAAGGGGCTTTTAGCCCCTTTTAAATTCCATATCGCCTGCTTAATTCTCTTATCTCTTCCCGCATCTGCTCTAAAACACTTTCTGGTTCAATAATTTCTACACCTTCGCCTAGAGATATTACCCATGAAAGAAATTGCCTGCTGACAGCTACATTAATGTTGACTGTAAAGTAATTTTCATCTTTCTTTATCATATGAATAGTTTTTCCAAAGCGGTCTATTATAACTCCTGCAAATCTATTTTCTAATTGTATTTTAACTGTTTGTTCTTCTCCATCAAACATACTAAACACTTTTTTTGCATATACTGCCATATCAAATTGCTTGAAATGTTCTTTACCTTTTCGCTTTTCTTTCATCAACTTTATTTTTAGCATTTTATCAACACGATAATGCTTTATAATTCCTACTTCATCGTCAAATCCTATTAAGTAATAGTTATCATCATCCCATGATAATGCCCATGGACTAATTTGGTAGAAATCTCCGTCATGCCTTAATTCCATTGTTTTTTGAACTGTCCATTGAAAATATTGAAATTTAATTTTGACATTTTCACTTATTGCACTATGTATAACATCTACGTTGTAGTAAATGCTCTCGTTCATGGTCTTAATTCTTTCACTCACATATACTTGTCTTTGAAGCTGTCTTGCTTCGTGTTCGCTTGTAAGACCTTCTATCTTTTTGATTAGTTCATTTGACTTTCTTGCTGTAATAAACTTTGATGATTGTACTGAATCTACAAGAAGCTTTAATTCCGCTAGCTCAAACTGCCTATTTACCACTCGATAAAAATAGGTCTTTTCCATTTGCTCACCTACTATGTCTATTCCATAGGTACGCAAGGCTTCAATATCATCATAGATGCTTTTTCTTTCCGCATTTATACCATAAGATTTTAATTCATTTATTATCGCTGACATTGTAATGCTATGCATCTCATCTGTTTTTTCTAAAAATATTTTCATAAGATATAATATCTTAAGTTTTTGATTTCCACTTTTCGCCATAAATCCACCTCTTAGTACTCTACTTATTATGCAACGATTATATCATACATAAAATGGCATTTGGAAATAATTTATTACGAAGTCTGTTAATGCATAATTTTTTTATCTAGCTCTGATAATCTTTCTAATGCTAGGTTTAGTGTTTCATCCTGTTTTGCATAGTGAAATCTAATATATTGGTTTACATCTTCTTTAAAGAAGCTAGAACCTGGTACTGCCCCTACTCCGACTTTTCTTGCTAGGTCTTCACAAAAAGTCAAATCACTCTTATATCCATATTTACTAATGTCAACTAAAACATAGTATGCACCTTGTGGTTGCGTATAATTAAGTCCTATCTGCTGTAATCCATTTAAGAATAATTGTCTCATATGAGTATAATGATCTTTTAATGATTTGTAATAAGAATCTTCAAATAGAAGTCCTGTTACCGCTGCCTCCATTAATGGTGCTGCTGCACCTACAGTAAGAAAATCATGTACTTTTTTAATTCTCTGCGTAATTTCTGGTGGTGCAATTACATAACCAAGTCTCCATCCAGTAATAGAATATGTCTTTGACAATGAGTTACAAGTAATAGTTCTTTCTCTCATACCAGGAAGTGTTGCCATATAAACATGTTCAAATGGTTCATATACAATATGCTCGTATACCTCATCTGTAATCACATAGATATCATAACGTATTGCTAAATCTGCAATAATCTGCATCTCTTTTCTTGTAAATACCTTTCCACATGGATTTGAAGGATTACATAGAATCAATGCTTTAACTCCATCTTGCTTAATTGCAGATTCTAGTTCATCAGCGTCAAACTCAAAAGTCGGTGGCTTTAATGGTACATATACTGGTATTGCACCTGATAATATAGTGTCTGCACCGTAATTTTCATAAAAAGGTGAAAAAATAACAACCTTATCGCCCGGATTACAAACAGACATCATTGCAGCCATCATCGCCTCAGTACTTCCACAAGTAACCACTATCTCGCTATCTGGATCCACTTGCATTCCTGAAAAATGCTTCTGTTTTTCTGAAAGTGCAATTCTAAAATTTTCTGCTCCCCATGTTAATGCGTATTGATGAGGCCCAATTGAAGATATCTCCGCCAATCTATCCGTGATTTCCTTTGGTGGATCAAAATCAGGAAATCCCTGTGATAAGTTCACCGCTCCGTATTGATTGGATATTCTTGTCATTCTTCGTATTACAGAATCTGTAAATCCTGCTGTTCTTTCGCTTAATGGTTTCATACTGCTACCTCATTCCTTTTATCAGTTTCATTTTCACTTCTTATGTTATAAGAAATTCCATTATTTAGTATGTGATTGCTGTCAAATGCACTCTTTATCTGATTCATTAGGGTAATATTAACGGGATTTGTTTCTTTATAAAAATATTGCTGTTTGCTGATTCCAATGCCATGCTCACCACTTGTAACACCACCTAGTTCATACGCTTTATGGTAAATAATTTCTAAGTTTTTATGTAAGTCTTGTTCCCACTGCCTATTATCTCTATTACCACGAACCATACATAAATGTACGTTTCCATCTCCTGCATGACCAAAACTTATCATTTGCATTCCATTTTTCTCTTCCAACTCATTTATAAAATTAACAAATACATCTATTTTGTTAATTGGTACAACTATATCAAGTGGCTCTTGCTCTGATACAGCTTCTACTGATTTTACTAATGCACCTCTGATTTTCCATACATTTGCAGCTTCTTCCTTATCTTCAAGAAACACAACTGATAATGCACCACTATCTTTTGCTACGTTTTGTAACTGCTCTATATTTCTTTGTATTTCATCCTTTTTACCATCAAATGTTAATAGTAAATATGCCTTTGCATCAGATTTAGGAAATGAAAGACCTAAATATTCTTCTCCCAATTGTACTACTTTTCGTTCAATAAACTCAATTGCAGTTGGGTTCATGTTTGCTTCTATAATTTCTCTAACGCTTGAAATCCCACTACTTAGACTATCATATCCAACTAATACACTTATACTTTCTTCAGGTTTTGGAATCAACTTAAGTACACATTTTGTAATTACTGCCAATGTTCCTTCAGAACCGATTACAATGTCTTTTAAAGCTAAACCAGAAGTATCTTTTCGATTCTTACCACCCACATTTATTATACTTCCATCTGCAAGTACGAGTTCTAACCCCATAACATAATCTCTAGTCACACCGTATTTTACAGCTCTCATTCCCCCTGCATTAGTACTGATATTTCCACCAATTGTTGCCCTTTTCTCACCTGGATCTGGCGGATAAAATAATCCTTTTCCCTCTACATATGCCTGAAAATCCTCCAATAACACTCCCGGTTCAACCGTAGCGCTAAAAGTTTCCTCATCAACTTCCAATATACGATTCATCCTCGAAAAATCCAATACAATACCATCCCCATGCGGAACAGTAGAACCCACTAAATTAGTCCCCGCTCCTCTAGGTGTAACCAGAATACTATGTTCATTGGCATATTTTAGTATTTGACTAACCTCCTGTGTAGAAATAGGAAACACAAGCGCCGCCGCCGTCCCAATCTTCCTCTCCAAATTATCCGACAAATACTTCCTCTCAATACCCTCTGTCTGTATCCGCTTGGAATCTTTTATTATAGAGTTAAGAAATTCAATCAAATTAGCTAATGATTTCTCCATTTTTTCACCTCAAACCTTTCAGTATATACTGACCACGGAAGAAGGCTCCCTATGCCTTCTTCCAGATGAGATTTATCTCATCTTTTTATCTTTGTTCTAGCCATACAGGTACAAAGAACCCCTTAAACTTCTCCTTAAATATCTTCTTAGTGCTTTCTGACTGAAATGCTGCTACAATCTTCTTATAAATTTCATTGTCAGTCTCATCACTTCTAGCTGCAATTAGGCAGAAATAGTTGTCATTTTCATACTTAGTCTCCAAAAATATTGCATCTTCATTAGGGTCAATTCCATAATCTAGGGCATAGTTTCCATTAATAACTGCTGCTGTTACATCTGGAAGTAAAGCACTGATATCAGCCGCATTTACCTCAACTATTTCAATTTTTACATTATATTTTTCAATATCAGTAACGCTTGGATTTGCTCCTGCTGATTCTTTAATTGTTATTATTCCTGCTGATTCTAATAGTTTTAAAGCTCTTCCTCCATTTGATGCATCATTTGGAACTGCTATCTTATCTCCATCTTTTAACTCGCTTACATCTGATATCTTATTAGAATATAAATTCATTGCAATTACAAATGTATCTCCAATTGGTGTAATTTTGTATCCATTGCTATCAACATCGTTTTTAAAATACGCATGATGCTGAAATGCATTTAAATCTATGTCTCCAGCATTTAATGCCTGATTTGGTAAAGAATAATCTGAAAACTGTACTAACTCTATCTTAATTCCCTCTTTTGCTAAATCCTCAGCAATAGGTTTCCAAATATCTTCATATATAGTTCCTGTTAAGCCTATTTTAACTACATTTTCATCCTTTTCATCATCTGATTTTCCACATCCTACTAACACTCCTAATGATAATACTAATATTAATAAACTTGCAATTATTCTAATTTTTTTCATAATAATAATTCCTTTCTTTTACTTTTTAATTTTAATGTGTGTTTTTCTTTGCTATGTAATTACCAAGAATCTGTATTATACTGACTATCAGTACCAATACTAGCACTGTAGTATAAGTTACATCTGGTTGATTTCTTTGATGCCCGAAACGAATGGCAAAGTCTCCTAACCCTCCTGCTCCAACCGCTCCTGCCATAGCTGTCAGTCCAATAAGACTAATTACTGTGATAGTTGTTGCTCTTGCAATTCCTGCAACACTTTCTTTTAAATATACCCTAATAATAATATCAAGGTTTCCTGAACCCATCGATTGTGCCGCCTCTATTAATCCTGGATTTACATCAGCTAATGCTGTCTCCACTTGTCTGGTAAAAAACGGAACACAACCAAATATCAACGGAACAATAGCTCCTTCTACCCCAATAGCTGTTCCCATTATATGTCTTGTCAATGGTACCAATCCTGCCAGCAATATAATAAACGGAATGGAACGAAAGAAATTCACGACTTTATCAAGAACATGATAAATCAATTTGTTTTCCAATATATTTCCAGGCTTTGTAACTGTAATAATGATTCCAAGTAATATACCAATGACAAAAGATATACCTCCTGACCACAGTGTCATAATCAGAGTTTCTTTAATGCTTTCATAAAAAACTGGAAGCTTATTCATAATATTGGGTATCAAGTTATTTAACAATTCTTCCATCTAAAATCACCTCCACTCCAACATTTTTATCTTTTAGATACTTAATTGCATCATCAATATCGTCTGCATCTCCCTGTACAATTGATACTAATCCTCCTATTGGGTTCTCTCCTATTAACTCAATATTTCCAAAAATTATGTTAATATCTAAGTTAAACTTTCTTGATAGTTGAGACACCAATGCTTCTGATACATTACGTTCTAAATACCGAAACCTTAGAATCACTTCTCCATCCTTTAGATTAATAATTGAATTGTCTTCTTCCAATAAATTATATATCCTAGAAAGATTTGAAGTACTCTCCACAAATTCTCTTGTGATTTTTTGCTTAGGATTTGCAAATATATCAAATACATCACCACATTCAACTACTTCACCATTTGTCATAACTGCTACCCTGTTACAGATATCTTTGATTACCTGCATTTCGTGAGTTATGACAACAATTGTAATTCCTAACTCTTCATTTAGTTTTTTCAGTAATTCTAAAATAGATTTTGTAGTTTTAGGATCTAAAGCACTTGTTGATTCATCACTAAGTAGTATCTCTGGATCATTTGCTAAAGCTCTTGCAATTGCTACTCGCTGCTTTTGTCCTCCACTAAGCTGAGATGGATACGCTTCTTCTTTTTCTTCCAATCCTACTAGTTTTAAAAGTTTTTTTACCTTTTCTCTCTTTTCTTTTTTAGATAAACCACTTCCTCTTAATGGAAACTCTACGTTTTGAAATACTGTTCTTGAAGCAAAGAGATTAAACTGTTGAAATATCATTCCAATCTTTTTCCTATGCTTACAAAGCTCTGCCACTGATAATGCGGTTATTTCTTCTTGATTGATAAATACTTTTCCATCGGTAGGAACTTCTAATAGATTAATACAACGTACGAGTGTTGATTTTCCAGCTCCTGATGAACCAATGATTCCAAATATTTCACCCTTATTTATTTCTAAATTTACATCATCTACTGCCAGTACTGGATTCCCCTTGCTTACAAACTGTTTACTCACATGTTCAAACCGAATCAATATTATCACCTCGTATTATATAGTAGTAGTGTTTATAGTCCCTCTCCAAGGACTATATGCTATACTTTTTGGAGATACTGTGGATTGGTTCTTATCACCTACCACTTGATGGTTTTAGGAAGGCTCCAACCACAGGCTCTTTGTA
>JAVBRI010000025.1:0-19572 GCA_031548165.1 Lachnospiraceae bacterium
ACCTTGATACCCATCTTACCGAATGTTGTATCAGCTTCTGCAAATCCATAGTCAATATCAGCTCTTAATGTTTGAAGTGGAATAGTACCTTCGCTGTAGAACTCTGTACGAGCCATATCAGCACCACCAAGACGTCCTGAAACTGCTGTCTTGATACCTTTAACTCCTGCCTTCATACTTCTTGACATTGTAGATTTCATTGCTCTTCTGAATGATATACGGTTTTCAAGCTGAAGTGCAATGTTTTCAGCTACTAACTGTGCATCTTTGTCAGGTCTCTTAACTTCTTTTATGTCTACTACTACTTTTTTATCTGTTAACTTTTGAACTTCTGTCTTAAGTTTTTCTATTTCAGCACCGCCCTTACCAATAACAACACCTGGTTTAGCTGTGTGAACTATTACTTTACATCTATCTGATGCTCTTTCAATTTCTATTTTTGTAATACCTGCGCTATATAATTTATTCTTAAGGTATTTTCTGATTTTATAATCTTCTACAAGATTATCTGAAAAATCAGCTTCTGCATACCATTTTGAATCCCAATCTTTAATAACGCCGACTCTTAGGCCGTGAGGATTAACTTTCTGTCCCATTATTGCATGTTCTCCTTTCTATATTACTATCTCTCATTAAGCACGATTGTAATGTGACACATTCTCTTTTCGATTCTGTATGCTCTACCTTGTGCTCTTGGTCTGATTCTCTTCATGATAGGTCCTTGATCTGCGAAACATTCTTCGATATAAAGATTTTCAACATTCATACCATTGTTGTTTTCTGCATTAGCAATTGCTGACTTTAATAATTTCTCTATTACTGAAGATGCATATCTTGGATTGTAAGCTAATATACCTAAAGCTGACTGAACATCTTTACCTCTAATAGCATCCAATACGAAACATGCTTTCTGAACTGATATTCTAGCATATGAAAGTTTTGCGCTTGGTCTAGTATCCTTATTAGCGTTTCTTTCTCTTTTTATCTGGCTTCTATGTCCTTTTGCCATGGATGAAAACCTCCTTTCAATCTTCTAAACTAACGTCTTGACTTTTTCTCGTCTTTTCCATGTCCTCTGTATGTTCTTGTGGCAACAAATTCTCCAAGCTTATGTCCAACCATATCTTCTGTTACATAAACTGGAACATGCTTTCTACCATCATGAACTGCGATTGTATGTCCAACCATTTGTGGGAAGATTGTTGAACGACGTGACCAAGTCTTAATTACTGACTTTTGTTCAGTAGCATTCAAAGCATCAACTTTCTTCAATAAGCTTTCATCCGCAAATGGGCCTTTTTTTAATGATCTAGCCATTGGTGATCCTCCTTATTTCATATTCTTTCCATCTCTACGTCTTACGATGAGTTTATTAGACTTCTTGTTCTTCTTTCTTGTCTTTAAGCCAAGAGCAGGTTTGCCCCAAGGTGTACATGGACCTGGACGACCGATACCTGTCTTACCCTCACCACCACCATGTGGATGGTCATTAGGATTCATTACAGAACCACGAACTGTAGGTCTAAAGCCCATGTTACGTTTACGTCCTGCTTTACCAATGTTTACTAAGTCATGTTCAATGTTTCCTACTTGACCGATTGTTGCACGGCATGTAATTGGAACCATTCTCATTTCGCCTGATGGCAATCTAAGTGTAGCATATTTGCCTTCTTTAGCCATAAGCTGTGCTGAGTTTCCAGCTGAACGAACTAACTGTCCGCCCTTTCCAGGATATAACTCAATGTTGTGAATTTCAGTACCAACTGGAATGTTTTCAAGTGGTAAGCAGTTACCTACTTTAACTTCTGCTGTTGCACCGTTCATAACTGTCATTCCATCTTTTAATCCGTTAGGAGCAAGGATGTATGCCTTTTCACCATCAACGTAGCTGATAAGTGCGATGTTCGCTGTTCTGTTTGGATCGTATTCGATACCAACTACAGTAGCAGGAATTCCATCTTTTCTTCTCTTAAAATCAACTAATCTATATTTTCTTCTTGAACCGCCACCGCGATGTCTTACTGTTATTTTACCCTGATTGTTACGACCAGAATTCTTCTTTAATGAAACTACTAAAGACTTTTCAGGAGTATCCTTTGTGATTTCTGCGAAATCAAGTCCTGTCATGTTTCTTCTAGAAGGTGTATATGGGTTGTATGTCCTAATTCCCATGTCATTCTCTCCTTTACTTAATTACTTGTGTTGCATATACCTGAGATTTTTATCATGCAACTATTTGCTTTTCCTATAAACCTTCAAAGATTTCGATATCTTTGCTGTTTTCAGTTAACTGAACGATAGCTTTCTTTGTCTTAGCAGTCTTACCTGTAGTAACACCACGTCTACGATTCTTACCATCTTTATTCATTGTGTTAACGCTTTTTACTTTTGTTCCTTCGAACATTTTTTCAACAGCTTCTTTTATCATTGTCTTTGTTGCATCTGTATGAACTAAGAAAGTATATTTCTTTGAACTCATTTCATTCATACTCTTTTCTGTAATAACAGGTTTGAGGATTACATCGTAATATTTAATATCTGCCATTATGCGTATACCTCCTCGATTGTTGCTACAGCGGCTTTATCAATAACTAATGTATCATACTTAAGTATATCAAATACATTTATTGTGTTTGTTAAAGCTGTTTTTACTGTAGGAATGTTCTTTGCTGATAAAACTACATTTTTGTCGTTTTCATTTAAAACAACTAATGCTTTCTTTACCTTTAAGTTTGTTAAAGCTTCAGCAAATTTCTTTGTCTTTACTTCATCTAATTTGATTGAATCAACAACAATAAGTTTGTTTTCTAAAACTCTTGATGTTAATGCTGATCTAAGTGCTAATTGTTTTTCTTTCTTATTTAACTTGAAAGAATAATCTCTTGGCTTTGGAGCAAATACAACACCGCCGCCTGTCCACTGTGGTGAACGTGTTGAGCCCTGTCTTGCATGTCCTGTTCCTTTTTGCTTCCAAGGTTTTCTTCCACCGCCACGAACTTCTGCACGTGTTTTTGCACTTTGTGTTCCTTGACGATTATTTGCAAGCTGACTTAAAACTGCCATGTGTACTAAATGTTCATTTACTTCAACACCGAATACAGCATCACTAAGTTCCATATCACCAACTTGCTTGCCTTCCATATTGTAAACAGATATTTTTGACATCTGTGTGTTCCTCCTTCCTTACTAATACCTATTTGCCAGACTTTACAGTTTCCTTAATTGTAACCATAGCTTTCTTTGGTCCTGGAACTGCGCCTTTTACAAGGATTAAGTTATTTTCTGCATCTACTTTTACTATCTCAAGATTTTGTATTGTAATCTTTTTAGCTCCCATATGACCTGGCATACCTTTGCCTTTGAATACTCTACTTGGGCTTGAACAAGCACCGTTTGAACCTTGATGTCTGTGGAATTTAGAACCATGCGCCATAGGTCCTCTTGATTGACCAAATCTCTTGATTGCGCCTTGGAATCCTTTTCCCTTTGATGTTGCAGTTGCATCAATTTTGTCTCCTGCAGCAAAGATATCAGCTTTGATTTCATCTTTTACTGAATATTCTTCAGCATTTTCGAATTTGAATTCTCTTACATATCTCTTGTAAGAAACTCCTGCTTTATCAAAATGACCTTTAACTGGTTTGTTTACTAATTTCTCTCTCTTATCAGCGAAACCTACCTGTACTGCGCTATATCCGTCATTTGCTACTGTCTTAACCTGAGTAACAAAACATGGACCTGCTTGAAGTACTGTAACTGGTGTTAACACACCATCTTCGTTGAAGATTTGAGTCATACCAACTTTTGTTGTTAAAATTGCTTTCTTCATTGTCTTCCTCCTGTTTAATCTACAGCGGTTTTCACCTATTTTAGTGAAAACATCCTAGAACAGTTAAATATACTTATCTATATATCTAAACCCTTCAGGATTACATGCTTATTTCTTTTGACAAATTACTTTGTCTTCATTTTAATGTCGATATATACACCAGCTGGCATTTCTAATCTAGATAATGCATCAACAGTTTTCTGTGATGGTGTGATGATATCGATAAGTCTCTTATGAGTTCTTTGTTCGAACTGTTCTCTAGAGTCTTTGTACTTATGTACAGCTCTAAGAATTGTAACTACTTCCTTCTTTGTTGGAAGAGGTACAGGACCACTAACAGTTGCACCTGTCTTCTTAACAGTTTCGATGATTTTTCCTGCTGACTGATCAATTAGTTGATGATCGTAAGCTTTCAATGTTATTCTCATTACTTGACTTGCCATAAAAAAAGTCGCCTCCTTTTCGCACTTTTTAACCTAAGTACGACAAGCGGTGACTGTACACTCATCCGTGCGTGTCGCGAAATTAAATCGCATTTGCACGTCGTTTCCACACATAGGTGGACGATTCTATAGTTGAATGGGTTATTCCAACTTTGTACAGTGACTTGTCGCCAGTTTCCTAACTTGACATTCGCTCCACGGAAAACCTGTATATATATACAGCAACCTCTCGTTTCTACGCTATCATGCCACAGCAAATGATAGTTTACACTATATTTATTAATAATGCAAGCTTTTTTTTTATTTTTTCTCAAGAAAATTTTTAAGAAAGTTTTTCTTGAAAATTTTATCGCTATTATATAGAAGAAACTCTTTAAATCTTTTGTAATAATCTACTAGACAGAAACACCATTAATATAGTAGAATTACTCTATAAAACCAATAAGGAGGATTTTAAAATATGTTTTGTCAAAATTGCGGAAACATGCTCGTTGATGGCGCCAAATTTTGTGCTAAATGTGGCACTCCAGTAGCTGCAAACATTGAAAATAACGCAGCACCTACAATTGATAACACTCCAGTTATCCAACCTATTCAGAATGAATATAATCAAAGTGAATATGCTCCTCAGGAAAATATTCAAATTCAATCACCTGCACAGGAACCAATAAATAATATTCCTCAGGAACCTGTTGCTCCAATCTATAATACACCAGAGATGGTACCTGTTGCAAGTACTTCTCCTGTTCCTAGCGAAGAAAATACAAATCAAATGTATTCTCAAGCTCCAACTCAGAATTACGACAATCAGCCAATAAATGCTGATAATCAGCAATTTTTTGCTACAAATCAACCAATGAATGTTGATAACCAACAACAATATGCTGCAAATGCTCAAGGCATGCAGCCTAACCAGGTGAATATGCAACCTAACCAGATGTATATGCAGCCTAATCAAATGAATATGCAGCCTAATCAAATGAATATGCAAGCTAACCAGATGGGTATGCAAGCAAATGCTCCTCAAAACTGGGGACCAATGATGACTCCAAAGAAATCAAAGAAGCCTGTTATCATCATAACAATCGTATTATTACTTCTTATAGCCGCTGGCGTAGGAGTTGCATGTTTCTTTATTTTCGGTGGCAGCAAAGGTGGCGCTAGTACACCAAAAGATGCTGTTACTGGTATAGTTGAAGCAATGGCTGCAAACGATGATGATGCAACACTTAAATATCTTTTTCCTATTTACACTGATGTAATCGATAATGTTGATTCTAGTAAAGCAAAATCATTAACAAGTAGTTTGTTAGAGAGTTACAGACCTGTAGATAAAAAATTCACATTCAAAAAATTAGAGATTAAATTAGGTGACGCTTACGACTCTGATGATCTTGAAGATGCCATGGAAGATGTTGAATCTATGTGTGATACACTTAATGATAAATATGATTTAAAGCTTAAAACTAGTGACTATAAGGTTACCGAAGCCTATGATTTTGATGGAACCGTATTGATCAACGACGACGAATATGACATATATGGTACTGTTGCAAAATGTAATGGAAAATGGTACATAATTAAATTTAGAGCGTATTAATTAAGGAATATAAAACATGTGGATCGCAAACAATTGGAAAGATTACGAAGTAATCGACTGTTCCCTTGGTGAAAAACTTGAAAGATGGGGCGAATATATTTTAGTTCGCCCTGATCCACAGGTTATCTGGGACACAGAAAAAAAAGAGAAAAATTGGCATAAAATGAATGGCCATTATCACCGTAGTGCAAAAGGCGGTGGTGAATGGGAATTTTTTAATTTACCAGAACAATGGAGTATAAATTATAAAGATTTAACATTTCATTTAAAGCCTTTTAGTTTTAAACATACCGGTTTATTTCCTGAGCAGGCGACAAACTGGGATTGGTTTTCAGATAAAATCAAAAATGCAAACCGACCAATAAAGGTATTAAACTTATTTGCCTATACAGGTGGAGCTACTTTATCTGCCGCCGCTGCTGGAGCAAATGTTACGCATGTTGATGCTTCAAAAGGTATGGTTGGTTGGGCAAAGGAAAATGCAGAAGCCTCTGGTCTTGGAGATAATTCTATAAGATGGTTAGTTGATGATTGTGTTAAATTTGTAGAAAGAGAAATCAGACGTGGAAATAAATATGATGCAATAATTATGGACCCTCCTTCTTATGGAAGAGGACCTAAAGGAGAAATTTGGAAAATCGAAGATTCTATTCATGGTTTTGTTAAATTATGTACTCAGATACTTTCTGACAATCCACTATTCTTCCTAATTAATTCTTATACCACCGGGCTTGCTCCTGCAGTTTTAACCTATATGATGTCAACCGAAATCGTTTCAAAGTTTGGTGGCCAAGTTGAGGCTGGCGAAATAGGTTTACCAGTTTCATCTAATGGATTAGTTTTACCATGTGGTGCATCTGGAAGATGGTCTAAATAGTAAAATAAATCTTTAAAGGTCGGCAGTTTTATTTCTGTCGACCTTTAAAAATTATCACTTAAAAATTTTTACTATAATAAGTTATGAATTTTATAACAGAAATATGTTCCTTCTTCAATATTATCATCATCATAGTATAATAACCCAAGCTTATCAAAAGTAAATACCTTTTTATAATCATTTTGTGCTAAAGCATCATATGCTTTTTGATAATTCTCAAGTTGCGCACCTCCAATTGCTATTGTCATGTGAAAAATATATTCATTATCAAAAGGTGCTGGACATGGTCCAAATCTTTTTTCAAGCTTTACAAATAAGTCTCTTTGAACATTATATAGTTCAGGCATTTCTTTAGTTACTATACTTACACATCCTGATTCTTTTCCACCTATAGCGTTACTAGGACACACTGACAATTCTTCAAACTCAATATTCATTATTTTCTTACCCTTTACAAATTCATCAAAAAATTCCTCCATTTCCTCTAAACTAGGAATTACAAATGGTTGTTTCAAAGAAACATGATGTGGCAATCTAGCCATCTGAAAACCAAGATTTCCTATACGCTGAGCCTCCAACATTAACTTTCTTCCATAATTTTCCGTTTCACTGTTACCAATCAGTACAATCGTTGCTTTCATTTTTGCGTTCTCCTTTTCTGATTTACTAACATAAGAAAAGCACCCAAAAGACTACCAATTAATAAATTGGGGTCTTAAGGGTGCACTTATTCTATGCACGGTTCCACCTTAACTTTTTACTTCAGATTCTAATAAATCCTATCCTTTAACGCAGGCATACGGTAATACTTACTCAATTAGGTATTACAGCTCGGGAATGGTTTTCGTAATATTTCGAGTATAAAAAACTTCCACCTTTTGTTTTTCTCTCTGTATACCTCTATAAAACTACTCTTTCCGTCTATGCTTTTCTTATGTTATGGTTATTATATGTTAATGAATACTATTTGTCAATATGGTAACTACATATCATATTTCTTCATTATAAACATAATCGCTTCTGTTATTTCCTTTATCATCGCATCCTCTTTATAAGGAGCGTTATCATATACCTTTTCAGTATAATATTCAATGACAGCTTCTTTATTCTTCACAGAATCTTGAAACAGAAAATCTATAGGTACATTTAATTCCTCTGCAATTTCTATATATTTGCCAATAGATGCACATCCATTATCACTTTCAATATTTCTATACGAATTAACATTTATACCCAGCTTCTTTGCCATTACATTAACTGGTATATTTTTTGATTCCCTAATTTTCTTAATATACCTAGCGGCAGATGTGTAATCTATATATCCAGATTCATATTCCTCATCACTTAAAGTCGTTGCATTATTATATTGATGCAGCAACTCCTTATAATATTCCAAAGTCTTAAGTACTGTTAAGACTCTATTCCTGTCTGTTTCCATTGACAAAACTTTAATGTCTTGTCTTACTGATTCATTTTCTTCCTTGCATTTACCCAAGCTTTCTGATAATGGTATATAAAATTTATTCGAAAACGACATAACTCTTTTAAATGTTGGTATAGCAAGACCTCTTTCAATATTACTAATTTGAGTTGTAGAACAATCCAAGATTTCGCTAAATTCCTTTTGTGAGTACTTCCTCGCTTTTCGTATCTTTCTTATAGAACTTCCAATACTTGTATTTCCGTTCTGCTTCTCCATTGTATAATCCTCCTTTTTTCTTTTATTGTATCTAAGGTGCCCAATACAATAAATATGTTTTAAAAGGTATTGTCATTTATAACTTCAAATTTTGACTGTTTTTTTCAATTATACAAAAGATTTTACTTAAAAAGTAGTAATTTATGTTTAATTGTCATTCTCCATATGCCTTAACAAATATGCTGTAACAGGTTCTGCCCAGCTATATCCTGCCATGTATTCTCCACCATACGCATTCAATGCTTTTACATCGCCATCTAAAAGTTCCTTGTAGTCACTAGTATACATCTTGGTATCTACCGAAATCTGTCCCCAGCTTCTGTAAATAAGCTTTTCTACTCCTGCTTCTTTTAACTTTTTTTCCAAGTTCACTATGATTTTTTGTAACTGGTTCTGCATAGTTCGTGTATACGGCTTATCTTCCCAGAAAATTGCTGCAATCTCTGCTTTTGTTACTCCTGCTCCATTTTTATGCACCAAATATGCGAGCAATTCCTTTCCTCTTGTATTGGAAAATGGTATTCTTTTTCCATTTACATACATTTCAAAACTTCCAAAACATTGCATTCTAATTTCAGAAGATACACTTTGTGTAGCGTAAGTTCTAAGATTCTCCAATTCATCTCTAATTTGTTCTGTGGTCACAGGTTTAAGAATATATCCTGATGCATGCATAGAAAAAGCATTACCCATATAGTTAGAATAACCTGTCACAAATATAATATTAATATTACTATTTATCTCTTTTAACCTAAGTGCCAACTCAAGTCCGCTCATTGTGCCTAATTCTATATCTAGAAAAGCAACATCTATCACCTTACTTTTAGCATATTTCAAAGCCTCTTCGCCATTGCCAAAGCCAACTATATCGCTCTCTGGAGAAGCCTCTTTTAAACAATCCATTATAGATAATAAATTTAAACGTTCATCTTCAACTGCTAAGATATTCATTTTTATACCCTTGTCTTTCCTTAATTATTCTTTAATGCTAACTTTCTTATAGCATCTAACTCTTCCAATGTATCTATTTCTACAATCTGTTCATCTGTTACTGCTTTAATTCCTACCATAATATTTTCAAGCTCTCTGTCTACTATTTCATCCCAAAACAAATCAGTATGTTCAGGATTATCATACGCATTAATAACAGAATCTCTTATAACACAAGCATCTTCTTTTTTCCAATATGAAATCCCTGCCATTCGATATATATCATTTCCACCAACTGTTATTTTCGTGACCCTATCCTCGTCCATTATAAAACACCAATCATCCGTCTCACCTTTGGTATATTTCCCCATATAGAAAGATTTATTATGATTAATATTAAATATATCGCTATCTCCTACAAATAAATCCCCTTCACAAACAAAACAATTATTTTCCCCAAATATATCCTTTACCGCATACAGTGATGATATATTGTTTTTCTCTAAATACTCATTATTTTCTATAAGTATAACATTTTTATATTTATCTTTTAGGTATCTAAATTGATCTCCTAAGTATCCAATGACAATATAAATATTATTAATACCAAAACAATTTAGCCCATCAATAATAGTTTCTATCATAGGCTTTTCAATAACCTTTACTAACGGCTTTGGTATAGTATCAGTAAGAGGCCTCATCCTAGTACCCAGCCCTGCTGCAAGTATAACTGCATCTGTAAGTTCCATATTTTTATCCCTCCATAATCAAGCTATCATTATAAACAACTGGAACTGCAATCCTATATTCATCTAATGCTGACCTAAATACTTTGAAAAATTCATAAATATCTTCTTCATCTATTGCGCCTAATGCACACAAACGAAATGTATTTAAGTCTCCAATTTTTCCTGGATAAATTGTAAATCCTCTTTCATAACAATAATCATGTATCTTCTCAAAATCCCAATTTGAATCATCTGGATATTTTATTGCGACAACTAATCCCGCTTGCCACTCTCTTTTTATTACATCTTTAAACCCAAGTAATTCTAACTCTTCATGGATTTTTTCAAATACGCGAAGATGCCTTTCCCATTTTTTCATTTCGCCTTCTTCAAAATATTCTATTAACGCTTGTTTTGTCGCATATATAGTCTGAACGGGTGGCGTAAAGTGCATTTCTCCTGTTTTTTCAAAACAATCATATTGTAAAAATAAATTACAGTAATATGACCTCTTAGGATACTCAGCAGATTTTTCAATCAATTCCCTTTTTCCAACCACAAATGATAACCCCGTCATCGACATCAAGCCTTTTTGAGCTGACGACATACAAAAGTCTATGTTCTCTTCCTCTATATTAATAGGCCGCATTCCATATGTTGATGTGGTATCAACTACAAATATTGCCCCATATTCATGTGCCAGTTTACCAATCTCACGTATTGGGTTTAAAATACCTGTCCCTGTTTCGTTATGAACACCATACACCATGGCGATATCCTTATTTTTATTTAATACACTCTCTATCTGCATTAAATCTGGAAGCTGATTTATTGCAAATTCTAAATTTATATATGGTAATCCATAAAAATCACATACCTCTACAGCCCTTTGACTATAAGCTCCATTATTAACAATTAATACTTTTTTATCTTTAGGTAACAATGAATTAAGGCATACATCAATATTTATTGTTCCTGAACCACAGAATAAAACTGCTGTATATACATCCAAGTCACCATGCACAATCTTTACTAAGTCATCTCTCATTTGCTTCATAATACAAGTAAATTCTTTTTCTCTTGGACAAATATCTACAAGTTGCGCTTCTTTCACTGACTGGGTTGTTGTTGCCGGTCCTGGGTTTAATAATATTTTTCTATTTATTTGCATCCCTTAATCCTCCTACCTTAAATCAAAGTCTCTAAATAATTCATAAACAACTCTTTATTCTCTTTTGCTGTTGTTGTAGGTCTGCCTAAATCTTTTCTTGAACCCATCGAGCATTTTACTTCTATAAGAGTTAATTGTTCTTGCTTCTTTGCCATATTTAAAGCTTCTTTTAGTTCATCCAAAGTTTTGACACTTACCGCCTCTTCATAACCACACCCCAATGCTATTTGCACAATGTTTATACCTGAAGCTACTGTAGGCATACCCCCTACTGTTTCATGAGCCTCATTATTAACAACTATATGAATCATATTATTTGGCTTTAGACTTCCAATAACCGCCATAGCTCCCATGTGCATTAGAACTGCACCGTCACCATCAATACACCAAACCTTAGTCTTTGGCTTGTTTATTGCCACTCCTAACGCTATTGAACTCGCATGTCCCATTGAACCCACTGTAAGAAAATCATATTTATGGCTTTGTCCATTCTTTTCACGAATCTCAAATAATTCTCTACTCGCTTTACCTGTAGTTGATACTATTATATCCTCACCAGAAATATCAACAATATGACCTATAACATCTTCGCGTACCAAAGTATGATTATTAGTATATTTTACTTCTCCATCACACAATATAGCTCCTTTTTTTATTACAAATGCTACGCTTTTTCCTGTATCCAGGATTTCCTTAAATTCTAGCATTTTATCCTTTAGCTGTTCCTGTGTGGTCTCTTTTTCTAACACAAAAGACTCAACACCCATAACCTCTAAAAGTTTTAAAGTAATTTCTCCTTGATATATATGTTGTGGTTCATCATGTACTCCTGGTTCACCTCTCCAGCCAATAACAAAAATGCATGGAATCGCATACACCTTATCATTTAGCAAAGAGGCAATCGGATTAACTGCATTTCCAATACCACTATTTTGCATATATACAACTGGTACTTGTCCCGTTGATAAGTATACTCCTGCTGCAAGAGCCGTGCAATTGCCTTCATTTGCAGCAATTATATGATTCTTAGATATGCCATATTCATTAGTCAAATAATCACAAAAAGTTTTTAACTGCGAATCTGGAACTCCTGTAAAAAAGTCTGCACCAAATATCTCGTCCATTCTTTCGACGTTCATATATTTCGCCTCCTATAGCTCATCAATAAGTGTAATAATTTCTTTAAATGGCATAAGCTTTGCATCTGCTTCTAATGCCCTATGATGTTTTAAAATTTCTTTAGCTGTACTTTCCATTGCAGGAAAGGCACTTCTAATAAGTTGATTTGCATATATAACAATGTTAACTCCGTGTTTATGAAATTCTTGTTCTGTTACACTATTAAATGATGTAGGAACTACTACAAGTGGAGTATCCTTATTTGTCATCCTAAATTTATCACAAAACTCAAAAATTTCGTCAGGCTGCTTTTTTCTACTATGAATCATAATTCCATCTGCTCCTGCATTGACAAATGCTCCCGCCCTTTCTAGTGCATCCTCCATCCCCTTTTCAAGAATAAGGCTTTCTATACGAGCAATAATCATAAAATCATCTGTACGCTGTGCATTTTTACCAGCTTTAATCTTAGCAGAAAAATTCTCTATGCTATCTTGTTGTTGAACAACCTCAGTCCCAAACAAAGAATTCTTTTTAAGCCCCATTTTATCTTCTATAATAACAGCTGATACTCCCATTCTTTCAAGAGTTCTAACATTATACACAAAATGTTCTAATAACCCACCAGTATCTCCATCAAGGATAATAGGTTTTGTCGTTACTTCCATTATCTCATCAATAGTTCTAAACCTTGACGTCATATCAACCAATTCAATATCTGGCTTTCCCTTAGCTGTCGAATCACATAAACTTGATATCCACATTGCATCAAATTGGTCTAATTCTTCATTATTCTCTACAACCGTCTTTTCTGCAATTAATCCTGTTAATCCATTATGTACCTCTATTGTTTTTACAATAGGACAAAGATTAATAAGCTTTTTTAATCTCTTTCTTCTATATTCAGGCATAGATAATATATTTTTAATTCTATCATCACTTTTTTTTGTATTTTCACTATATGTATAAGGAACTTCTATTAACTCTCCTCCATATTCCTTTAAACATTTAATTACATTATCACGTATTATCTTTTCTGGCCCTTCATTCCAATTATCACCATGTATAACATAATCTGGCTTTATTTTTTTAATCATTTCATCATACATAAGCTTTTCCTGAACAACAACACTACTAACGCCTTCTAAGCCTTCAAACAATTTTACTCTTTCTTCAAAGGTAATTGTTGGAAATCTATTATAACGAATCATCGCCTCATCATTTAGTACTCCAACCACAAGTTTACCATATTTATTTGCATTATTAATAATGTTCAAGTGTCCTTCATGTACAATATCTGTACAAAAACAGGCATATATCGTTTTCATAAATTTCTCCTTTCAAATCATACGAATGTTGTACAATCACTACCGCCACAAACAAACTGGCATATACTTTGGCATTATTCTATATTTCAAAAAGTCTGATTCAATTGTTTTTTCAGAATCAATATAGTAATCTATAGCATCCATAATACTCTTGTTACAGTTACCCATATTGTAAAACAGATTGTTTTTTTCCTCATTTACATCAATATGCTTAAATTCATCTGACTTTATTTTCTCTACATATTCACGTAATTCAACTTTTCTACAACGATATACATATTTAAATGGTACACTTGAAAATCTCTTAGGATTTGAATCAGGTATTAACCAATCTACAACTGCAATACTTGGCACACCAAATAGCATCGCTTCGGTCATTACGCTTGACTCATCTGATACCACCAAATCACACATTTCAAGTGCAACTAGAATACTTTCCTCTGGCTCTATGTAATAAAGATTATCATATTTGCCCTCATGCATCTGTCTCATCTGTTCAATGTCATCTATTACAAATTGATATTGTTTTGGCCAATGAGCTTGTTTTATTAATAAGTTAATATTTAAAGATGCCAACGCTCTTACAAAATCATCCTCTTTAAAATCATTCTCCCACGATGGCGCATATAAAACCGTATAGTCATATTTTAATCCAAATTGCTCTTTCAGGTGCTTCGCCCTATCTTTTATGTCATACCTTCCAACATAGTCACTTTTAGGATATCCAAACATAAATGCTCCTTTTTTTGGCAGAGTATGGCTAAGTGCTGAACATTCAAGCCATCTTTCCTTCCATTCTACCCCTGGAAGAATACCTATATCAAATCCATTCCAACGCTCCGCATTCCAAATGTCTGGCCATCTATTATGACCTTGAGCCATATCATGTAACAATATCAATGAAAACTTTGAGTTTTCAGGATAGCATAAATGTTGACAATAGACACCAATTTCTGCTTTTTCATCAATAATGTTTGTAAATTTTGTTTTATATCCTCTTTTAATGGCTTCTTTCTCAATCGGTTCAAGATTATAATACTCGCCCTTGTCTGTATAAAAAAAAGTTATTTCTTTTCTAACATCTTTCTTTTCTTCTTTAAACATCATTTCATGATAAAATGATCCCAGTAATGGTCTATTTGATACTTCCAAAAGCTTATTTGTAGATAAATATTTCAAATAAGCTTTATATTCTTCATATTCAGCCTTTAAAACTTCTTCATTAAAACTTTCAAAATTAGATGAAACTAACTCCGATTCAATAAATGAAATATTTTTGTCATATAGCAGGAAATAATTAAGTATCAATGATTTCAATGTATCAACCTTATCATATATCAGTGAGATATCAGCATTTTCTTTTAATGAACTCGTTCTAATCATTAGTGTCGATAAACTTCCATACAAATTTATATTTTCATTAATACACATTTTAAGTACATCTTTTCCATTAAAAGCTGCATTTCCAAATAAAGTCTTAATATCTTTACCAATAGAAAACATTATATTTCCATTGCTATCAACATAATTACGAAAACAAATACATACATCTATATTTTTACTATTTTGTAAATACTTTGACATCTCAAAAAGTTTATTTTTGTCGTAAACTTGGTTTTGTTCAATAAAACATATATATTCGCTATCTGTATTATAAATATAATCAAGCAAGTCTTCGAGGCTATCCTCTTTCCATGAAACCTTCACAAGCTCTATATTTCCATAATTTGATTGTGTTAATATAGTATTTATATACTCTTCTTCACAATCAATACAAATCATAGATATCTTTTTGCGTGGAATCATTTTAAGTAGGTTATCAAGTTCTTCATCTAATATTGATTCCTTTACTAAATCCATATATTTTTCTGCTTCATCGTACATTTCCTGATTTATTAAGTTTAAAATATCTTGTAAAACTTGTTCTTTTGAAATATTCATAATTTTATATGTTAACCCTTCTTATGCCCTTTTCTTGAAACATTCCGAAATTTTTTGAATCAACGAATCTTCATCCTCATTTGGAAATTCGCATTGAATAATAACTAAAAATACATAAATAGACATATTTGAAAACTTAATTTCCTTACATAGAGTTTCTTTCATCTCAGTATTATCAAAGTATTTTAAATATAACTTCAATAATGATACCATTTCATAATATTTCTTAATTAGATTTTTGAGACTATCTAATTTTCCAAAAGAAAACTCTACATTCTTACTAGATTCTATACCATATATTTCTAAAATCTTTTGCAAATCAATAATATCGCTATCCTTTATATTTTCCAATTTATTATCAATAAAAAACTGGTATAGTCCTGAAAAATCCTTTTTCACTATAATATTATCAATATGCGCTTTTATAGTTGCTTCTTCTACTCCTGTTACAGATAATAGCCTGTTTATATTTTTTCTGTAATCAATTGCTTTTCTGAAATAATTATATTGATTATAAGCAGATACATTTAATACTTTTTCTCTAAAATGCCTTTCAAATTTTCCAAATATACTTATATGTTCGCTACACCCAAATTCATCTAATAACAAAGTTGGCGGACATACTTCTTCTATCCATGGGTTAAATGTATACAAAAGGCTAATTGAACGAAAAATAACATATGATGCAGGAATATTAGGGAATGAATATTCTTGATCAAAAAACACTAATTCACTGCCATCCACAAAGCAATTTCTGTCTATCATATCTGTATAGCCCTTTTTCAATACAACTCCCATATCTACTGCATTATCTAAAATTCCAATTTGATGAAAATAAGTTTCTTCTGAATCTACATGTTCTGATGAAGATAAAATACTCTTATATAATAGTTTTAATGATTCAATTATTTTATCTTTATTTTTTTCATTACCATATTCAAGTATCTTCTGCTCTAACGTAGGTAATTTTACATATTCCATAATTTGCATTCCATTTTCATGTTTACTATTTGCCACCCTTATACCATGTTCTTTTAACTCATCAGAGTTTTCACAGATTCTTTTTATATGTGCCAACGCCTCTGGTTCAAGTGCTTTCTTATGAACTATATCATCATCATAAATTATAGTCTGCATTTGAAACTCTGATTTTCTAGCATTACTTGTTGCTACAAAAACAGCATCATCAAATTCCATATCAGAGCTACATTCCACTAAAAAAGAATTTGCAAAAAATGGAAATACCTTGTTATCAAGTAAATCTCCATATATATCTTGTTCATCTGCTATTACTGAACTTCCTATTAAATGATATGGTCTTGCTTCACGTAGTTGCTCTACTTTAGGCAAGTAATCGTCTGTATATATATAAGTCGGAAACTTATAATCTGGCATTGGATAATAAAATTTATTATATTCAAATCCGCTTCTTTCAACCAAGTCTTTTAACTCTTCTCTACTAAAAGTTCTTGCTACCTTATTTCCTATTTTATATTGATTCATCCCATCAAAAGGAGCACTCGTATGGTCTTCTGGAGTACCACACCAATATTTTAATCCATATTTATTCTCTATTGCAATAAGTAGTTTTCCATTAGGTTTTAATAAAGCCTTAACTTTTTTTAGGAAATCAACAAACGGATCTTTTGATTCTGTATAATGAGCTTGATACTCTAATACTCCTATTAATGTAATATAATCATATTTTTTTTCAAATTCTATGTCATTTAGATTTCCCACTATGATTTCAAGGTTGTTTTTATCATGGCATCTATGCTGCGCTGCTGTTGCTCTACGCTTAGATAATTCTACTGCTGTTACACTTTTACATTTGTCGCATAATACAGGTGTTATTGCGCCCATACCACAACCTATTTCTAAAACACAACTATCTTCTTTAAAACTATACCAATTAAGTATATTTTTTCTCAAATCCGATAAATGATAATAAGTTGGCCAAGAAAAGTTATTGTTAATTGCTTGGCCATATTCTTTTCCTTTAGTTGAATCTATAATATTCAAAATAACGTCTTCTATGTCTCCATCCGAATAAACGTCTCCCTTGTACCATTTCAAATTCATTTTGGGTAATATTTCACTCATTAAAGCACCTTCATTATACCTTTCCTTTTATTGATTCAAACGCTCTTGTATATTATTTTATCACAATTACATAATAAATCAAATAGCATTCGAATGTTGTATTATTTATTTTTGTACGCTACTGCGTCTATTTGAATCTGCAATCCATTTTCTCCACCTTGGTGTGCAAATTCAGTTGCAATAGTTTTTCTTGCTGGATATTTACCATTAAATCTTTCTTTAAAAACCTTTTCCATCGCAGGTATATTCCATGGGTCACGCATTAGCACATCTACCTTAACAACAGAATCTAGCGTTAACCCTACTAAAGCTAAACGCTCTGACATATTATCAATAGCTCCATTTACTTGAGCCTCTACATCTTGTCCAATATTTCCAACACAGAAATTCAAAAATACAAAGTCACCTGCTTCAACTACTTCACTATAAGCGTATTCATTCGCTAAATCCTCATTTAAATTTTTTCTAATAATATTATTTTCTTTCATTTTTAATCCTCCTCATATGCCTTTATTAATTCGTCACAAGTTTCTAATATACGCTTTATAACACTTTTCGGTTCTATTATCTTAACATCACTTCCCATAGAAAGAATCACTCCATACCAATAGGATTCTCGCTTTGGAACTGTAAAACAGAATTCGAAATCACCATTATTATACTCTTTTGTGATTTTTCCGTTTAAATATTCCTTACATTTTACTTTCACATGTGACTTACCACGAAGTTTAATCTCAATCATATCATTTTCATTACTTTCTGCTAATTGAATATCTGAAAGTTTATGTTCTTTAGTATTTTTTTTATCTGTAGCTATTAAAGATTCCATACGAACTAATTTAAACATAACGTAATCTTGATATTTTTCATAATATCCAATCAAATACCAATTGTACCATTTGTATGTAACACTAACCGGCTCTACTTGCAACAGTTTAGTTTCGTTCTTATTGTTTGTATATTGAAATTGTACAATTCTTTTTTGATTTATAGCCTCTTCCAATAGTTGTATTTGTGTGTTTACTACTCTATTTTCATGCGCTATTGATAAATCTATACTAATTGGATTTTTTTGTTCGTTCATTAAAAGATTTACTTTGGCTAAGATTTGTTCTATGTTTTTATTATTGTAAGCACTATATAATCCTTTTAGTGCTGTAATTATAACGCTATAGTCATTGTTATTAACCAATTGCTTATCCATAATAAAAGTGTCCATTATTTGATATCCACCGTCTACGCCGTATGATGATTGAATTGGAATACCTGCTTGACCAAGCGTATCCATGTCCCTCATAATTGTTCTTGGTGAGACTTCAAAAGCTTCCGATAGTTTTTGTGCAGATGTTTTTCCATGGTTTAGTAAGTAGATTGTAATGGCCATTAGACGATCTATTTTCATGATTATATGTTTTCCTTTCAATGATATATTAGCAGAAGAACTATGACAACATTATGTCATAGTTCTGAAAAAAAATAAAGAGAGATATTGAGAAAGTTTTGACTGTCACTACTGGAGTCGTGCACCTCGCAGCAGAGCTGCTCGTACGCGGGCTTCGCCCTATGTTTATAAATAGAAAAACATCCAGATTAGAGCAAGCTCTATCTGGATGTTTCCCTATTTATAAACTGCACGGCTCATTGCCAACGCGATTATTTGATGATTTTAGCAACCTTACCTGAACCTACTGTTCTACCACCTTCACGGATAGCAAAACCAAGACCCTGCTCCATAGCGATTGGGTGAATAAGTTCGATAGTCATTTCTACGTTATCACCAGGCATACACATTTCTGTACCTGCT
>JAVBRI010000035.1:0-16150 GCA_031548165.1 Lachnospiraceae bacterium
GTTATCGGTTCAAGTCCGATTGTCGGCTTACTGCTTACCATACAAGCAGAACAATAAGTGTGGACCCTTAGCTCAGTTGGTTAGAGCAACCGGCTCATAACCGGTCGGTCCTGGGTTCGAGTCCCCGAGGGTCCATTTTAAACTCATTTATTGTAAATACATAGTATGGCCCGGTGGCTCAGTTGGTTAGAGCGCCGCCCTGTCACGGCGGAGGTCGTGGGTTCGAGTCCCATTCGGGTCGTTGACACTTTTAGTATAAAAGTTTTACGACTAAAATTTTTAAAGTAAAAATGTTACCCAGAAGTTATATTAAGGGATCTTAGCTCAGCTGGGAGAGCATCTGCCTTACAAGCAGAGGGTCACAGGTTCGAGCCCTGTAGGTCCCACTTAGTACGAAAGTACTATACCGCATAATTCGTATGAATTATAATGCCGGCGTGGCGGAACTGGCAGACGCACAGGACTTAAAATCCTGCGGGACTAATCTCCCGTACCGGTTCGATTCCGGTCGCCGGCATTAATGAAAAGTGCTTCAAATGTTGATTTTATCAGTGTTTGAAGCACTTTTTTCATATTGTAGGAATATTTAGAAAGAGTATTAGTTGGAATATGCAGATAAGCAAACCTAATATTTTGTGGAATATGTTAGAAGGAAGGAGTGTGAGGGAGAATGAGTAAAATTGTTGTTAGTGATACGGAAATATCAGTTTTAAAAGTTGATGAAAGAGATTATATTTCATTAACTGATATGCTTAAAGCAAAAGATGGCGAATTTTTTATTTCTGATTGGCTACGTAATCGGAACACAGTGGAGTTTCTTGGCGTTTGGGAACAAATCCATAATCCGGATTTTAATTATGGCGAATTCGCCATAATTAGAAATCAAGCAGGCTTGAATAGTTATAAAGTCAGCGTAAAAGAGTGGGTAGAAAAAACCAATGCGATAGGTCTTAGAGCTAAAACAGGTCGTTATGGTGGTACATATGCTTATAAAGACATTGCATTTGAGTTTGGTATGTGGATTAGTCCACAGTTTAAAATTTATCTAATTCAAGAGTTTGACCGTTTAAAGGAAGAAGAATTACAGCAATTTGGTTGGGATGTAAAGAGGAATTTGACAAAAATCAATTATCGAGTTCATACAGATGCAATCAAAGAAAATCTTATTCCAATGCAGTTGACTGTGCAACAAAAAAGTACAGTATATGCTAATGAAGCGGATATTTTGAATGTTGCTTTATTCGGAATGACTGCAAAGGAATGGAGAGGTAAAAATCCAGACTTAAAAGGAAACATTCGAGACTATTCTAATGTTTCACAGCTTGTTTGTTTATCTAATCTTGAAAGTCTGAATGCTGTTATGATTCATGATAAAATACCACAGGCACAGCGATTAGTAAAACTTAATAAAGTTGCGATTGCCCAGATGCAGATATTAATGAATGATTCTAGCGTATTGAAATTAGAAAGTAGTGAAAACTCGTAAGAAGAAAATAAAATTCATAGTACTATTTTTGCATGTATTTTGTATACATTTTGTATATATTGTCATCAGACGTTTCCCTAAAACTCTTTTTTATAATAGAATTTTTTTCTTATATTTAACTTATATTCCCTAACGCATTTAACAAAAAGGTGTTAAAGTTGCACAGTAAAATAAATTAGAAAAAAGAGATTATGGTAGAAGGAGAAACTATGAGGAAAACAAAGAAGTTAATTGCAACAGCTCTAGTAGCAACAAGTATGTTAAGCGCAGTTTATAGCGTTTATGGAGCATCAGTAAGAGAGGCATGGAATAATGCGGCAGGTTCAAAAACAGATGGAACAGTATTAATGGATGGAACAACAGTCTATTCAAATGTATACGCAGATGCTACAAAATGGAATGCATGGAAGACAACTTGGAATGATATTCGTACAGATTTTGAACAAATAGCATTAACACCTGGAACAGATGCTACAGAATTAAATTTTGCTTGGTATAGCCATACTCAGGAAACATCAGCTATTAGATTAACAGATAAAGAAGGTAATCCAACAGGATACACAGCATATGGTTCTCAAGGAACTGATACGGAAACACTTAGTGGTGTAGTATATTATCCAAATAAAGTAACATTGACAGGGTTGGAAGAGGAAACAACATATTACTATCAATACCTTGCAAATGGAGTATGGTCAGATACATATACATATAAAACACAAAATACAACAAGCTTTTCTGCTTTATATGTAGGCGATCCACAGATTGGTGCATCAACAGGACAAACAGCATCAGAAAGCAATGAATTTGCTAACTCAAAAGAGTATTTTGCAAGGAATGATGCATATAACTGGAATGAGACATTAACAAATGCACTTACAGCAAATCCAAATGTAAGCTTTTTATTATCAGCAGGAGATCAAATAAATCAAACAAGTGCAAGTAAAGATGCAGATAAGTTACAGCAGCAAGTGGAGTATGCAGGATTTTTATATCCATCAGTTTTAAGAAGCTTACCATTAGCAACAACAATAGGTAACCATGATTCACAATCAGTAAATTATAAGAATCATTTTAATAATCCAAATACTTACACAGAAGAAGTTGGAGCATCAACAGCAGGAAATGATTATTACTTTACATATGGTAACACATTATTTGTTAGTATTAATACTAATAATATGAATTGTCAAACACATAAGGATTTAATTGAAAAGGCAATAAGTGAAAATCCAGATGTAACATGGAAGGTATTAATGTTCCATCAAGATATTTATGGCTCAGGTTTAGACCATTCGGATTCAGATGGTATGATTTTAAGAACACAGTTAACATCAATTATTGATGATGCAGGTTTTGACGCAGTATTACAAGGACATGATCATACATATTCAAGAACATATCAATTATCAGCAGCAGATGGAACATTTACAAATTATGATGGTAGTAATTATAGAGATGATAATACAACATATCAGGCAGAAAACACAACATGTTATAACCTTATAACAGGAGAATCAGAAGGTAATAAAGTAATAAATCCATTAGGTACAGTTTACTTTGAGGCTAACTCATCAACAGGAAGTAAATTCTATCAGTTAATAGGAACTCAACAAGACTATATAGCAGCTAGAAGCCAAAGTTGGAGACCAACATATTCTGTAATAGAAATTGATGAAGTAAGCTTAACAGTAAAGACATATGATGCAGCAACAAACGAAGAATTAGTTGCAGATGGGGATGTTGCTACAAGCTATACCATTGTTAAAGAAGTTAATAAAGACAATTTATTAAATAAATTAACTGAAGCAAAAGAATTACTAGCAAAAACTGACATTTATACAACAGATAGCTTAAGCGCTCTTGAAAGTGTTATTAATGCAGCAGAAGTAATTTACAACAATAGTGAAGCCTATTCAATAGATGTAGCAAGTGCATATACTTCTCTAGCAGAAGCAATGACTAGTCTGGTTGAAATTGAAGAAGAGTCAAAATCAAATACACAGACACCAGATGTTAAAGCGAATAATACTAATGTGGTAACATCACCAGTGACGGGAGATACATCAACAGTAGTGTTTACAGCCTTAATAGCAGTAGTATCAATGGGAGCATTTGTAGTAATGATGATAGATGAAAAGAAAAAGGTTAGAAAAAATGAAAATACTGCTCAATAATAAAAAAATAATAATCAGAGGGCTTATTGCCCTTTTGATTATTTTATCTGCAATAGTTTTTATTCATTTTTATAATAATACAGAAAAGACAGAGCTAGTGTCTACCACAGGTAGAACATTTGAAAAAGGTATTGTCACAGAAATATTGGTAGATAATTTGCAAGAAAATGGAATTCGTACTGGTGAGCAAACAGTGGCAGTTAAGATATTATCAGGTGATTTAGAAGGACAGTATTATACAGCAACAAGTTCAGATGGTAATTTGTTTGGAGCGGTTTGTGAAGTAGGAATGAAAGTGAGCTTGATTATAAGCACTGCAAACGGAAATAGCCTTGTGACAGTATATTCACAAGATAGAGAACTTGCAATATATGGGTTTGTAGCAGTATTTCTATTACTTATGTGTGTAATAGGAGGTAAAAATGGAATCAAGTCAGTATTAGGGCTTGTATATACATTTGTTTGCGTAATCTTTATGTTTATGCCAATGATTTATAATGGATTTTCACCATTTCTAGCAGCAGTAATAGTATCAATAATTACAACAATAGTTACGATGTATTTAATCGGTGGAATTACTATAAAGACATTGTGTGCAATTATTGGAACAGTATTAGGGGTAATAATGGCAGGAGTTTCTGCTGCAATATTTGGTGAAATATCAGGTCTTTCAGGTTATAATGTATCAAATATAGAGACACTCTTATTCGTAGGACAGAGTACAAAAATTCAAATAGGTGGGCTTTTGTTTGCAGGAATACTAATAGCAGCTTTAGGAGCTGTTATGGATGTAGCTATGTCAGTATCATCAACAATCAATGAAATACATGAAACAGATAGGTCATTAAGCTGGAAAGAGCTATTTAAAAGCGGAATGAATGTTGGACGTGATATGATGGGAACTATGTCAAATACACTTATTTTGGCATTTACAGGTGGTTCGCTTAGTACATTAGTTATAAATTATGCTTATGATTTGCAGTACCTACAAATCATAAATTCAGGAAGTATTGGTTTAGAAATAATGCAAGGAATATCAGGAAGTATAGGCGTAATAATGACAGTGCCTTTCGTATCATTTATAAGTGCAGTACTAAATTCTAAATTTAAGAAGAGCCACAGTTAGTGGCTCTTTTAGGCTTTAGCCGAATCTATTGTTGCCCAGTTTTCCAACTTGTAGAAGGTGACATATTAAATGTTATTTGTTTTCCATCAGAAGTAGCAATAACAGCGCCTTGTTCGTCAGTTCTATAAGTTTCAACCTTACCAAATAAAAGTTTATTGATGGTTGCGGCGTGAGGATGACCATAAGAGTTACCTTCTCCACAACTAATTACAGCATATTTGGGGTTTACTAAATCAAAAAAGTCATCACTTGAAGAAGTCTTACTTCCATGATGCGCCACTTTATATAAATCAATGTTTGAGAAATCAATACCAGATTTTAGTAAATCATTCTCAGCTAATTCTTCACAATCACCAGTAAATAAAAATCTATTATCTCCATGTATAATTAAAACACATACAGAACTATCATTAGAAGAAGAGTAAGTCTTTGTATTATCAGAGATAATAATTATTTTAGCATCTCCTAGTATATACTGCGTTCCCTTTGCAGGATATTGTATCTTATAGTTTTTTTGTTTGCAAGTTGTTATAACATCATCATATGTACGAGTATCCTTTTCCTTTTTAGAAAGAATAACATTTTTACAGTCGAAGTTATATAAAACAACATCTAAACCACCTATATGATCTGAATCTGGGTGAGTACCTATTACAATATCTAAAGTATCTATATTTTGTTTTTGTAGATATGTTTTGACAGTAGAACCCATATTATTTTCACCAGCATCAATAAGCATATATTGATTATCACATTCAAATAAAGTGCAATCACCTTGACCAACATCAATAAAGGTTATTTTAAGTGGTGCAATGGATAACTCTAAAGAAGAGCTTGTGTTTAAGGTAGTATTATCTGTTGCATTGACTTCGTTTGTAGAAATATCTAGGTTACATCCGAAGCTAGATAACAGTATACTAATACATATAAATATAGGTAATAAAAATTTCTTTAGCTTTCTTGTCATGGGTAAAACTCCTTGCAAAATATTATAAAACCATTATACTAAAAAAGTAAGATTAATGAAAGGGTGAAAAATACAATGAATAATATAAAAAAAGTAAAAAATAATCCAGAATTACAAGGACTTGCAAGATTATGCCCTGATATTACATTTTCTAAGGCTTTACCAGAGGGAATAAAGATGACAATTATTACACCTCAATACGAAGAGCCTACGAATGTAGAATATCCATGTGTAGTATTTGTACAGGGTAGTGCATGGACATTTCCAGATATTAATTATGAGATACCACAAATGTGTAGGCTAGCATCAAAGGGATATGTTGTGGCAATGGTTACACATAGAAACAGTTTAGAAGGACATGCTTTTCCAGCGTGCTTAATAGATGTAAAAACAGCTATTAGATTTTTGAGAGCTAATGCAAAGACCTATCATATTGATACAGAAAAAATAGGCATTTGGGGGACTTCTTCAGGAGGAAATTTAGCATTGTTATCAGGACTAAATATTGATAATACTAAATACAAGTCAGAAGAATACTGTGAGTATTCAGATAAAGTGAATTTTGTAGTGGATTGTTTTGGGCCAACAGATATAGAGCTTCGAGAAGATAAATTAGATGAAGAGATATTGTTTGGTCTTTGTGGTGGTAATCCAGACGAGCATATTGATATATTAAAAGATATTAGCCCTGTAAATCATGTAATAAAGGATAAGAAATATCCGCCATTTTTAATACTACATGGTGATAAAGATGATTTGATTCCATATTCGCAAAGTGAAAAAATGTACAATATACTAAAAGAAAATGGAGCAGATGTAGAGATGGTCTGCGTGGAAGAAGCTCCACACGAAGGAAACTTTTGGAGTGAAGAGGTTTTAGATATAATATTTGAATTTATAAAAAAGGAAATTTAAAATGGACGAAAGAAATATTTTTTACAAAAACGTATTAAAACTGGTTATACCAATGGCGTTGCAGAATCTTATAAATGTAGGGATATCATCACTTGATGTCATTATGTTAAGTGAGATAGGAGATAAGTCAGTATCAGGAGCATCGCTAGGAAGTCAGGTGCAGTTTATTATGAGCCTTATACTATTTGGAATAACCTCAGGTGCATCAGTACTTGTTGCACAGTATTGGGGAAAAAAAGATGTTAAGGCAATAGAAAAGATATTAGGAATAGCACTTAAATTTGCTATTGTAGTAGGTATTTTATTTACAATAGTGACTATGATGATGCCTGATTTAATAATGTCATTTCTTTCAAATGATGAAATGGTTATAGAAGAAGGAGCCAAGTATTTAAGGCTAGTAAGTATTGGATATATGTTTATATGTATAAACATGGTATATTTAAATACTTTAAGAAGTGTAGAAATAGTTATGATATCTACGATTGTATATTTAATTGGATTAGTTGCAAATGGTATACTAAACTATGCATTGATATTTGGAAAATTTGGTGCACCTGAATTGGGAATAGAGGGAGCAGCGATAGCTACAGCTATTGCATTAGGAATAGAAACCTTAATAGTGATTTATTATGATAGAAGAAGAAACCGTGTGTTTAAGTTTAGAATATCGATGTTATTTGAAAAAGACAAAATACTTTCAAAAGATTTTAGGAAGTATTCTGCACCTGTAATAGTAAATGAGCTTATGTGGGGAGCAGGTGGAGTGGCAATCGCTGCAATACTAGGGCATTTAGGAAGTTCTGTGTCAGCAGCAAATGCAGTGGCGCAAGTAGTTAGACAGTTAGCTACCGTTATTACATTTGGTATTGCAAGTGCGGCTGCAATTATGATAGGTAAAGTTATAGGTGAAGGCAGCTATGATAAGGCCAGATTATATGGAAGAAGGTTTGTAAAGTTAAGTATAATAATGGGTATTATAGGGGCAGCAGTAGTGCTTATTGTTAGACCTATAGCAATGGCAAACATGAGCATGTCAGCTCAAACCGAAAAGTATTTTTCATTAATGATGTTTGTTATGGCGTATTTTGTTATTGGACAAGCATATAATACTACTATGATTGTTGGAATATTTAGAGCAGGAGGAGACATTAAGTTTGGTCTATTCTTAGATGTTACTTGTATGTGGGGTGTTGCGATATTGCTTGGATTTATAGTAGCGTTTGTATTTAATCTTCCAGTTATTGTGGTTTATGCGATTTTATTGTGTGATGAAACTATAAAAGTTCCATTATCAACCATTAGGTATATAAGTTATAAATGGTTAAATAATGTAACTAAATAAAGTTAATTAATGACGAATCAAGTTTATCGAAAGTAAGGGTAGATATCATATCTAATAGCTTTATGTGATAAGTACCAGAACCAACAAAATCATTACTTTTTTCAGCCAATTCGCCACATGTATTTAAATATAAAGTAGAAATAACACCAATATCAAAAGTAGATATATTTGTATCTTTATTGATGGTTGATAGAAAAGTAGCAATAATAGCATTTAACATACATCCAGTACCAGTTATTAAAGGCATATATTTTGAACCATTAGCAAGAGATGCAAAATGTTTACCGTCAGAAATAAAGTCAGTGGCACCAGAAGCTACAATAGTAGCATTGGTGTCAGTGGCTAATTTTTTTATAGCTTCTTTTGTTTCGTTATCAATGCCCTGATTTATAAGTTCGTTTGAATCTATACCTTTATATGAAGCATTAAGTCCACACAATGTCTTTATTTCAGCGAGATTACCTTTAATAATACTAGGTCTAGCTTTATTAATAAACTCTATAGCAAAATCATATCTAAGCTTACTACAAGTGATACCAACAAGGTCAATAACTGTTGGAATATTTGATTCTAAGGACTTTAAGCCTGAAATCATAATAGCTTCCATCTTTGAATCGGTGATACAACCAATATTAATACCTAATGCATCAGACATTCCAGTAATATCAGCAACTTCTTTTGGATGTTCAGCCATAATAGGCTTTGCACCTAATCCTAAGATAATATTTGCACAATCATTCATTGATACTGGGTTTGTAATGCAGTGAATAAGGGGTGATTGTTCTTTTATTAAGTTAATGATGTTTTCGTATTTTTGCATATTAGCCTCATTAATCTTTTAATCTATTTTTTAAAGAAGAAATTGTTTTATTTATAGTAGGAATACAAATTAATATAACTGTTAAAATTAATTCTGGTAGTATATAAGTTAAATTGTAACTTATTGTATATAAGATGTCATTCATACCTTCAGGCACATATTCTTTGAAAAAGACGTAGCCAGATACAGCGTGAAAAATGTATCTTCCAAAGACACCAAGTATATATCCTTTTATAAGACCATGTTTTGATTTTGCAAATATTCCTGATAATCCCAATGCACCAAAAGCTAAAGGATAGTCAAGCAAAACCTGTACAGGAACAAATACATAAGGTTCAATTACAAATTGCAAAATTCCGTAAGCAACACCAGCAAGTACGCCGACTCTAGCACCATAAAAATAACCAATTAAGCATATGAAAAGCATGCTAAATAATGTAACGGAACCGCCAAATGGAAGAGAAGCAACTTTTAACATAGATGTTACCATTGCAAGTGCAATAAGCATTGCAGAAACAACAAGTACTTTTGTTTTGTTATGTATTTTTTCTGTCTTAAGATATTTAATTTCATAGTTATAAGTATTGGAACCTAGTAGATTTTGAATTTTTTTTAATTGTCCTATTTTAGCTAATTGAATAAGTACTATAAAAGCAATACTTCCTCCAATTATAGTAGCAGCTATAAAGGATGGAACATAGAAGAACCATGTAAGATTTGTTCTACCCCAAATCAGGCTCATAACTGGATAAGATATTATAGAACCGATGATTCCAGTACCAAATATTTCGCCTAATACGGCAAAAATAAGGTTTCCTTTTGATAATTTATAAAAAAGTCCAGAAAAGAATGCTCCGAATATTACTCCTGTAATAGCAAGTGGAGGAACTCCCATAAAAAACATTCGCAATATACCTATTAATGCAGCACATAATAGGGAGTACCAAGGTCCTAAAAATACTGAACAAACCACATTTATAAGATGGGCTGTAGGACATAGTCCTTCAACTCTTAAAATAGGCGAAATTACAACACCGATGGCAATCATCATAGCCATAAAGATTAGTTTTACTAGTTTTTTGTTTTCTGTCAATTCTTTGTCCTCGTTTTCTGTCGCATTGCAACTTTAGTTTTAAATTAAAAAATGTACCTCTTGACAGGTACATACAATGAATTCAAAAATATATAGCTATAGATATTGTAGGTGCCTGTATTGGTAAATTCAATTTTAGGCGGTCGATACTTAATGGTATCCTCTCAGTCTGAAACACAGACTCCCATCGCTACAAATCTATTGTGAAAGTAAATAATTCCAAATCTAGGGAGCTCCCCCTCTATTTGTTTTGAAACTTAATCATTAATTATTTACATTACTAGTATAAGCAAAAAAAAAATTTGTCAATAAGAAAATCAAAAACACCTTGACAATTAGTGTAAAAGCTAGTAAAATTATGTCTGTTGTCATAAGAGACGATATGTGTGTGTAGCTCAGCTGGATAGAGCACTTGGCTACGGACCAAGGTGTCGGGAGTTCGAATCTTCTCACGCACGCTGATAATTAAAAGCCTTTGAATTAATCAAGGGCTTTTTTTGATTAAATGGAAAGGTGGTTTTATTATGAATAAACAAGAATTTTTAAATAAATTATTAGAAGCATTATTAGAAAATATGGACAGGCGTTCAGCTCAAAAACATATGGATTATTACGATATTTACATTTCATCTGAGGTGAAAAAAGGTAAATCGGAACAGGAAGTTGTTGAAGCATTAGGAAATCCTAGATTGATAGTGAAATCTATCGTTAATAGAGGCGATTTTCAAGGTACACCAGAAGTTTTTGAAAGTGAGAATGAAAAAAAGAATTTTTCAAACAATAGAAACAATAGCAATAATAATGATAAAAAGGATTTTAATGTATATATTAATGGGAAACATATTAATCCAATAATTGCTAAAATTATAAGTATTATTTCAATAATTCTTATTTTGTTTTTGGTAATAATAGTAGTATATGGAGTTTCATGGATTTTATTTAGAATAGTATTGCCACTTGTTTTAATAATGTTATTAGTATCAATTATTTTTAAAAAGAAATAATAGTTCGCTTAATTGATTATCTAAAAAATAATACCTCGCGGGGGAGCCACGAGGTATTGAGGGGAGTATAAATAATTAATAAGGGGTTATAACATAAAAAGAAACATCTGAAGGGTTATTTCTTTTTACAAATTTTATTGTAATATAAACTGTCGAAAATTGCAACTGTTTTTTGATAGTTAAGTTATTGTCAAACTTTAGAGAATATTTTTTGAATTATTAAGAGATACTAATCTTGTAACTAAAATTTATTTTATAGAATGAGAGGGTATTATAATGGCAAAGAATAAGAAAAACAGTGCAGAAAATTGTAAGAATAATTCAAGCAGCAGCTCAAGCAGCGCATCAAACAACGCTAAAAACACATCTAAGAACTCTACAAATAACACATCTAAGGATCAAGCAAGCAACAATTCAGATTATAACGCAGATCAAAACTACTAAAAAAAGATTCGGCTAAAGTCGAATATCCTATTAAGTAAAAAAGGCTCCGTCATTTTAGATTTTTTTAAGGTGGCGGGGCTTTTTAGTGTGAAACATAATGTTTTTTTGAATATACTATATTAAGGAATGAAGAATAGAGAATAATGATGTCGCTAATAAAAAATGTTTCACCTGAAATTTTACCTGAAATAGAAAACAATTCAAAATACCTTATAATTGACGTAAGAGACGAGAACGAATACAATGTTGAACATATAAAAAATGCAATAAATATACCATATGAAAATATTGAGCGTGGAAATTACAAAATACCAAGCGGAAAGATTCCCGTACTTTATTGTATGAGAGGTGGAATTAGTATGATGGCAGCAAGGAAGCTTTATGAAAATGGGTATGAAGTGCTTAATATTGTAGGTGGACTTAATGCTTATAAAAATTATAAAAAAAAGTCTCTATATTAGTGAATTTAGAATTGACAAAGTAGTTGGCTAAGCATAGAATTGAGGTATGCACAATTTTTGTTGGGCAAATGATTATATTGCGTTTAAAATACGTAGAATGGAATTAAGATGGTAAAATACAATTTAATGGCTCCTTGCCATTTTGGACTAGAAGCAGTATTAAAAAAAGAAATTATTGATTTAGGATATGATATTGTTTCAGTTGAAGATGGAAGGGTTACATTTGAAGGCGATGAAGAGGCTATCTGTAGGGCAAATGTGTTTTTAAGAACTGCAGAAAGAGTGCTGATTCAAGTAGATAGGTTTAAAGCATATACCTATGACGAATTGTTTGAAGGTACTAAAGCTATAGCATGGGAAAATTTGATACCTAAGGATGGAAGATTTTGGGTAACTAAGGCTTCATCAATTAAGAGTAAGCTTTTTAGTCCATCAGATATACAAAGAATTGTGAAAAAAGCTATGGTAGCGAGAATGAGCGATCAATATGGTATTTCATGGTTCGATGAAAGTGGAGCAGATTATCCAGTAAGGATATTTATTTTTAAAGATGAAGTTATTGTTGGATTAGACACAACAGGAGAATCCCTTCACAAACGTGGGTATAGAAAGTTATCATCTAAAGCACCTATATCTGAAACATTGGCAGCAGCACTTATTATGCTTACACCTTGGCATAAGGATAGGGTATTAGTGGATCCTTTTTGCGGAAGTGGTACATTTCCAATAGAAGCAGCTATGATGGCGGCTAATATAGCACCAGGAATGAACAGAGAGTTTACAGCAGAGAATTGGAAAAATATTTTACCTAAACAGTATTGGTATGATGTTGTTAATGAGGCAAACGACCTTGTTAATGATGACATAGTAACAGATATCCAAGGCTATGATTTGGATCCTGAGATGGTAAAAATTGCAAGACAAAATGCATCTTTGGCAGGGGTAGACCATTTGATACATTTCCAACAAAGAGATATAAAGGATTTAAGTCATAATAAGAAATATGGATTTATTATAACTAATCCTCCATATGGCGAAAGATTGGAGGAAAAGTCAGACTTACCAGCACTCTATAAGGTTATAGGAGAACGATATAAGAGACTAGATGATTGGTCGGCGTTTATTATAACTTCTTATGAAGATACAGAGAAATATATGGGAGTCCAAGCTACAAAGAACAGAAAGATATATAATGGTATGATAAAAACATACTATTATCAGTTTATGGGAGGTAAACCCCCAAGAATAAAGAGGGATAAAGTTGAGGAGTAGACTATTTTATTTTCTGTTAGCATTATTTATATGCATAATGGGATTTATTGGGTATAAAAATTTAACAAGGACAGAGTATATTGCGCAAGGATATGCTTTTGAAGGAATACCAGAAGACTGGAATAAGACTATAGCATCAAGTATTAATCAAAAGACCATTGAATTATATTTAGATGGTAATTTTATAAATACTAAGTCAAATAAGATTTATATGGATAATACATTAACACTGATGATACCATATAATAGCGTGAAGGAGCTATTTGATTGTGCTGCTAATATATATAGTGGTACAAGTATAGTCATTGAAAAAGGTTCGGTAAAAATGACCTTACAGGTTAATTCTGATGAAATGAGCTTAAATGAAGGAATTTATGCATTAAATTCGACGGTTAGGCGAGAGTATGATGTTTTATACATTCCACTAGATGCTTTTATACAAGGACTTGGCTATACTTATACATGGGATATGATTAATAATACTGCGACATTGATTAATGATGATCCAGAAGCAAAGAAATTACCTTATGCATATAATTATGTGGAGATAGGTAAGAAGCCTATTGTAAAGAATCAAGGAATACTTGGAACATGTTGGGCAGCAGCATCACTTACAGCACTTGAAAGTTCATTACGTCCAGAAAGGTCATATGAGTTTGCAGTTGACCATTTATCAATGAATAATTCTTTTAACCTCAATCAATATGAAGGTGGAGAGTATTCTATGTCTATTGCATATCTAGCAGCTTGGCAAGGACCAGTGTTTGAAAAGGATGATCCTTATGGTGATGGCATTAGTGATAGTACTTTAGAACCAGTAGTTCATGTTCAAGAGGCACAAATTATAGCATCTAAAGATTATGAGACTATTAAAAAGATGGTATATAAATATGGCGGAGTGCAAAGTTCGCTTTATACATTATTGGTAAATTCATCTAGTAGTTCAAAGTATTATAATAAAGATAACTCAGCATATTGTTATATTGGTGAGGACAAGCCTAATCATGATGTTGTTATTATAGGATGGGATGATAATTATCCAAAAGAAAATTTCAATGCCAGTATAGAAATTGATGGGGCATTTATATGTCAAAATAGCTGGGGTACTGAATTTGGTGAAGAAGGAATCTTTTATGTATCATACGCGGATAGTAATATTGGTATGCATAGTGTTGTTTATACAAAGGTAGAAGATACAAACAATTATGACAATATTTATCAGTCAGATTTATGTGGATGGGTAGGCTGCATGGGAACTGAAAAGGAGTCTGCAACATTTGCAAATGTTTATACAGCAAAAGGAACTGAAAACCTTAAAGCAGTTGGATTTTATGCAACAGGTGTTGATACAACATATACAGTATATATATGCACAAAGTATGAGGATGTAAATTCACTAAATCAACCACTTACACCAGTTGCAACAGGTAAGTTTACTAATGCAGGTTATTATACAGTAGTTTTAGAGCAAATGATACCGCTTAATATGGGTGAAAAGTATGCTGTTATAGTTGAAATAAATACACCAAATACAAAAAGACCAGTTGCAGTTGAGTATGTTAGTGATAATAAGACATCAACAGTGGATTTAACTGATGGTGAAGGTTATATAAAGGTAGGCGCTGATAAGTGGAATAGCACAGAGGAAACAAATCTTAAGTGCAATGTATGCTTAAAGTGCTATACTGTTAATAGAGTAACAAAATAGTATTTGAAGATTTTACTTCAAAAGAAAGAGAAGACAAATGAGTAGGCGAATTATATTTGCAACAACAAATGAAGGTAAGATGAAAGAGATAAGAATGATAATGTCAGATTGTAATATAGAGATATTATCATTAAAGGATATGGGGATATCAGTGGATATCGAGGAAAATGGTGTAACATTTGAAGAAAATGCATTGATTAAGGCTAAGGCGATTTCACAGATGACAAATGAAGTTGTGTTAGCGGATGATTCAGGACTAGAAGTAGATTATATGGATAAGGCACCGGGTGTTTATTCGGCAAGATTTATGGGAGAGGAAACACCATATAGTATAAAGAACCAAACTATTTTAGACAAGCTAAAAGATGCTGTGGGTGATGAAAGAAGTGCAAGATTTGTATGTGCTATCGCAGCAGCATTCCCAGATGGCAGAGCGTTTACAACAAGAGCAACTATTGAAGGAACTATTGGATTTGAAGAGAAGGGAACAAACGGATTTGGATATGATCCATTGTTATATGTTCCTGAGTTTGATATGACAACAGGACAAATGGAACCAGAATTAAAGAATAAAATAAGCCATAGAGGTAAGGCATTAGAATTAATGAAGGAAAAGCTTAGAAATGAAAATTTTGATTGTTAGTGATACACATAGGCATAATGAAAATTTGGAGAAAGTTTTAGAAAAAGTAAAGCCCATTGATCTTTTAATTCATTGTGGGGATGCAGAAGGCACTGAAGATTATATTGAAGCAATTGCAGATTGTCCAGTGTTTATTGTTTCAGGTAACAATGACTTTTTTTCCAAACTAGACAAAGAAATGGTGGTAAGCGTTGATAAATACAAGGCTTTTATTACTCATGGCCATTATTATAATGTATCCATAGGTGTAGAAAGACTTGTAGAAGAGGCAAAGCATAAAGAAGTGGATATTGTTATGTATGGTCATACGCATTGTCCTTTAATAGATATTCGTGATGATATAGTGGTTTTAAATCCAGGTAGCATATCTTATCCAAGACAAAACGGTAGACAAGCAACATATATTGTGATGGAAATCGACAGATTTGGCGATGCACATTACACTTTGCGATATATTTAGTTACATGAAATGCAGTAAAATCAAGGGTTTAGAAAGAAAATAAAAAAAATAAAAAAAACTTTAAAAAAGATGTTGACAATTATCTTGGGGCGTTATATAATGTATCTTGCGTCGCGGTAAGGAACACAACAGCGAAACACGACAACAACTCTGACGGGGTGTGGCTCAGCTTGGCTAGAGCGCTTGATTTGGGATCAAGAGGTCGCAGGTTCGAATCCTGTCACCCCGACTT
>JAVBRI010000018.1:0-40464 GCA_031548165.1 Lachnospiraceae bacterium
GAAACCTTTTGATTTATCTCGTCTATATCCGATACCTTTTGCTTTATCTCATCTATATCCGATACCTTGCGCTTTATCTCGTCTATATCCGATACCTTTTGCTTTATCTCGTCTATATCCGATACCTTGCGCTTTATCTCGTCTATATCCGATACCTTGCGCTTTATCTCGTCTATATCCGATACCTTTTGCTTTATCTCGTCTATATCCGATACCTTTTGCTTTATCTCGTCTATGCCTACTAACTTTAGCAATATCAAGTCCAGCTTTTCACTATCTTTCATTATGTGCCTCCTTTCCTCCATATAATCAACCATACAATATCATTAGTATATTATAACTTTCGCTTAATGTCTATTCTATCTTTATTAAATTATAATCAAGTGTACGAAGACTGTGGTAACACTTGATTTTTCTACTTGCTCTTTGTTTTTTATAGTGCATAAGTTTATATAATGTAGCTGCTCCTTATAAAACCGATACCCTTAAAAAGCCATTCTCTCCATTAATTTGTATTCGCTTCTATATTCCTATCCATATTAATGGTCATTATGCTATTATTCATCCAAATACTCTGTAACTGTGTCACAACATTTCTTTATAGCAAAAAGATTCGACATTTGTCGAATCTTTTTGCTATAAATCATACGTTCTTCTGATTCTTCTTCTCTTTCTGTTTCTATATCTCACATACTTTACATATACATAATATAATACAAATATTGTTAGCATTGCTAGCAATATCTTTTGTGGTACCGAAAAACTTTTCGCCTGCACTTCACTGTCATTCAGGTCTAATGAACTACCACTTTTACTTACAGCAGGTTGATTCGCATCAACCACTGCATTTGATGCATTACTTTCTGACTCTTTCTCTTCAAGCTTTGCATATTTTATATCTAGTTGTTCATAGAATTCTTTTGATACATTATCTCTAATATAATCATACAAAGTAGCCGAATCTGTGTACGCACCTACTGAATTTGTACTATGCAACAATACAACCATAAGCAAACGTCCATTTATATTAGCATATGATACAAAAGTACCTCCTGCTTGATCTGTAAATCCTGTTTTTCCACCTACACAATCACAATAGTAATAATTTTCTTCAGAATTAATCATTCTATTGCTATTTCTCCAATACCTTGTCTCCACTTGTTTATTCGTTGGTGGTACTTCATATTTAACAGTTGAACATAATGTTCTAAACATTTCAAATTTGTTATATGCGTACCTACCCATAATAGCCATATCATAAGCACAAGTATAATGATTATCATTATGCAAACCATGAGCATTGGCAAAATTAGTATTTTTACACCCTAGCGTAACTGCCTTACTTGTCATCATTTTTGCAAACTCATCCATCGTAGTACCTACTGCCTCTGCTAACCCATTAGCCACATCATTACCTGAAATCAACATCAAGCCATACAATGCTTGCTCTACTGTAATTTGTTCTCCTTCGTCTAAATAGGCGGAGCTACTTCCTGGTTCTATAGAAAATACTGCATCATGTGAATATGTTAAAACATCTGTAAGTTTTAAATTTTCTAACGCAAGCGTTGCTGTCATTATTTTTGTAATGCTAGCTGGATAATACTTTGTATATATATCCTTTTCATATAATGTATATCCTGTTTTCATATCTACTACAACAGCTGCATCAGCTACTATTTCAGGAGGCGTAATTTTTGTAATTCCAGAATCTTCTGTGACAATGACGGTATCTGCACCCAATACATTAATTGAAAACAATATACAAAAAGCACTTATTGCTAATCGAATTTTACTTTTTCGTTTTTTGCCCATACATTTCACAAGCCAACGTCCTTTCTTTGCTTAATTACTTGATAATTTGCTTTTTCTTCTCAACAAATTCATATGCTTTTTTTGTTACCAACTCATAATCTCCTGTTTGTGCCCCTTTTGTTAAGCTACTGCCTGTACCAATAGCTACAGCTCCTGCATTAAACCATAGTTCCATATTATCAACATCTACACCCCCTGTAGGCATAAACTCAGCTTGAGGCAATGGTCCTTTAAATGCACTTATAATAGATGGCTCAAATGCATTTCCTGGAAAGATTTTCAAAATTGAAACACCCAATTCTAAAGCTTCTACTGTTTCTTTCACAGTCATAACACCTGGCAAGACAGCTACTGCATATCTGTTACATAGTTTAACCATTTCTTCGTTAAAATATGGGCTAACTACAAATTTTGCTCCTGCTAGTATTACAAGCCTAGCTGTTTCTGCATCTAAAACTGTTCCTGCACCAATAATAACTTCTGTACCCTCATACTTTTTACTAAGTGCTTCTATTATATCTATGGCGCCTGGCACAGTCATTGTTATTTCAATAATTTTTATTCCACCCTTTACAATTGCCTCTATTATAAGATTTGCTTGCTCTTTGTTCTCCGCACGCACAACTGCTATAATTGCTTCCTCTTTTAATTTCAATATAACTTCTGCTCTATCCATTTTGCACCATATCTTTCTTTATACATTTAATTTTTCAATCACACCTACAACTTTTATTATTTTCTTCTTATTTTTACCTATAGCAAACATCTTAATCAGACATCTCTGAGGTTTCTTTTCTGAATCTAATATCCTACATTCAAATTTTACAGCTTCTTTTAAAGACGTCAACTTTTCAATATTTTCATTATAAAGATTCTTATCTTCTTCAAATACAAAATCAGCTATTACATCTTTTACATTCTGCGTTGGTAACTTATATCCAAAGTTTGCCTCCCAATTTTCATTACAATACATTGTATCTTTTAAACAACTATAGTCAAATACAATGTCATCTGAATGTTTCGATATAATAAAATATCTCTCTAGATTTATATCGCTTTTTTTCTTAACAACTACAAATGTATATATCAAATATGCAACTAAGAAAATAATCATTATACCTATTTCAATACCAAGTATTATTACATCTAATGTCATGTCTCCAATATTAACTTTAACTGAGTTAGAGGATAATATACTTACAACATACCATTTATTATACTGCAATTTTGAATATCCTATGTACCTTTTTGAAGACTCACTTTCATACTCAATAATTCCTGACTTCTTTGAATTCATATTGTTAATTAAAAGCTTTTCATATTTGCTTTCTGGAAATATCTCGCTTATTCTTGAAGCTGCACTAAGTTCTTCTGATTTAGACACTAGCGTACCATCTTTTTTTACAACAAATGTTTTTCCATTTTTATTAAATGCCGAAATATCAATAAAATCATAAAATGTCTTAGCATCTATTGTTGCCACAAGCACTGCATCAACGTCTTCATTTTCATTATAATAAATAGGAGTTGCAAATGCTATATGAGTCACCTTATTTCCTGATAATATATCAGACATTACTGTTTTACCTTTTAATGCATCATTAAAATAACTAGCTTCTGTATAATTAATATTTGATTCTCTGCCAATAGCATCTAATCCAACAATTTCAATACTTTCTAGTCCTACTTTATCCTTCTGTACTGCAAACACACTTTTTATATCTTTATAATTTTCTTCCCCTTCACCAAGAGTAGCAGCAAATAGCGCCAATGTCTGCATTGTATTCATTTGTTCTTCAAGCTTTGAATTTACACCTTCAACAACTTCGTCTAATATATCATTTATATGCGACTCAGTTTGATCCGCCAAATTCGACTTTACATTCTTTATGTATGAGCTAAATGCAGCTACATTAAATACTAAAACTATTAATATTAATATTATTGTTACGTAATTTTCTTTTATTCTTTTCATGTTAATTCCCTTAATTTTCCTTTTCATTTTTTATATTATTCCTCCACCCGCTACATAATCTCCATCATATAATACCACTGCTTGTCCCGGAGTTACAGCTCTAACTGGCTCCTCAAAAACCACCTCTATTTTATCCTTTGATATCTGTTTTACATGACATGGCGTTCCTGAATGATTATATCTTATCTTCCCCAAATAAGTCTTGTTTTCATCAAAAAACTCTTCACTCATATAATTTATATCACTTGCAGTAAGTCTATCTGTAAAAATTTCATCCGCCTCACCAATAACTACTTCATTTGTATCCGGCCGTATTTCCACAACAAATACTGGATGCCCCATTGCAAGGTTTAACCCTTTTCTTTGTCCAATAGTATAATGTATTATGCCATTATGTGTACCGATAACATTTCCTTTGGTATCAATAAAATTACCCTTTGGTATACTTATCCCTGATGTTTGCTCTATAAATCCTGCATAATTGTCATCAGATACAAAGCAAATCTCCATACTATCTGGTTTTGATGCTACATTTAATCCTATTTTTGCTGCAATATCTCTTATCTCATCTTTTGTATAGTCTCCCACAGGCATTATTGTCCTTGATAACTGTTCCTGTGTTAAATTATAAAGCGCATAAGTTTGATCTTTTTTTGCTGTTATAGATTTCTTAATAGCATATCTACCATTAGCAAGCTGTTCTATTCTACTATAATGCCCAGTAGCTATAAAATCTGCACCTATATCCATACTTCTTTTTAGGAGAGCTTCCCATTTAACCTTTCTATTACAAACAATACAAGGGTTAGGAGTCCTTCCGTGTAAATATTCAGAAATAAAATTGTCTATAACACATTCTTTAAAAACATCTCTAAAATTCATCACATAATATGGGATTTCCAATCGGTCTGCAACTCTTCTTGCATCATCTACTGCCGACAAGCCACAACAACCACCTTCATTTTCTATAGTACAAGTATCTTGCGCCTGCCAAATCTCCATCGTCACACCGATAACATCATATCCTTGTTCTTTAAGAAGATACGCTGCAACCGAAGAATCTACCCCTCCTGACATTCCAACTACTACTTTTTTATTCTTCATCTCAACCTCTATTCAAATTTTACATACATCTTATATATTTTAACAAAAATAAGAACATAATTCAACATTAAATGTCAAACTATGTTCTTATTTATATAACTAATCATTTTTTTCGTAGTTCTAATATTATTTCTTTAACTGCATCTACTGTATAATCCACCTCTTCTTTTGTATTTTTTTCAGATAAAGTCATTCTTATTGAACTCCTTGTTTTTTCTTCTGATAGTCCAATAGATTTTAATACATGTGATAAGCTTGCACCACCTTGCGCACATGCAGAACCAGTAGATACACATATGCCCTTCATATCTAGCATAACAAGCATTGCTTCCCCTTCCACACCTTCAAATAAAAAATTAGCATTTCCTGCTAATCTGTCCTTAGGTTCACCATTGAGCATAACCCCTTCTATTTCGCCTATTACTCTGTTTACTAAATAATCTCTTAATTCTCTTACATATTTATTATTTTTATCCATATTTTTACTTGATATTTCTGCTGCTGTTGCCATTCCTACTATTCCTGGCACATTTCCTGTACCAGCTCTCAAGCGTTTTTCTTGAGAGCCACCATGCAGTAAAGGTGTATACTTTAATGACTTATTAATATACATAAATCCAACACCTTTGGGACCCCCAAATTTATGTGCACTAGCACTTAATATATCAATTTTTAACTGTTTTACATCTATCGGTTCGTGGCAAACTGACTGAACAGCATCTGTATGAAAAATCACACCATGTCTTCTGGCTAACATTCCTATTTCTCCTATTGATTGAAGTGTTCCTATTTCATTATTTGCATGCATTATAGATATTAAAATAGTATTGTTTGTAATATGGCGCTCTATATCCTTTAAGCTTATCTTTCCATATTCATTCACCTTTAAGTACGTAACTTCAAACCCTTTTTCCTCTAAATACTTGCATGAGTTTAAAACTGCTCTATGTTCTATTGATGTTGTTATAATATGATTTCCTCTATAACCATAACACTCCGCAGTTTGCTTTATTGCAAAATTGTCACTTTCTGTCCCTCCCGCTGTAAAATAAATCTCCTCTTCTTCACAATTAATAATTTTAGCTAATAACTTTCTTGAGCGTTCAACAGCTTCCTTACTTCTTATTCCTAAATCGTGAATACTTGAGGGATTACCATATAATTCTGAAAAATAGGGTTCCATTGCTTTTATTACTTCTGGCATTGTTTTTGTAGTGGCTGCATTATCTAAATAAATTATTTTGTTTTGCACAATCATAACCCCTTTCATTTTGAATATAAATATATAAATTAACTATTCGGAGCTCTACGTTGACCTCAAAATTAAAAAATCCAATTATAAAAGGTACATTCATACTATCCCTTACCGGTATAATATCACGCATTATTGGCTTCTATTATAGAATATTCCTATCCAATACAATTGGTGCAGAAGGAATCGGACTATATCAAATGATTTATACCATTCATGGATTGTGTTTTTCATTTGCAGTTGTAGGAATACAGATAGCCATTTCAAAATACGTAGCTGCAAAAAAAGCTCAAAATGATACAAGTGGAATGTTTTCCACCTTAAAATCAGGGCTTATTATGTCCCTTGTTTTATCACTTCTCGCAACAATAATGCTTTACATATCTAGTGACTTTATTTCTATATACTTATTAAACGATATACGTTGTTCTAATTTATTAAAAATAGCTTCCCTTTCACTTCCACTATGTGCCATACATTGTTGTATCGGCGGATATTATATGGGAAACCAAAAAGCATCTGTACCCGCATGGTCACAAATGGTAGAACAGTTAGTAAGAGTTGGTGCAATTTATATAATTGCAAAAGTCATAGTTGCAAATGGATATGCTATAACACCTGAAATTGCTTCTTGGGGTCTTGTCATAGGTGAAGCTGCATCTACTTTATACTGCATTATTGCAATACTAATCGAAAAAGGAAAAATTAAAAATAAAACATCCCTTTCTATTTCAGAATCAAGAAGCATTGCAAAAAGTATTTTTTCAATGGCATATCCTCTTACTTTAAACAGAATTATTGTAGGCTTAATTACAAGTCTTGAAGCCATATTGATACCCTTTACTCTTCGTAGGTACGGTATGTCACATGAACTTGCAATTAGTTTATATGGAATCCTTACAGGTATGGCTATTCCTTTAATATTATTTCCTTCCACAATAACAAATTCAATTTCTGCTATGATTTTACCCTCTGTATCAGAAGCACAATCAGCTGGAAATATTAAAACAATTCAAAACACTGCAACAAAAGCAATTAAATATAGTATTGCTGTAGGTATTTTTTGTTCTGGTTATTTCTACATATATGGTGAATCATTAGGATTAATATTTTTTAATGATGTTACCGCAGGCACTTATATTTCAATCCTTGCATGGATTTGTCCATTTTTATACTTAACCTCTACACTTAGCAGCATATTAAATGGCATGGGACTTACGAAAATCACTTTCATTCACAACATGATTGCTGCTGTTGCAAGAATTGTCTTTATTATAATCTTTATTCCAATATACGGAATCAAAGGTTGTCTTTGGGGAATTTTAGCTGGGCAAATATTATGTTCAATATTACATGCTATATATACATTTAAAGAATGTCGCTTTTATTATAATCCTTTTGACTTTATCATAAAGCCATTATTTACCACTGCTTTAGCACTTGGAATTTCACTATTTTCAATATATACTTTTAGTAATATTGTTTCTAATAAGATTATAATACTATGTATCTCCTTCATACCTGGTTTCTTAATATTTGGACGTTACATTTATGTAGATTCATTAAAAGCTAAATAATAGTTCTGATATATTGTTTTGCTTGAAGAAAATACAATATCATGCTATTATAAATTGAAAAACATTAGTGAAAGTTGGTGCAAATATGCCTATTAAAGTAAAAAGTGATTTGCCTGCCAAGGCAGTTATTGAACAAGAAAATATATTTATTATGGATGAGACAAGAGCTATCATGCAGGATATACGTCCTCTTAAGATTGCTATTCTCAATCTTATGCCTATAAAACATGAAACCGAGATACAGATGCTTCGTAATTTATCAAATACACCTCTTCAAGTAGATGTTACTTTTGTGTGTGTTGAAAGTCATGTATCTAAAAACACTCCTGAAAGCCATTTAAATCAATTCTATTCAAAGTTTTCAGAAATTAAAGATAAAAAGTTTGACGGATTAATTATCACTGGTGCTCCAGTTGAACATTTACCATTCGAGGATGTTACATACTGGGATGAAATAAAACAAATAATGGATTGGTCTGATAAAAACGTTACCTCTACTCTTCACATTTGTTGGGGCGCGCAGGCTGGCTTATACTATAGATATGGTGTTAAGAAATTTGATCTTTCCGAAAAAGCTTTTGGTATTTTTGAACACAAAGTGTTACATCAAACAATACCTCTTGTCAGAGGATTTGATGATATTTTCTTAGCACCTCATTCAAGACATACCGGTACTTCAAAAGAAGACATTATTGCTAATCCAAATCTTACTATTATTGCTGAATCTGATTTAGTAGGTGTTTTTATCGTTATGGATGAAAACGGAAAGAATATCTTTGTAAGCGGACATCCTGAATATGACAGACTTACACTTGATACAGAATATAAAAGAGACATTGGAAAAGGCCTTCCAATAAAAATTCCATATAATTATTATAAAGATGATAATCCTGAAAATACTCCTCTTCTTACATGGCGAGGACATGCAAATGGATTATATACAAACTGGCTTAATTACTATGTGTATCAGGTTACTCCATATAATTTAGATTAATAACAATATTTCAAATCAAAAAAGGTGTAAGTCTTAATAATTCATAGACTTTACACCTTTTAGTTAATATTTTTTATACATTTGCCCACGATTGCCTAGCATCTAATCCAAATGAGTTTCGCTAGCTTTCTTCACCAACCAATTTAACAAAATCCTCTTCCGAAATTATCTGCACTCCAAGTTCTTTTGCTTTTTTATTTTTTGAAGAATTAGACTGCGTATCATTGTTAATAAGATAATCTGTTTTTGATGTAACACTTCCAGTTACCTTCCCACCTCTCATCTCAATAAACTCTTTAACTTCATTTCGATTACTAAACTTCTCAACACTTCCAGTTATAACAAATACCTTTCCCGAAATAGAACTGCTAGTATCTGCTTTTTCTACTTCTTCTAGTGTTATTTCTTTTAACAACTCATCTAGCTGCTTAATGTTATTTTCATTCTTGAAATATTCTACATAAGTTGATGCAATTACATCACCTATACCTTCAATTGTTATAAGCTCTTCTTCTGTTGCATTTATCACTTTTTCCAAATCATAATCATAATGCTTACATATAAGCTTCGCATTAGCTAACCCTATATTTGACACACCTAAACTAAAAATAAGCTTAGGCAAAATCACCTTTTTTGAATCATTTGTCGCAACAATAAGATTATCAAAAGACTTTTTTCCAAACCCTGGCATATTTACAATTTCATCTTCATATCTATCAAGTCTAAATATGTCTGCATAAGAATGTATAAATCCCTTATCTATAAACTTCTCCAATGTTTCTTCCGACAAACCATCTATATTCATTGCATCCCTACTTACAAAATGGGTAAACTTCTTTACATGTTTTGCTACACAATCCTCATTAACACAATATAATGATTTTACATTATTAACATCTTTAACCTTTGTACTACCTCCACAAGCAGGGCATTTATCAGGTAACTCTAGATTATTGCTTCTTGTATAGTTTTCACTAATCTGAGGTATTATCATATTTGCCTTATAAACTTCGATTTCATCACCTATACCAAGCTCTAAGTTTTCTACTATACTAATATTATGAACACTTGCCCTACTTACAGTAGTTCCTTCTAGCTCTACTGGTTCAAAAATTGCAACTGGATTGATAAGCCCTGTTCTTGACGGACTCCACTCCATTTCTTTAAGCACTGTTTTAGCAGTTTCATCTGCCCATTTAAAAGCTATTCCGTTTCGTGGAAATTTTGCTGTTCTTCCAAGTGATTTTCCATATTTTATATCATCAAAAACAAGCACCAATCCATCCGATGGTAAATCAAATCCTTTTATTTTATCCGAAAAGTAATTTACTGTTTCTTGTACGTTACTTGCACTTACGATTTTATATTCAACTACATTAAAACCTTGGGCTTCTAAAAAGTCAAACTGTTCCTTTATTGTCTCAAAGTCTCTTATTTCACTATCTTCACCTACTACTTCTACTAAAGAAAAAGCATAAAAGTTTACACTTCGCCCAGCTGTCACTTCATTGTTTAATTGTCGCACTGAACCACTACAAAGGTTTCGTGGATTCTTGTACTTTGAGTCTACTTCTTCTATAGTTTCATTGATTTTTTCAAAGTCAGAATATTTTATTATCGCCTCACCACGTAGCACTATTTTACCCTTATGAGGAATTGAATATGGAATATTCTTAAATGTCTTCGCATTATTAGTAATAAGCTCTCCCACTTCTCCATTTCCTCTTGTTACGGCCTTTGTAAGCTCACCATTTTCATATGTTAAAACGACTGTTAAACCATCTAATTTCCAAGACAATATTCCATTATGTGAGTTCAAAAATTCTGCTAAAGCCTGCGTAGATTTCGTCTTATCAAGTGATAGCATAGGTTCATCATGCTTAACTTTTGGCAAGTTACTTATAACTTCATAACCTACATTTATCGTTGGGCTATTTGCAAGAACTACCCCTGTTTCCTTTTCAAGTTCGACCAATTCATCATAAAGTGTATCATACTCTAAATTACTCATTATCTCTGATGTTTCTTGATAATAAGCCTTTGCTGCCGTATTCAAAATCTCCACCAGTTCTTTAACTCTTGCTAACTTATCTTTACTCATTTTAATAGTCCTTTCAATTCCTCAAGTTCTTTTTTCGTCACATCTCTATATTTACCTATCTCTAAATTTCCCAGTTCTATATTCATTATTCTTATTCTCTTAAGTGATATTACCCCATATCCTAATTCCTTACACATTCTTCTTATTTGTCTATTTAGCCCTTGTGTTAGAACTATATTAAAGGTATTTTTATTTACTTTTGTCACCTTACACTTTCTTGTAACTGCATCTAAAATAATTTCACCACTTCTAACATCCTTTATATGCACACCACTTCTCATCCTGTCAATGAACTCATTAGTTATATCTTTATTTACTTTTACAATATATTCTTTTTCATGGTTATTAGAGGCTTTCATTATTTTATTTACTATAGCACCATTATTTGTAAGCAGTAATAATCCTTCTGAATTTTTATCTAGTCTTCCCACTGGATATATCCTCTTTTTCATGCCCACAAAATCAATTACATTATCTGGAGTATCTCTATCTGCTGTACACTCAACTCCAACAGGTTTATTAAGTGCAATAAAAATCATTTCCTCTTCCCTTTTTACACTCTTACCATCAAAATATACCTCTTGGCTTGGTAGAATCTTCATACCCATAGTAGCCTTTTTTCCGTCTACTATGACTTTTCCTTCTTCAATTGCCCTATCTGCTTGCCTTCTTGAGCACACACCTGCATCACTTAAATATTTATTTAGCCTTATCAAGCTATTTTCATCAAACTGCTCAATGATATCTTTTTTCAACATATTTATACGCTATTCTCCATACAATTCGTTTCTTTTTACCTCTAATATTTTACCACATTTTGATACAAAAAGAAACGGATTGTTATTTAACTTCTAACAATCCGTTTCAAAAAGAGGGGTTATGTTATTGACATCCAATGCTTATGAACATCAGGACAATAATTTTTCTTCATCGCAGCACGTAGCTCCACATAACAGCCGCATTTTCTGCACATTCCTTCTAGTAGATTATCACATTCTTTGCAAATGGATAGTCGTCTTTCATACTCGCTATCATCTACCTTTAATTCTTCATCAATGTTATTTATATAGTCATAGATGTTTTTAAAATACTCATCTTTATCCATATCCTTTAAAAGGCACTTCTTACAATAACGCTTCTCCATTGCTATTTTACAGTTATATGCATTACTGAACATGCAGGAATTGTGAATTTAAGTACATTTCCATCCACAGTAATAGCATCAAATTTTTCTACTTTAACTGCATCTGTATTATCAAATGTATTGTACGCTTTCATATCACTTGCAAGAACCTGAGCACTTACTTCTTTTATATCTTTTTCAAGAACAACTGTCTCAATAGGATAACTTTGTGTTGCTGATAGGTTAGTAATTGTAATATTTACAGTACCATCTTCTGCTATTGATACTGATTCATTTAAGTTAGGAACCATATTCTTATCATCTAGCCCTATCTCCTGTGTTTCAATAAAGCTCTCTATAAGCTCTGCATCTTGATGATATTTATACATATTGAACACATGATAAGTAGGTGTCTTAACCATCTTGTCTCCTTCTGTAAGAATAACTGACTGTAAAACATTTATCATCTGAGCAATATTTGCCATTTTTACTCTATCATTATGCTTATTAAAGATATTTAAGTTAATACCTGCTACAATTGCATCACGCATAGTATTTTGTTGATATAAGAATCCTGGATTTGTGCCTGGCTCTACATCAAACCATGTTCCCCATTCATCTACAATAAGACCAATTTTCTTCTCTGGATCATATTGATCCATTATATCACTATGTCTATTTATAAGCTCTTCCATACGTAATGTCTTCTTAAGAGTCACATAATATTCCTTCTCGTCAAACTCTGTAGCACTACCTTTTTTCTCCCATTCTCTAGGAACTGTATAATAGTGAAGTGACAATCCGTTCATGAAATCCTTTGGTGCTCTTCCTTTATAATCATCGCATGTATCAAGAACCATCTTTGTCCAATGATAATCATCTACGTTTGCACCACAAGCAATTTTATAAATAGGCTCATCTGCTTTATAATTTCTTACATATGTTTGATATCTTCTATATTCATTTGCATAATGCTCTGGACGCATATTTCCACCACAACCCCAGTTTTCATTACCAACTCCAAAGAAATCAACTTTCCATGGGTTTTCTCTTCCATTTTTCTTACGAAGTTCAGCCATTGGTGATACTCCATCAAATGTCATATATTCAACCCATTCGCTCATCTCCTGAACTGTACCACTTCCAACATTACCATTTATATATACTTCACATCCAAGTTGCTCACAAAGTTCAAAAAATTCATGTGTACCAAAACTATTGTCTTCTACAACGCCACCCCAATGAGTATTAATCATTTTTTTACGTGTTTCTTTTGGTCCAATGCCATCCTTCCAATGATATTCATCAGCAAAACAACCACCTGGCCATCTAAGTACAGGTACTTTCATTTCCTTTAGCGCTTCAACTACATCTATTCTCATTCCGTTTTTATTGGGAATATCTGAATCTTCTCCTACATAAAGTCCTTCATAGATACATCTTCCAAGATGCTCTGAAAAGTGACCATAAATTTCTTTACTAATTTTGCCTTTTCTGTTTTTTGCATTAACATACAATTTTGCCATTTTAATACCTTTTCCTTTCTGTCTATTGTTTATAACCTAACCATAGGCTTATTTTACATCATAACATTAGTATCTTCAATGATATATACTGTCACATAATTGACTTTTTCTGCTATCTTGTTTATTTACAAAAAAAGATGCCTACTAAATAGACATCTTTAAATACTACATTTCTATATTTTTTGTTCCGTCGTTATTTACATCTTTCACTGGATTTGTATATTGTGATACTTGCTTATTAATACCTATCAAACCTATAATACCTATCACAAGTGACATAATAATATCTTTTGTAAAACCACCATCTTCATTTACTATTTCTACCGCTGTCTTTATCCAATCCATAGTTATTGGCATACCTAATTTATCCATTTCAATAATCAAGTATACAAAATTCATCGCTATAATTACTATTATTGATGTTGCAAAAACTGCTACATTCGCAAACCAAGTTACCTTTGCACCTTTAAGAATTTTATATCCTAGTAATGAGAAAAATCCAACTAAAAATGCTAACCATCCTACCATCCATCCCATTTGTAAAACAATTAGCCATGGCAATGAACCGATAATTGCTCCTATTAAAGCTCCTATAATACCTGTAATATAGCTTGCTATTGTTGCTTGCGGTTTCGCTTCCATATTCGGCATTTGATAATTATACTGATTGTACTGATTATTTGTGTTATTCTGATCGTTATTAAAATTTCCGTCCATATTTTCACCCTTATCTTTCCGATTAAAGTTTATAAATTGTCATAAACCAAATCTATGTTAAACACCATTTTTCAATCTAATTATAACAAATACAGCCTTTTTTTACAATATTTAGTATTTATTTTCTTGTATAAAATCAAGTACAAGAAGTCTTAATACTCCACTGAAATAAGAGTCAAACCGTTAGGCGGTGATGTATACCCTGCATTTTTTCGATCTAACGTCTCTAATATTTCTGTAATCTTCTCTTTTTCTATTCTTCCTGTGCCAACTTCTATCAGTGTACCCACCATTATACGTATCATATTATGCAAAAATCCTTCTCCATAAAAATCAATATAAATCAAAGTACCTTCTTTAGTAATTTTAATATCATAAATCTCTCTGATTGTGGACTTTTTCATATGTTTGTTAGTGCAAAAACTTCTAAAATCATGACGTCCAATTAGATATGTACTTGCTTTTCTCATATTTTTTACATCTAATGCTTCTTCATATTGATATACATATTTTCTTAAAAACACCTCAGATATATTGCTATTATTTATTACATACTGATATCTCTTTGCCTTGGCATTTAACCTTGAATGAAATCTTTCCTCTACTTCTTCAACATTAATAATCGCTATATCCATTGGCAGATAATGATTTAAATAATCTAAAATATCTTTTGCTTCTAGTTTTCTCTTTAACTTGAAATTTGCAATCTGTCCTTTAGCATGTACACCTGCATCAGTTCTTCCAGCACCATGTATTTCTATATCTTCTTGCAACATAACAGATAAAACCTTTTCTATCTTACCTTGAATTGTATTCTCGGTATTTCCTTGTTTTTGCCAGCCATTATATTTTGTTCCATCATACTGTATTGTTAATTTATAATTATACATTTGCATCCACCTGACTCTTAAATCTAAATTTGTCTATATCAAATCCACCAAACAAATCCAATATTTTATTTGTTAATTCTTCATAGAACTTCATCCTGCTGCCTCTTTGTATTGTTGTAATACATTTTTCTATCAAAAGACCTATTTCTTCATCTGGTAATTCTTTTAATAAATACTTATTTCTAACTATTTCACTTGTTATATTTCCCAACATAGATTTTTTATCATATGGATATTTAATAAACTTCATGTATATAGAAAGTAGCTTATCCAAATTAGCATAATAAACAAAATCAAAATCCAATTTTTCATTTTCAAAGCTATCCTGTAAATCATCTAGCATATCCCATATTGAATATTTCTGCAATTCATGCACTGATGTATCAATATCACTATAATCTTTTGCCAGTATCTCCTTAGCTTCTTCTTTTAATTGCTGCACCACACCTGTTTTATCTAATAATATCCTCCCTGTAATAAATTGAGTATGTGACATTGGACGAATACTATTATAATCATCTAAAAAATACTTTCGTATCTGTTTTGGAGGATTTAAAAAATATTCTATCAGTAAGCCATCTATTATCTTGTTACCTCGTTCTCTAAAATCCAACTTGTCATCTAGTATAAGGTGAACATCTAAATCCGAGTGAGAGGACGGATTTCCTGTGATATAACTGCCACATACTAACACTCCAATAATATCATCTTTATATTCAAAGTTATCTAAAAATATATTTAGCTTCTCTTCCCAATTCATACTTCGCTCTCCTCTTGTTCTCCTAGTCTTTTAGCTTTCTTTTTTATTATATTTATACTTTACGAAGCATCCTAATATTAAACTTCCCAACACAAATCCCGCAATAGGTTTTCCATTTATATTTGACTTTTCATCACTCTCTTCTGTAATAGAATCTTTGCTATTATTTGTAGTTTTTTCACTCCCACTTTCACTAATATTTAAATCTATTTCAGATAAAGATGTTTCTATTTTTTCAGTAACTGCAGTATATGCTTTTACAAGTATCATCTTTTCTATTCCGTTTGTTGATGTTACTACTATATTTGCTATTCCTTCACTTAAAGCAACTATCTTTCCATCTAAAACACTAACTATATCTTCATTATCTGACTTCCAACTCAATGCTTTATTTGTTGCATTATCAGGCTCTATTACAAAATCAATAACTTTAGATTTTCCAACTTGTAAATCAATTTTATCCTCTGAAACCCTTATATTACTCACAAGCACCGACTTTACATCTATAGTAATCTGTACTTGTGAATTATATGATTTTATTGTAATAACCGCAATCCCTTCACCTTTTGCTGTAAGTTTATTTCCTGATACTGACACAACATTTTCATTATCTGACGAAAATGTCCCATACCTACTTGACACAGATGTACTACTATAAGATACCTCTTGACTCTCTCCAAGCATCCTACTAGAACGATAACTATTAATTACTATTGTATCTTCAGGATCATATGGACAATATCCATTTGTGTGCAAATGTGCTGGATTACCACCACAATGATAATGATAGTCTCCTAACCCACTCTTATTTTGATTATCTTTATGCCCTCCTGATGAATCCGTTTTACCTGAATGAGCCTCTACATAAAAAACACCATTTTCATATTCAACCACTTCCAAGGCAAACATAAAAAGCAATATCATAGCTCCTATAAATAACGCTCTTTTTATAAATTTCATAAATCTTTTCTCCATTTCGCCATACTATATATGACATAATTATACAAAACAATTGTATTTCTGTATATAGTAAATTTTACCAGTATATTATACTATATTAAACACTATAAATGATATAAAAGGTTTATCCCCCTTCTAAGACTTTTACTAAAAGGGGGATTTTTATTATCTATAATTTATTTTTATAAACGACTATTTTATTTTTACGTTAGTCAATACCTTTCTTACTAACCGCTATCCTATCAATATCAGGTGCATAATACGTTGAATTTGACAACATAACCTTATTATCACCTTTATTTAACTTAATCTCAACCTCTGCCACATCTGGATGTACATAATCACCACTGTTAAGTCCTTCAATCGCATACTGCGTACTTCCATTTACAGTTAAAGTTACTTTTCTGTCCTCTCCACAGCAATAATACAACTTAAATGTATATGTTCCATCTTCGTCTACATTTATATTATTAAAAGTAAGTGTATTATTTGCACCATTTCCAACATATCCAACCTTTTGACTACCTGAGCAAAATGCCGAACCTGCAACAACTGCTGCCCCATTCAATGTATTTGACTTACTTTCCGCCTCGTAATAGTTATATTCTGGATTATTAAAGTCCTCTGATTCTCCAACCGTTGTGTCTATAGTACCCTTAGTAATCATAACTGCTGCTCCACCATATGCACATAAATCAAGCTCTAATATATCCGCTTTACTAACTGTTTCTTCTCTATGTACAAGCATCGAACCATCTTCATTATCTTCATAGATATAAGCATTATATGTACCTTCTCCTAAGAAGTCTAATGAAATACTTACTTTTCTACTATCTAATGTCATTGAACCAATAAACCAATTATCACCATTTCTTCTTGCACTAGTTACATATTCTCCTGGATAACCTTCTATTAATTTTGATTCTTCCCAAGTAACAGGTATATTATTTAATAGTGCAAGTCCGCTATAATTTCTATACGAAGAAGCCGAGTACGCAAAATGCTGTAATGCCGACTCATAGACTATAGCTTGCGCAAGTCCGAATCCATAAGTAGATTCATTACTTCCTACTTTTGTTGCTACAGGCGTGAAGTCCATAGAACCGCATATATTTCTTGTAAATGTATACATAAGGCAATTTTCTACTGTAGGATAAGCAAACCATTTATGCCATTCTTCTCCTTGTACCGCTTCCATTGTAAGTACATTTGGATATGTTCTGTACTCGCCACCAGGTCTTACACAACCATGAAATAATACCATAAGCTTATTTTGAGCACAACATATAGCTGTATCTTCCATTACCTTTAATACATCTGCTGTATCACTTTCAAAGTAGTCTGTCTTCAAGCCTACTACTCCTGCCTCTTTCCATTTTGCAAATAACGTTTCCATCTTAGTTTTATCTTTTAAATCTCTATAGTTTATCCAAACAAATAATCCCACGCCTTTTTCTTTTGCATATTGGCACATTTCAGACAATCTGTTTTCAAATGCTCTCCAACCTGCATCTAAGCATACATATTCCCAGCCATTTTCAGCCGCAAAATCAATATATTCTATATGCTTATCATAATCACCTTGAACATCTCCTTCAGACCACCAGCTCCATGCAACTTTTCCAGGCTTTATGTAGCTTGTGTCAGCGAATAATTCTTTATCTGGATCAGGATTAAAGTTACTTATAATTGAACTATTTACAAATTCCTCTAAATCATCTGAGATAACAACGACTCTCCAAGGTGTCGTAAATCCATTTACTGTATCTACTTCTGTAATATTCAAGTGTCCTGGCGAGTCAAGTTCACCTGTTGATTCTTTATTAGGATCCCTTTTCAAGCCAAATGTCCATAATAAACTTACCGAACCTTTTTCAGTTCTTAATCCACTAGTACAAAACTGTCCATCATTGTTAAAAGCTGCTGCTTCTGTAATAAGGACCCAATAATTTCCTACACTCGCAAGCATAGGTGTAGATAATGTTTGAGTTAATGTTTCCAATTGACTAGAAGTTCTCTTAACATACTCACCTTCATATGTTGCGTTTAATTGAAACGCCCATGTAGTACTTGTTTTAGGGAGAATAATCTCTGATTTTTCATCTGATACTGTTACACTATCACCATTCCCTGCTTTAACATCTGTATAACGATAACCAATACCATCATTATAAGCTCTTAGTACAAATGTAAAACTACCTTTATCATTTTTTAGTACAAAGCTCATTTCATTACAGTGATTTAATGCTGTGTCAGATGCTCCAGTAATAATACTATATGTCTCATTTATTTCGTTTGTTTGCTTACTGCCACTGTCATAAGAAAGACCTTCCCATAAGTTACATTCTGTTAAATCCATTCCTATGATTGAACTTTCAACAATAATTTCGTCTCCATCTGTTACAGAGTAATAATAACTTCCATTACTATCAGTCCATATTTGTATTTTTGTCTTTCCATCAGGCGATAATGTTGTAAGTTCGCTAACTTCAGTTAGAGACACTTCACCCATATATTTTGATAAATCAACCGTCTGATTTGTATTTTCACTAACAATATCCTTAGTATTAAAATTCCATATATATTCAGCATCTTTTGGTAGTGATGTTATCTCATCACCCTTTAATGCTCTGGTATACATATAGATATTATCAACACTTCCTTTGAAATTTGTAACATCACTATATACAGAATTTCCTATCGAAGTATTTACATAATTAAGAAGTATATTTTCCCCTCCATCATATGTTCCAAATAAATACTCAAGTGATGAACTTATTTCATCAGTATCATTTTTATTCGTCATAGTCTTTTGTGTTCCATTTACATATATATTTAATTCTGATTTTGATACTGATATCACTACCTGATTCCATTTCTCTTTTTCAGGAGCTTCAATCATACAAGTATAGCGTGTTTTATGTCCTTTTGGCTCTGAATACGCCTTATCATCATCTCCAACACCATTGTTATATGTAGAATTAGGGTTATATGTACCATCTATAGTTCTTCCACCAATATAAGCTCTTAAGTTTCCTCCTACAGTAAAACTTATTTCAGGTGCATCTCTCCAAAATGTATCACCTACTGCATAACCGCAAAGATTTGTTTGAAAAACATTTGCATCATCAGATGAATCACTATCTGCTTTATACTTATATGTTATTGTAAATTCATCTTTTACCAAAGACCATATATCCTCTGGTAATCCAAGATATCCTTCTTTTCCATCAAGTTTAATTACATTTGACTTTAATTCGTTATCCCATACTACGGATATTCCGCTTCCTGAAATAGCAGCTTCACCCTCTTTACTTCCTTCACTTTTAATCTTAATACCATCCCATGAGGATAACTGAGGTAAATCTTGTTCCTCTACGCTATCTGTATTGTCTGTATCATCAGACTCCTTACTGCAACCGCATGCTCCAAGCATTCCTGCTGTAAGTACACATACCATAATTATTGCAATCTGTTTAAAAAGTTTCTTTTTCATAATATTGATTTTCTTCAACCTTTTCTCCTTTCAAAATTACAGTGTTATAAATATTTGATGTTGTCATTTATTTGTTTTTGATATTATTTTGATTATTTACTTTACACTGATTAAATTTTGGTTTATTATTATAATATAATTATATTAATGTATATACTCATTTTCAATATAAATGTTTTGACTCATATGATACAAATTTGATGATATTTCCATCGTGTTTTTGAAAGATTTTTGATGATATTTTTGTTGTATTTATGATATTTTTTCAAGAAAGGAGTTTTAATACCATGAACAAATATTACTGCCACGTATTTTCATTTATGACAGAACTAAAAAATCCTCCAATAGAGCTTACCTCCATTGGATTAGAACTTAGATTTGGTCAAGATTATTACTATTATGATAACAGGGAACGTCAGATGCATGGCTATCTTTTTCAGTATACACTTAAAGGAAGCGGCATCTTATATGATGGAGATACAAAAAAAATTGTAGGTCCTAATCAAGGCTTTTTTATCCCTATACCAAGTGATACAAAATATTGCTGTAATCTTGATAGCCACGAGCCTTGGGAGTTTATTTTTATACATATAAGAGGTGAATGTTTACAAGATTACTTTGAACACATTAGCAATAAAAATGGATATGTTTTTAATATCGACAAAGACAGCCTCCCAATAAAATTTCTTTTTGACATATCAAATCAGACATTGAATGGTCATATAAATAATTTTAATAGAGCAAGCTGTCTCGCTTTTGAGTTTATTACCAAATTATATGATTATTACTTTGATAATAGCGATAATTATTCAAAACGTAATCGTGATATTATTGCTATTATGGAGACGTCCTTTAAAGAGTTAGATAGTATTGCTGATATTGCTGATAAATTTGATATCTCCCCAAGCCATATGACAAGGGAGTTTACAAACGAAGTAGGAATTACTCCTATTAAGTATCTTACAAAAGTTCGTATACAAAACGCAAAAAAACTTTTACAAGATACAAATAAAACAGTAAGTCAAATAGCCGAAGAGTGTGGCTATGACCAGACTAATTACTTCTGTAAAATGTTTAAAAATACAGTAGGTCAGACCCCTTTACAATATAGAAATTTTTTAAGCTAGAATTTCACTCATGAACCTTTCAAGCTTTTCACGGTCTTTCTTATGACTAATCTCAACCCCTGACATAATATCAATGGCTATTGGCTTTGCCTTCTCCATTATGTCACTTATATTAGAATTGTTGATACCACCTGCAAGTATTACAGGTAATTTACTTGCTTTTTTTATCATATCAAATAACTCTAAATCTGCAACAAATCCAGTTTCGTTTGCATTATTCGCATTTCGTGGGTCAACTAAAATAGCATCTGCTCCTGCTTTTTCTATTTTTCTTATCACTTTTAAAGTTTGTGTTTCACCAAATTGTTCTAATTTATCTTCTTTAGATATAGGAAATGCCTTTATTATCTTTACACCAATATCATTTATGGCATTTTTAATAAATACTATATCTTCAAAGGTTTCTTTATAATGTAGCTGTATATAATCGGGTTTTAATTCTTTTATAATACTAATTATTTTACTTTGTTCTCCTCCAGTTACTATGCATGACAAATATCCATTTCCAATAGTATTTATAAGAGATTTTGCTTTATTTACACTTAGATTAGATGGAACATCCTTAGGATATTCTACAACAAACCCAAGCATCTCCACCCCATTTTCCATACATAAATTTACATCTTCTACAGATTTATTTCCACATATCTTTACCAATGTTTTACTGCATAAGCATTTATAAAATGTATATGGATTTTTCGCCTGCCATATAGCAGTTCCTACAAGTACACCACTACAGCCTGCTTCTATAGAACGCCTTACCTCACTTGCATTCTTTATAGAACTTTCACTTATAAGTACTGCATCCTTCGGAGCATGTTTTACTAAATCTATTGTTGTATTTACTGTTCCGTCGTCTCTTTCAAGTTCTAAAATATTTCTATTGTTTATGCCAATAAGTTTAGCTCCTAGGCTTTTTGCAAATTCCATTTCTTCTAAGGTATGTGTTTCCACAAATGGGTCTAAACCCAAACCTAATGCTTCGTTATACAAAAACTCGAGTTCTTCTTTTTTAAGACAAGAACACATTAATAATATAGCTGAAGCTCCATTTTCAATCGTTTCTACTAAATCTTGTTTTGTATGAATAAAATCTTTTCTAAGAATTGGAACATTTACCTTATCTGCAATTTCTCTAAGGAGCTTCATAGATCCATGAAACTCCTTTTCTTCTGTTACTACAGAAATAACAGGTGCACCTGCATTTTGAAGTCCAAGTGCCACTTCTACTGGATTTCTACCTTGTAAAATATCACCTTCTTTTGGAGAATAGCATTTTATATCAGGTATTACCACATTCTTATTATCCGATATTGAATTTAAAATTGCATCTAAAAATTGCATACTTAATTCCCTGTCCTTCTGATTAAAATTGATTTGACTTTTCTATCAACTCATTCAACTTCTCTAATGCGGCACCACTTTCAATAATATTACGAACTTTTTCAATCGCTTCTGGAAAGTTTTCTGCTTTTCCTCCAACTATTAAAGCTCCTGCTGCATTCAATACTACTGCATCTTTTTTAGCACCTTTAATACTTCCATCAAATACACCATTAATAATCTTTGCATTTTCCTGCGGCGTACCTGTTTTTATATCTTCAAGTGTACATCTATTAATTCCAAAATCTTCTGGTTGAATTTCATATTCATTTAATTCACCATCTTTTAACTCAATTATTCTTGTTTTTCCGAGAAGTGAAATCTCATCAAGCCCATCTAAACCGTGCACAAACATTGCTCTTGTGTAACCTATTTCTTTCGCTACATATGCTACTTGACTAAGTATCTCTGGTTTATATACCCCTAACAAATGTCTTGGAGCAAATGCAGGATTAATAAGTGGTCCTATAATGGTATAAAAAATTGTCTTGATTCCCAAATCCGATTCAGGAGGAAGAACTTTACACATTACTGGATGAAATAATGGTGCATATATAAACGCTATATTTATATCTTCAATTAATTTTTCTGCCTGAGCAGGTGTTAAATTAATATTTACGCCTAAAGCTTCTAATACATCTGCACTTCCTGATAAACTTGAAATAGAACGACTTCCGTGTTTTGCAATTGGTATTCCTGCCGCTGCTGAAATTATCGCAGTTGCTGTAGAAATATTATATGTACTAAGTCCACCACCTGTACCACATGTATCCATCATTTCTTCACTTACATTTGGTTTTAATGGAACACAATTATCTCTCATTGCATTAGCTATATAAGCTGTTTCTTCTAAGCTTGTGCCTTTCATAACCAATGCTACTAAAAAGCCTGATATCTGTCCTACTGTCAATTCATCATTGTTAATTGATGTAATAATTTCACATACCTCTTCCTGTGTTAAATCCTGTCTGTTTGTTAATTTGTTTAAAATATCTTTGTACATACTCCTAAGCCTCCTATAATATAATATTGATGGTTTGGGTCAGAGTTTTTTATAAAAAAAACACTCCTATCCCAGTTATTGCTGGGACAAGAGTGTAAATAATCATCTCTTGCGGTGCCACCCGGCTTGGTGTAAAATACACCCTCTCATACGTACCATCATACGTTTAACTTTGTTGTCGAAGTGTTTTGTCTCCGTCTTGCATACTCTTACAATGTAATTTCAGCTCGCCCTCTAAAGTCCATTCCCTATCGCTTACATATCGCAATCTCACCACCTGCGACTCTCTGTGCCTGCTCAGCAAACAAGTACTTACCCTTTATCATCGGTTGAAAAAAATATATCATATTCAAAAATACAAGTCAAGATATTTTTTATTTATTTTTTTGATTTGCTTTTTTTATTAAACGTTCTTTTATAAGAGCAAGATACGCTCTATTGTGACAAACTTTTTCATCTTCTGGATGAGCTATAGCAGCCTTTTCATTGTACTTTATAGCCTCATCTATATCTCCTATATGATAATAACATGAGCAAAGCTCCATGTATGGTACATAATCCCAATAATGTGGCATAACTCCGCCTAACGAAACTGGTTTTATTGAATAAGGAGCTAGCATAAACCATGATATAGCTTTTTGATAATCCTTTCGTTCTTTATAATAGTATCCTAATCGGCAACAGATTTCTGCTCTAGGTCCTTCCTTTTCAAAAAAACGCAAAAGTGTTTTCATACTCTTTTTATCATCTTTTTTATAATCATAATAACTAGATAATTCAATACAACTATCAAGATAATTAGATATTAGTCCATCTTCTGTTTCTAAAAATTTTTCATAGTAAATTGCTGCTTTTTCAGGTTCACCCGCATGATATAACTCTCTTGCAAAATAAAAACAATTCCTATTAGTCAACTCATTTCCCTTTTCTATATATCGTTCTAATATATCTAAGTTTCTTCTTGTAGGAGCATGTATTTTCTTATGTGTTACTGCAATGTCTACTTTCATATATGTTCCACTATATAAAATATATTCATGCACTGGATCATACCATTTAAATCCTTTACTCCTTTTTACAATTCTTTCACGGTAAAAATATGTTACAACATTAGCATTATTTTTTGCCATCAAATCATATCTCATTATCACCGTATCTACATCAGTATTAAAGTTTTCTTTTAACTTTTTTAATTCAATCCTGCTATCTTCTAAAATTACATCATCTGCATCTAACCACATAACATAATCTTTAGTTGCTTTAGAAAATGAATAATTTCTAGCTACCGAAAAATCATCCACCCACTCAAAATCATAAATATTATCTGTGTATTGTTTTGCTATTTCTTTCGTTTTATCACTTGATCCTGTATCAACAATGATAATTTCATCCACAATGTCTTCAATACTCTTAAGGCACCTATCTAAGGTGTCTTCTTCATTTTTTACAATCATACATAAGCTAATAGTTATCAAAATAATCCTCCTAAAAGGGCACCACCGTTTTTTCGCTGATGCCCATTTTAATTTATTAATTTATATCTTCATTACATTCTTAAACTTTAGATTTAATATAAGCTATATCATTTTGCATACTATTTATAATCTCTTCAATACCCTTTACTCTTAATGCAATTTCTGGTAAGCCAAAAGTTGAAGTGCTTATTTTATCAATAATTTCAATGATTTCTGTTTTTATCTCATATAAACCAAATGATGGATTATATATTGCACTTTCAATATTCCTTACCTCTGATTTAATTTCTTCTAAACCATATGATGGATTAAATACTGCACTTTCAATGTGGCGTACTTCTGACTTGATTTCCTCTAAACCGAATGATGAATTGTATACTGCGCTCTCGATACTGCGTACTTCTGATTTGATTTCTTCCAAACCATAGGATGAATTATATACTGCACTCTCGATACTGCGTACTTCTGATTTGATTTCTTCCAAACCATAGGATGAATTGTATACTGCACTTTCGATACTGCGTACTTCTGATTTGATTTCTTCCAAACCGAATGATGAATTGTATACTGCACTCTCGATATTTCTTACTTCTTCTTTAATCTCTTCTAAACCGAATGATGGATCATATACTGCACTTTCGATATGCTTAATCTCTGATTTGATTTCTTCCAAACCATATGATGAATTGTATACTGCGCTCTCAATACTGCGTACTTCTGATTTGATTTCTTCCAAACCGAATGATGAATTGTATATTGCACTCTCGATACTGCGTACTTCTGATTTGATTTCTTCTAAACCATAGGATGAATTGTATACTGCGCTCTCGATACTGCGTACTTCTGATTTGATTTCTTCCAAACCATATGATGAATTGTATACTGCGCTCTCAATACTTCTTACTTCTTCTTTAATCTCTTCTAAACCGAACGATGGGTCATATACTGCACTTTCGATATGCTTAATCTCTGATTTGATTTCTTCCAAACCGAATGATGAATTGTATACTGCACTCTCGATACTGCGTACTTCTGATTTGATTTCTTCCAAACCGAACGATGAATTGTATACTGCACTCTCGATATTTCTTACTTCTTCTTTAATCTCTTCTAAACCGAACGATGGGTCATATACTGCACTTTCGATATGCTTAATCTCTGATTTAATTTCTTCTAAACCATATGATGGATTGAATATCGCTGAATACACGCTATATATCAAAGTGTTATTCGAGGTTTGGCTCTCAATGTTTCGGATTTCTTCTTTGATTTCTTCTAATCCGAATGATGGGTTATATATTGCACTTTCGATATTTCTAACTTCTTCTTTAATTTCCTCCAAACCATATGATGGATTGAATATCGCTGAATACACACTATATATCAGAGTGTTATTTGATGTCTGACTCTCGATATTTCGGATTTCTTCTTTGATTTCCTCTAAACCGAATGATGGGTTATATATTGCACTCTCTATATTACGGACTTCTTCTTTGATTTCTTCCAAACCATATGATGGATTGAATATTGCTGAATATACGCTATATATCAAAGTGTTATTTGATGTCTGACTTTCGATATTTCGGATTTCTTCTTTAATTTCCTCTAAACCGAATGATGGGTTATATATTGCACTTTCAATATTTCTAACTTCTTCTTTGATTTCTTCTAATCCATATGATGGATTGAATATCGCTGAATACACACTATATATCAAAGTATTATTCGAGGTCTGGCTCTCAATATTTCGGATTTCTTCTTTGATTTCTTCTAAACCGAATGATGGGTTATATATTGCACTCTCGATATTTCTAACTTCTTCTTTGATTTCTTCTAATCCATATGATGGATTGTATATTGCTGAATACACGCTATATATCAAAGTGTTATTTGATGTCTGACTCTCGATATTTCGGATTTCTTCTTTGATTTCCTCTAAACCGAATGATGGGTTATATATTGCACTCTCTATATTACGAACTTCTTCTTTGATTTCTTCCAAACCATATGATGGATTGAATATCGCTGAATACACACTATATATCAAAGTATTATTCGAGGTCTGGCTCTCAATATTTCTGATTTCTTCTTTAATTTCCTCTAAACCATACGATGGGTTATATATCGCACTTTCTATATTTCTAATCTCCGACTTTATTTCCTCCAAGCCGTAAGATGGATTTACTATTGCTGAATATACACTATAAATTAGAGTATTATATGCTGTTTGTTTTTCTATTGCTCTAATCTCTGATTTAATTTCCTTTAATCCATATGATGGGTTAAATACTGCACTCTCAATATGTCTTACCTCTGCCTTGATTTCTCTCAATCCATAGCAAGGATTTACTATTGCTGAATATATACTATTAATCAATGAATAATTTGATGTCTGACTCTCTATTATTCTAATTTCCGATTTAATTTCTTTCAAACCATGTGATGGATTGAAAACCTCACTCTCAATAGCCCTTATTTCTGACTTAATTTCTTTTAATCCATACGATGGATTATTAAGAGTACAATCAATTCTCTTTATTTCACACTTTATTGCCTTTAAATCTTCACATGGGTTACACCTATCTGGTTTACAAGAATCCTTACATCCATTTGGCTTTCCATCATTAGTTTTTCCATCGCTAGACCTGTTATCAATCTCACTGTTTATTTTATTTTTATATTTATTAGGTTCATAATTATTTATATCCATAAGCATACCTCCGTTGCTTTCTAATTATATTTATCTTTCAAAATGGAAAAAAACTCATTCTCTAACGCATCTATTTTTAATTCACAACTAAATCTTTTTGCTGTTTCTACTGCATTTTGTTCTAATTGTTTTCTTAGTTCTGTATCTTTTAAAAGCAAGATAATATATGTTGCCATTTCTTTTATATCTTCTGCTGGTACCATAAGAGCGTTATAGCCATGTATTGCATACTCAGCAGCTCCTCCACAATGAGTACAGACCACCGCAGTGCCAGATGCCATCGCTTCCAATGGTGGCATTCCAAAGCCTTCATACAATGATGAAAAAACATAAATTCCTGCATTTCTATACAATTTTGCCAAATAATCTTGTGAAGGTCTTTTAAATATTTCAATTGGAAACTCTATCAATGACAAATCAGGTTCTTCCTGACAAGCCCACTTAACCCGAAATCTATAACCAAGTCGCCAAACAATATTCAAAGCTTTAATTGCTACAGTAAAACCTTTAAATCTTAAACACGGATTTCCCACCAACAAAATTACATCCTCTTCTTTTTTTTCACCAGGATAAAAAACATTTGTATCAATACCATTGTTCAACACCTTTGTTTTCTTACCATATCGTGAATTAATTACATTTGAAACAAATTGGGATACACTATACAAATGACAAGGCCGCATATAGCATTCCTCTTGCATTTCTTCAATTGCTTGAGCTGGAAAATGTTTAGGTATATCTCCAAACAATGCTTCATGCCCCTGTTCCCAATAAAAAACAGGTATATTTATTCCTTCCAAATCAGGTAATTGTTGAACCCATCCAGCAACTACTAAATCACATCCCACCAAGTAAGACTGATAATTTTCTTCCTCTGACACAATAATTTCCTTGTCTACATCAATGTCTTCCCAATCTATTGTTATTTTTGTAATCTGCTCATTAGTTTTATAAACCGCATATATTCTATGTCCTCGCCTTCGCAACATTCGCATTTGCTGCAACAACATCTTTATTCCTCCAGTAAGAAAAAGGTGTGGAAGAATATAGGCTATTGTAAGCCTAGGATTGACAGGATTATTTTCTTTCTTTTTGGGAATTACCCATTCTTTACTACGTACTAATTCATCTTTTATACTTCTTTGTATTTCAAAAGGTTGGGATGTATTTGCGTTTGAAATAAAAGCCTGTAGAATATTATCTGTCATCTGAACAGGTTGCATAGAAACTTCTTCTAAAAGCTTTTCATCTATTGGTATCATATTACATAGCAACTGGGACCATGCATTATCTGCCGCAAAATACAAGCGGCTATATAGTATTTTTCTCTCTTCATCTGGGATTTCTTTATATAAAACATGAATAGGTAAAATTGCTTTATTAAAGAAAGGCTTTGCAGTTTTAGTAGCAATAATAGTTTGAGCTGCCAAATGAATATTTTCAATCTGTTGATACCATGGATATGTATCATCAACTGCCAATAAATCATAAGGCGTCTTGATATCTGGATATCGTTCTTTATTTTTTAGATAACTATCAGCAATTTTATGAAATTCCTTTTTACAAAAGCAGAGTACTTGCCATTCTATGCGTATACCAATCAGCGGTGTAATAAATCCCCACTCGGGAAAACGCTTAACAATAGTTTTCATCATCTGCTCCGTTGAACTTTCCTCATTATCCAACCACTCTTGTATTGCCCTAATCAAAAAATGATAAGGAAGTCCTTCCAACGGTCCACCACCTATATAAGTAATAATATTTTTTACAGAGGTCTGTGGATACCTTGCAAATTCGCATAAAGTTTCAAAGGTACTTGCGTAACAAGTATCCAATATCAGCATATCAATTTGTGTTCCAAAACTATTGCTGACTCTATAAAGCGCATGAGCCAACTCTGGAAATCCCATCAAATACGGCTGTTCTCTTGTATAATCAGGTGAGATACCAACAAATTGATATGCATGCCCACCTAACAACAAAATATACCGCTCTGCTTGATAATTGGTTTGTGCCCATATTATAAAATCATACAAAGTCTGAGTATCTGCCATATTTGGATTTGGAGTCAACAACTCAAATGTTGACTTTTGATTTTTTACTACATATCTTCTTGTGCCTGACCACTGTTCTGCTATATCTTGGTAACAATAACCCGAACGTAGTAACTCAGTCACATCACGGTTTTGCCTTGCAATCTGAGCCAAAACAACTATATTCTTTGCCATTTTCAGATTTGTCAACTTATAAAAAGAACTCCACAATTCTGGCTCAAGCTCGTTATTTCCGTTTAAATAAAGTAGTAATGCAATACGTTCCACAAATAACTCCTTTCTAAATATTTATGTTGATAGAATAATGTATGCTAGTTTTTGCTTTTGTTGATTGCATCAACAAGCCATTGATATATAATGATTAAGTTAACATTTACTATAACATCGCATATATTTTAATAAATTATATAAATATCAGGAGATTCTATATGCCTTTTACTCCAACTAGATTCAATAATCCTTTTAACGGCACACTAAAAGGAGGTATTGCCACTGTCGGTAATACCTTAGGACTTTGGGGAATGTACAGTCCACCCGATGGCTCTGTTCGCCTAGATACCGTGTGTGATGGTATTGGATGTTTCACCACAACAGACACATCACAGAGATTCCACTCCAGCTATCCTTATGGTACAACTGGTGACTGGCGACAAAATTCATCATCTAACATACTTACATTTTCTGACGCTGGTTCAAATACCCTTGTTGGTGCCTATCTATTCTATTCAGGCACTGCACAAACAAAAGAATTTGATTTAAAAACACCTAGAACCATTGAAACTACAGCCGTTACCTTAACCACACCAAAAAGTACCTACAGCATCGTACCTGATGTAGTTTCCTATGCAACTGGCGAACAAACTGGAAACCCTGAGTATTCCGCTTTCAAAAACATCACTAATGATCCAGCTATGTGGACACGATTTAAAAATGAAACAGCCGGTACTTATACACTTGCTGGTGTCCCTGCTGCACTAGGTGATAACATGAAAAGTTATGGTCCTGATCAACTTTGGGAAACCAGTTACGTTGGATGGACACTTGTCGTCGTTTATCACAATCCCTCTGCCCCTACCAGAAATATTAATGTATGGGATATTTTTATGTTAGTGGATTTTTTTGACGATGAGGGGATGTTCTCCATCTCTGGTTTTTGCACTCCTCCAGTTGGTAATCCAATTCATGGTAAAATGTTTGTATCAGCAGCTGGCGCTTGTAATTTTATTAATGGCGACCAACTAAGATTTGGTCCAAATGCTTCTTCTCTAACTAATCTCTCTGGTCCAAATAATGACGCTATGAATTTTTTTCAATCTCAAATCAATAGCGATATTGACGGCACACTCACTACTAGTGGTACCTTTGGAAGCCGCAACCAACCTGTGAATACTAAAGATGTTCTTCCTTCTGGACGATTCGGTTGGGATAAAACAATGATTAATATTGATAATCTTTTAAGTAATCAGCAACAATCCGCTAGCATAGAAATGATTTGTGAAACAATCACCCCTAACTGGCATGATGTTCATAATATGGTAAGCATCGGGTTACAAATTGATTTGATGTCTGCAAATATGACTGGCACAAAAACCATTACACCAACTGTAGCATCTGTAGGTGACATTTTAACTTACACCATCAAATTAAATAGCACTGGTACCGAACCAGCACACGACTTAGTAGTCAAGGATTTGCTTGGAGGTGCAACTAACCTTTCCTTCGTTACAGGTTCCTTAGAAGTTGACGGTGTGAGCCACGCTGGAAATCCACTCACAGGCATTAATCTAGCTGGTCCTTATCCTAATGGTTCAAGTGTTACTATTACATTTAAGGTACGTATAGATGCAATACCTGTTCCTAACCCATTCACCAGTGCCGCTGATATTACCTATAAATATACTCCTGGATGTAGCATGGAAGCTGTTGCTGAACCATTCTCAACTAACCTTGTATCTGTTATCGTTCAGGATAATATTCGTGGAGTTCAATTTATTTAGAAGAATAAACTATGTATGATTAAATATACTGTAGCAGTCAGGCTTTCAAGAGCCTGGCTGTTGTTTTACGCAAAAAAGAAGGTGTGCACTATTACTGATGCGACACCTTTCTTTTTGAAATTTCTTATTATTAAATAAATAAGCATCCTCTGACATTTCCACCAGATACCGGATTAGTAATATAAACAATATTATTACTCATATCTGGATCATAAGTTTCGGCCACTACTCTGGCTCTGTTTGTAACACTACCACCTGCATTATAGCTGACGCTACCAATTATCACAACTTGCATTGACTGCCCATTTAGCATTGTTCCTAAACTTAGACTTCCCGTCCATGGACTGAATGTCTCACCTCGATCTATTGAATATTGTGGTTCTTCAATTTCTATCGGAATACTATCGATCAATTCTACATTTTCCGCAACATCTGGTCCATTATTTGTCACCTCAATATTATAGGCAATATAAGACCCTTTTATAAAAACATACGGTATTGCAGACTTTGACACCATAACATCCGCTCCTCTGCTAATTGTTACAATATAATCCTCTACCTCTCCATCAACTGCGCCTCCAAGACTACGTGTATCCTCTTGGTTTGGCAAAGAATTGCTATTTATAAGAATCTGTGTAGTCAGACGCAAACGCACAAAGGTGTGCCCAGCTGTTAGTTTTACACCTTCTGGTACAACAAAATCAAGATTCACCATTTTTACTCCGACTCCTGATGGTACAACAGCTGTTGCTACCTCATCACCTTCAAATATACCGTTTTTATTGAAGTCAACCCAGCCATATAAATTCGCACTACTACCAGTTTCATTGGTACAAGCTACTGTCAAAGAATAGGTAGTTTGACCTATTACTAGTACTGGCAAGGGTGTAGACAAACCATCATCTGGAATATCCTTTAAAATATCATCTCCTGTAGCAGTCCGGTCCTGATATGCATCCTCTTCCGCTGTCACTTGGGTACCAAGCATAAGTTTATTAATTAGTCCATGTCGTGGCCCATTCCGTGCTAATAGTGTACTATAATTGTCAGGACCATTTCCTGTACCTGTATCTGGAGCATCTCCAAAATCTACATTTATTGTTGCATACTGGCACATAGCACCGTCGTTATAAGTTCCAGGAATAGACGACGAAAATTTAACTGCTGACGCTGTTATTCCTGAAATCGTGTATTTATAAACTGAACCATCACCATTAACAATGGCATAAAGCGTTCCTATATAATCAAATGCTACAGCCCCAACCGAACTACCAAAATTAGGTGCTTTAGTTGTCAACGCTATAAAATTGCCGTTTGCAGGGTTCAACCTGTAAACAACACCATTTTGATAAACACCGTACATAAAACCATCATAAAAGTCCCAATCTGCAATAGCTATTGCATTATTAACAGCAGTACCATAATTAGAGGTCTGTTCAACCAATGTATTAGGATTTACTAACCGTAAATATGTTGATGAATTTGGTCGTAAATCTACCGTATAAAACCTTACCCCTCCACCTTGATACAAATAGAGCAATCCATTAATACCAACACAACCTACATTATAATCACTATTAGGTAACCCTGTAATCGATTCTAACAACATTACATTACAATTGCTGTCTATACGAGCAACGACATAAGAGGTTTGTGAATAACCATATAAATAATTATCGAATGGATTATATCCTATTCCATTGATATATTCTGCTGGATTAAGTTCTCCATGAATCGTAGAAACACCTGTAACAATATCAATATTATGCCACACACTTGGCTTTCCTATAAACTGTATCATGGTTGTATTACATTCAAGCGGTGCATCGGTTGTATCATGACTAAAATTATACCCAGCAAGATTGGCATTATTATTAATATTTGCAGCCGTAACTGTCACTCTACGATTACGTGATCCGTTTGACATAGTAAAACCTTCTGGCTGTGTAAAGTCTGTTGGGGGACATTCTAACACTTGTTCGGTAACTGTCTCATATATCGTATATGTTGTTGCTACACTAACAGAAAAGCTATAATTCCCCTCAGTATCTGTAATCGTAGATACACACCCTCCTGATGTACTATAAAGAACCAGATTCACACCAGCTATACCTGGTTCATCTGGTTCATATGTTCCGTTATGATTTATATCATTAAAAACAATTCCTTTAATTGTTACAGCCATATACATCACCCAAAATTATTTTACTTATTATTATATTAATAAGACAAACAAAAGGTGACTTTAAGCTAATTCTTCACCCTACTTTTTATCAATGACAATAAAGAATTCAACTCATCCTCTGATGAGATGACTAAATAGCTTTGAGGTTGTTCTTCCAATTTCAACCGACATTGTAAAGAATCACGTTGTCGTTTAAAATAAATAAATCCTTTTTTATCCTTCTTATGACTATAATTTATCTGATATCCTCCTGTTTCTGTAACAATACTTTGATAACCTGCATCAGTTAAAATTTTAGTACATTCCATAATAACAACTTTATCAAAATCATTTAGCCCTCTTATCATATCAGACATATCATATTCAAATAATTTAATATCACTATGTTTTAAAACACGCCAGTCTGCTCTTAAAAAAACCTTATCTAAATTTTTTTCATTAACAGATTCAAATGCTTTTATAAAATATAAAACATTAATATTATCTGGATAACTTAACATAAATTCACCTTTCTTTGGAATAGAAAATTCATCTGAAACTCCTGTAAATATAAAGCCATATTCATTTAGATGCTTTAAAATTATATTTAGTTTTGATATTTTATATTTACTTATTTCATCACAATCAATTACCAAACTATCACTACTGCGTTCTCCTAAAATAGCAAATGCTTTAAATACAAAACCATATCTTTCATAAGATTTTAATGCTTTGCTTTCTGTTTCTGAAAATGGATCTGTTGGTGCTAAGTGTTCTTCGCGTATACAAGATAATGCATACTCATCTGGACTATTCATAAGATCAGTATGGATATCTTCTATTATTTGTTGAAAGTCGCAAAAACCACTATATAAATCTTCTAAGCTTATATCATTTAAAAATGATGTATCCACTGTAAAGTCTTCTATATCTGGAACTTCCACAATTCTATCCTTATAACGGCGTACTACATGATACACCTCATATGTTTGATCTTCTTGATTTATTTGTACAGCCTTTCCTTCTTTTATCTCTTTCAAGAGTTCCAATGCATTTTCCACACTACCAGATTCATCAAAATCTCCTGTATATCTTATTCCTTCTTTTTTAGCCTTTTTAAGTATTTGAGTATAACACTCTTCACCATACTCTTTTATAAATAAAGCTGTTGCTTTAGCAGTAAATTCATTATTATTCTCTTTTTCATAATAACCCTTTTTACAATCCTTTAGTTCTTCACATTCATAACAGCCAGTTAGACCTTTTTCATTTGCACATTTCACATTAGGGCATTGGTTATCTGGATATAATGTAGCATATGAGCAACGATTTAAGCTACTACGACACCCCCCACAACGATTTTTAAAGCCACAAAAATCACAATGATGACCACAGTAACCTACTGGATTCAATCCTTCTCTTGCTTCTTTAATTTGTTCAGCCATAGTTTTTTTCATATAAACAGACTCCTTTATTTTTCTTCTTTTGCTACTAATTTCATCGGATAGAACATCATATAACCAAACTCATCTGTTGCAGTTTCTATCATCGGAGCTTCGTTAAAGTTATATTTCATACCATGTTTAGCTGGATCAAATTCTTTTTGCTCTGCCATTAAACTTTCAATCACACTGCCTTGTGCTTCAGGCGCATATGGTCCAGAATAGAAAATAACGTAATACGTTTGTGGAATATGAAATACTTCATACTCATCTAATAAATCCATAGGATAGTTATCATCAAGTTCTGCTCCAAAGCATAATTGTCCATTCTCCATTGTTAAGTATGCACCACCTCCCATCATTAAGTCTGGAAGAGAATCTACTTTTTCCATAATTCCCATGTGGTCGCATACATCATAAAAATCATGTGGAGATAAATTCTTATAATTCCTTAAAGCAACTGCCCATATACGTGCTGGCTTTTGAATAATTCGTGTATAAACTTGTTGTTTTTTATATAGTCCATTTTCTATAGCTGTATGTGTCTCTTTATTTAGCATATTAATTATATTTAAATTATCAGTATTAACAAATATTTCTGATTCGCGATATCTTCCTGGCGTCACCCCAAATATCTCTTTAAAAATTCTAGTAAATGCTTCTTGTGATGTATATCCATATTTTAAAGCAATATCAATAATAGGAGCATCTGAATATTTAAGTTCAAAGACTGATTTCGTAAGCCTTGTCCATCTTAGATATTCACTTAGCGTTATACCTGTCATCACTATAAATATACGGTTTAACTGTTTAGTAGAATAACCTGCTTGTTTAGCTATATCTTCCACATTTATTTCATTACTTATATTTCTTTCTATATAAGTTTTTATATCATTAATTATCTTTTCATATTGCTGCATAGATATTTCCTTCCTTTTGCTGTAATTGATAAATTTACCTTACAATTAATATAACATATCTATACTGATAACTCTTGATAATTTTAGACATTTTTACTTTACATATTCTTGTTTTAGAATCGAATATATTTCTAAATCTGCAATTTTCTTATCCTTACAATACTTTGCTTGACGCAACGTTCCTTCATAAGTAAATCCATTACGTCTTAGAACATTTTTCGACTTTTCATTTGCAGTTATTACCTCTGCTTCAATCCTGTTTACATCAATTACACTAAATAAATATTCTAACATCATGGCTGTAGCCTTTGTTGCAATCCCCTTTCCCCTATAATTAATATTCAATGTATATCCACAATCTACTTTATTTAACTTGTAATCAAATCCATATATTTCTGCAATTCCGACCAATTTGTTGCTATCATTTTTAGAATATATCCCTAAATAAATTGTCTTATGCTTATTAAAATCCCTTTCAAAATAACCTATTATATTCTTAACTGCTTCGATTGTTCTTTTAGGCTTTTCTAAATTTTCATTATATACTTCATAAAGGTCGTTTAAATCTTCTACTTCAACTTTTTTCAATACAATTTCTTCTGTCTCTAAATATGGAAATTTTTCAAACAATAAATATTTATTCATTTTATAACTCCTTTTTTATTTTACTACTGGAAGTAAGTAATCTAGTATTATCTTCCCACCATTGTTAACAGGTTCTATATACCCTTTATACGTATAAACATCACACCAGTAAAAATTAGAATAATCTATCTTATAGCCTGTCTTTTCTATTGCTTCAGAACATAATAGATAAGCACAATCAATAATATCCACCAGTGTATCTGCTTCTATCCATATTTTTGCTACTGTTCCTGCTGGAATATATTCTGAATACATTCCTTCTACATCAGGTGCATCACAATTAACAAATTTACCAACCACATATTGAAAGTCATCATTAGAATCAAACTTACTCATATGTCCTAAGCCAAAATAATCATCAATATCATCACAAACATAGCTATCAATTTCACTTAATTTATCAAAAACACCTTCTTTAATTGCCATTGCCCAGCAATCTTCACCTGCTTTTACAAATGACGATGTTCTACATCTCCCAACTACTTTTCTCTCTTCATACTTCACATACTCAATTTTTTTTACTTCAGCCATAATTTTTCTTCCTCCAACAATTCTAATATTTGTAAAAGAAATCGGAGGGCATTCAACTAATTTTAATTTATTTTCTCTTACATCTGACGGTGATGCCTTATGTTGCTCTTTAAAAGCCCTTGTAAAAGAAACATGTGAATTAAAACCATATTTCAATGCAATATCAATAATTTTATCTTTACCTCGTAGTATGTCATATCCTGCAAGTGTAAGCTTACGTCGTCTTATATATTCGGATATTGTCATACCTGTAATAAAAACAAATATACGCTGAAACAAAGAAACTGGACAGCCTGCTATTTTTGAAATCTGATTATAATCAATTTCTTTTTCACTTAAAAGATTCTTTTCAATATACTCAATAACATCTGAAAATGTTTTAAAACTATCCATATCTAGCTTGTCTCCTTTCTTTTCTTTGTTTCATTATAGAAGATAATAAAATTATGTCTTTACATATATTGTACATTTATTGTTAAGGCAGTAGAAACACTCCTACTGCCTTTTAATTTGATATATTTTATATTATATATGCTATTAGATTGTTTTACAATCATTTAGAGCAATCCAACCTGCACCACTTTTTAATTTTCCAAAATCATCCTTTACTTCAACAATAGTATATGCCCCTCTATCTGTAATACTACCACTCTGTGCATACTGACTTCCTGCCCCTTTTCTAATTATACACCTATCCACCGTTATTTTAACCATATAAGGAACTTTTACATCTGCTTTAACCGGTAATGCAATAACCTGACCCACATATATAAGGTTAGGATTAAAAATATTATTTAATTTAACTAATTCTGCCACTGTTGTCTCATATTGTTTTGCTATCGCAGACAATGTATCACCCTTTTTAACTGTATATTTTGTATCCTTAGGCATCAATTTCTTGTTTACTTCATCTGCAATATATTGCATCTTACTTTCTAAGTATGGACCAGGACAGGTTGTCGCTTGAAACATATTATGTTTTGTAAGATTTCCAGTTTTATCTCCAGTATAATTTAACTTTTCTATTTTATTACGTTGACAAATATCTGTACATAAATCTATTAATTTTGATAATGCTGCATCACTTACTTTCCAGTCAGGTGCACCACTAATGTTTGCCACTTCTATTGTTACCGCTTGATAATCATTTTCAGCATTACCACTAGTCCAAGCTCTATTTTTTTCTTCTACATACATTCCAACTCTTCCATCTGAGCCTATTCCGTAGTTACTAGACGCCTGCCTTCCTGGATTTGCAAATAACGCTCCACAACCTTCTACCGTAAGATTTCCTGCCATATGGTGGATTGTAATCTTCTTAATATCTTTGTTTCTTGGGTCATTACTACTTGGAGATATTTTTGTGTAATTTACTAATGTGCTATTGCTCATTATTTTCCTCACTTTCTACTGCTAACTCAGGCAGTCCTGCTACTGATGTTAATAATGATAATACTCCTGCCAATACTGATGTTGACAATACAACAAGCCAACTTATATCACTTATAACTGCTGCTGTACCTATTGTTGCTATTGCCGTTTGTGCTATAGTTTTTGCTGCTCTTACCCCTGCTGCTTTTAACCATTTCTTAGATTTTTCACTCACCTTAATTACCTCCCAGCCAATATCTTAGCTATACACCGTTTATATCTATGTACATCTATTATTATTCATATTAGTATATGCAACTTTATCATCTTTAGTGTCATAGTTTTTATTGACATATTCCTACAATAACACTATAATCACAAGTATATAAAACTTTAAAGGGGGAAATATTATGGCATTAATTAACTGTCCTGAATGTAGTAAACAAATAAGTGATAAAGCTGTTTCTTGTCCTAACTGTGGTTATCCTTTAAATGCTACCAGCTTTCAAGAAACACAAAATGTATCTGAATATAATGGAATATCTACTCTCGACTATCTTGTATTAGATGTTGTTGAACGAAACCATGGGAAAAAGGTACAATCAATTAAGGAATTATGTGATTTAACTGGTATGAAAATGGGTGAGGCAAAAAAATTAGTTGATGATTATTGTAAAAATAAGAACAAATAAATTAGAAGCAAAAAAGGAGCGTTTTTACGCTCCTTTTTATATGCCTATATACTGAATTTCTTAGAATTTTCCGCCTTCTGCTGCTTCCTGAAGGGAAACTGCTACTGCTACAGTCATACCAACCATTGGGTTGTTACCTGCACCAATTAATCCCATCATTTCAACGTGAGCTGGAACTGATGATGAACCTGCGAACTGTGCATCTGAATGCATACGTCCTAATGTATCTGTCATACCATATGAAGCAGGACCTGCTGCCATATTATCTGGATGAAGAGTACGGCCTGTACCACCACCTGAAGCAACTGAGAAATACTTCTTGTTTTGTTCGATACATTCTTTCTTGTATGTACCTGCAACTGGATGTTGGAATCTTGTAGGGTTTGTTGAGTTACCTGTAATAGATATATCAACTTTTTCCTTATGCATGATTGCAACACCTTCTGTTACATCATTTGCTCCGTAACAATTAACCTTTGCACGAAGACCTTCTGAATATGCTTTTCTAAATTTTTCTTTAACTTCACCTGTTGAATAATCCATTTCAGTTTCAACATATGTGAATCCGTTAATTCTTGCGATAACTTGTGCTGCATCTTTTCCAAGACCATTTAAGATAACTCTTAATGGGTTCTTACGAACCTTATTAGCCTTTTCTGC
>JAVBRI010000006.1:0-71135 GCA_031548165.1 Lachnospiraceae bacterium
ATAAACAGAATGGAATTTAAAGGTGTCTGTGTCAACATCTGTTATCGTTGTAGATGATTAGAATATAAACAGAATGGAATTTAAAAACTAATCCAAATAATGAACCTGAAACAGTGAAACCATTAGAATATAAACAGAATGGAATTTAAAGGAGGATTCATATAAGTTTTGGGATGATTTAAACCCATTAGAATATAAACAGAATGGAATTTAAAGACCTGTGTTATTTTCAAGTGGAATTACTGCCTCTTTTATTAGAATATAAACAGAATGGAATTTAAAGTAACAAAAATCAGATGGCTGACCTGCTTCTATTGATTAGAATATAAACAGAATGGAATTTAAAGTTTTTAACTGTATATGTGTTTACAACTGTCGCTGTAGATTAGAATATAAACAGAATGGAATTTAAAGCTTATTATGTTGTCAGCTATAGTGTTTGCGATATCCATTAGAATATAAACAGAATGGAATTTAAAGTATTTTAATATAATCAGCACACAACAACGCGAAATAGCATTAGAATATAAACAGAATGGAATTTAAAGGTAGTTAACGCTCCTGCAACATCTGGGTCAGCTGCATTAGAATATAAACAGAATGGAATTTAAAGATCACTTAGTGTGCTTGAAATGGTGTAAGAAATTAATTAGAATATAAACAGAATGGAATTTAAAGGACGTACCTTTTATACGAAAGGGCGATTTAGTATATTATTAGAATATAAACAGAATGGAATTTAAAGTTTACAACAATTATTAATGGAATTAAGCAATGGGAATTAGAATATAAACAGAATGGAATTTAAAGGTAAAAGCATCAGGAAATATTACAATCAAGGGAATTAAATTAGAATATAAACAGAATGGGATTTAAAGACGAAATCAAGAAAATTATCTAGCAGCGGCTTTATAATTAGAATATAAACAGAATGGAATTTAAAGGAAAATATACAACGTAAATTTAAGAGATATAAAATATTAGAATATAAACAGAATGGAATTTAAAGTATGTTGTAGGTTACTCGGTAACGATTGCTAATATGCATTAGAATATAAACAGAATGGAATTTAAATTTTCACGTTACGAAATTATTATTATACTTAGTAAGTGTTATACTGTTGCTAATAGAGAAGAAAAAATAGCTTTCCTCCCCTACATCTGCCCCATCACCATCTGAACCAAAAACGAAACAACCACAACCAATGCGGATACAATAAACCCATGCAACATAGGCTTAAAACCAGATGTAGCCACTTCTTTAAAATTAGTTTTCAACCCAATTGCCCCAAGCGCCATAACCATTAAAAACTTAGAGCTATCCGATACAGCGACACTTACATTTCCAGGAATAATTCCCGTACTTTTAATAGCTACCATACCAAGGAATGCTAATATAAAGTATGGGAATATTTTTTTAATCGTAACGGTTTTAGAACGACTTGCCTGCGTATTAATAGGCGTTGCCAAACGACGTTTTTCTATTTTTGCATTAACATAGGAAAAAACTAATACAGTAGGTATAATAGAAAGTGTACGTGTAAGTTTAACAATCACTGAATATGCCCCAGCAGCATCTGAAAATGCGTATCCAGCAGCAACCACGCTTGAAGTATCATTTACAGCAGTACCAGTCCACAGACCAAAGCCCATGTCAGTCATACCGAAATATCTACCAGCTATTGGGAACAAGATAACCATTACAATGTCAAATATAAAAGTTGCAGAAATAGCATAAGCCACGTCTTTATCCTCAGCCTCAATGGTAGGGGCAATGGCAGCGATAGCAGAACCACCACAGATGCCAGTTCCAGCAGAAATAAGTCCTGAAAGTTTCCAGTTCATACCAAACAGCTTTCCTAGTAAGTAACCTCCACCAAATGCAGTGAAAAGTGTGAAACACATAACAAATAAAGAATATTTACCTACACTTAATACTTGTGAAAAACTAAGTGTGAGTCCCATTAATATAATAGAAAACCTCAATATTTTCTTTGAGACAAATTGTATACCACTTTTAAAAACTTTGTATTTTAAAATAAGTGGATTAAGGGCCATACCAATAATCAGTGCAAATACACTTCCACTAATTAAATTATAAGGTATGATATTGCTTATGCATTTTGCTATTATAGCCAGTAAAATTGTGAGAACAAGACCAGCACTATATGTTTTTATTGTTTTCATTAAAAAAGTCCTTTTGCTTAAAAAATATTTTAAATTTCTACAGACTTGATTTTACCAATATGCAATGATAAAATCAAATTATAGATAATTATAGTACTATAAGATAGAATTATAAAGGAGTATTCACATGATAGATTACAGGCATGAGACATTTCTAACATTATGCAGAGTAAAAAATTATACAAAGACAGCAGAGGAACTTTTTATAACACAACCAGCAGTTACACAGCACATAAAATATTTGGAAAATTATTATGGAGGAAAATTGTTTTGCTATAAAGGAAAGACCTTGTACTTAACACAGCGAGGTCAAAAACTATATGATTTTGTAAATACAATGAGTGCAGACTTTATTAAATTTAGGTCAATGATTCAAGAGGAAGACAATAAAGAAGTAGAAAAAATAAATTTTGGTGCAACATTAAGTATAGGAGAATTTGTCTGCCCTGAAATTATATCGCGTTTATTAAAAGAAAATCCTGAACTACATATAAATATGCTGGTAGAAAACACAGTAAATCTACTTCAAGAACTACACGAGGGAAAGATTAATTTTGCGTTAGTAGAAGGTTTTTTTGATAAGTCAAAGTATGGATACTCATTATTTTCAAATGAAAAATTTATTGGAGTGTGTGGAAAAGGGCACAAACTAGCGGGAAAGAAGATTATGTTAAAAGATATCTTAGATGAACGCCTCGTAATAAGAGAAGAAGGTTCAGGAACAAGAAATATATTTGAACATGCACTATATAGTTACAATTTGACAATTAACAATTTTACAAGATTATGTGAAATTGGAAATATGAGTGCAATTAAGCAGCTTGTAATTGAAAATCATGGAGTAACATTTATGTATAAAGCCGCTGCACAAAAGGAATTAGATAATGGAACACTGGTTGAGCTTTCACTTGAAGAATTTGATGTTTTTCATGAATTTAATTTTGTTTATCTCAAAAATAGTTTGCATGAAAAAGAATACTTAAACTGGTTAAGAAGTAAATTGTTATAAAAAATAAACAATAACTCAATATTTGAACCCTGTTATTTGTAGAAATATACATAAAGCTATGGTAAAATAATAGACGTTGTGTGAAAAGTATACAAAAAGTATACAAGAAAAGGTTACTATTTATATATTATGAATTAAGCAAGCCGATGGGCGAACTATTAGGTAGGGAGGAGCATTAGGTGATAAAGTTAAAAGAAATCACCAAGTATTACTATGGTGATAGCAATGTAACTCTTGGATTAAAAAACATTAATCTAGAGTTTAAAAAAGGTGAATTTATAGCAATTACAGGACAAAGTGGAAGTGGAAAGTCAACACTTAGTAATGTAATAAGTGGTATGGACTCTTATGAAGAGGGGGAATTATACTTCAAAGGGTTAGAAACATCTTATTATGATGAATATGATTGGGAAAAGTATAGAAAGAATAAAATTAGTTTTATTTATCAATCATACAACCTAATTGATAGCTATACTGCATTAGAAAATGTAGAATCAGTTATTATGATATGCGAAAATGAAGAAAATAAAAATACAAAAAAACAGAGACGTCAAAAAGCTATGGCGGCTCTAAAAAAGGTTGGATTAGAGAAACAAGCACATAATAAGGCATCTCATATGTCAAGTGGACAAAAACAAAGACTTGGTATAGCTAGAGCATTGGCAAAAGATACAGATGTAATTATTGCAGATGAACCAACAGGAAACTTAGATGTAGAAAATGGAAAAGCAGTAATGGCAATACTACATCAGTTAGCTGGGGAAGGAAAACTTGTTATTGTAGTAACACACAACTACGAGTTGGCTGAAGGGTATGCGACAAGAAAAATAAGACTTTATGATGGCGAAGTGGTTGAAGACATAAAGCTAGATGAAGAATTATATAAAGTGAATGATTTTCAGTCGGATTTTGATATTAATGAAATAGAAGAAGATATAGAGCCAAAGAAGATATTCCATATATCAAGAAGATTTGTTGGGATGAATAGAAAAGCTCAACCACATAGAAGTCTTTTTATAGGTATTTTCTTGTTAATGGCAGCAGTTGCGACTATAATTTTTTATGGATATTTTATAAGTAATATAGATGACACCAAGACAAAGACAGTTAGTGAAGAAGTTTTCAATAATGTCGAAGATACACGATTGATTGTAAGGCGAAATGATAAAAAGCCTATTACGCAAAGTGATTATGAAACTATAAAAGCACTAAACAAAGTAGAACAAGTCGAAAAACATGATTTGGCAAACGATAACTTTTTCTTTTATAAAGTAAATAGAGATTACATAAAGGACTTTAAAAATACAGAAAGATACAGGTTTATGACAGTAACTCTAGAGAAGTATGATAACTTTATTAAGTCAAGTTCATGCCTTGATGAGTCAGATTTATTGGCAGGGAAAATGCCATCAAATGTAAAAGAAGTAGTAATATATGGAGATGAAGATTTAGTTGGTGAAGAAGTAGAGATATACTTAAAATCAGATAGTTGGAAAGCAAAGCATTATACAGGCGGAATGTTTGTTGTGTCAGGTGTTCTAAAAGAAGAGACAGATCAAATTTACTTCTCAGAGACACTTGCATTAGAATATAGCTATGATTGGGGCGCGTATAATACAAAGCTAAAATATACCTTACAAGATGTGACAGTACATGATGATGGTAGTGATGATGTAATTATTGATAAAGTTAGAGATAAAGATGTACATCTTACAATCGGAGCAGACCTTGCAGATGATGAGATTAGATTATCAAATGATATTATTCTAAATCTCAATAAAGAAGGAAAGAGAACTAACGCAGTTGTAGCATATAGTTATATTTTAGAAGAGACTACATTGACAGTTACAAATGAAGATGATGGAACAAAGGTAGAATATAAATTTAAAGTATTAGAAGATGGATTTAATGCTAACGAAAAAATAGTAGAAGTTAGTGAAAAAATGTTCTTTGAAATATTAGGAATTCAAGATGATATTCAAATGTCAGTATATATAGAAGATTATGCTTACACAGATTTAGTGATTAGTGAATTATCAGATGCTGACTATGAGGTTATAAGTGCATTAAGGGTAAGTGCAACTTCATATGATCCTGATTTAGTTGGAAAAAGAATTCAAGCATTACTTATTTCAGTCGCAGGTATTATTGTATTATTTGTGCTAGAAATTTTAGTTATTTATTCATTAATGAAATTAAAAAGAGCAGATTTTATTATACTTAAATCATTAGGTATGAAGAGAAAAATGGTAAGTCAAATGAACTATTATGATTTGATTACGATGACAGTATTTATGGATATTATAGCTATAATAATAGCAAAAGTATGCGAAATGCAAAAGATACCATTGATTACAAGGTTAATGAAGTACTTTGGATTAGGTGATTATATTTTTGTAGTAGTAATAAGCATATTTATGGCAATAATAACGGCGTTCTTCTTTAATCATTATATGAAGAAGAGATTTAGAGTAACAGCTTTAAGAAGCAGCTAAGAAAGGGGAATAAAAAAGCAATATGATTAAAATAAATGGATTAAATAAATACTATAATAAAGGCAAATCAAACGAGCTTCATGTAATAAATGATACATCAGTTACACTTGATGATACAGGCCTTGTATGTATATTAGGTGAGAGTGGTTCAGGAAAAACAACTCTTATGAATACAATCAGCGGACTTGATGATTTTGCAAAAGGAAGTATTGATGTAGATGGAATAGAAATCAAAAAATATGGTGATTCAAATCAAGAACGAGTAAGAAATGAAAAATTCGGATACATATTCCAAAATTATTATTTATTGCAAGATAGAACAGTAGAATACAATCTTATGATTTCACTTAGCTTATATGATATAAGTGAAGAAGAAAAAGAAGAAAGAATCGACTACGTATTAAAGGCTGTAGACATGTGGAGATACAAGAAAAGACTTGTGTCACAGTTAAGTGGTGGACAACAGCAAAGAGTTGCTATTGCTAGAGCGCTTGCAAAGGCACCAAAAGTAATATTTGCAGATGAGCCGACAGGAAATCTTGACGAAGCCAACACTATGCGTATAATGGGTATCTTAAAGAAGGTTTCAAAAACATGTTTAGTAGTAGTTGTAACACATGAAAGAACTATTGCAGACTTCTTTGCGGATAGAATACTATGGATATCTGATGGTAAGATAGAAAAAGAGCAGTTAAAGGAAAATCAAACAGCTTATCAATATATTGAAGATACAAATATCTATCTTCAAGAATATGAAAAGAAACAGCTTGCTGATGAGAAGATTAATGTAGAAGTATATAGTAATGACGAACTTCCAGACTTAGGAATTAAGCTTATTTATCAAAATAGCAAGATTTATATTTCTATTGGAGATGAAAAAAACATAGAATTATTAACTGTAGATAGTGAAAAGAAAATAATTGATAGCAAAAAGCCAATAATAGAGCTTACAGATATTGATGAACTTGAATATTCATTAGAAACATTAGAATCATCAAAGAAACCAAAGATGGGCTTTAAGGAAATAAGAAATATAGCAAAGTCAAACATTTTGTCAATGGGAAAGAAACAGATATTCCTTGTGTTATCCTTGTTTGTTATGGCGGTAATGATGGTACTTGCAACTCAAGACATTATGACGATTGCCAATATAAAGGAGCAAGATGTTGTAAAGAATGACTCACATTATATTCATGTAACACTTAAAAAGGGTAGCCAGATCACAACGGATAAGTTCAATGAACAAAAAAGGGAAATACTTGATAGGATGAAAAAGGAATCAGGACTTTACGAGAATATAACGTTAGTTCCGACAACATCTCTTACATATCAATATATTGGTTTTCTTCAATTAGAAAACTTAGATGCAAAAATATCTACATATTCATTTACAGATATTAATAAGCTGGACTCAAAAGATATAAAGTATGGTAGAATGCCAGAAAATGAGTATGAAATAGTAGTAGATGAATGGGTTCTTGATAAGTTTGTGGAAAATTCAGCAGAGTTATCAAATGTAATCAATGATAATAGACACTTTTTAGACAAGACAGTTAAAACAATAAATGAAATAGAGCTTACAATAGTAGGTATATCTAGCTCAGAAGAAATGGATATTTATATTGACAAATATCTTATTTCTCAGGTAAGCAGTTGGAGTCAGCTAATGATGACACAAAGTAAGTTTAACGAGCTTTATCCAGATGCATCAACTGTTTCGCTTGGAGTAAATGAAGATGGCGAAGTACAAATTTTAGAAGCTGAAAAAGATTATTTGGCTAAATGGAAATTAGAAAAGAAAACGCTTTATCCAGAAGTATATAGTTATAGTAGAGTAGCTGGGGATTGCGAACAATATAAAGAATGGCTAGCTTGGCAAGAACAAAGTAATCCAAATGGTGATGATGCAAATTGGTTAAGAGAGCAAGTTGCGACACTAGAAGCAGAAATGACTGAATTAGAAGCAACAATAGCAAAGAATTTTAATGGAATGACACAGGCAGAAGCATATGAATATTTAGAAACTCCAATGGAAGGCTTTGGTTATAAAAAAGAATTATCATCGACGACAGCTTGTGAAGTAGTAGGAAGCATTCCTACAGCAGTATTATTTGAGCAAAATGTAGAAATAGTTGTTCCAGATGATCAAATGGAAAAAATTATGGAAGATTTATACGTAAATAGGGGCGATTTTAATATTTATGCAGATGATAAGGATTCAGTGAAAAAATTTTTTGCAGAATTACCAAGTAGCATATTGAAGGATATAAACGTTATAATTGTTGATAGTTACGAAGAGGCTCTTTCAGAATATAGAGCTGAAAAAGCAGATTTATTTAATGGAAGAATTATTGTTACAGTTACAATATTCTTTGTATCTATGATTATTTTATACTTTATGATGAAAGCAAATGCAGTTCAAAGAATGCAAGATTTAGGTGTTTATAGACTTATTGGTATTTCAAAGATGAGTATAATAGGCTTGTTTGCATACGAAAATGTACTTATAACAAGTTATACATCACTGATAGGAGCTATTCTTGCGACATTTGTAACAAATATTATAGCAAGTATACCATCATTGAATGCGGATATAAATTATCCATGGTATGCATTCTTAGGAACAGTAGCATTCTTATATTTGTCAAATGTATTGATTGGTATAATGCCTATTAGAAAGATTTTGAGACTTCCACCAGCACAATTAGCATCTAAGTATGATATTTAAGTGGAGGCAGTATGATTAGATTAGAAAATATATCAAAATACTATGTTGGAAACAACGAAGTTGCCATGGGCCTTCGTAAAATCAACTTAGAATTTGAAAAAGGTGAGTTGATAGCCATAACAGGCGAAAGTGGTAGTGGAAAGTCTACACTTTTAAATGTACTCAGTGGTTCAGATTCATATGAAGATGGCGAAATGTATATTGAAGATCAAGCAACTTCATATTTTGATGAAAGAGACTGGGAGCTATATAGAAGAGATTACATAGGATTTATTTATCAAAGTTATAGATTAATTGAAAGCTATACAGTATTTGAAAATGTAAATGCGGCATTAGTAGTTAAGGGGCAAATAAATGATACTACAGATAAAGTGTATAGTTATTTAGAAAAGGTTGGTATCGCACATCTTGCAGATCATAGAGCTACACAGTTATCAAGTGGTCAAAAGCAAAGACTAGCTATAGCTAGAGCATTGGCTAAAGAAACACCGATTTTGGTGGCTGATGAGCCAACAGGAAATCTTGATAGTGAAAACAGTGCGCAGATAATGGAACTTCTTAATGAACTATCAGCAGAAAAGCTTGTTATTGTAGTAACACATAACTTTGATGAAATAGAGCAATATGCTACTAGAAAAATAAGAATGTATGATGGTGAAGTGGCAGAAGATATTACACTGCAAAAAAAGAAGGTAATTGAAAGCAAAACAGAAGATGTAACACCAGCAATAGAAGAAAAGATAGATCTAAAAGAACAAAGAAAGCAGGAAAAAAAGAAAAGGCGAGAAGTTGCGAATAGGATTGCATATCAAAATAGACGTAGTCGCCCAGTTTTAACAGTTTTTTTACTGATGTTTATGATAGTGGCATCTTCAGCGTTTTATATCTTGTTAGGTAGTTTTTTTGTAAACTTAGATAATTCAACATCAAAAGTATATAAAGATAATTACTTTTTAAATGGTGATACAAGACGAATAATTGTTAGGAATTATGATGGTTCGGCATTTGATATAAGTGATGTGCAACGTTTGCAAAAAGTAGGAAAAGTCGAAGAAGTAGACCTATACGATGGTATTTCAGATGCATATTGTTTATTGGTTAAAAATGAAGACTATGAAATGGTAAATCACATAAAAGAAGATGATTATTCGGTACCAAGTCATACAACTGTTAAAGCGCTCTCGCATGGCTATTTCATAAGAAGTGAAACTTGTATTACTGAAAAAGATTTATTAAAAGGAACTTTACCTGAAAATCTATATGATATAGTGATATATTCAGATGATGAAAGTTTGCTTGGTCAAAAAGTGAAATTCTACATAGGCAAGAAAAATGAATGGGCAAGTCAACTTGCGCAGGTAACATGTACCGTAGTGGGATTGTTGAAAACGCAGTCTAGTCAAGTGTATTTTTCGCAGGAGTTTGCTTCGATGATATCGATAAATCCTAATGATGTATTGAATCAATTATTATTAGGATATAGTGATAAATTAGAAGGACTTACAATAACAGAGCATCTTTCAACTAAGATGCTAGGTTATATGCCAAGCACTGGTTCAGGAATTTATGAAGATTTAAAAAGTGCTGGTTCAGGAGATTTATACACTATTATGAGTTCACCTATATTCATAATAAATGAAGACTTAACTGGAAATGATGTAAAATTATCAAATGAGGCGGTAAATAAAACTAGCACAACAAACGTACGAAACGGAAAAATTATAGATATGATGCTAGGCAGCTCTATGCGATTAGTACTTTATAATGAAGAAGGAGCATTGGATTGGCAAACATCTCAGGAAAATCCAAAGTATAACACAACAGAGATTTATCAAATAAAATTTTCTGCATTAACAAAGACTTCATTATCTACGCTTAGAGTGGTGGAAGTTAGTAGAGAATCATATGATAAAATAGTATTTGATAAAAACTCATATCAAATGTCTGTATACATTAAAGACTATGCTTATTCAGATGAAGTAATAAGTGATATAGAAGCTTTGGGATATGAAGCAGCAAGTGTATATAGGGTTGGAGCGTTAGAATATGATTATAATGTAGTTAATCAAAAGGCAACTAGTATGATAGTATCTATTGCAGCGTGCGTGATGATATTCTTCATAGGAATATTTATAACAGGCACTATAATGAATATCAATATCACTAATTTTAGAGTATTTAAATTACTTGGTCTTGAGGGAGATACAATTAATGAAACTAATATAGTGGATATATGTAAAAGTATGTTATTCTCTGTTGGCGTTTCGTTACTTATTATATTGATACTTAACATATCTGGAATTTCTTATATAGTAGATATAGTAAAGTACTATAAGTTTAGACATTATGTGGTGTATATATTAATGTTGGCATTATATACATATGTACTTATAAAACGCAGGGAAAAAAGAATGAGGAACGTGATGAAGTAGTTTTTTATATAATAGGAAACTGTGCGAACTATTTTAGGGAGTATAAAAGGTGGGCGTTATGGTGAAATTAGAAAAAGTATCAAAATATTATGTTGGAAAAAATGATGTAGCTCTAGGCTTAAGTAAAGTAAGTCTAGAGCTAGAAATAGGCGAAATGGTTGTGATAACAGGCGAGAGTGGTAGTGGAAAGTCTACCCTCTTAAATGTAATCAGTGGCTCAGATACATATGAAGACGGAGAGATGAACATTAATGGGAATCCTACGTCTTATTTTGATGAAGATGATTGGGAAGAATATAGAAGAGATTACATTGGATTCGTTTATCAGAGCTATCAATTAATAGAAAATTATACAGTATTTGAGAATGTAAACGTAGCATTGGTTATTAAGGGGGATACTGATGGTAACAAAGATAAGGTAAATCATTATCTTGAACAAGTTGGTTTACTAGATTTAGCCAATAAAAAGGCAGCGCAGTTATCAAGTGGTCAAAAGCAAAGATTAGCAATAGCTAGGGCATTGGCAAAGGAGACACCTATATTGGTGGCAGATGAACCTACAGGGAATTTAGACAGTGAGAATAGTATTCAAATAATGAAAATACTAAGTAAATTATCTAAAGATAGACTTATTATTATTGTTACACATGATTATGAACTAGTGAGAGAATATGCAACTAGAAAGATAAGAATGTTTGATGGGGAAGTTATTGAGGATATTATATTAGATAAAAGAGATATTTCAAAAACAGAGCCAATTATAAAAAAGAAAGAACAATCAAAAAAAGAGCAAAGAGCGGCAGTAAAGAAAATCATTAGCTTAAATAGAAGAAGTAGACCTGTTCTCACAACATTGCTTATGTTATTTATGATAATGGTATTAACAGCTTTTTTTATATTTTTAGGTGGTTTCATAATGAATCTTGATAATTCGACATCGAAAATATTTGATGAAAAATATTTTACAAATGGTGATTTAACAAGAATAGTAATAAGAAATTATGATGGCTCAGCGTTGGGGATGGATGATGTCGAAAAGTTAAGGCAGGTTAAAAGAGTAGAATCAGTCGAATTATATGATGGAGCTGTAGATGCCTATTATTTAGTTGAGGAAAATAAGGATTTTGCATTTGTGCATAAGGTAAGAGAAGATGAATATACATTTCCAAGTCATATAATACCGCAAAAGCTAAGAAAGGGAGAGTTTATAAAAAGTGAGACATGTATATTAGAGGAAGATTTAAAGATAGGAACATTACCAGAAAAACTATATGATATAGTGCTGTATACTGATGATGAAAGCTTGCTTGGAAAGCAAATAATGTTATATATAGGAAAAAGTAAATGGCATACTCAGCTAGCACAGGTAAAGTGCAGAGTGGTTGGATTATTAAAGGAATCTACAACTCAAATATATTTTTCAAAAGAATTTGCAGCGATGTTATCAATTAATCCACAAGATATACTGCAACAATTGCTAGATGGACATAAAGATGAACTAAAGAATCTTACAATAACAAAATATCTTAGTGTAAGATTTACTGGACATACACCAGAATATAATCAGATACCTCCTAAAGAAGGTTCAGGTATATATGTAGATGAGGAAGAGGTATCACCTTTGCTACTAAATTATCCGACAGCAGACTTACCAATATTTATAATAAACGAGGAACTTACAGGTAATCAGGTGCGATTATCAAATGAAGCTGTTAATGTAACTTATGGAGGATATCCTACGGATTCTTCTGGGACTAAAATTATGCCACTAAAATTAGGCAGCACCCTAAAATTAGCAATTGATAACAGTGAGGCAAGGAAAGAGTGGCAGGAGAGCCAACAGTATGAGGAGTATAATAGGCGAGACATATTATATATAATGATGAACGCTGTTACAGATATGACACTATCATCACGGCGAGTAATAGAAGTTAGCAGGGAAATGTATGATGAGATAGTGTTTGATAAGGAAACTCACCAAATGGCAGTTTTTATTAATGACTATGCATATACAGAAGATGTGCTTAATGCAGTAAAGGAGCTAGGATACGAGGCTGCAAGTGTATATAGAGTGGGCGCTACAGAGTATGATTTTGATTTAATAAATAGAAAAGCAGTCAGTATGGGGATTTCTATGGGTGGTATAATAATGATATTTGTAATTGGAGTATTTGTTATAGGACTTATTATGAATTTAAGTATTAGAGGTTTTAGAATATTTAGATTACTAGGTCTAAATAGAGAAATGCTTGGTAAAATAAATACAGTAGATATCTTATCAAGCATCCTCTTTTCAGTGGTGGTTTCTATGATTATAATTATGTTACTTAATGTATTTGGTTTTGTGTATGTTGTAAATGTTGTGAAATACTATAAAATAAGACATTATTTAATGTATATATTGTTAGTAGCAGGGTTTACAATTACACTGGTGAAACGTAGAAAAAAACGATTGAAAAATATTCTTAAATAGTTTTAAGTAATTTTTTGATTTCGTCAATTTCAAAAACATAGTTAGTGTTACAAAAATGGCAGTTAACTTCAATAGGTTCATTATCATCAACCATAGACTTAAGTTCGCTTCTGCCAGTGCTTATAAGGGCTTTTGAAACACGTTCCTTGCTGCAATCACATCTATAGTTTGTGGGAATAGTATCATTAAATTCTACATCGGTACCTTTTAATACAGTTTTTAAAATATCTTCAGGAGATAATCCTTCGTCAAGTAAAGAGGTGATGGAGGTTATCTCTTTTAAATTATTTTCAAGTAAATCTATAACCTTTTCATCAGCAAAAGGCATAAGTTGAATAATAAATCCACCAGCTTGCTTAACGGTATTGTCTTTATTCATAAGAACTCCTAATGCTACGGAGGTAGGCACTTGCTCACTTGTAGCAAAATAGTAAGTCAAATCCTCAGCGATTTCGCCAGTAACAAGCCCAGTTTGTCCAATATAAGGCTCTTTAAGGCCCATGTCTTTGATAACTTTAAGAGTTCCATTTCCTATAGCTCCGCCAACATCAAGCTTTCCAAAGTAATTTGGAGGGTTTTGGAATGTTGGGTTATTTATATACCCTTTTACATTGGCATTAGAATCAGCAGTAACGCCCATTCTTCCCATAGGTCCATCAGCATTTATTAAAATAGATAATAAATCCTTTTCACCTTTCATCATAGAACCCATCATAGCAGAAGCAGTAAGTAATCTTCCAAGTGCAGCGCTTCCTACTGGACTAGTTCCATGTATTTGTCTAGCTTGTTCTGTAAGCTCTCTAGTTGTGGCAGCAAAAGCTCTTATTTGTGAATTACAAGCAGTTGCTCTAACAATATAATCTGACATATTTAAATATCCTTTCTATCTATAAGTTTGTTTTGTGGATTTCTTTGGCAATTACATAAATTCGTTCACTATTAGCTTTGGGCTTAGCAAAGGTAAACGCATCGTAAACAGTTACAAACAAAAGCCCTGCTGCTTCTAAGGCAGACTTTATTTCATCCAAGGTGTAGGCTCTTTGAAAATGAGTTTCTTCATGCTTTTCAAAGAGATTATTATCAAGTTTTTGAAATATAGTTAAATCATATTGATTAATAAAATCTTCCTCAAAATATGTATTTTCCCAGATAAAACTACCTTCGTCTCGATTTTCAGCAATAGTGGTATCTCCGATATTTTTATACTTCTCATTTGTATTTAAATCAAAGATAAAATATCCACCTGGATCGAGGTAATTATTTACTAGTTTAAAAACATCTGTTAATTCATCTAAATCAAGTATGTAATTCATGGAATCACAGATACTTACGACGCCGCTAACAGTTCCAAATAATTCAAGATCACGCATATCTTGGTTTAGATATAAAATATCAAGGCCAGACAAAGCTTTTTTTTCAAGAGCAATGTTTAACATCTCTTCGGAATTATCAATCCCAATCATATCATATCCTAAATTAGACAAAAACTCGGTAATGTTTCCAGTGCCACAGCCGATGTCTAGTATAATACCATCATTAATACCGTATTTGGTTAATAGTTTGTGCAAATATTTGCCCCATTCTTCATATGGAATATTATCCATAAATAAGTCATAAAGCGTTGCAAAACCTGTATAAGCATCCATGCTGCATCCTCTTTTCTATATGATAATAATAGAATATTAACAGTTTCACTAATTAAAATCAATATATTTTTGAAAAGGGCTTGCACCTAACCTTGAAAATGGATATACTTTTATAGTAAGATTTGATAAAAGAGGATGGAGGATTAGGGTGAGAACATTTTTTAGCAACAAGATAATGTGTGCAATTAGAAAAACAAGCGCAAAGCATCTTATATTGCCAGTATTTTCTATTGCAGCAGCGATTATACTTTTTTTTATTCTTCCGTTTAGTGATATTTTTAATAAGAAGACAGCTATAACATCTGCGGATGCACTTAAGTTATATAACGAGGGTAATGAATATGCAACAATAAACCTTGAGACATTGCGTTATACAGGATTTGACGTAATGGAAGGAAAAAAGGTAAAAGCATCATATTATTATGATGTAATTAATAATAGGTGTACTTTTTATCTTCTTGATTCAGATTTAGTAGAAAATCGAGATTTAGAACTTAAGAAGATATCAATAAATGTTAAATTTACAGAGCCAGATGGTATGTTTGATAGTATGTTGGTTTCGTTTGCAGGCAGCTTGGGCTGGACAACGCAAGGACTAACTAATATAACTGTTCCAGTGATAATGAACCAAGAAGAGTATAACGAAAATATGTACATAGCATTATATATTGCTATAATGCTTGTGGTGGCGTATAGTGCGGCACTTATTACAGTTAACTTATTATTTATACTATTTCCAATGTTGCATAGTTCATGGCTTACCACTTATAGTTATTCAGGGCATTATGGTATGAGTAAAGCTATTCGCGAGGTATTGATGGAGTTGGACGAGTTGGTGATTTTACAAGCTGGAGATATGTATATAACAGAAAAATATTTTATAAACCTTGGAAAAAATGAAGTTTCGATTATGCCTTTAAGTAAAATTGTATTTGCATATGAGCATTCAAAGCTTAGATCAATATTTGGAATACATTTAAAGGTTACGCATTCGCTTAATTTTAAAGGTTTAGAATTTAAGAAAATTATTGCTACAGAAAAAGAAGCTACAGATACAACGGTTATAATTGATTATATTAAAGCGCAGTATCCGGATATTATATGGGGATACACAAAAGAGAATAAGAAGATGGCAAGTAAGATTATTTGGCAAGAACGTAGAGACAGAAAAAAACGTCGCATAGAAGCGGTGCGTGCAAAAAAAGATTTACAATAAGAGTTTACTCATTATAGGAGAAACAAAAAAGGACTGTGTAAAGCACAGTCCTTTTTGTAATCGGTAAAACAATATTGCTATTTCATAATAAAAACACGAAACATATTTAAACATTATCGCGAAATTCTATATTGAAAAAGGCACGTTATTATTTACTTAAGATTATATTCTTGTTACGTTGATTGCTTGAGGTCCTTTTGCGCCGTTTGTAATTTCAAACTCAACTGCAACGCCTTCTTCTAAAGACTTGAATCCTTCTGAACCAATTCCTGAGTAATGTACGAATACATCATTTCCTGCTTCATCTGAGATGAAACCGTAACCCTTTTGGTTGTTAAACCATTTTACTGTACCTTTCATTGTATACCTCCAAAAAAAATATATAAGTTGCTCAACTTTTTTCAAGTGCAACTTAAGTAAGAATATCACAGTTAATTATTAATGTCAAATGGAAAAAATTAATTATTAGGGTATTTTTTTTAGGAAATAGGATAGACTAACTTGCATAATAGTATTAATTCATGGTATTATGTTATATTAAGGAGAAATAAGCAGAATTAGGGAGGATAATGATGGATTTTTTTGTGCATAATAGAAAAAAAATATTCTTGGTAGTAGGAGGCATATCCATCCTATTTTTAATAATAATACTTGTAACGACATTGAATAATAAAAGCGATAAACTGGTTGAAAATAAAATAACTACGGGCAAAGTGGTAGCAGATGATGAGACTAGTGATTTAGCAAAGGGTGAAGAAAGTAAAACTCAGCCAGAAACTAAAGAAACTGAATCAACACAAGAGGCAACTCAGGAACCTACATCAAATACACAGGTAGAAACATCACCACCTTCACAAGTGGAGCCGACACAAAAGGCAACCCAAGCGCCAACTCAGGCTCCAACACAAGCACCAACACAGAAACCGACACAATCTACGACGACAACAAAAAGTCAGTCAAGTTCAGATACAGAAGCACAGCTTATATCAGAAGCAAAAACACAGTATTCTTCATATAAGTCTTATATTGATGAAGTGATATATTATGTAAATGAGTTACGAAAAGAAAAAGGTGTAACACCTCTTGTAGCAGATGCAAGCGTATGTTACGTTGCTGAAGCTAGAGCTATAGAGATGGCACGCAATAACTTATTTTCACATACAAGACCTAATGGAAAACCATTAACATCATTATTTAGTGCAGCAGGGTTAAATAGTTGGTCATCATGGGGGGAAAATATCGCAGCAGGAGATATGACACCACAGAAAGTTGTGCAGATGTGGAAAGACTCACCAGGACACTATGCTAATATTATGAATACATCATTTAAATGTGTAGGTGCAGGTGTTTATAAACAAAGTGGTACCACATATGGAACATACTGGGCACTTATTTTTTACACAAAATAGTAAGGAGAATACATTAATGAGAAAAGTAGTTTTATTTGATTTAGATGGAACACTAGTAAATACAGAAGAAGGTATAACAAAGTGTGTAGCATATGCACTTGATTCATTTGATATAAAAGTAGAGAATTTAAAAGAGCTTTGTAAATTTATAGGACCACCTCTTCATGTGTCATTCCAGAAGTATTATGATATGGATGAAGCATCGTCGATGAAGGCGGTGGATAAATATCGTGAAAGATATAAAGATATAGGTATTTTTGAATGTAATCCTTATGATGGAATAATGGATATGTTGAAAATGCTTAAAGAAGCTGGGGTTACAATGGGTGTAGCCACAGCTAAACCAGAGGGTTTTGCTAAAACAATAGTAAAAGAGTTTGGTATGGATGAGTATTTCACATATGTAACAGGAAGCTGCATGGATGGCACTAGAACGAACAAGGATGAAGTCATAGAAGAAGCACTTAAAAGATTTGGTTTGGAAAATGATAGAGAAAAGGTTATAATGGTAGGTGACAGAGAACACGATATCTTAGGTGCAAAAAAATGTAATTTAAAATCAATTGGAATAACATTTGGCTTTGCAATTGGAAATGAACTTATAGAAGCAGGAGCGGATTACATAGTAGATACACCGATGGAAATTGCAAATACTATACTTAATTCCTAAGAAAGAAAGTGAGCCAAAATGAAAGAATATCTAGCAGATTTACATACACATACTGTAGCTAGTGGTCATGCATATAGTACAATAAGTGAAATGATTACAGCAGCGCAAAAGGCAGGTTTAAAGATGCTTGGAATAACCGAGCATGCAAAGAATATGCCGGGTACTTGTGATGAAATTTATTTTATAAACTTTAGGGTAATAGACAGAAAAATAGGTGATTTAGAACTACTCATGGGTGTGGAACTAAACATTTTAGATTATGATGGCAATGTAGATATGGATAAAAGTTTATTAGGTCAAATGGATGTAGTAATAGCAAGTATGCATATGCCTTGTATAAAACCTGGCACTATTGAAGAAAACACAAATGCGTATATTAAATGCTGTGAAAATAAGTATATAAATATAATAGGACATCCTGATGATGGACGATATCTTATTGATTATAAGAGATTGGTGGAGGCAGCAGCTCGTACAAATACTTTGTTAGAGGTAAATAATAGCTCATTATCACCAGATTCGTTTAGAAAGAATGCAAAAGAAAACTATACACAGATGCTTTCTTATTGCAAGGAATTAGGCGTACCAGTAATCATAAATAGTGATGCACATTATTACACAAAGGTTGGAGGTCATAGTTACGCACTTGAGCTTATCGATGAAATAGATTTTCCACTAGAATTGGTAATGAATTTTAATACTGATAAGTTAAAAACATATCTAAGGGCATATAAAAATAAATGCTAGACATTTTCACTTTAGAGTGATAAACTAATACTAATTCATAAGAGTACAAAACGAAAGGAATGATTGTATAATATGACAAAGAAGTTGAGAACAGACGCAGTTAACCATTTGTTTGAAGCAGTGCTAGCTTTAAAAGATACTGAAGAGTGCTATCAGTTTTTTGAAGATGTATGCACCGTTAATGAATTGTTATCATTAGCACAAAGATATGAAGTGGCAAAAATGCTTTATGATAAAAAGACTTATCTTGAAATTGCTGAGAAGACAGGAGCATCTACAGCGACAATTAGTCGTGTAAATCGTTCGTTAAATTATGGTAATGAAGGCTATGAAATGGTATTTAGTCGAATAGAAAAAAAATAGAGGAAAGATTCCTCTATTTTTTTGATGGTGAAGAATCTTCACCGGTAGATGATTCCATAGTATCTACGATAGCTTCGATAAGCTGCTTTTTTATGTATACATCAAATGTAAGCAGGGATACCATTATAAACTTCTTTATCTTATCTTGTTCCTCTATTGTAAGTGAATTAAAATCTTCATTATCTGTAAAAGATGCCATAGATAGTTCGAGTTCTGAGTTAACATCCTCTTTCATCGTTTTTAACATATCTTTTCCGCTAGAATAAATCTCTTTATAAATAGTCTCGAGGTTTATCCCCCCATCTTTTTGAAAATATTTATCCGTAATAGGATTTAAAACTGTATTTATGTCATTTATTGAAAGAACATTCTTAAAGTAATAAATAAAAGTAAGTACCAAAACATGCTCCTTTGAATACTTTTTCTTTATAGGAGGTGGTAGTAAATCATTTTTAGCATAATTATTTATCATTGTCTTAGTTAAAGTTTTATCGTCTTCAAAACGTCTAAGTTTTCCAAGATGCCTGTCCATAAATGTAGTAACTTGATCCATGTATAAATCTATGTTTGGGATATCTTCAGACTTAATTAAATCCATGTTGTCTAGAATTATATCCAAGAGTTCAATAATGTTATTTGACATGTTTGGTTTTTCTCTCCTTGATTTTGTTGTACTTTTACATAAGGTTTCTTTTGTGTTGCTGTGGAAATAAGACATAGCAACTTATGATATATTATATAGTAATTGAAACTATATGGCAAGGAAAACATCTCGACTAATATTAAATTACTATAAATATTAATGACATTAAATTCAGATTATGTTATAATATTTTTTGTGTAAACACACTATTTAAATTTACAAAACACATTTAAGGAGGACTGTTAATATGGGTATTATTACAAGATTTAAGGACATTATGTCATCAAACATTAACGCTTTATTAGATAAGGCTGAAGATCCAGAAAAGATGATCGATCAGTACTTAAGAAACTTAGAAAGCGATTTGGGTAAGGTAAAGGCAGAAACAGCTTCTGTTATGGCAGAAGAAACAAGAAGCAAGAGAGCATTAGACGAGTGTAATGCAGAAGTAGCAAAATTCCAAGGTTATGCAGTGAAGGCAGTTGAAAGTGGAAATGATGATGATGCTCGTCAGTTCTTAGCAAAGAAAAATCAGTTAGTTGAAAAGCAGACAGCATTACAACAAGCATATGATTTAGCAAATGCAAATGCAACAAAGATGAGACAGATGCATGATAAGCTTGTGGCAGATATACAAGAATTAAACTCAAAGAAAGATGCTATTAAGGCTAAATTAGCAGTAGCTAAGACACAAGAGAGAATCAATAAGATAGGCTCAAGTGTTGCAGGTGCAGAAAACAGCATGTCAGCATTTGGCAGAATGGAAGCAAAGGTAGATAAAATGCTCGACGAGGCAAATGCTATGTCAGAGCTTAATGTATCATCATCAACAGATGAAGCACAGAAACTTGCTGAAAAGTATGAGGATAAGAAAAACTCTGTAGAGGTAGATGACGAGTTAGCAGCACTTAAAGCATCATTAGGTAAGTAGAGGAGGCGTTATGGGAATTTTTGGCGGTCAGTTATCTAATGTAGTTGAATGGCAAGAATATAGAGATGATATTATTTTCTGGAAATGGAAGAATGATGAGATAAAAAAAGGAAGTAAGCTTATCATCAGACAAGGGCAAGATGCTATTTTCATGTACAATGGAAAGGTTGAAGGTATCTTTGAAGATGAAGGCAGTTTTGACATAGAGTCACAAATTATTCCGTTTTTATCTACACTAAAAGGCTTTAAATTTGGCTTTAATAGTGGTATTAGAGCAGAAGTATTATTCATTAATACAAAAGAATTTACAGTAAAGTGGGGAACAAAGAATTCAATAAACATTCCAGCTCCACAACTTAATCTTCCAGGTGGAATGCCTATAAGAGCATTCGGTACATTTAGTTTTAAGGTTTCAGATAGGCAGGCGCTTATAGACAAAGTGGCAGGCGTTAAGCAGATATATACTGTTGATGACATAAAAGAAAGAGTAGTTTCAATGGTAGACCAGCTTCTTATGAAGTGGATTTCAAAAGAAGGCAAGGATATGTTTAACCTTCAAGCAAATGCTTATGATATAGCAAAGGGTATACAGACAGACCTTGATATGGAAATATATAAAATCGGTATAGGAATTACAGATTTTCAAATTTCAAGTTTCTCATATCCAGAAGAAGTTCAGGCTATGCAGAAAAAGGCAGCATCACAGAGTATGGTTGGCGATATGAACAAGTATCAGCAGATGAGCATGGCAGATGCTATGGCAAAAGGCTCAAACGCTGGTGGAAATATGGCGACTAACATGGCAGGAATGCAAATGGGTATGATGATGGGTCAGCAGATGATGAACAATGTTTCAAATATGATGAACCAAATGCAAAGTGGTACACAAATGCCAAATGGCACACAAACACAAAACAGTGCGCAAATGCCAAACGGCGAAGTACCAAAGTTCTGTCCGAATTGTGGAACACCTTCGGGAGGAGCAAATTTCTGTCCGAACTGTGGGAATAAATTAAGAAATTAGTAATAATTAAAAAATTAGTTCAATTCAAAATACCGAGCTAAAGCTTTGTTTTGGCTCGGTAAATTTTTTAAGTACAAGGAAAAGGAAAAATTTTAATGAGCATTTATGATACATTAAATAGTGAACAACAAAAGGGAGTATTTACAACAGATGGACCTGTTCTTATATTGGCAGGAGCTGGTTCAGGAAAAACTCGTGTAATTACTCATAGGATTGCATATTTAATAGAGGAAAAACATGTAAATCCATGGAATATCATGGCGATTACATTTACAAATAAAGCAGCAGGCGAGATGAGAGAAAGAGTGGACGAACTTATTGGCTTTGGTTCAGAAAGCATATGGGTAAGTACATTCCATTCGTCATGCGTAAGAATGTTAAGAAGATACATAGATAAAATTGGATATGATAATAACTTTACGATTTATGATACTGACGATCAAAAAACAGTTATGAAAGATGTTTGTAAAAGACTTAATATTGATACAAAAAATATTAAGGAAAAAGCTATATTGGGTATGATATCATCAGCAAAGAATGAAATGATATCACCAGAGAGATTCAGAAGAGAATGTGGTGATAATTATGGTAAGCAAAGAATTGCAGATGCGTATAAGTTATATCAAGAACAGCTTAAAAAGAATAATGCACTGGATTTTGATGATTTGCTAGTACTTGCGGTAAGGCTTTTAGAAGAATGTCCGGATGTTTTAGAAAACTATCAAGAGAGATTTAAATACATAATGGTAGATGAGTATCAAGATACAAATACAGTTCAGTTTAAATTTGTTAGTTTGCTTGCTGGAAAATATAGAAATCTTTGTGTAGTAGGTGACGATGATCAATCTATCTATAAGTTTAGAGGGGCAAATATAGAAAATATTTTAAACTATGAAAAGGTGTTTAATGATACAACGGTAATAAAATTAGAGCAAAATTACCGTTCTAAAGGTAATATATTAAATGCGGCAAATGGTGTTATTAGAAATAATAGAACAAGAAAAGCAAAAGCTCTTTGGACAGATCAAGAAGAAGGCGATTTAATCTCATTTATTGAGTTTCCAAGTGGATATGAAGAAGCAGATGCTATTGCAAGGGATATAAAAAGATTAGCAGAAGAAGCAGTTTATAATTATAGGGACTGTGCGTGTCTTTACAGAACAAATGCTCAATCACGTGCGATAGAAGAAAAACTTATAATGCAAGGTATTCCATATAAGATTTTTGGCGGAGTAAACTTTTATCAAAGAAAGGAAATCAAGGATTTACTTGCATACTTAAAGACTGTTGATAATGCAAGAGATGATGTTGCAGTAAAGAGAATTATAAATATTCCTAAGCGTGGAATCGGTTTAACAACAATAGATAAGATTCAAACGTTTGCAGACCAAAACGGAATAAGCTTTTTTGAAGCACTTTTAAGAATAGAAGAAATCGGCGTAAGCAGAGCAGAAAGCAAGATTCGTGAGTTTACTAATTTTATAAGAGTACAAAGAAGTAAGCTTGGTTATAATACAATTGCAGAGATTTTTCAAGACATCATTGATGGAACTGGTTATGCAGACGAATTAAGAGCTGAAAATACAGATGAGTCAAAGACAAGATTAGAAAATATTGATGAATTATTTTCTAAGGTAGTAAGTTATGAAGAGGGTGAAGAACAACCTACACTTTCGGGATTTTTAGAGGAAGTAGCTTTGGTGGCGGAGATAGATAGCTATGAAGGAGAAAATAACTATGTGGTATTGATGACCATACATAGTGCGAAAGGCTTAGAGTTTCCAAAGGTATATCTTTGCGGTATGGAAGATGGATTGTTCCCAAGCTATATGGCAATAGCTGGCGATGACCCAACAGATATTGAAGAGGAAAGACGACTTTGCTATGTGGCAATCACAAGAGCAAAAGAAAGTCTTACAATCACTTGTGCGAAAACACGAATGATTAGAGGAGAAAACCAATATAATAAAGTGTCTCGTTTTGTAAAAGAGATACCAAATAATCTTCTTGAGTCAAAAGAGATGTCACAAAAACCAGCATTTAATACGAATAGTTTTGAAAGACCAGCATATAAAAGTAGTTATAACACATCAAACCTTAGAGAATCTAGTATTTTTGAAAATGCAACAAGAGGCAAAAGTATGTCAGCAGCTGATTTGCTTGGTATGGGGGCAATGAAAAAAGGTGCAGATATGTCACCAAAATCAACTGATGGCGGTATTGGTTACGAGGTAGGTGATGATGTAAAACATATAAAGTTTGGTGCTGGGAAAGTAACATCTATAGTGGATGCAGGAAGAGATTATGAGGTTACTGTAAACTTCCAAAATGCAGGAATTAAAAAAATGTTTGCTTCTTTTGCTAAATTAAAAAAATTATAGTAAAAAATAGGTAAATGTGGTACACTACTATTGTGTTGATATATTTATATATGTCAAAAAATTGATTTCAAATGAAATAAAAGATAGAAAGGGGTATGCAATAATGAATAAATTAGAAGAAATAATTGCAGCATCAAAGTTAGGAGAGCTTATGCACAAGAAAGAGGCAGAGGAGAAAAAGAAATGTAAGATCTTATGGATACTTGCAATAATCGGAGCAGTTGCAGCGATAGCAGGCATTGCTTATGCATTATATAAACATTTCTCACCAAAGTGCATTGAAGATTTTGAAGACGACTTCGAAGATGATTTTGGAGACGACTTTGATGATGAATTTTTTGAGGAAGAAATTACTGAGTAAATGAACGATTGACACATACAGCCTCTGAAGAAATTCGGGGGCTGTATGTGAAATATTACATAAGAAAACATTCGACTTCGTCGAAGTTTGCAAGAATTACTTTGTAATTCATGTTTGATTGAAGTTTACGAGAATATAGAAAGGCATGGATATAAGTATGAGTGAAAATAAACCGGGAAGAGATTTACAGTTATTATTGTTAGGGTTGGGAATGTTAGTAGGAGGATTGTACTTATTATTTGCGAATGTAAGTGTGTCAACTAATTACTATTCAGTAGGAAGAACAGGTTTTTTTGGAATGATAAGTAGAGTTCCTAGCGGTATGATTATAATACCATTTATTATAGGAATTGTATTAATTGTTATATTTCCTAAGAATATTATACCAAAGATTGTAACAGGTTTAGGTTTATTGGTTATTGTGTTAGGAATAATTGCATCAGTAGATATAAGATTTCAAGCAAAAAGCTTATTTGAATTTTTAATGATGGTTATATTAATCTTTGTTGGAGCAGCGTTATGCTTAAGAATTTTATTATCAGATAAATATAACAAAAAGAACGACAAGAAATAAGCAACTATTATAAAACAAATGCCGCAAAGGAGAAGAGCTTTGAAAAAAGGACAGATTTACGAAGGCAAAATTGAGAAATATGAATTTCCTAATAAGGGAATACTTACATATAAAGAGGAAGATGGAAGTGAAACTAGGGTGGTTGTAAAAGGAGCTATTCTTGGACAATCAGTTAGATTTTCATTATCAAAAAAGCGTGCCGGCAGATGCGAGGGACGCTTACTTGAGGTTTTAGAAGATTCACCTTTACAGGATAGAGAGGCTCTTTGTCCGCATTTTGGCGAATGTGGTGGATGTGTATATCAAGAACTATCTTACACAAACCAGCTTGAACTAAAGGGTGATATGGTAAAGAGTATAATAGATGCAGTGTGTGAAGATTATGTATATGAGGGTATACTTGGAAGTCCGTTTGAATGGGCATACCGTAATAAGATGGAGTTTTCCTTTGGTGATGAGTATAAGGATGGGCCACTTGCACTTGGGCTACACAAAAAAGGAAGCTTTCATGATATAGTGACGGTTTCGGAGTGTAAGATTGTAAATGAAGACTATAATTCAGTACTATTTGCAGTGCTTAATTACTTTTCGGAGCTAGGGTTGCCGTTTTATCATAAGATGAGGCATGAGGGCTATTTACGTCACCTTGTTGTGAGAAGGACTGTAAAAACAAGCCAAGTGCTTATTAATGTAGTAACTACAAGTAAGTTTGATGAAATACCAGAATGTAGTAAGTATAGCGAAAAAGTGGTATTTGAGAATTTGAAGGATATTTTACTTAAGCTTGATTTATATGGAGAGATAGCAGGTATTATTCATACGTATAATGATAGTCTTGCTGATGTGGTTCAAAGCGATAATTCAGATATTATTTATGGTAAGGATTATGTGGTGGAGAAACTGCTGGGACTAGAGTTTAAGATATCTGCGTTTTCGTTTTTTCAGACGAATACATTGGGGGCGGAAGTTTTATATCAAAAGGCAAGAGAATTTGTTGGTGAAACAAATGATAAGGTAATATTTGATTTATATAGTGGGACCGGTACAATTGCACAGATATTAGCACCTGTAGCTAAGAAAGTGGTGGGTGTGGAGATTGTGGAAGAGGCTGTAGAGGCGGCGAAAATGAATGCTGAATTGAATGAATTGGGTAACTGTGAGTTTATTGCGGGTGATGTGCTTAAGGTTATAGATAGTTTGACGGATAAGCCGGATTTAATTGTGTTAGATCCGCCGAGAGATGGTATACATCCGAAGGCGCTTGATAAGATTATAAACTTTGGGGTGGATAGGTTGGTGTATATTTCATGTAAGCCGACTAGTTTGGCTAGGGATTTGGTGGTGTTGCAGGAGAAGGGGTATAGGTTGGAAAGAGTTTGTGCGGTGGATATGTTTGCGCAGACGGGGCATGTGGAAACCGTAGCGTTGTTATCAAGAAAAGTGTAGGGGAGATAGAGTATGCAAAATTCAAGTATCTTAATGTATGAGACCGAAGATGGAATCACGAAAGTAGAGGCTACGTTTTATAATGATACAGTGTGGCTATCAATAGAACAAATGGCTGAGTTATTTCAACGAGATAAGTCAACTATTTCTCGACATATTAAAAACATATTTAAAGAGGGGGAATTGAGGGAAGATTCAACAGTTGCAAAATATGCAACAGTTCAAAAGGAAGGAAACCGTACAGTTGAAAGGCAGATTGAATATTATAATCTTGATGTTATTATTTCAGTTGGATATAGGGTGAAATCGCTTCGTGGAACTCAGTTTAGAATTTGGGCAACAAATATATTAAAAGAATATATAAAAAAAGGTTTTGCAATGGATGATGAACGTCTGAAAAATCTGGGCGGAGGTAATTATTTTGATGAATTGTTAAATAGAATTCGTGACATTCGCTCCTCTGAAAAAGTTTTTTGGAGAAAGGTTTTAGAAATCTATGCAACAAGTATTGATTATAATCCGAAGGCAGAGAGTTCTACTGAGTTTTTTAAACAGGTTCAGAATAAAATGCATTGGGCAGCACATAAACATACTGCTGCTGAAGTGATTTACCAAAGAGCTGATGCAGATAAGGAAAACATGGGATTAACATCGTGGTCTAGCAAAGGTATTAAAAGGACTGATATTGAAGTTGCTAAAAATTATTTAGATGAAAAAGAATTAGATGCATTAAATAAAATCGTAACAGCATATTTAGATATCGCAGAAGTACAAGCCCTAAACAAGGAGCCTATGTATATGAGGGATTGGTTAGAAGCCATTGATGATTACTTAAAAATGACGAGGCGTGATATTTTAATAACAAAGGGGAAAATCACTCATAAGCAGGCATTAGAGAAGGCACATTTTGAGTATAAAAAATATCAAGAGAAGCGAGAACAGATATTGTCAACTGTAGAACAGCACTTTATTGAGAGCTTGGATGAGCTGGATAGAATTGAGGGAAAGTAAGTGGTATTGATATGTTATGGAAAGAAGCATATGTTAAGACTGTTTGTCTGTTGTCTGGGAAGTGGTAGAAAGCTCGTATATTGAGCGTTCGTTGGAAGATGGATTTATACAGACGGTTAGGGAATGGTCGAGTGGGGATTTCTGTTCCCACAGATATGTGTAAGAAATAGGTATAATATTATGTGGAGGTTGATAAATGCAAGGAGGAACTTGTAGAGAATGTAATGCATTATAATGTAAGAAGTCTATTGAATAGAGATAAATATTAATGATGTTAATCTATGAATTGTTTTTTGATGTGTGGGAGGGAAATATTATGATATTTAAACAGATTGTTATAAAAAATTTCAGGAATTTTGAAGACATTGAAATTGAATTGGAAAACAAGAATATTTTATTTGGATTAAATGATATAGGAAAAACAAATTTCCTATATGCTATTAGATTTTTGTTTGATAGGGAATGTAGAAAGAATGGATTAGTTGAATCAGATTTTTTTCAAAAAAAGACCGACCGAGAAATAGAAATTACAGTGGAGATTGATGTGAGTGACAAGCTGAATAGTGATAATTTGAAAATAAGAAAAAGAATGGTTGGTGCCATATCAAGTGGATATAATACGGTATTCATGCAACTAAAAGCGAAATACAATGATGATAGTGTTTCTGTATCACCAGAATTGTTTTGGGGGAGTGACATAAATTTTCTTGAACCGATTCCTAGTTCACAAGCATATTTTGAAATAGATAAATTGTTTAATGTTGTATATATTGACTCATCAGTACAGTTGGATAATATTTTTAAATTTTATTCAAGAAGCATTTTTCGAAATAACAGTGGTTTAACAGGGACAGAGCGTGACGCAGTAAAACGGCTTATAGATACTCTAAATAAGAAAATAGGCGATTTAGAAAGCATAAAAAATATGGAAAGTGTGATAAAAGAGGAATATTTTAAGTATAGGAACGAAAAAGGTTTCGAAGTTAATATCAAGTCGGAAGTGGAGTTGGAAAATATATCATCAAAATTGATGCCATATATAAATTATGATGGAGGAACGAATTACCCAACATCTGGGGACGGAAGAAGAAAATTATTAGCATATACACTTTTGTCATTACAAAATCGTCAATATGAAGATGTAAAAATAAATTTATTTTTAATAGAAGAGCTTGAAAACCACTTACATCGTTCTATGCAATTAGCGATTTCTAAGCAATTGTTTGATGATAATATATTTCGTCATATGTTCTTGACTACACATTCTGCGTTGATAGTTAGTGCTATGGATGATGTAAATCTGATCAAGCTATATAAGACAAATAAAACCGATGGAAAATCAGCACATTATTCAGTGCCACAAGAATACAAAAACCTAAAGACCCAATTGAATCAAAATCTTGCAGAAGCTATATATGCAGATTATGTTCTACTTGTTGAGGGACCTTCAGAGAAGATTCTATTTGAAACGATTTTGTTAAAAGAATGTCCAACATACGAATTACTAGGAGGTTATATTTTAGTAGTGAATGGTATTGGCTTTAAAGAGTATCGCACAATTTTGGAAAAATTGAATGTGATTACAATTATTAGAACCGACAATGATTTGAAATACAATAAGAAGGATAAAAGTTATAATCATTTGGGGTTAAATAGAGGATTAGCTGCTATTGGTGAACCGAATGAGCCGAACGTACTTTGTGGAAAAACTGATTTTGACCAAAAGAAAAAGGAGATACAAGAAAGAATTTATGATACTGATTACAAAATAAAGGTGAAGCTATTAAAAGACAATCGAATTTATTTGTCGAGGGTTGACTTGGAAAATGATTTATATGAGGCTATTCCTAAGAAAATGGATCAGTTTGTTGCAAAGAAAAATACTGGTAAAAATGCAGTAGAGTATCTACAAGATAAAAAAATGATACATATGGTAGAGTTATGTAATGAATTAACATCAACAGTAATAATTAATAAAATATATAATCATGAACGATTTGAATGCTTAAAGGAGCTGGGGCGATTATGCAACCAATAGATAAAGAAATTAGAGATATGATTATATTGCAAGAAGGGAATATAGTCATTAGTGCAAGTGCAGGAATGGGGAAGACCCATACAACAATTGCAAAAATACGGCATGATGTTGAAGAAAATAAATCGTTTCGTACATTTGCAGCTATAACATTTACTAAAAAAGCAGCAAAAGAAATAGAAACAAGGTTGTCTGGAGCAAAAGTTGACGGGTTTGTGGGAACGAATGATACTTTTGTTCTGCAAGAGATTATTCGACCATTTATGTATGATGTATATGGAAGAGAATTCAAAAAGGATATTAAATCAGATTATTCTACGGAAAATCAAATTAGAGATTTTGATGAAGGAATAAAAAAGATAGATAGCAAAGGATTTATATGCAAATATGCTGATAACAAGAAAAATTATTCATTTCAATTATCACTTAGAATTTTACAGGGGTCAGAGGCAGCGAGACTTTATTTTAAATCAAAGTATTATAGAGTGTATATTGACGAATATCAAGATTGCGATAAAGACATGCATGAGTTGTTTATGTACATTTGCAGAGAACTACATATACCACTATTTGTTGTTGGTGACTTAAAGCAATCAATATACGGTTGGCGAGGAGGGTATGATAAAGGATTTCAGGATTTATTGTCAGACTGCAAATTTAATGCATTTGAGCTCAAACATAACTTTAGATCTGTTATAGGTATACAGAATTATGCAAACATGTTTGTGGATAATGTTAGAACTGATTTCCGTTTGGATACTTTTGACGATTCGGTACACTGTTTTGCATACAAATCAAAAACATACGCCATAGAAAAAGTAAGGGAATGGGTTAATATCAAGGATAATTGTGCTTTTTTGATAAGAAATAGAGATGATGGGAAGAGATGGGCAAAAGATTTGAAAGACAATGATATTGATTTTACTTTTATCCCAAGTTCGCCTTTGGATAATGCAGAAATGGAGAGTGAACATATATGGATATCTCGATACTTGGCTTTTTTCCTAATAAGCGATTTATATTCAGAATATGATTTTTATGAAGAAATTCCAAACGCTGATGCATATAATTTCTCTGCAATAAAAAAAGTGCTTTACGGTATTAAAAAAGTATTAGATGATGCCACTGAATTTGAAGTACATTGTATAAAGATGTATGAAATATTGGGATATGAATTAAACAGTAAGATTTCTGCTGAAGTAAAATTGCTATATCAAGTTGCTTGTAATGAAGAATATGAGCCAACATACAATACAAGCAAATATAAACATGTTATTACAACAATACATTCTGCAAAAGGGCTACAATATGCTCAAGTCATCGCGTTGGCAGAGAACTACGACTTGAGTAAACATGAGGAATGTAACCTACATTATGTGGCAGTCTCTAGACCAGAAAAGAGATTACTTGTCCTATGTAATTATTTAAATGCAAGGGGGAAAGCGTATTGTAGTGAGATAATAAGTAATGTGGAAAAAGTTAAGGAACTTGGGTTTAATGTAGAGCTATCTGATATTGCGAATTGCATTAATTCGGACGAGTATACAAGGGAATAGTGAAAAATCAAAATAAAGATATTAAAACTTTATTATATACAGCGTCAGGGCAGTTATAGACCAACAAAGGTTTATGCTGCTCTAGTAGTAGGAAAGCCATTTTTATATGATTGGTGAATAAACTTATCAAATGAATTGAGAAAAAAGTATTAATTTGATAAAATAAGAGATATTGATAGAATGACTTAGTTATGAAAAAATTGATTTTATAAGTGTTTTATGAAACTTAGAGAAAGGCAGTACATAGCACTTGCTATTAAAAATATTTTAAATAATTTAGAAATTGGAGATATATTATGTAAAGAAGAAAGATGAAATAACAATCCATAGCTCAGTAGCTGAATATCTGACTTATATAGCAGTAGTTGTTGACGGCTCAGATAGTATTGAAATATGCTATGAAGATGATGAATTGTTGCGAGGGGCAACTGTAAAGAAATGCCTTATAGTTCAAAATAATGGTCAGTGTAAAGTTTTACGTGAGCTTCACCTTTCTGAACGTAAGATTTATCATAAAATTACAAATCTATATGCGACAGCTTTTAATTATGACAGATACTTATTAGAACTTGAGGAGCAAATTAATAAGAAACTTGATTCATTGTACTGGGAGGATGAAATGGAAAAAGATATATTTCGAATAACATCTCAACTAAATCAGCTTAGTCAGCAAGCATATAAGACATATTTACCTATTGTCGAAGATTTATGTAACAGAGAAGCTTCAGAAGAAGTAACGCACTGTCTTGATTTTATGTTGGATTTTGCATATGATAAGCAAATACTTGGACTATATAAAAATCTGTGCAGAAAGTACATATATACATATCCTGAAAGTATCAAATATTATATTGATGCTTACAAGGAAGTTTGGGATGCTGAATAAATAGCATTTTAGGTTGAGAAAAATGACAAATTTGAAAACTTAAATTGGAAGGAGAACCTATGCAATTACCACATTCGAATAACCTAGAAATACAATACTTAAGCAGACTATTTGACAATACAAGCGAATGCTATAAATTCTTCTGGTTTAAAGCGATTATCTCAAAAGTGTTAGAAGGTAAAGATTATATAACATACGATGAGCTAATTAACGAAATGATTTCAGATGCATGGTATATGGTATCAGAATACCATTTGAACTTAGGTCCAAATGATACCCTAGAAAAGTTAGTACATTATCTACAGGAAATCTCTAAGTTGAAGTCTTCTGAAAAGAAAGAAAATATAATTAATTACTTAAAAGACTGTACGGATAAAGAAGTGGTAAAGTATAAGAGGATGCTAACAAAAAATGTTCCATATCGTTTGCAATCTCCCTTTATGGACAAGGTTAAAGGTAAGGAATGGGATGTGTCAGAGAGTGCATTAATTGCGAAAATTAATGAAGAACGTAGGTTAATATACTATTTTGTAGCCTTAAATGGCATGCATACCACTATTCATATAGAAAGTGAATGGCTTACATATATACACAATAATCAAGAAATAATTAAAGGATGGCTCCAATACAATATGATTATGTATTTACAGAGGCGAAATCCAAGTGTGCCAGGTATTGCAGATAAATTATATCCACCACAAGAGCGAAAACTTGAAAAGGTTAAAAAGTATTGGAAGTTGTTGCTTACATTACATCCAATTACAGAGATATATAATAATGAAATATTGACAGATAAGGATATTTCTATTGATCACTTTGTGCCATGGTCTTATGTAGCACATGATGAATTTTGGAACCTACATCCGACGATAAGAAGCATAAATAGCAGTAAAAGTAATAATCTACCAGATTGGAATAAATATTTCCCTCAACTTGTAAAAATAGAGTATTTATCATATGAGTTGATTTGGAAGAATAGTGTTGTTCAAAATGAATTTAATAAGTGTGCAAAAGAACATTTAAATAATGATCAAACAAGAAATAGAATTTATAGAAAAGGGCTGAAGTTTATAGAATTTTCAAATGCCTTAGAAGAGGTTATGCAACCAGTATATACATCAGCTAAAAATTGCGGATTAAAAAACTGGACATACAAAAAATATGCTAAATCGGAGATAGGAGATTAAGAATGGCAATTACAGAGATAGATGAAGAATTAATAGAACTTGGATTTGAAGAAGCATTTTCAGTAGATGAATCAAAAGAGATAGAAATGGCTGATAAAGCAATGACGGCATGGAACAATTTATGGGCATTAATGATTCGTGAAAATAATTTCTCAAATAAGCTTGGTAGCAAAGTATTAGATTGGCAGATAGGAAATTGGGCGCAGGATCTTTGTATGACTTTGCATAATGCAGGTAGATATCAAGATTTAATTAAAATTAATGAGCAGATTTTAAGGATTAATTGGTTAGGATATAAAGATGATAATATTTTTCACGAAAATGCAAAAAGAGATATTGCGGATGCATATGCTGATATGGGTGATATTGCAACATGTTATAAGCTATATGAAGGGTATCTTAAAGACGAGCCTTTATGGGGTTGGGGATGGATTGGATATTATAGACAGTTTCATGATAATAGAGACTCTAGATTTGAGGATACTATAAATAATTTGTATTTAGAAATTAAAAAAGGTGTTATTTATCAAGATATGGAAGATTTGTGTAGAGAACTTAGTGATGAGTTTGAACAGTTGGGTGAAGAAGAAAAGGCTAGTTTCTGCAAGATTAAAGAGAAAGAAATTAGCCCACCGATAAAAGTGAACCCATATCTTGCAAAAAGAATGTCAGATATTTTAGGTGATGGAAAGAAAATATACCCAAATGAATCATGTCCTTGTGGTTCAGGCAAAAAATATAAGAAATGTTGTGGAAAGTAATAAGATAACAATTACAAAAATTTATTAAATAAATTGAGAAAACGATGTTCGTTTGATACAATAGAAGATATTGATAGGTAAAGATTTAATATATAGAATTGAAAGCATTTAGGCGATGTAAGAATCTAAAAAAAAACAGTGATTTTACAAGCAAATCGTATTATTAAGTTCTTCAGGAAGGAAATTTGATGAATAAGGATCCATTTAAAGAGTATATAAAACAATCTGAACCAAATAAAAGAGATAAAGGATACGCGTGGCACACAGCGATTGGGCTGCAAGCAGTAGATGGACTTAAGCCATCAAAATACCTAATCGACACTGCAATACAAAACATCGAAGGAAAAATATCAATTGATGAAGCTCAGGAACTTCTAAATAGTTATTATATGGAAAGTCCTAAAGCAGATGATGATAGAACAGAAGAGGCCGACAAGGTATCAGTAAGAATTGCAAAGATATTATCAGAGAATGCATTTAGTTTTACACCGAATGAATATATATCAATCCATAAAAAACTGTTTACTGGAATCTATGGACATGCTGGGCAGATTAGAGATTATAATATCACTAAAAAGGAATGGGTATTAGATGGAGCAACTGTTCTTTATGGAAGTGCCTCAGAACTTCAAGCTACATTAGATTATGATTTTTCAGAGGAAAAAAAATTTATCTATAAGAATCTATCTATGGAAGCGATTGTTAATCATCTAGCAGAGTTTATATCGGGGATTTGGCAGATTCATATTTTCAGTGAAGGAAACACTCGAACAACAGCAGTATTTTTGATTAAATATTTGCGAACATTAGGATTTGATGCAACAAATGATATTTTTGCAGAACATTCGTGGTATTTTAGAAATGCTTTAGTAAGAGCAAATTATAATGATTTAAAAAACGGAATTTATGAGACAACAGAATATCTGGAATTGTTTTTAAGAAATCTGTTACTTGATGAAACAAATGAACTTCATAACCGTACAATGCATATTAGTAGAAAGTATGATGTTTCAGCAAAAGCGAACATTGAAGTTGAAAAAGCGGACATTGAAGACGAAAAAGCGAACATTCGAGATAGAATAAAGGCTTTTATGCCAAAAACATCAGAAAAAACAATGAATTATATTATATTAATATACGAGCAATATGGAAATAGTTCTATATTTGGAAGAAGTAATATAGAAGAAGTGACAGGATTAAAAACTACTAGAGCATCTGAATTGCTAAAAGTACTAGTAGAAGCTGAGATTATTCAGCCTGTAAAAGGACATGGAAAAGGAAAGTATATCTTTCGTTAAAGTATAGAGTGTAGGCAAAATTTACCTACACCCTATATCAAACATTACTTCCTCAAAACCTTCTTATACACCACAAAAAAGCATAAAAGATGAACCGAAAACGTAACAATCCACGTTATAGGATAAGACAAATAAACCACCCTCACAGTATGAAAACGCTCAATTTTAAAAATAGTCATAATCCAAACAATTCTCAGACCACATGCCCCAATCAAAGACACAATCATCGGTACAATCGAATAGCCCATACCCCTCAACATACCAACCATTACATCCATCATTCCACAAAGTGCATAAGTTACAGCAATTACACCAAGCCTTACCATTCCCGCATCTATAACACTATCACTAGAAGAATATATACTAAGCAACACCCTTCCAAATAAATATGCCAAACTTCCCAAAACCACACCTACGACTATAACGCACGTCTGTGTAGATAAAAAAATCTTTTTTATCCTACTAGTTTTTCCAGCCCCCATATTTTGCCCTGTAAATGAAATGGCGGCTTGATAAAATGCATTCATTGCAACATAAACAAAGCCTTCTATACTTCCAGCAGCAGAATTGCCAGCTACAATAACTTCACCAAACGAATTAATTGAAGATTGAATGACTACATTTGACAATGCAAACAATACGCCCTGAAATCCTGCGGGTAGTCCGATTCTTAATATATTCAAAAGCTTGTCTTTATATATATGAAGCTTCTTTAGATTCAGTTTTATAAATCCGTCTTCTTTCACTAGACATCTAACCACAAGAATAGCTGATATACATTGAGAAATAGCTGTTGCAAGACCAACTCCAGCAACATCCATTTTAAAACATATAACAAATATAAGATTAAGTATTACATTCACAACGCCCGCTATAATAAGATAATACAAAGGTCTTCTTGTGTCTCCAACTGCTCTTAAAATGGCGCTTCCAAAATTATATATCATGGATGCGGTCGTTCCTATAAAATAAATACGCAAATAAGTAGTTGCCAAATTAACTACTTTTTCAGGGGTATTCATCCATATTAAGATTTGCTTTGCACCAGCGACGCCTACTATTGTAAGAAAAATACCACTTAATAAGCTTATCAACATAGCTGTATGAACTGTTTTACGTAGTTCTTCACTTTTTTTTGCACCATACTCTTTAGCAACTAAAACATTTGCACCTATTGATAAACCTACAAATAAGTTCACAAGAAGATTTATCAAAGGTGTCGTTGAACCGACTGCTGCCAATGAATTATCACCTGCAAATCGTCCAACCACAACAGTATCTGCTGCATTGAACAGCAGTTGAAGCATGCCAGAGCACATAAGTGGTAACGCAAAAGCCAGTACCTTTTTCAATACTGGCCCATTACACATATCTATTTCGTAATTTCTATTTTTAGACATTCCTCTCACCTTATCTGATATAATATAATAACTGTATAACAAGATTATATTCCTAATATCAAAAAATGTCTAGTTATTAGCTCTCACTCTTTTTACAAGATATTCAATCTTCTCTGCATCTTTAAATCCATTAGTTTCCGCCCCACCTGATAAGTCTATTGCATATGGACATTTTTTAACAGCCTCGTCAATGTTGTCAGCACATATGCCACCTGCTAGAAAATATGGTTTGCCAAACTCAGGTATATTTGCCCAATCAAAAGATTTCCCCGTTCCACCTCCACCATTGTCTAAAAGTAGAAAATCAGCGGTACTATTATTCCATTCTAATATATCAGTTTCACTTTCTACAGATACAGCCTTTATGACTTGTTTTCCAGTTGCGGCCTTGATTTCGATTATATCATTCTCACTCTCATTACCATGAAGTTGTGCAATGTCAACGACATTTTGGTTTAAAAGTTCAATAATTTTTTCATTATCTTCATTTACAAACACACCCACTGCCTTTATATCCTCAGACAAAGCCTGCTTTAACTCTTTAGCCTTATCAATTGATATTTGTCTTCTGCTTTTTGCAAATACAAATCCAATATAATCAGGCTTGCAGATATTTACTGCATCAATATCTTCTAAACGGCTTAGTCCACATATCTTTATTTTTACCATAATTTAGTTTGCCCCTCTAAGTTCATCCAACATAGCCTTTTTATCTTTACTCACCATAAATGTTTCACCAATCAATACCGCATTTGTTCCGTTTTCATAAAGAACCTTAGTCTCGTTTCTACTTTTTATACCACTTTCTGATACATATACATATTCAGCAGGAACTAACTTTCTAAGTCTTACACTTGTTGTAATATCAACATTAAAAGTCTTTAAATCCCTGTTATTTACGCCAATTATTTTTCCGCCAGATGCCAATGCCCTTTTTACTTCATCCTCTGTGTGAGCCTCAACAAGTGCCGATAATCCTAGACTATGAGCTATTTTTATGTAGCTTTTAAGTTCTTCATCGGATAATATGGCACATATAAGGAGTACAGCATGTGCGCCTAATATTTTCGCTTCATATATCATATATTCATCTACTGTAAAGTCTTTTCTAAGCACTGGGATGCTTACGGATGCGGTAATCTCCTTTAAGTAATTATCACTTCCTTTAAAATAATATGGCTCAGTAAGGCATGAAATGGCGCAAGCACCTGCTTTTTCGTATTCTAATGCAATATCCACATAAGGAAATTCCTCAGCAATTATACCTTTTGAAGGAGATGCCTTTTTGACTTCACATATAAAAGAAAGTCCTGTCTCTCGTAAAGCCTTTTCAAAAGGAAAATCATTATTAATTTCCATAGCTAAAGCTTCTTTTTTTATATCCTCTAGAGACTTAACAAGCTTTGCCTTAGCAATTCGTTCTCTTGTTTTTTCTGCAATTTCATCTAATATCATTCGAATACCCTCTATTCTATATATTTGAATATTTAATAAATTCCTCTAATTTGTTAAGCGCCAACTTAGAGTCAATAATTTCTTCTGCAAGTTTCACACCATCTCTAAGAGTTTCAGCTTTTCCAGCAATATATAAAGCAGCTCCAGCATTTAGTGCTACCGCATCTCTCTTAGGACCTTTTTCGCCACTTAATACAGATTTTGTTATAATCGCATTTTCCTCTGGGGTGCCACCTGCAAGCTCTGACTTATCACATCTTGTAAATCCGAACTCTTCAGGAGTAATAGTATATGATAAAAATTCTCCATCCTTTACTTCACACACAGTAGTTGGCGCACTCATAGAGATTTCATCTAATTTATCTTGCCCATATACAACCATAGCCTTTTTTACTCCAAGGTTCAATAGTACTTTAGCCAAAGGTTCAACAAGAGCCTCGTCATAAACTCCCATAACTTCCATATTTGCACCTGCTGGATTAGATAATGGTCCAAGTATATTAAAAACAGTTCTAATTCCAAGCTCTTTTCTTACAGGAGCTACATACTTCATTGCAATATGATAGTTTTGTGCAAATAGAAAACATATGCCTATCTGTTTTAGTAACTGCGTACTTTTTTCAGGTGGAATAGTTATATTTACTCCAAGAGCTTCCAATACATCAGCGGCTCCAGATTTGCTAGAAGCAGCTCTGTTACCATGTTTTGCAACAGGAACGCCACCAGCGGCAATAACCATTGCAGAAGTTGTGGAAATATTAAATGAATTTGAATGATCACCACCAGTACCTACTATCTCAAGCACATCCATATCATGTAAAAGCTTAACACAATGAGCTCTCATACCTTCGGCAGAAGCAGTAATTTCATCAATAGTTTCCCCTTTCATAGCAAGGGCAGTAAGGTATGAACTCATCTGAACCTGACTTGCTTCGCCACTCATAATTTCATTCATTACTTTCTTTGCAGTTTCGTAACTTAAATCCTCTTTTTTATTTAAATCAATAATTGCTTCTCTAATCATATTTTATTTCTCCATTTCTATTTTATATTGACAAAAAGTTTTCAATAATTTTCTTTCCATCTGGTGTAAGAATTGACTCGGGGTGAAATTGAAGTCCATATATTTGAAAATCCTTATGTTGTACAGCCATTATTTCACCGTCTGTGGTTTCTGCGATTATTTCCAATGTGTTTGGAAGCTTATCCTTTACAGCTGACAATGAATGATATCGTGCTACCTTTATCTGCGGTTGCATACTCTTAAATATACGACTTTCATTATTAATAGAGACAATAGACGTTTTTCCATGCATAAGTTCTTTTGCATAAGAGACTTCGCCGCCAAATGTTTCGCATATAGCCTGATGACCAAGACATACACCCATGATAGGCATCTTGCCTGCAAAATATCTTATTACATCTTCACATATGCCAGCATCAGCAGGCCTTCCTGGCCCAGGTGAAATAACTATTTTATCAATATCCAGTTCATCGATTTCTTCCAATGTAAGTTCATCATTTCTTATAACTTTTATATCCTGTCTCACGCTTCCTATAAGCTGATAAAGGTTATAAGAAAAACTGTCATAATTATCAATTAATAATACCATCCTAGAGGCCTCCTTCAGCATTTTTAAGTGCATTTATAACTGCTTTTGCTTTATTAATACATTCCTCATATTCTTTTTCAGGAATACTGTCTGCTACAATCCCAGCTCCTGACCTCACAAATACTTTATTGTTCTTTGTAAAGGCAAGCCTTATGGCAATACAAGTATCAAGATTTCCAGTAAAGTCGATATATCCTATCGCACCACCATAAATACCTCTCTTGTTATTTTCTAACTCACAAATAAGTTTGCAAGCACGAAGTTTTGGTGCTCCTGAAAGAGTTCCGGCTGGAAGTATTGCATCTACAGCATTTAAGGCATCTTTATCATCTCTAATAATTCCTTTTACAGTAGAACCAATATGCATAACATGAGAATATCTTTCAATATTCATATATTTTTCGACTTCTACAGTTCCAATTTTGCTTATCTTACCTATATCGTTTCTTCCTAAATCAACTAGCATATTATGTTCAGCTAATTCTTTTTCATCAGCAAGAAGCTCTTGTTCAAGCTCTAAATCCTCTTTATCTGTAGCTCCTCTTGGTCTTGTGCCTGCAAGAGGAAATGTGTGAAGAACACTTTTTTCTAGCTTTACCAAAGTCTCAGGCGATGCCCCTGCAATTTCAATATCATCACTGAAAAAGTAAAACATATACGGTGAAGGATTCGTCATTCTAAGTATTCTGTATGTATCTAATAGACTTCCTTCAATATCTGCATCAATTCTGTTTGATAGAACTATCTGGAAAATATCACCTTCGCGAATATAATGCTTTCCTTGTTCAACCATTTGGCAATACTTTTCTTTATCAAATAAATATCTAAGGGGACTTTTTATTTTTAAAGGTTGATTTTCAATCATTTCCCCTTCAGTAAGAAGTTTTTTCATGGATTCTAATTCCATAATTCCCTTGTGATAAGATGTATTAATATCCTCAGCTTTTACATTTACAATAAGAGTTACTTGCTGTTTATAGTTGTCAAATACTATAACCTTGTCAAACAGCATTAAATCTACATCTTTAAATGATTCTTCATCGTCCGCTTCAAGATTTAATGTAGGTTCACTGTATTTTATGTAGTCATATGAAAAGTAACCTACCAATCCGCCTGAAAACGGTGGCATTTCTGACATTGTAGGAGTTTTATTATCCTTAATAATTTGGCGAATTATTTCTCCAGGATTGTTAGTTTTCTCGGTTATGTTTATGGTGCTTTTAATATTGACGACACCATTTTGACAAGTAAATTCAAGAATTGGATCATATCCGAGAAAAGTGTATCTTCCCCATTTTTTAGTAGCCTCTGCACTTTCTAACATAAAGCAATGTTTGCTCACTTTTTTAAGTCTTTTAATAGCCATTACTGGTGTAACCATGTCTGAACATAAATCCATTTTTATTGGAATTCTCTTATAATCTCCCTCAGACAAAATCTTTTTTGCTTCTTCAATTGATGGATAAATCATAATTTTCTAACCTCCTTTTTGGCTGTCAGGCAATAAAAAAGCCCCTGACAGTACAATAATACTGTCAAGGGCGAATATACAAATCCGCGGTGCCACCTTGATTCACGAAAAAATCCGTGCTCTTTGCGAGATACCATCATATCTCCGACAACTTACGTATGCCTTACGTCATAGAATACTCAGCTAAAAGCTTTTGACTATGCCCTCTGCGGTCCATTTAATATCCTGCGTTCCATCTGTTCTCAGCTAATCAGACTCTCTGTAATGTGCACAAATATTTTTATCTCCGCATCAACGGTTTAAATATTTATTTTTCTGAATTATAGCACTTGGGGAAGATGTTGTCAATGGAAAATTTGTGCGATCTAACTAAATCTTAAATACCTTTAGGCATTTATCAAAATCATACTTTTGTTCCTCACCCTCATTCTCCTTTATAGCCTTAAAAAGCGGTGCGACAATTTTTGTCTGCAACTCTGGGTCTATTTCAATGTATCGCTGTGTTAAAGGATGTTTACCAATCAACATCATCTCATTTAACTTTTCATCTAACGTCAAATTTGATGCAAATAAATTTTTTATTATTACAGTAATTTCAATTAAATAAAACCAAATAAGAAGTGATATTTTAGGATGAAAGCTTTCCATCACATGAAATAAGTGAACCGTAGCATCTAAACTATATGGATCATATCTTTTTGAAACTGATGATGGTATGATAAAGTAAGTGTGTAAAACTTCTGGAAGAAACCCTATTCTTTGAGCTCTTCTCAGCGCTGACAAAACATAAACCGTATCCACAGCCAAAAATGTCTTACTAGAAAATTGTTGGAAGTCAGAAATGTCTAAGCTCTTTAATAAGGATAATTTAAATACTTTACCCCATATGGTACGAAGTACCGAAAATATATTAGGTAGCTGTTCTACAAACTGAGGAGCTTCAAAAATGGCTTCATACGGAAATCCTCTATTTGCCGTAGCTTCGGTAACTACATCAATAAATTTCGAGGTACAGCAGGCAAAATCCAACTGCTCTTTCTCAATAAAATCAATCATCTTTGCAGCAAACTCTGGTTCATATAAATCATCACCATCTAAAAGTGCAAAATATTCACAATCCTCTATAATATCAATATAATCCGTAAGTACATTCATGGTATTGTCTCCTTTAAAGACAGAAATACGAGAATCTTTTTGTGCATAATCCATCATTATTTCAAATGTATTGTCAGTTGATTGATTATCTACTAAGTAGTAAATTAAATTAGTATGCGTTTGTGCCAGCACGCATTCAATGCTCTTTGCTAAATACTTTTCCCCATTTTTCACATATGTTAAAAAAGCGATTTTTCCTTCATTCATACTAAGTCCCTTTCTCATGGATTAGGTTTAATAATAAAATATTCAATTAACAAGGATAGCAGAACACATATATTACTTATATTGATAGTCAATATAACTTTAATCTCACAGTCCTATTCTTTAGTTTGCTTGAATATACATTTGTATACTAAATTCTAATTTTAGAAGGAGGAAGTGATATCCGATGAATGATAATAGGAAATTAACGAATGAGGTTGGTGCTCCTGTTGCCAATAACGACCATTCTCTTACCGCTGGACCACGTGGACCTGTAGCATTGCAGGATGTTTGGCTTTTGGAAAAAATGGCACATTTTGATAGAGAAGTCATCCCAGAACGCCGTATGCATGCGAAAGGCTGGGGTGCTTATGGAACATTGAGAATAACAGATGATATTTCAAGGTATACAAAAGCAAAAGTTTTACAGTTAGGAAAGGTAACAGATTTATTTATCCGATTTTCTACAGTTGCGGGAGAACGCGGTGCTGCCGATGCTGAACGTGATATCCGTGGAACAGCTATGAAATTTTATACAGAAGAAGGTAATTGGGATTTAGTAGGAAACAATACTCCAGTATTTTTTTTACGTGACACTCACAAATTTCCAGACCTTAATCGTGCGGTAAAACGAGACCCACGTACTGGAATGCGCAGTGCACAAAACAACTGGGACTTCTGGACATTATTACCAGAGAGCTTTCATCAAAGAACCATCACCATGTCTGACAGAGGCATTCCAAAGTCTTTTAGGCACATGGATATGTTTGGTGAGCATACTTTTTCTTTTTACAATTGCAATAACAAAAGGGTTTGGTGTAAGTTCCATTTTCTTACACAACAAGGTTTGCAACATCTGACAAATGCAGAGGCGGAAGAGCTTATTGCCAAAGACCGTGAAAGTCATGGGCGAGACCTATTTGAAGCTATTGAACGTGGTGATTTCCCTAAATGGACTATGTATGTGCAGATTATGACAGAGGAACAGGCGAGACAACATTATGAGAATCCATTTGATATTACAAAATCTTGGCGTGAAAATGAGTTTCCACTTATAAGGGTAGGTGTTTTACAGTTGAATAGAAATCCAGAAAACTTCTTTGCAGAGGTGGAGCAGGCAGCATTTAATCCAGCACATGTCGTTCCTGGTATTGGATTTTCACCTGATAAACTTCTTCAAGGAAGGTTGTTTTCTTATGGAGATGCACAGCGCTATCGTCTTGGGGTTAATCACAACTTAATTCCAGTAAATCAGGCTCATGTTCCCGTAAGTGATTATCACCGTGATGGACAAATGCGAACAGATGGGAATTATGGAAGAACACCTGCATATACTCCAAACAGTTACAATTACTGGTCAGCACAACCTATGGCAATGGAACCACCACTTGATTTAGAGGGATGCCTTTGGCGTTTTGATCCTGCTGATGATCCTACAGATAATAATTTTAGAGCTGGCGGTGAATTGTACCGTTCAATGTCAGAACCTGAAAAGCAGAGACTTATTTCAAATACTGCAGAAAATATAAATCCCGTTACAAAAAATATCAAATACCGTCATGCAGTACATTGCTACTTGGCTGATCAAGATTATGGTCAACGTATTTCACGGGCCCTAAATTTAGATATGAGGGTAGTATGTTATTTATCAAAACTTAGCAATGATGAATTAATTAAAGAGACTTTGTCTCCACATATGTAGAAAAAAATAAGGGCTGTCGCTTTAATGATTGAAAAATCATAAAGTGGCAGCCTTGAGTATTAATGTAATGAAATACTTTGTTGTAAAATTATAATCCAGTTGCTTTTTTAAAAGAAATTTATATATAATATGTCATATTTTTATGACATATGGTAAAATGAAAACAAAGATTTTGATAAAATTATATAAATAAAAGGGGAAAAAATGGCAACAGAACGTAAAGAAAAAATGATATCATTTTTACTTGAAAATGCAAATCCGTCTATTAAGCGTCGTATAAAAAGTGAGATACTTCATAATCTCACACAACATGAAGCAGAGCAATATCAAGATGAAATTCTACAAGAACCAAATATAAAAACAACTTTTGCAAGTCAGTTGGAAAATGGATGGTTTGGGAACGGTTTTCATGGAACAAGCAAAGATGCAGGGCAATTTGAAAACCAAGAAACATGTACAAAATATCTTGGAGAAAAAGTGGTGAATAAGGATACTCCAGAACTAAAGAGGTCAATGGATGCTTTTGTTACCATACCTTTAGATGATTTATGTTACCGCACAAAAGGGAAATATTACGACGAATTTAAATATGCTGCAAACGGGCAAAATCTTATCCGCTGCGCTTGTATCGCACGTGCAGGATATGATGATGAGATAGATATTTCGCCACAAATTCAATTATCTTTGGATTCTTTTAAACATGTACTGGAAGTAGATTCAATTCTTGATGTGTCGCGTTCTATACAATCAGGTAAAAACAGAGTTTTTAATGATAATGAGAAATGGCCATGCCGTTATCATTTAGATATTTTGGCACACACTAATTCGTGGAAAACCGAGAGTAATATAAAGATGCTTGCAGAATCAATTTCAAAAATGATGAAAACCGATAGGCAGGAGCTTGTTGGACTAACAGCGGCATCATGGGTTGGCTATGCATTAGGAGCACTTGGTTGTTTTCCATCACAAGGATTGGCGATAAAATCATCTTGTTTGTTACCAAGTCCTATGTCAATTGAATATAAGAATAAACCAGAACTTTATAATCTGGAATATATAGAATGGTTTGCAAGGTGCGGTGTTATACCTTATATTCCAGAATTAATGGACGCTGTCGATGAAATCATAAAATCTATTGATGAACATGGTGTGTGTCATATTCCAGTACTTGAAGGTATCTTTAAAGGTTGGGGACCATATGCAGGATTACAGTTGGAAGTGGATTGGAAATCAAAAATCCGAAAGGCTTGTGATATAACATTTAGGGCATTGTTAATATATCATTATTCAAACATATGAACGGAGGAAAGAATATGAACTGGGAACCATGGACAGGATGCTATAAAGCCAGTGAGGGCTGTACAAATTGTTATTTTTATGGGCCACATGCAAAACGCTTTGGTCAAAATACTATAGAAAAGACAGATCAATTCGATTGGCCAATAAGAACAAATAAAAAAGGTGAGTACAATATTAAAGGAAATAAAATTCTTGCAACATGCTTTGCAACAGACTTTTTCCTTCCAGAGGCTGATGAATGGCGTAAAGAGGCTTGGGCGATGATAAAGCAGAGACAGGATATTGATTTTTTGATTTTAACTAAAAGAATCGACCGTTTTCTAGTTTCCCTACCATCTGATTGGGGCGAAGGCTATGATAATGTTAATATTGGATGCACTGTGGAAAATCAAGAGCTAGCAGATTATAGGCTCCCATTATTTCTATCGTATCCTATGAAAAGGCGTTTTGTAGCATGTGCGCCACTTTTGGAAGAGATAGATTTATCACCTTATTTGCATGGAATAGATCATGTTAGCGTTGGTGGTGAAACCTCACGAGAAGCTAGAGAATGTGATTATGACTGGGTGCTAAGAATTAGAGAACAGTGTATAAAAGAAAATGTGACATTTTGGTTTAAGAATACAGGGTCTCTTTTTAAACGTGATGGAGTAGTTGAAAAAATAAATCCTTTTAAGCAAACGAGTGCAGCAAAAGAACTTGACATAAATATTTCAGATGGAAAAAGATTGTTTTAAAAATTATTGACTCTATCTTTGGGGAAGAGTTTACAATAAAATAAAAAAAAGACAGAGGTGTATAATCTTGAATAACCTAATAAAAATCAAAGATATATCAACTAAATATGATATAACAGCACGAACTCTACGTTATTACGAGGACAAGGGGTTGATAACTAGTACAAGGTGTGATGATTATTCTTACAGAATGTACGATGAAGACGCTGTGAGGAGAATTGAGCAAATACTTATTTTACGTAAGTTAAATATCAGTATAAAAGATATTCAGCGTATTTTCAGCACTTCAAGTTCAAATATAGTTTTAGAAGTATTAGAAAAGAAAGTACAAAATATAGATGATGAAGTTGCACTTTTACACGAGTTAAAAGATATAGTACTTGATTTTATACACGAAATTGAAAAGGTAAATTTTTCAGACAATTCAGATGTAAAGTTACTGTATGACAAGGCGAAGGACATTGAAACACAATTAGTAAATGTTGATTATATTGGTAAGCCATCAAATGTAAATCGCATGTTTGATGTAACGGAAAAGCTAAAAAAAGAACCAGATGTACGAATTATTCAAATGAGTCCATTTAAAGCAGTTACCACAGGCCCAGTATCTCTTTTTGGTACAATTAGTGAGTTTATGGATTTAGTAAATAATTATAGGCATCTGTTCATGGATTCTATATTTGGTGATATAGAATTCGTCTGGGTGGATTGTCCTAACAACTTTGCATTTTGTCCTACTTGTGGCGAAAATTGTCAGATGAAAGGTCAATTTAACTTTGCAGTTAAAGATAATGTGACAGCAGGGGATGTAGCGCCTTACGAACTTTTAGATTTTAAAGGTGGTATGTATGCAGTGGCATCATCAATAGACCAAGATGAAATTATCGTTAGAACATCAGGAGGTGTTGATAAATGGCTAGAGACTAGTGGATTTGAACGTGATGATCAGTCTGGTCGCCGAGAAATGACTTCAATGATAAAAATAACACCTGAAGTTAGAGAATCACTTGGTTATGAACAACAAAATGTATATATACCAGTTAAACCTCGTAAAAAATTGTCAGATGAAATTATAACAGATAGTACAAGTGAAAAATATGAATTTAGTTCACCAGTATGGTGGGCTGCATTTAGTAAGTATTACCAAGTATCAGGTGATTTTGAGCTTACATTTAAGTTGAATGTAAAAGGTGGAGACGCTGCATTTAATTCATATTCAACAGCTTATGCGAATTCACGAAGATATTCTGAAGGGTATTTTGAAACAGCCCTCGTAAGATCGGACTCATTTGGCTGGGGTGCTGGTGATAATAAAGTTTATGGCGGAGGCGATATGATCCATGAGAAAGATTATGAAACTGATGAGGATTTTGTTTCATGTATGAGAGACGCTAATGTTGTTCATAAGATTACAAGGCGTGGTAATGATTTTACATCTTTTGCAACATTTAAAGGAAAAAATGGTTCTACTTATACAAGAAAAACAACATTTACAAGTGAAGCACCTAATGATATGTTGATTTTCTTGGCAGCAGATGGTGCATCAATTACAATAGAGAATGTAACCATTAAATAAAAAATTGACAGGAGAAGTAATCTAATGAAAAAAACACTTAGTGATATGGCTAGATATATAAAAAGTATAATACCTGTAAACATACCAGAAACTTATAATTTAAAGCCTATGTTTAAGAGCATAAGTGATGAAGAAAGTATATGTAATGGTGTTCTTGTATTTAGAGATTTTCTATATTTGCTTTGTGATCGTTTAATCAATGATGGAAGTTTATATGACGATTCTCCAAAAAACACGAAGAAGGATGTTTCACATACAAGTTTATCAGCAAGCTACCCATTTTTAGATTATGTTAGAAGTATATTACTTAATATAGGCTATCATGGTGAACTGACCGAAAACAATGATTCAATATTTATTGATGATTGGCAAGTGCTTACTACTGTTTTAGGTCCAGGAGGCTATTGGCAATCAAAAGCTAAAATCGCTGTTCCAAAATTAATTAAAGTTTTGAGGTTTCTAACATATTGCGGAATTAATTTTAATGATATTGATTTAGACCAAGAAAATCCGGATATGTCAAAAGTTACATCATTGAGAATTACATATCCTGAAAATTCTATTATGTTGATAGGTTTTAAAGCTATGGCTCTTGCTAGTAAAGAACTGCATATCAACAAGATCAACGATGATATTTTTTTGCGATGTGACTACAGGGTATTAAAAGATGAGGAAATAGAAGCAATATCTCTTTTAAAGGATACTATACATTTGTTACCTAGCGAAGTTCAGGATTTTGTCTTGAAACTGCATCAGCATTATATTGATGTAGGATTAACGTGCAAGGCAGCTTGGGGAAAACTCGAATTTGTGGTTACCTACTCACATAAAAGTAAAGAAATATGGTCGTTTTCGCTATCGTTTAGTTCGGGCTATCGTATCCTCATTAAAGCGAACAACACCAATAAATATCCAGACGTTATTGAAAAATTTCCTCTGTATTTACAGGAAAAAATTTCTAAAGGCTATGGTTGTGAAAAGAAAAGATTTGGCGAGCCTTGCCAACACGGTTGTCATGGGTTTAGCTTTTCTTTAGATGAGTCAATGCTTGAAATAAGTAAGGATATTGAAATATGGCTTGATCGAGAGTTGTTGTGTTTACAAAAAAAGTAACAATTGTTAATGATTTATAGAGAGTATAGGAGAAGATATGCAGATTAATGATAAAATCATATTTGGTCAATATGAGTGGCAAGTGCTTGATATAAAAAATAACGCAGCTTTAATTATAACAGAAGATATTATAGAACAACGTACTTATCATAATGTTAATGAAATTACGACATGGGCTAAGTGTGAGCTTAGAAAGTATCTAAATGGCGAGTTTTATGACAGATTCTCAGAAACTGATAGAGAACATATTATCACAGTGACAAATAAAAATCCAGATAATGAGTGGTATGGTACAGATGGTGGAGAAGATACGCAGGATCGTATATTTTTGTTGAGCGTTGAAGAAGTGGTATGTAGATATTTTGGCGACAGTAGCGAAAAGTTATACAACCGAGGCAAGAAGGAAGATTATTGGTTTCAAAAGAGAGATGAGAACAATAACCAACGAGTGGCTACGTTTAAAGGTGGTGGATGGTGGTGGTGGCTTAGATCACCTGGCCGTGTAAGTGAGAAAACATGGCTTCAATCACCTGGATGTATGAGTGAGAAAGCCGTATATATTCATGGTGATGGAAATATAGGCATTCAAGGAAACCATGCCTTAAAATGTAACAGCAATATTATTCATCCTTTTGGCGACAATACAGGTGGAGTTCGTCCTGCTTTATGGCTGGATTTGAAATCATATGAACCAGTAATGGCACTAAAAAAACTATCAGATGAAATTGTAACAGAAAGCTCCAGTGAAAAATATGAATTTAGTTCTCCATTATGGTGGACAGGATTCAGTAAGTACTATCAAGTATCAGGTGATTTTGAACTTACATTTAAGTTAAATGTAAAAGGTGGAAAGGCTGTATATAATTCATATGCAACAGCGTTTACAAATGCAAAAAGACGTTCTGGGGGATATTTTGAAACTATTGTAAGAACAGATACATTTGGCTGGGGTAATGGGAAGAATAAAGCTTTTGCAGGAAGTGCGATGACACACGAGAAAGATTATAAAACGGATAAAGAGTTTATTGCCTGTATGAAAGATGCGAATGTGGTACAAAAGATTACAAGGAATAAAAATAAATTTGAAACCTTTGCAACTTTTACAGGGAAAAATGGTTCTACTTATACAAGAAAAACTACATTTACAAGTAAGTTACCAAATGAAATGTTTATTTTTTTAGCTGCAGATGGTGCATCAATTACAATAGAGAATGTAATGATTAATAGCAAAAAGGAGCAGAAAAATGAGTGAAAGTCACGGCAAAATTGAATTACAAAAACCAATCAGCGAGTATGCGAAACACATGAAAAAATTGATACCAGTGAATATACCTGAGACTTATGCAATTAAACCTAGATTTGAAAGTGTTGCAAATGAAGAAAATATACGAAAAGGCGTTATTGCTTTTAGAGATTTCTTATATGTATTTTGTGACCATTTAGTCTCAGATGGTGATTTATATGCTAAACCGAAAAAATCTAAGAATCCAGTAGATTACCCATTTCTAAATGATATTAATTACCTACTAATTGAAATAGGCTATCATGGCAAATTGATTGAAAACGGTGATTCATTATTGATAACGGAAATACCATTATTTACAGCTCCAAAACCTAAAATTTACGTTCCTAAACAAATTGAATGTTTCCGCTTTTTAACTCTTTGTGGGTTTGTTTTTACTGGTATTGACTTAGAAGCAAAGACACTTAATATTTCAGAAGCGAAATTATCATATACGAATAATCCTATCATGTTGACGGGGTTAAAAGCTTTAGCAATTGCATCTATAGAGTTGCGAGTGAGATTTTTTAATAACGCTGAAAATATTTTACGATGCGATTATAGGGTGATGAAAGTAGAAGATACAGATGTACTTGATATTTTGAAGGATATTATACATCCGTTACCTGAAAACCTTCAAAATTTTGCTTTAGAATTACATCAACGCTATATAGATATGGGAATGACTTGTAAAATAATCAATGACAACGCAGTTCATTTTGCCTATGCAAATGTAAAGAATAGTAAGCGCGACTTATCCCCAAGGGATATATATCAGCAAAGAGTATGGGAGTTTTCATTTTCTATGAAGGATGGTTATTGCGTAGTTGTAAGAACAAAAAAAACAGATAAATATGCAGATGTCATCGAAAAATTCCCTCTGCATTTACAAGAAAAAATTGCAAAGGGATACGGATGTGACAGGAAGCTGCGTGGTGAACCTTGTCAAGGTGGTTGTCAGGGTATTCGAATACCTTTTGATGACTCAATATTAATTATGAGGCAGGATATTGAAACATGGTTAGATAACGAGGTACCAGCTTTAGCAAAAAAATAGACTAAAAGTAAGGGGGTCGGTACTTTACCCCCTCTTCCTTGAGGTTACTGTGAAAAATATCAGTGCCAAGCTATAAAAACAACTAAAGGCAATAAAACAAAATAAGAACACTTTCCACCACGGAAATTCAAATAGCAAACCCTTAAAAAATTCCAAAAAAGATGGTGCTTCAGAATAAAAAATGGTGAAAGGAGCACCTATTATTAAGCCAAATAAAAACATTGCGGGGCAAAGTAATAATGGAAGTCCTATTCCTACAAATAAGCAAAACAAAACGGAAAATAGACAACCGTATGTTTTTGTATCTGTAGTTAAAAACTTGCTACGTTCTTCTTTGGTAAGCTTTTTACATTCTGCAACTTTTGCAGCAACAGTAGTACACTTAATTAAGTCGTTTTTTAATGTAAAATCATCATTATAAGAAGTAAAATTAGGTGCAATAGTTCTGATACTACGGAGATTTTTATCTATGAAAAATCCACTATGTCCATCAAATGAATCAAATAGATGCAATTCGTCTTCCTTAAGAAATACAGTACTAACAGTGAAATTAATTTCTAACATATCATCGTCTGAACCATATATATTGCCTTCAACACAATCAATCATACAAGCCATATGCTTTTTACTTTTAAAAGTCGACATCTTTTTAAAATGTGGATATTCACCCTCATAACCATGTTGTCTTAAAATGCTAGTTACAGTATCCTTTATAAGTCTTATTTTTTCAAAAGAAAGGTCTAACTCTACAGCCTTAGGATATTGTGAAGCAGCTTCTTTGAATTCATTTAATATTAAATTTGCTAATACTTCACTTGATGGTTTAACCATTTCCTTATGTAAGGCATTACGAGCTTTTTCCTTTTCTTTAAAACGTACAGATGGATAAGGGTTATCTTCATTAATTTCAATATTGGAGTATATTTTTGTTAATTCAGCAATATACTCATTTCCGGCCTTTATGGCAAAATCAATAAACATATCATCAGCGGCCTTATTATTTGTAAAAAATTGAATTGGATATTCTAAGTGATATATAGGTTGAAAGTTACAAAGTGGTAAAAGAGCTTTTTCTTTTACATTTAGAAAATCAAATCCAAATGTATCATGTTTATTACAGATAGAATCAAAGCAATCTTTAATAAGGCTCCATGGTGAACCATTATATGCACTTCTGTGAGAATAATCAATCAGTACTGTTTCAATGGAGAGAGTAGAAAAATCAATTGTTACTATTTCATCATCATACTCCTGAACACCTGAGATTCTGTAACCATTATCAAGAATTTCAACTTCTGTATCGTAAATAAGGAGATATTCTTTATTAAAATTATCACTAAAAACAGGATTAACAAAATGAAGTACTTGTCGATAAGAGCTTGTATATCCAAGTGATAAAATTATCTCATCAGAATTTCTATTTTTTGATAATATATTATCAGAAAAAAAGGGATTACAGATAGAACGAATAATAAAATCTCTTATAAATCCATCAAAACAGAATGCAAATTCAATCCATTTTTCTTGTCGTTTATTTAAAGAATCTTGGTCATATTGTTTCATTTTATATTTATTCTCCTATTTGAAAATAACATCTTTTACATCTACTATAAAATCAATTACTTCTTTTCCTTGTAATAAAGCATGAATTTCGTAGCCATTATCAGTTTTGTATATTTCATCATATAACCACCAAACGTTTTTAAGAATGCTATCTTGTTTTAAGATAATACAGTCCTTGAAAATAATTTTTTTTATCGAAGTGAAACCACCAGAATTGTCAAGTTTTATAATAAAATCATTCCCTTCTTGTCTAGAAGAAATAATTCTACAATCATGAAAATTAAATTGTTCAGCAAAAGCTGGTTCATATCTTCTAAAAGTTCTTTTATAGTTTTTCCAATATGTATCCATAGCATTCCTACAAGATTTGTCATTTTTTTTGCAAAATATTGTGATTTTTCTCCTAATGTCAGCGGATGCACGATTTAATGCTAAAACTCTAATATCCGCAACTTCATCTAATATGTCGGTAGGCAAATTTTCTTTTAAAAGTTTCAAATTGCATTGAAATGACTTTTTAAAAATCTTCTTTTGTTGTTCAATGTCAAAAACAGGAGGATTATTTTTATGTTCTGATATAATCTGTTCTCGCATTTTAAAATACATTTCTTTAGCTTCTTCAAATTCATCAGTATCAATTGGATTACCGTCAAGACTTTCCATATAAAATTCTTCTGAAAAAATATCTTCAATGTTGACATTTGAAACATCTTCTTGTAACTGTAACCAGATACCTTCCTCTTTCATGTATAGCTTTTTAAAATAATCTTCAGAAAATGATTCAGCTTTCTTTGTAGTCTTTAACATCAAATGAAAACTTGTTTTTTGCATGGTATTATACCATTCCTTAGTCATATAAATCATAAAAACCTCCCAGTACTAAAATTAACTATTAATATTATATATTAGAAAAGTATTTAAAACAATCTACAACTTAAATAAGGTATTAAAAAATACTTGACTCTGCCTTTGGGGAAGCGTTTATGATATAATTAAATAAATTTTAAAGGAGAAGATAAAAAATGAGTAAATACGAGAATGCAATGAAACTTTTAAATGAACGTTGTGGAAATGAAAAAGAGGAGATTATTGCCATTGCGACAATATCACTAACTCCAAATGCTGCTGGTAACCCCCGCCCTGCTGTCCGCATGGTTTGTTCATATTATGAAGATGGTGTATTTTATGTTTCTACAGATGCAAAGAAAAATAAGATGTTGCAAATAGAGAAGAACAACGAGGTTTCTGTAGCTGGGTTTGGTTGGTATTCTCTTCAAGGAATAGCTGAAAATCTTGGTTGGGTAAAAGACGAAAAGAATACAGAAATCATAGCGAAGTTTAGAAAAATCTTTAATTGGTTTGATGAAGTAGGAGATGAAGAAAACCCGAACTCAATTGTTTTACGTATTACCCTTACAGAAGGTACTATTATTGACAATGAAGAAATATACGGTGAACGTCTGTATGAAGTTGATTTTGTTAATAAAACAGCAATGTAATAGATTAAATTGATATAAAACGATATGATTCAAACAAAAAAGCACTTTAAACAGTGCTTTTTTGTTTGGAATTACAATATCACTTATTTATCTAAGGTTGTAGGAGTTACCAGATACACCGCTTGACCGTCTGTCCATATAAGCTTGACTGCTTTAACGGATACCTTATATTGTGTCAAAGGGTTAATCATAGTACGTTGGTACTCTGTATCATCAGAGTCTTGTATTTCCCGAATAGGACACAATTCACAAGGTTCATCTAAACCGCATAAATCACGATGGCAAAGATGACCTATTGCATCTTCAGGAAGAAGAGCTCTAGTAATTTTATTAGCATATACTAAATTAAAATCTTCAGCATCTACTACATAAACATGGTGATCCATGCTATCTAATATCATTTCTAAAAGATTTAAGGTGTGTGCATTTTTTAGCTGTTCGTGTCGTCTAGAAAGGAACATTCCTAGAATTTCGGATAATTGTTTGAGTACATCTAATTGCTCCTGTGTCCAGGATTTAATAGGCTTACAGTTATCAAAGCCAACAAAACCACGATATTGACCATTTTCATATAATCCACAATGTAATATAGCAGAAACGCCCTTAGGAGCTAGAAGTTCTTGATGCCTAGCTGTTAATTTGGTCACATCGGTACAACTAATAAAACCATCAATACTTAATCGTTCTTTGTATACAGCCATATCAATAGGTGTCATATTAACCGCCATATCATTCATTGAGACAACGCCATCATTGCACCACTCATAGCCAGAAATGATAGCAGTGTTGGTTTCGTTTTCTTCAGAAATGTATACACGACTTACGTCAACTAATTTACCAGCAATTTCAAGAATTTTAGGAATAGCAGTTTCAATATCCTCTGTTTGGTAAAGCTGATGGAATAAATACATGGTGAGCTGACTAGTAAATATAGAAGCATCATGATTGTCAAATCTAGTACCAATATATGTTCCTGTATTTTGTTCTAGTTCAGGTGAATAGAAGGTATATCCAGCTTTTCCGTTGTTTTTAGTTTGGTATAGTGCAGTGTCAGCATGTGAAAATAAAGTAGTATAATTTGTGCCATCTTCAGGAAACAATGCAATACCAGCACTGCAAGAAAATGGAACCTCAAAATTTGGTTGAAGAGCTGCGATATCATCCAAAATTTTTTGAACTTGTATAGCTACCTCTTCGCGATTATGGTTGTCACAAAGAAACATAGCAAATTCATCACCACCTACACGACCACAAATATCGCGAGGGCCAGCATTCTTTTTTAACATTTGAGCGAGGTCAATTAATAAAACATCACCAGCTAGATGACCTTGTACATTATTCACCATCTTAAAATTATCTACATCAAAAAGTACTAAGGCATAAACATGATTCTCGCGTGGAACGGAGAGCATTGCAATGCTTTGATTTTGGGTGGTGATTTTATTGCATAAATTAGTAAGAGAATCATGTTCAGCACGATCACGCATTTCCTCCAAATAGCGTTTTTCGCGATCAATGTCTACAATACAACCAACTGCACGTATTACCTTTCCACTTGAGTCAAATTGAGCAGTTCCCCGCTCTCTACACCAAAGCCATTCACCTTCTGATGTGGCAATGCGGATTTCAGCCTCAGTCATAGGATTACCCGCACGGATACTATCAACTAAAGTTTGTTGTTTCTCCTTATCATCTGGATGGATATGTGTAAGAAAACGTGAGGTTACTCCATCAGATTTAGTATTTGGCAAATATCCAAATTTTTTCTCCCAATTTGAAGAAACAAAAAAGTTATCGGTAATTAAGTCCCACTCAAAAAGGACATCGTTAGTTTGATCGAGAATGATTTGATGACGTTCTAAGCTAAGACGTAAGTCTTCTGTAGCACGCATTGCACGGCTATTATCTTGCAATATACAGTAGAAGTATTCACCAGAACTATTTATGCATAAATGTCCTTGGTCGTGTATCCATACTAGACTGCCATCTTTACGAATACCTCTATAAAAAATATCACTATTTGTAGTTAAATCTCTACGTTTAAGTGCTTTGTTAAATGCTTCTTTACGATCGGTTTCGTAAATTAGTTGTAGAAAACTACCACCAGTTTTTTCTTGTAATTCTTCAATGCTGTTATAGCCAAATAATTGAAGAAAATTGTTACTACAATGTTGGATGGAAAGCTGTTCATCATTGGAGCATGTAAATACAGCTCCAGGTAGATAGTTTACTAAGGAATGTATTTCTTGCTCTTGTATTCTTAATAGAGCAGTAGCTTCTTCTAATTTTTTCTCCAATTCGGAATAATTCGGGATTTGATTGCTCATATAACGCCTTTCTGTGTTAAAATATGTTAATAGTTCGATATGATTACTTTTTAAGTAAAATTAGCTAAATTTATTATATCATTTATATAAGAAAAATACAATATTCGCTAAAAATAGATAAAATCGTAACTGATAAATCATAAATTGTAATTAAAAATTGACGGATATAATGTGGGATGATAGAATTATAAAAGAATTATATGGATTATAGTTTAGAGAGGAAAAGAGCTATGTTCAGTGATTATAAATTATCAGAAGATATATTAACAGCACTTGATTTACTTGGATATAAGGTTCCAACAGACATTCAAAAAGAAGTAATACCAGCCATGCTAGATGGAAAACGTGTTGTAGCAAAAGCACCAACAGGAAGTGGTAAAACAGCTGCATTTGCGATTCCACTATGTGAGCGGGTTACATGGGATGAAAATATGCCTCAAGCATTAATATTAGAGCCAACAAGGGAACTCGCTGTACAAGTTAGGGATGAAGTGTTTTGCATAGCCAGAAAGAAGAAATTGAAGGTGCCTGCGGTATTTGGTGGGTTTCCAATAGATAAGCAGATTCAGACTCTTAGACAAAAATCACATATTGTCGTAGGAACACCAGGCAGAGTTATGGACTTGGTTCGTAGAGGAAGTCTAAAACTTGAGAAAATTTCCCATGTGGTAATAGATGAAGCCGATCAAATGCTTGATATGGGGTTTATTGATGAAGTTAAAGAAATAGTTGAATTAATCCCAAGAACGGCTGTAATGTCGTTGTTTTCTGCAACATTAAGGTCAGATGTTAGGAAGTTAGTGGATGATTATATTAAGGATGTACATTTGATTATGATGGATGAGGAAAATGTACAAGCACCAGCTATTACGCAGAAATTGTATAAGACAGATGCAGATAGTAAATATAATGATTTTATAGATATTCTAATTACGGAAAATCCAGATTGTAGTATTATTTTTTGTGCTACTAGAGAAATGGTAAATGTATTATTTCAAAAACTTAGGAGAAATCGAATATTTTGTGGAATGTTACATGGAGAGATGGAGCAAAGAGAGCGATTAAAAACAGTTGAAGCATTTAGAAGAGGTGGTTTTAGATATTTGATTGCTACAGATGTTGCTGCAAGAGGGGTTGATTTTGAGAACATTACCCATGTTATAAATTATGATTTTCCTACTGGAAGAGAAACCTATGTACATAGAATTGGGCGTACAGGACGTAATGGAAAGACAGGTACAGCAATTAGCTTAGTGTGTGATGAAGATCTTAGAATGCTTAAAATGGTTGAAGAATATATGGAGCAGGAATTAGAATTATTAGAATGTCCACCAAAGGATAAATTACAAGAAAAAGAGTTCTGGAAAAAGCAAAGGGAAAAGGCTGAGGTAGTACCTAGGAAGGGTGCTGCTCTTCAAAAAGGAATTCTTAGACTAAGTATTGGTGGTGGGCGTAAGTCAAAAATGCGAGCAGGGGATCTAGTTGGGGCAATATGTAGTATAAAAGATGTTAGTATGGATGACATTGGAATTATAGATATCAGAGATAGTATGAGTTATGTGGAAATATTGAATCAAAAGGGTGAGTATGTACTGAAAAGTTTACAGGGTAAACCCATTAAAGGCAAGATAAGGAAAGTGAGTTCAAGTAAAGGAAGTAAATGAGGTTTAGAACATGAGCAAAATTGATATAGAAAAAATTTATCCATGGGTAAAGGTTAATTTAAATGCAGAACAAGATAATTCAATAGAAACCAAAACAGTTCTAGTAAAGGGCGAGGAAATTAATGCTGACTTAATCGAAAGAAAGTTGATTGGTAATTTAATTCTTCTTTACGTATACGATAATGGAACCTTATTTGAAATTTTACAAGAAAAGGATATGCCAGAAAAATATAGCGAAAATGACTTGTTTGAAAAAGCGTGTGATAACTTGTTAAGAGATGTAGAGTTTACAATGCACGAAACGAGTTATGGAGGATATGGATTGGTGGCTGGTGGAGACCATGAAGCGGCAAGTCTATGTATCCCTGAAATATGGCACGAAATAAATAAACATTTTGAAGGCAATTTATTGATATCTGTACCTGCTAAGGATATGGTTTTGTTTATAGAAGAAAATGATGAAGAAAAGTTATTAAAAATGAAAGAGTTAGCATTAGAAATTTATAAAGATGGAGAAAGACCATTAACTAATCAAATTTATTTATATGATAAGGAACATAGAAAAATGAGTGTTACTTCAGATAAAATATAGGAGGTATAGGATATGAAAGTTTTAGTAATTAACTGTAGTCCAGTAAGAGATGGTGCAACTGCTGCAATAGTTGAGATTGTCCGTTCCAATTTAGAATCTAATTATGATGTAAAAACAATTTGCATTGATGATTATGAGGTTAAATTTTGCAAGGGCTGCAGGATTTGCCATAATACAGCAAAATGCATTATTCAAGATGATGGTGTTTCACAAATAATGCAGGAATATGATAATGCAGATATTATAATTTCTGTAGCTCCATCATATTGGGCAGATATTCCAGGGCAATTTAAAGCATTTATAGATAGATGTACTCCTTGGTGTGATACTCATGAACCACATGCAACAATTGGACAAGGAAAAAAGGGTTATAGTATAGCACTGCGTACAGGACCGAGTATGAGAGAGTGTGATAGGATAATTGAAAGCATAGAACACTTTTATGGTCATTTAGGAATTATATCAAGTGGTAATTTGGGCTTGTGTTCGATTGAATGTAAGGATGATGTACCAAATAGAGAAGAAGATATTAAGGATTTTTGTGATAAAATACTAATTTGATAAAATTTGTTTATTTTGATAAATTGGTAACAATATGTTGACTATGTTTCGGCGCCCCGATATAATATAATTAGGCGGTGAAGAATTTGAAAATTCTTTAAACTATAGATTTAGATATTTCTAATGTAGGAGTCTAAATCAGAAAGATATGGGTATAAAGTGGATATTAATGAAATTTTAAAAGAAAATAACATGACAAAATATCGTCTTTCTAAATTAAGTGGTGTACCACATGCAACATTAAATGATATGTGCAATGGTAAAAGTCGCATTGAAAAATGTTCAGCAGAAACATTATATAAAATTGCAAAAGTATTGGATGTCTCAATGGAAATGTTAATCGAGGATGCGATTATTAATAAAGATGAAGGACAAGAAGTGCAAATGGTACGAGAAGAATCCTATGAATACGGATTGCCTGGATATTTACAAAATGACCTTGATGCATATAAAGAGGCATTAACACAAGGCTCAAGTCTTTTAGATTGTTTATGGGGAGAATTGTATGGAAGCATTAATGATGCAGAAATTAGCGACAATATCATTACATCTGAACATGCAGATTATCTGAGAAAAAAGTATTTATGGAGGTGAGGTTTTAGATGATTGACTTTACAGAATGTAAAAGAGTGTTTGGTAAGGCTTATAATGGTGCAAATGGAAAGAAGATTGCGGTTGAGTATGATGGATGTCAATATATGCTGAAATTTCCACCATCTGCAAAAGAAAAAACTATAGGGTTGTCATATACTAATAGTTGTATTAGTGAGCATATAGCAAGTAGTATTTTTAATATGCTTGGAATACCTGCACAGCAAACCTTGCTTGGAATTTTTAAAGTAAATGGTAAAGAAAAAGTTGTTTGTGCGTGTAAGGATTTTACGGTGAAAGAGAAAATATTATATGATTTTTGTTCTATAAAGAATTCGGTAATTGATTCTGAGCACAATGGTAGTGGGACAGAATTAATTGATATTTTAGAAACTATAGAAAAGCAGCAGTTTGTTAACCCAGTAGTGCTTTTAGAGCATTTTTGGAATGTATTTGTTGTAGATGCGCTACTTGGGAATTTTGATAGACATAATGGCAATTGGGGATTTATTGTTAACCCAGTTTTACAGACAGCAGAATTAGCGCCAATATATGACTGTGGAAGTTGTTTGCTACCTCAAGCAGATGACGGAGTGATGCAAAGGGTTATGGAAAATGAAGGAGAATTAAATGCAAGAATATATCAGTTCCCGACATCTGCAATAAAGCAAAATGGAAGAAAAATTAACTATTATGATTTTCTTATGAAGGTAGATAACAAGGAGTGCAATAAAGCTTTGCTTAGAGTTGTTCCACAAATTGACATGAGGAAGATATGTGATTTTATTAATGATGTGCCATATATCTCACAATTGCAAAAAGAGTTTTATAAGAAATATATTAATGAAAGATATGAGAAAATTATTAAATTGGCATACGAGCAATTATTATAACAACTCAGCCAAGAAGGTAGAGCATATGAAGTTACTTTTTTTATGTAGTCAAAACAAACGTCGTAGTTTAACAGCAGAAAAAATATTTGATGGATATAATGGTCATGAGGCACGTTCAGCAGGAACAGAAAACAACGCTCGAATTAAAGTTACCAGTGGTCTACTTGGTTGGGCTGATATTATTTTTTGCATGGAGAAAAAGCATTTAAGGAGAGTTAAAGAGAAATATCCAGATTGTATTATAGATAAAAAAGTAATTTGCCTTTTTATTAGTGACGATTATGATTTTATGGATAGAGAATTAATTGAAATACTTATGAGTAATGTAGAGGAGTATATTATATGCTAAATATTAAAACATATAAGACTAGTGAGGTTGCAAAAATTATTGGTGTTCACCCGAATACAGTACGAATGTATGAGGAATTAGAACTAATATCAAAGCCTGTACGAAAAAGTAACGGTTACCGCATATTTACAGACTTACACATAGATCAATTTAGAGTTGCACGCACTGCGCTTCAAATCGAAGTATTGCAAAAAGGACTTAGAAAAAAGGCTTTAAATATTGCAAAACTGACAGCACTTTGCAAATTTGATGATGCAATTAAGCTGACAAGAGAATACATTTTGACAGTCGAAACAGAAGCAATCAATGCAAGTGAAGCAGCAAGGCTTGTACAGGAGATGCTTGATGGTACAGATTTAACAACCAACTATAATTTAAAACGTAAAGATGTTTCAAATATGCTTGATATTACAATGGACACACTGCGTAACTGGGAAATGAATGGTTTACTAAAAATCAAGCGAAAAGAAAATGGTTACCGTGTTTATACAGATGATGACATTCGAAAAATTAAAATTATCCGTTCACTAAAATGTGCAAATTATTCATTAACAGCGATTCTTAGAATGCTTAATGCATTAGAAGAAAATTCAGGCATTGATGTAGAGAGCGTTTTAAACACTCCTGGCGATGATGAAGATATTATATCTGTTTGTGACAAATTAATTGAATCCTTAAAGATAGCAAAAAATAATGCTGTTTTAATAGAAGTAATGTTATACGAAATGAAAAGTAAATATTCAAACCCTCCATATTGACACCAGACTTTTGTTTGGTGTTATTCTTTTATTAAAGTATAAAAAGGAGGCAATTTTAATGGACAATATTATTGAAGTAAAGCAGCTATCAAAATCCTATAATGATTTAATAGCAGTTCAAAATTTGAATATATCAGTAAAAAAGGGAACTGTTTTTGGATTATTAGGGGCAAATGGTGCAGGAAAAAGCACTACAATTGAATGTATCTTAGGTACGAAAAAAGCTGATGATGGCGAAGTATCTATTTTAGGAATGAATCCTACTAAACAAAGAAAAAAACTTTTTGAATATGTTGGAGTACAATTTCAAGAGACAAATTATCAAGAAAAGATTACTGTATCTGAATTGTGTGAGGTTACACAGTCACTTTATAAAGAAACTACAAATTATAAGGATTTGCTAAATCAGTTTGGAATATCTGATAAAGTAAAAAATACAGTTAGCGAATTATCGGGTGGTCAAAAACAGAAATTATTTATAGTTTTAGCTTTAATACCTAATCCAAAAGTAGTTTTTTTAGATGAACTAACAACAGGTCTTGACTCAAGAGCTAGACGTGATGTGTGGAAAATTTTATCTAAATTAAAAGAAAAGGGCTTAACGATTCTTCTTACTTCTCACTATATGGATGAGGTCGAAGCATTGTGTGATAAAATTTGTATTTTGAAAAAAGGACAAGCAGTATTTTATGGAACAGTCCATGAAGCCATTGCTAGTAGTCCATATGAAAAATTTGAAGATGCATATTTGTGGTATTCAGATGAGGAGGAAATAGAAGATGAAAACATTTAAAACAATGTTAAAAAACGAGTTTAAACTATCACTGCGAGGTATGGATATGTTTATATTTGCAATTTGTATGCCACTTGTTGTATTAGTCATTATTGGTATAATTTATGGTAACAAGCCTGCATTTGATGGCGCAGAATATACATTTTTAGAGCAATCCTTTGGAGCATTGGCAACTATCGCTATATGTGCAGGCGGTGTTATGGGACTTCCTTTAGTGGTATCTGAATATCGAAGTAGAAAAATATTAAAGAGATTTAAGGTTACACCTATAAGTCCTGTAATAATATTAATAGTGCAAGTTACAATTTATACGATTTATTCTGTCGTATCATTATTATTGCTTTACACTGTTGCTAAAATCTTTTTTGATTTTAAACTAATTGGTTCTCCACTTGTTTTCTTTGGAGGCTATTTATTAGTAATGCTATCAATGTTCAGTATTGGTATGATGGTCGGAGGAATTTCACCAAATACCAAAATTGCAGGTGTAGTAGCAAGTATATTATATTTTCCGATGTTAGTATTTTCAGGAGCAACTCTGCCTTACGAGGTTATGCCTAATGCGTTGCAAAAGGTAGCAGATGTTCTTCCACTAACACAAGGGATAAAGTTATTAAAGGCGGCATCTTTAGGATTGGAAATCGAAAGTATTTTAGCACCTGTTATTGTTATGGTTGTTCTTGCTACTATTTGTATCGCTATTTCTATAAGGCTCTTTAAATGGGAATAAAGCAAAAAATTAGTGGACGAATTAAGGGTAAAAATGTATAATAATTCAAAAAGAGAAAAGGAAAGAGAAAAGATGTTTGAAAGTAATATTCAACAATTATGGTATGAATGGTTTGAAATGTACAAACCTAAAAAAATAAAGTGGATAAAATGGATTATTATATGTTTTCTGATTTTTCTATCAGGTTCGATACGTGCTTTTTTTTCTAAGGCAGGATTAGTTCTTATTTTTGCCAGTTTCTTTTTGTTTATAATTGTTGCCTGCGTAGTTTCAGGAGCACAGTATAAAATACATAATTCAGCTATAGAATTTTCTTGGAGTAGAGGGTTTTATGATACTGGTAAAAATAAAAATTTTCCTTTTATGCGTTTATATGCAGCCAATACAATAGGTGGGAAAACTTTTCACTATAAAAATGCTGATGTTATTATATATGATACTTTTTATGGTGGAAAGAAAAATTCACCAGGATTGCTAATTGAAATGATTCCACATTATCGTATTGAAGAGGATAATAGATTGATTTTGTGTGCTGAGGAAATTATTAAATATCAGAATACAAAGGCTCAGAATCCAAAGTACTATATAGATAATGGAAGAGTCTATATTTATGTAACACTTGCAGCAATGGGATTAATTGTAGATGAGAGTGGTCAGCTATATCCAAAAACAATGTTAAATCCTTGCGGGTTATGGCATGCAGCAGATGATATTTTGCATATTATAAACAATTGCTTTGCAAATTAATAAAACTATGATATATTTAGTTTAATGAAGTCATAAGGATATGGCAAATAACGTGGTTAAGCTAAATAAGTTTTCTGGACTCCAAGGAGGGGGAAATGGAATGTATGGTATAATAAAGTTATTTAGTAAATACAAAAAGAATAAATTAATCATTTATATATCAGCGATTTTTTGCTGTCTTTTTGTAGTTGTGGGAATAAATATGTTAATACCTAATGTAGAGGCAGCATATGGTGATGGTGATTCAATAATGTATCCTATTGTAGTTGAACCAGGAAACATTACAGTAGAAGAGGGAAAGTATTATTCAATTATGGGTACAAAGTCACTGTCTTCTTCATACATATTTGAGTATACAGGGGAGGCAAGTGAAGGAAGTGTCAATATTGTGTTAGATGCCACAAATATTACTTTAACAACAGATATTCCAGCAATTGAGTTTAAATCAGCAGAAGGAATAACATTTAATGTAATGATATTAGGTAAATCTAATATTAAAGGCATAAATGGAGCACTAGAGCCACTTATAAAAGCAGAAAATTATTCTATACCTATATATACTTCAAGCACAGACGAAGGTAATGAAGTTGAAAGAATAGAATATATAAAGAATAATGTTAAAATTAATTTTGAAGAGGTAAATGAGGGAGGAAGTCACCTATACCTAAAAACAGGAATAGATAGCTATGGAGCAGCTATAGGAACTTCGGAAATACAACATATGATTGATTCGAAAACCTCTAACCTTACCGAAGAAGACGACGAACAATTTATTTATACAAAAGATAAAATTACACTTGGTTCAGCACCAATTACTATAACTAGTGGAATGATTGATATAGTAGGAAATGGCTATGGTTCTGGTATTGGTAATGGTGGTCACAAGAGCAATGATTTGCAGTTAAAGACGGCTGATGGGGATATAAGTGTTCCAGCAACAGTAGCAAAGGCAGAGGTTTATATAAAAAATGGAACAATATCAGTTATAATGTCACAAAATAGTAAAGGTGCATGTTTTGGGAAGGGTGCAGTATATGGTGGAGTGGCGGCTTCGGATGGATTAGTTATTATAGATGGTGGCTCTCTTTACTTATCAAGACAAGGGCAAGATGCTATTCAAAGAGAATATATGAATATTAAAAATTCAAAGGGAGAAAGAGTGAGTCTATATACGGCTGATTATAGCAAGGAGAGTGGATTCAATACTTATAGATACGGATTAAATAATAGGTTCGAATGTGAGACAGAGTACATATATTCGGTAAGACAAATTAGCTATAATCCTGGAAATGGAGATATAATGGCCCTTATTGTAAAGGTAGATTTAGAAGATGGTCAATATATGTTTAATGGAGATGCTCACAATAATGCTCAAAATGGAACATTATATTTTTATCTTCCATCAGCGGGATTAGTTAACTACGAGTTTAACATTTCATATGATTTTGGATTACTAGCAAGTGACGAAAACGAAGCATCTAAAATAGTAAATACTAACCCTTTGACAGAGGATTATGGAGAAGAAGTTATGCTGATAGCTCCTACATGGGATGATAAGCATCATTTTAAAGGATGGTATAGTAAAGATACAGATCAAATGGTTACAAAAATCACAAGTACTACTCAAAATGAAACCATTGAAGTATATGCAAAATGGGAATGTTATGTTAGTTATAAAGACAATGAGAATACAATAGAAACACCATATATAGTTGACTATGGTTCATACATAACAAATGAACAAAATAAGACATTACCAGCAAATACAGAATTAATTGAATATATTGGTTGGAACATAGACGGTACAGTGTACGCGCAGGAAGAAACATTTTCGTATCAAGTGACACAAGACCTAATAATAGCAGCAGAATCTAAAATAATAGGATGTTATATATATTTAGATGCTGTATATACTGATAAAAGTGGAAATGAAAAACAGTGTGATATTGCACGATATGCAAGTTTTCATATGGTATACGAAGATAAAAAGGGAGTTGATTTTGGTGATATAGATGATGCATTGTATTACAAAGCGATTGGATTTATAAATGGAGATAAACAGGCAACAGCAATAATTACTCCAGATGAAGGATATGTAATTTCTGAAAAGGTTATTAAAGATGCTTCAGGAAACACAGTGAATTTTACTGTAAGTGATGAAGATATATATGCAAATTTGTTGACGATATCACAAGTGGATATTTATATAACTATATACTTTAAGGCTCAGACTTATAGTATTACATACTATGACATAAATGAAGAGGGGGCTTTAATAAAAATCCCAGTAGACTACGTTACAAATAATAATGTAGAATCATTTATGGTAGAATCAGAAAGCATTAAACTTAATAAGCTAAATACAAGGGATAATTATTGGAACTTTAAGGGCTGGTATGAATGGGGAACAAGTACCAGTAATATTATTACGATTATAGAACCTAAAGATTATAAAAGAAACTTAGTACTTGTCGCTAGTTGGGAAGAAGTACCGACTACAACTATTGATGATAAAGAGGATGAAAGCACAACGGTATATATTGAAAATGTAAAAGAAACAGACGCAACAAAGGGGACAGAAAAAACAAAGCTAGTAGAAGCTATTTTAAATGAAACTACAGACAATGGGGTATATGAAACAATAGAAATGCTTGCTACAGGTGACAGTAGTGGAAATAATGTAGGACACCTTGCATTTATCTGTATAATAGTTTCAATGATTACATTTTTGCTTATAAAAAAATCAAGTGATTTAAAAATTAAATAATTGCATATATTCTTAAGATACAGTATAATGATAATAATTTTAACAAAAAACGTTATGATGAAAGGAAGTTATTCCTAAATGAAGAAAACGCTGATAAGAATATGTGCATATGTTAATATATTAGTTTTATTTTTTATGTTGGTACAACCTAAGGGAGATATTGCGGTATTTTCTGCGGAAGTACCATTTTCATTTACACTTACAGATGATGAAAAAGAATATTTAAATACCATAAGTAACCAGTCTATAAAGTTAGCAATAACAAGTGAGCTTATGAGTTTTGAAACTTTAAATGGAAAATTCGGCTTATTAAGACCCTTAACAGATTTAATAGAAAACGAGTGGGGATTAACGATAGAGTTTGAAAGCTATGGTTGGAGTGAGATTTTTGAAAAATTAGATGATGGAGAAGTCGATATTGTTGGCTTATCAATATTATCAGAAGATAGAAAAGAAAAATATTATGCAACAAATACGCTATATACTTCAAATTTGGATGTATATACTCGTATAAGTTCTCCTTTGTTTAGTATTACAAATCTTGATAATAGCACAATTGGCATAATAAAAGGTTCTATAGTTGAATCGTATTTAGGACAGTATATCAGTACAGATACGCAAATAAAATATTATGATACAATAGATGATATGTTTTTAGCACTTAGTAATAACGAAGTAAAATGTGTTATTTCTTCTCTTAATGTACAAAGTGAGTTACTTAGGTATTCTGATATTGTTTGTGAAATGAATGTAGAGACAGTACTGCCATCAGAGGGACTTTATGCAAAAGATGAAAAATGGGAAAAACTAATAAATATTATAAATCGTTATCTAGAATCTACACAAGGGCTAGATATGCTAGAAAATATTGAAAATGCAAGATATGAAAGCGTGCTAGAAAAGGTTAGAGAGTTTTATGCAGATGATATTGAATATATAAAAACACACTATGAGAAGATAGAGCTATATGATAGTGGCGTAATGTATCCATTTCATTTTGTAAAAGATGGGAAATTTGAAGGAATACTAGAAAGTACAAATGAAATGTTTTATAAGCTGACAGGAAAGAATATAACTACATTACCATCAGCAGATTTTGAAGAAGGCTTTATAACAGCGTTGGCTAAGATTAAAACAGGTGAAATCGTAGGTGCAACTAGTGTTTACTACAATAAGGAGTATGATCTTGATTCAAGTTATATATATTCACAACCATTATATCTAGATAGAGTACAGGTTTATTCTACAAAAGAATATGATTCCATCAAGGGACTTAAGATAGCATCTACAAAATTCGCAGCACCATATGCAAATTGGGAAACCTTTGCAGGAGTGGAACCTATTATATACGGCGATAGAGGAGAGATGTTAAAAGCGTTAAGAAATGGAATAGTTGATGCGGTATTTGTAAGTGAAATGAGTGTAGATTATAATTATACTATTTTAGGAGATTATTCCTTTGTAAAAGCAATTCCTTATGGAGCAGAAGCAAATGTACACATGATAGCAGGAAGTGAGCATGAAGTTTTTGTAAAACTCTATAATATTGCAGATATGATAGATAAGACGCTAAATATGGAAAATCGTATGAAGTGGGAAGATGCATCACTAAATGACAAATATGAACTTTTTCGTGTTCGCGATCAGATACAGGACTATCAAAAGACTTTTGTGGTTGTAGCCACAGTTATTATATTAGTATTAATTGTACTATTACTTATTATTAATTACAATTACCATAAGTTTAGTAATTATGACCGTCAGATATCACAGATGCTTTCTGTGCAGAAAAATGCAGATATGATTTGGGGAGATAAAAAAACGCGTCGTATTATTAGTAAAGGTGATTTTCCATTCTTAAAAGCATGGGGAATAAGTATTCCAAAGGATAGCGATGAGCTATTTAATGTGTTTACACAAGAATTTACAGATGATATGGAAAATAATAATGCAAGTGAAGAAAAGTATAGCGTTACGGAAAGAATATTTGAAAATGAAGTAGATCACACAGTCCATCATATGCGTCAATATACACATAATATTAATGACAAAAAGTTTATGGTTTTTGCTCTAGATGTAACAGATGAGAAGTTAAAAGAAGAATATTTGCAAAAGCTTGCAAATACAGATTCACTTTCATCGTTATTGACCCGTAGAGCAATGGAAAGCGAACTTAAGAAGTATATAGACAAAAACACGGATTTATCAGAAGAGAATTATGTATTGATGATAGATATAGATGATTTTAAGCATGTTAATGATAGTTATGGTCATGATATTGGAGATAAAGCACTTATTATGGTTGCTAATACTATTAAGGAATGTATATCTGGATGTCTCGTTTCACGTTGGGGTGGAGAGGAATTTCTTGCTTGTATTAGTTGTAAAAGTAGAGAAGATGCAATAACGATAGCAGAAGGAATTTTGAAATCGATATCTTTTCAAGTGATACATGTAGCATATAAGAAAGGTTTCTCAATAACAGTATCATGTGGAGTTGCTAAGATTAATGGTAAAGATTATGAAAAGGCAATAAAATGTGCAGACATGGCATTATATACAGCTAAAAATGAGGGGAAAAATTGTGTGAGATATAAAGATTAATAGTTAAACGGAGGAAAGATTTAAAATGACACTTACACAGCTAAAATATGCAATCACGGTAGCTAATGCAAAATCAATGAATGAGGCAGCACATATTTTATTTATATCACAGCCGAGTCTATCAGCATCAATAAAAGATTTGGAAGATGAAATCAAAATCGAATTATTTAGGCGAACTAATAGAGGAATATCAGTTACAACACAAGGAGAAGAGTTCATTGGTTATGCAAGGCAGGTTGTGGAACAGTATCAACTAATCGAATCAAAATATGTACAAAAAGAACAGATTAAAAAGAAATTCAGTGTATCCATGCAGCATTATACATTTGCGGTAAATGCATTTGTCGAGATGGTAAAGCAATTTGGAATGGATGAATACGAGTTTGCAATTCACGAAACAAAGACATATGAAGTGATTGAAGATGTAAAAAACTTTAAAAGTGAAATAGGAGTTTTATATGTCAATGATTTTAATCAAAAGGTGTTAACTAAGCTATTTAAAGAGTCTAACCTTGAATTCCATGAGATATTACAGTGCCATATTTATGTATACTTATGGAAAGGTCATCCATTATCAGGCAGACAAGAAATATCCTTAGAGGATTTAAAAGATTATCCATGTTTATCATTTGAACAGGGAAATTACAATTCATTTTACTTTGCAGAAGAAGTTTTAAGTACATACGACTATAAACAGTTGATTAGAGCAAATGATAGAGCAACTTTACTTAATCTAATGGTAGGATTAAATGGCTATACCCTATGTTCAGGTATTATATGTGAAGATTTGAATGGTTCAGAATATTGTGCAGTAAAACTTAAATCAGATGAAGTAATGACGATTGGTTATTTAGCCAGAAAAGGAGTTACAATAAGCCCATTGGGGCAAAAATATCTAGAAGAGATTGCGAAGTATAAAAATAAAGCACTTATATAATATTGCCGCTTGTTATAGGTTTTAACTATAGCAGGCGGTAATTTTTATGTATTATCACTTTTCCTAGGGGAATGGTATACTATCAAATGAAGGAAGACTAACTATTAAAAGTCAAGTCTAAAATAATATTTTTTGAATGAATTGCACAGATGCATTTCAGATAGATTTAGAACTGGAAATAATTTTATTGAACATTGAAAACTGCATGACAAATAGAGCATCTTTGT
>JAVBRI010000034.1:0-3317 GCA_031548165.1 Lachnospiraceae bacterium
GCTTATGTTTTGGATTTTCACAGATTACTCTGATGCTACCCTTTCTCTTAATGATTTTGCATTTTTCGCAAATTGGTTTAACTGATGATCTAACCTTCACAGCAAAATCCTCCTTTCAAAAAAAGTCCGTCTATTAATATAGCACACTTTTCTTAATGATGCAAGCCTTTTTGAAAATATTGTTTTATAATAAAAATTTTCAACGACTTATTTATCTCTCCAAACAATACGACCTTTACTTAAGTCGTAAGGTGAAAGTTCTATAGTTACTTTATCTCCTGGTAAAATACGTATAAAATTCATACGAAGCTTACCGCTTATATGAGCTAAAACCTTATGTCCGTTTTCAAGCTCAACTTGGAACATTGCGTTTGGTAACTTTTCAATTACTGTTCCTTCTACTTCAATTACGTCAGACTTTGACATATCTAAAACCTCCTATAATATTGTCAGTATTTCTGGTTCTCCATCTGTTACAAGTATTGTATTCTCATAATGTGCTGAAAGTGAACCATCTTCTGTTACAACAGTCCAATCATCTTCAAGCCAATACACTTCATAAGTTCCTGCATTTATCATCGGTTCTATTGCAAGTGTCATTCCTGCTTGAAGCTTGGTACCTCTTCTTCTTTGTCTAAAGTTAGGTATTTGTGGATCTTCGTGAAGATTCTTACCAATTCCATGCCCAACCAAATCTCTTACAACTCCATATCCGCGGCTCTCGCAATAATCACCGATTGCATTAGATATTTCATGGAGATGATTTCCAGCCTTAGCATACTTTATTCCTTCAAAAAAACTTTGCTTAGTTACTTCAATAAGTTTTCTTGCTTCTTCACTAATCTCGCCTACTGCAACAGTTCTAGCAGCATCAGAATGATAACCTTCATATATTAATCCTGCATCAAGACTAATTATATCACCTTCACGTACAATAACATCTTTACGTGGGATACCATGTACTACTTCATCATTTAATGAAACACAGATAGAAGCTGGGAATCCATTATAATCCAAAAACGAAGGAATACATCCAAAGCTTCTGATAATATCTTCGCCGATTTTATTTATCTGCCAAGTTGACATACCAGGTTTAATTGCTTTTTCCATTTCATCATGTGTCTGGGCAAGCAATTTACCTGCTTTTCTCATCAACTCAATTTCTCTTTGAGATTTTATTGTTACCATATTAACTACGCCTCAAGTATATTAACGATTGAATCAAATACTTCGTTCATGTCCTTAGTTCCATCAACCTCTACCATTGCGTCTTTACTTTGATAATAGTCAATAAGAGGTTGTGTTTGCTCATGATAAACATCAAGTCTTTTCTTAACTGTCTCTGGTTTATCATCCTCTCTAAGAATAAGCTCTTCGCCACATTTATCACATATTCCTTCTACCTTTGTTGGTATATGAACTAAATGATATGTTGCTCCACATCCTACACATGCTCTTCTTCCTGACATTCTTCTGATAATATTCTCATCAGGCACTTCTACATTTACTGCATAGTCTATTTTGTCATTAATCTGCTCAAGTGCTGCATCTAAACTCTGTGCTTGTGGAATTGTTCTTGGAAATCCGTCAAGGATATAACCATTCTTACAATCATCTTGCTTAAATCTATCAATTACTAGATCAACTACAAGCTCATCTGGAACAAGGAGTCCCTTATCCATATATTCTTTAGCTTTAGTACCTAATTCTGTACCACTTTTTATATTTGCTCTAAAAATATCACCTGTTGAAATATGAGGAATATCATACTTATCAGCTAACATTTTTGCCTGTGTACCTTTTCCTGCACCAGGAGCGCCTAACATAATAATCTTCATGCCAACCTCGATTCCGTCCACAATGGACCCTACTATGTTTATAGGAAGAATGTCACAAAGACACTCTCCCTGATAATTAAATATTAGTCATTTAAGAAACCCTTGTAATTACGAACTACCATCATTGCTTCTATCTTACTTAGTGTATCAAGTATAACACCAACAACGATAATCAATGATGTTCCACCGAATGAAACGCTAGCGTCAAAAACACCAGACATTATAATTGGAATTGCTGCTATTACTAAAAGTCCTGCTGCACCAATAAATACTATATAATTAAGAATTCTTGAAAGATAGTCCTCAGTTGGTTTACCTGGTCTTATACCAGGAACAAAACCACCCTGTCTCTTCATATTATTTGCAACTTCAATAGGATTAAATGTTATTGAAGTATAGAAATATGCAAATGCAATTACTAATACTGCATAAACTAAAAATCCTGCTGTATATGCAAATGATTTAAATGAATCTATATTAAACCAATTACTTGAACTTAAAAGCTTTAATACTTTACCCCATAACGTTCCATCACCTGCTGATTTTCCGAAAATAGAAGAAATAATTACAGGAAATTGTAATAATGATGATGCGAAAATAACAGGAATAACACCTGCTGTATTAACCTTTAAAGGTATATGACTACTTTGACCACCAACTAATTTTCTTCCCTGATTTTTCTTAGCGTATTGAACTGCTATTCTTCTTTCTCCTGCCTGTAATAAAACAACAAATGCTACAATTGCTACTATTACTGCCACAATAATTAATGCAGCCATAACAGCTCCAAGTGGAGAGCTAGCTCCCTGTACCTTGTTTTCGTATAATTTATACAAATCACTAGGAATTCTTGCAACAATGTTAATCATAAGTATGACTGAAATACCGTTTCCTACACCCTTTTCTGTAATACGTTCACCTAACCACATAAGTATAGCTGAACCTGCTGTCATTGATATTACAGAAACAAAAATTACTATAAAATATTTGCTTGATGACATTGTAGAAACTTCTCCAAAGATGCCTTTGTTACCAAATCCAATTGACATAGCAAGTGATTCAATAAGTGCTAATGCAACTGTTACGTAACGTGTAATCTCTGCAATTTTCTTTCTTCCTGTCTCACCATCTTTTTGCATCTCCTCAAGCTTTGGAATAGCTATTGTGAGAAGCTGCATAATAATAGATGATGTAATATATGGTGTAATGTTCAATGCAAATACAGACATGTTCTCAAATGAACCACCTGTAAATGCACTAAAGAAACTAAATGCATCATTAGATGTAAGGCTGTTTTTAATGCTCTCTATTACAGTAGCATCTGTTCCAGGAACTGGAATTTGACAACCTAATCTAACAATAAGTAAAACAGCAAATGTATATAAAAGCTTTGTCCTTATTTCTTTTACCTTGAATGCATTTTTAAGTGTCTTGAACATTAGATCACCTCACAAGTCCCACCAAGTGCTTCAATTTTCG
>JAVBRI010000017.1:0-44204 GCA_031548165.1 Lachnospiraceae bacterium
TATATTAATAGACGGACTTTTTTTGAAAGGAGGATTTTGCTGTGAAGGTTAGATCATCAGTTAAACCAATTTGCGAAAAATGCAAAATCATTAAGAGAAAGGGTAGCATCAGAGTAATCTGTGAAAATCCAAAACATAAGCAGAGACAAGGCTAATCCCTAAGTAACATGTTAATCTGCGGCTGCAGCAATAGAACACTAGGCTATGTGGAACCTCAAAACTCTCAAGAGGATACATATAAATTTTTGGAAAGTTGCTTTATTATATAAGTACACCTGTTACGCAGGTGTAAACGTCGTCTTATTTGAAAAGATGATGTGAATTTTATGATAACAGAAGTTGACGATAAGGATATATTGGAAACGCACACATTTCAGACGTTTTAACGGGCTGCGTGAGGAGATATATACTTATTAAAAAGAAGAAAGAATTGATGGAGGTGTAATACAACATGGCTCGTATTTCAGGTGTTGATTTACCAAGAGAAAAGCGCGTAGAAATCGGTTTGACATATATCTATGGAATCGGTAGAGTAAGCGCAAATAGAATTCTTGAAGCTGCTGGAGTTAATCCAGACACAAGAGTGAGAGACTTAACAGATGATGAAGTTAAGAAAATTAGTGCTGTAATAGATGAATCACAAACTGTAGAAGGTGATTTAAGAAGAGAAATCGCATTAAACATCAAGAGATTACAGGAAATTGGATGTTACAGAGGAATCCGTCATAGAAAAGGACTTCCTGTTCGTGGTCAAAAGACTAAGACTAATGCTAGAACAAGAAAAGGTCCTAAGAGAACAGTAGCTAATAAGAAGAAATAATTTAGCGTATACATTTATGTATATATGCATATAAGCATATCTGTATTCTATGATATAACTATAAACAATAAGAATAAAAAAAATATAGAAAGAACCCATAAGGGAGGTTAGTTTATAATGGCTAAAGTTACAAAAAAAGTGACAAAAAAGCGTGTTAAGAAAAACGTTGAACACGGACAGGCACATATCCAGTCTTCATTCAATAATACAATTGTTACATTAACTGACAATGAAGGAAATGCATTATCATGGGCAAGTGCTGGTGGTCTTGGATTTAGAGGTTCAAGGAAATCTACTCCTTATGCAGCGCAGATGGCAGCTGAAACAGCTACAAAGGCAGCCTTAGTGCACGGCTTAAAAACAGTTGACGTTATGGTTAAAGGACCAGGTTCAGGAAGAGAAGCAGCAATTCGTGCTCTTTCAGCTTGTGGTCTTGAAGTAACAAGTATCAAAGATGTTACTCCAGTTCCACACAATGGTTGTCGCCCACCAAAGCGTCGTAGAGTCTAATAGGAGGTACATGTAAATGGCAGTAAATAGAGTTCCTGTTCTTAAAAGATGTAGATCACTTGGTTTAGATCCAATCTATTTAGGAGTAGATAAGAAATCAAATAGAGAATTAAAAAGAGCTAACAGAAAGATCAGTGAATATGGTCTTCAGTTAAGAGAAAAGCAGAAAGCAAAATTTATATATGGCGTATTAGAAAAGCCTTTCAGAAATTATTTCAAGAAGGCTCAGAAAATGCAAGGCTTATCTGGTGAAAATCTTATGGTTTTACTAGAGCTCAGACTTGATAATGTTATCTTCCGTTTAGGATATGCTAGAACAAGAAGAGAAGCTAGACAAATCGTTGGACATAAGCACGTTTTAGTAAACGGCAAATGTGTTAACATTCCTTCATACCTTGTAAAAGCTGGTGACGTTATTGAAATCAGAGAGAAGAGCAAATCTTCACAAAGATATAAGGATGTTCTTGATGTAACAAGTGCAAGAATTGTTCCAGAATGGTTAGAAACAGAGCAGGATAACCTTAAAGGAACTGTTAAGCAGTTACCAACAAGAAGTAACATCGACGTTCCAGTTGATGAAATGTTAATTGTCGAATTATATTCAAAATAATCCGTCATAATCCAAAGAAGGAGGGGCTTTATAGTGTTCGATTTTGAAAAACCAAACATTGAGATTGTTGAAATCTCTGAAGATAAAAAATATGGTAAGTTTGTAGTAGAACCTCTTGAAAGAGGCTACGGAACAACACTTGGTAATTCACTGAGAAGAATTATGCTGTCTTCATTACCAGGAGCAGCTGTTAGTCAGGTAAAGATTGATGGTGTTCTTCATGAGTTTAGTTCAATTCCTGGAGTAAAGGAAGATGTTACTGAAATCATTATGAACATTAAGAGTTTATCTATTAAGAATAACAGTGATACAAATGAAGCTAAAGTAGCTTATATTGAATTCAGTGGAGAAGGCGTTGTTACAGCAGCTGATATTCAGGCAGACCCTGACATTGAAATATTAAATCCTGATTTGGTTATTGCAACACTTAACGGTGGAGTTGATAGCAAATTATACATGGAACTGACAATTACAAGAGGCAGAGGATACGTTGGTGCTGATAAGAATAAGAATGATGATTTACCAATAGGTGTTATATCAATCGATTCTATCTATACACCAGTTGAGCGTGTTAATCTAGCTATTGAGAATACTCGTGTAGGTCAGATAACAGATTTTGATAAGCTTACATTAGATGTGTTTACAGATGGTTCATTAGCTCCAGATGATGCTGTTAGTTTAGCAGCAAAAGTTTTGAGCGAGCATCTTAACTTATTCATTGATCTTTCAGAAAATGCCAGAACTGCAGAAGTTATGGTAGAGAAGGAAGAAAATGAAAAAGAAAAGGTTCTTGAAATGAACATAGATGAACTTGAACTTTCAGTTCGTTCATATAACTGTTTAAAGAGAGCTGGAATCAATACAGTTGAAGAACTTACAAATAAGTCTTCAGAAGATATGATGAAAGTTAGAAACTTAGGACGTAAGTCTTTAGAAGAAGTACTTGCTAAGTTAAAAGAGCTTGGTTTATCTCTTAAATCAGGCGATGATATGTAAATTTATGGATTCAAGCATATAGTCAATAAGTCCGATGAGCATGGTTATATGTTCCACAAATGGAATGGAGGAAGAAATGGCTGGATATAGAAAGCTTAGTAGAACAGCATCTCAGAGAAAGGCATTAATCAGAGCACAGGTAACAAGCTTACTTCACAATGGTAAAATCGTTACAACTGAAGCTAAGGCTAAAGAAATTCGTAAAGTAGCTGAAGGATTAATCGCACTTGCTGTAAAAGAAAAAGATAATTTTGAAGTAGTTAAAGTACAGGCTAAAGTTGCTCTTAAAGACAAAGATGGCAAGAGAGTAAAAGAAGTAGTTGATGGAAAGAAAGTTACAAAGTATGAAACAGTTGAAAAGACAATCAATAAAGATATGCCTTCAAAACTTCATGCTAGACGTCAAATGCTTAAAGTTCTTTACACAGTAACAGAAGTTCCTGCTAAAGCAGCTGGAAAGAAGAAGAACACAAAGACTGTAGATTTATCAGAGAAATTATTCAATGAATATGCACCTAAGTATGCAGATCGTAACGGTGGTTACACAAGAATCGTTAAGATTGGTTTAAGAAAAGGTGATGCAGCTATGGAAGTATTACTTGAGTTAGTATAAAAATAGTTCGCACGGTAGTGAACAATAGATTCGGCTAAAGCCGAATTATGCAAAAACCTCAGAAATGTTGTGAAAGTACAACAATTCTGAGGTTTTTAAATTGGTTTGACGGTAGTTGACTCGCATGGATATTAAAAAAGGATTCGACAAAGTCGAACTTAAAAAAAGCATTATAGTTGGTATTTTACTATAGTGCTTTTTTTGACAAAATGGCAAGAAACGACAATTACAGCTCTTTTTCGGACGTTGGGGGTCTGAATCGCACCGTTGGGGAAAGATTTCCGAAAAACTATTGACTAAGCTAAAAAGAAATGCTATAAAAAGGGAAGCGCGCACATAGAAAAATTTTCAATTTGAGGATGTGAAAGTTGTATTAAAACTATAGGAAAGGGTTTAGATGTAAAAGGAGGAAAGCATGTTAAAATTAAAGAAGGTAGTGAGTTTAGTATTATTAGTAACAACATTTTGTTACATTTTATCAATGAATGTTTTGGCTGATATATCCGTTTTTTTGGATAAAGGTGCTATTGGTGATAATAGTAAAAGTAATGATATTACTGAGATTGATGATATTACAGATTATTTAGGAGAATATGATTTTGAAATCATTGATGTAGATCAGGTGGAATCGGATTTTGAAAGTATTGAAATAAATCTTCCAAGCGATGAATATGTTAGTGATGAGTGTATAAGTAATGAATTTGTTAAAAAGGAATCTATTAGTGACGAGAATATTGGTTATAAGCTTATAAATGGCGATAGTTTAGAACAAACGTCTTTAGGCGATATGAGGTTGATGGTTTCGCTTACACCGCCAAATGGTGTTTGTACTGGTGGAAGTGCAACAGGAACTAATTTGATTGGTGATATGAGTAAATTAGATGGAGTAGCTTTTGATGTCACAAGAGGAATAAATGCTAGTAAATATTATTTTAAAGCAAATATACAAAAATCTTTTATTCTTCCAGGAATGAGTTCCACAAATGTAAAAGGTCATGGTTGTTATGGTATGGTACCACAAGGGCTAACATATTATAATGGTATGTTTTTTATGACAGCATATTGTGGATGTGATTATGGACATAATTCAGTAATATATGTAGTTGATTCTTCTACTGGAAATTATATTACTACATTAGTAATGCAGGAAAAGATACATGCAGGAGGAATTACATATGCAAATGGTTATTTATGGATAACAGGAGAAGAAGAGAAAAATAATATTTATTATTATAATTTTTCAGAAATAAATTATGCGATTACATACGCTAGACAATATTCAAATGTTAAAAGTATTGATTTAACAAGCTATACGCATGGAAAACAGGTGGTAAACGGTTTGACTACTGTTGATTATTGTACAACATATTCAGGATATTTATGTATTGGAAATTTTGATAAAGATAAAGCAGGAGCATTAAAGTTATATAATCCAGCAGTTACTGCAAGCAAAACAATGAATCCTGTAATGGAAATAACATCATTACCAGCCCAAGCACAAGGTGCAGTTATACAACAGATTGGAAATTATATATATATACTGATATCTGCATCATGGGGAAGAGGAAATAATTCAAAGGTATATATATACAGGACAGAAACAAATAATTTGAATGGAAGTATATCAGTAAAAAAGACAATGGAAATGCCTTGTATGCTTGAAGAAGTTGTTGTTCAGGGAAACTATACATATATGCTATTTGAATCATGTGGTGAGAAATATAGAACAGGTTCGGATGGTAAAGGTAAGGCTAAATGTGTTATAGGGAATATATGTGGGTTTGCAAATAGCTTTATATTTAAATAGTGGAGGGATTTAGGATATGAAAAAACATCTTAAGGCTTTAGAATATATGCTTATTATAGTATTATTTTTATATGGAGTAGTATATATAATTTTGCATGGAACAGGTAATTATATGGATGATGGTATAGAACTTGGATTTTATTTTGCACGAATATCATTAGGTCATGGATTTGCATTGATAGCTATTTCGTATATTGCTTTAAGGCTTAAGAGGAAATGGATACCACTATTACTAACTATTACCAATAGTGTGGTTGCATGTATGCTCATAGGCGCTTCTATTTTTGGTTTAGAAACAACTATTTTAGTAGACAATTTTTCTAATAAGTATTTAGTTGCAAATACATTGATTAATCTAAGAGGTACAAAAAAAGATGCAGAAAGTGCTATGTTTAATGATATGAATACAGTGACTAGATGTAATATAGCAGAAGTATTATGTGTTATAATTCAAGTGGCTATTGTTATAGTAGTGTTATATTCTATTTTTATTTTTATAATGATGTTTACTAAGTATGCAAAGAAGAAAACAGAGATTAAAAAAGAGTATGAAAAAAGTATATACATAAGCCTGTTAAGAATAATAAATATCTTATTGGGCGTGATATTTGTTGGCATTATGATATATATTGTAATAGACGTATATGGTACGCACGGCATACATAGTAACGTTGAAGCTTTTTATGACACATTGGTTGATGCATATTTTTCATATTTGCTTCCAGCAATATTATTGTTTATTATTGCAGATGAATGGATAAGAAAAAAAGAACAGATAAAGCTTCTAATATTTTATGTAATATACAGCTTTTGGGGATATTTTGGAATAGTATATTTTATACCAGGAGAGAAGTATGTAATTTTAGCGAGGATATATGCCATTTTGGTAGGGATTATGTCAATGGTGGTACTTATTAAGAGTATATATTCATTCCTGAAGAGGAAGGATTTAGATTATGAAAAAACACTTTAAAGTTTTAGAATATATGCTAATTGTAGTATTACTTTTATATGTCATAGTATATTTATTTTCATATAGCACAGATAATTATGATCAAGATGATATAGAACTTGGGTTTCATCTTGTACGAGTATCATTGGGTCATGGACTTGCATTAATAGCCATTTCATATTTAGCATTAAAAGTTAAGAAAAATTCGATATCATTAGCATTAACGGTGATTAATGGTGTGATTGCATGGTTGCTTATAGGTTTTTCTGATTTTAATGTAAAGGCTGTAATTTTCGGAGAAAATTATAAATATGCATTTGGAAATACATTGATTAAGTTAGGGTATGTTAAAGAAGATGTAAAAAGATCTGGACTTAAAGATATGACCTCTGTGACTAAATGCAATATAGCAGAAATCATGTGTATGATAATCCAAGTAGCTATTGTTATAATTGTATTATATTCTATATTTGTTCTTATATTGATGTTTACTAAGTATGCAAAAAAGAAAATAGAAACTAAAAGAGAGTATGAAAAAGGAATATATACAAGTGTATTAAGAAATGTAAATTTGTTATTGGGTGTTATATTTATTGGGATTATGATATATATTGTAAGAGATTTTTATAATATATATAATAATAAAGAAGCTTTTTCTGATGCAATGATTAATACATTTTCTGCATATTTGATTCCAGCTATATTCTTATTTATTATTACTGATAGATGGATAAAAAACAATGAAATAATAAAGCTTATAATATTCTATGTCATATATGGTTACTGGACATATATGGGGATTTCAGATTTTCTTGTGGGAGCACATTATGTTACTCTAGCATGGATATATGTTGCTTTAGTAGGGATTACAACCATATTAGCAATTATAAAAAAGATATATTTTATCCATAGGTAATCAATTTATAGGAAGGATTCGACGTTGTGCGGATCCTTTTTTGTCGTAACTTGCGATGAAAATAAGTTGCAACTACTTGTCCTATATGCAATAATAAAATTATCATATGAGAGCGAAAATAAAAGTAAATATTTACAGAAGGGATACTGATCATATCTAGAAATCGGAGGTATTGTATGAAAGGTAAAAAAATTATAGCATTGTTTCTTTCGGCTATGCTATGTATAGGAAGCGTATCGACAGCATTTGCGTATGATACACTTGGGGTAACGGTTAAAGGAACATATGTTGGACAATCGGCAGATTGTGGTGCAGATGTACAAAATCCTTATGGACCACTAAATTTAAGTGTCAATTCGATAGCTACTTTATATGGAGTACCACAAGCACTAATAACAGCAGAATGTTTTGTTACAAATACGGTAACAGGTGAACGTGGAATGATGAATATAACTAAAACATTTGACATTATTAACACTGGACATGGATGTCAAATTGAAATAACGGATTTTAATACAGGAAATTATGTTGTAAGTCTTGTTTTTTCTTACGATATTATTTTCAAAATTCCTTTCCACTTAAATACAGCTACATCAAATCATTGTTACTTATCAGCAAGGTAGAAATAAAGTAATTAGAAAATTATATATAATTTGGTTGCTCAGGAAGGTATTAATTCCTGAGCAATTTTTAGATTGAAAACCACTTGTGACTGTAGTAGAATATAGGAGTATAAAAAATAGAAGAATAAGGAAAATATAACAATGATAGATAATAAATATTTGAAGTTATTAGCAGAAAAATATCCCAATATAGCGTCAGTTAAAAGTGAGATTATTAATATACGTTCTATTCTGAGTTTACCAAAGGGAACAGAGTATTTTTTTAGTGATATACATGGAGAGTATGAGGCTTTTTTAAATCTTTTAAGAAGTGCATCGGGAACTATCAGAGATAAAATAACAATGTTATTTAGTGATTCAATGACAGAAGCTGAGCAGGAAGAATTAGCACATCTTGTTTATTTTCCAGATGAAACATTGAAGGAATATAAAAACTCAGGTTTTACAAAAGAAAGTCAAAAGCTTACTATTTATAGACTTATTAAGATTTGTAAGGAACTTTCTTCTAAATACACACGTTCAAAGGTTCGTAAAAAGTTGCCACCAGATTATGCGTATGCGATAGATGAGCTTTTAAATGTAGATACTTCAGATAAGGATAAAAGAAGATATTTTGATGAAATTATTAATGCTATAGTTGAAACACAGGCAGCATGCAACTTTATTTCTCATTTATGTGTGCTTGTGCAACAGCTTGCAGTGGATAAGCTTCACATTATTGGAGATATATTTGATAGAGGTCCAAGAGCAGACATTATTATGAATGAACTTATAAACTTCCCTGATGTAGATATTCAGTGGGGAAATCATGATATATCATGGATGGGAGCTGCATGTGGTAATAAAGCCCTTATTGCAAATGTAGTAAGAATCGCAGTAAGTTATAATAATTTTGACTTATTAGAAGATGGATATGGAATTAATATGCGTCCATTGTCGATGTTTGCATCAAGGGTATATAAAAATGACCCATGTACATCGTTTGTTCCTAAGATATGGGATGAAAATATGTATGATAATGTAGATGTGCAATTGGCAGCGAAGATGCATAAAGCTATTGCAGTAATACAGTTTAAGCTAGAGGGACAAATTATAAAGCGTCATCCAGAGTATGAGATGGAAGATAGAAATGTACTAGAAAGAATAGATTTTAGTAATGGAACAGTGGATATTGAGGGAAAGACTTATGCTCTTAATGATACTACATTTCCAACAATTGACCCAAATGCTCCATTAGAGCTTACAGATGGTGAAAAAGAGCTTTTAAACACTCTTGTAGCATCATTTATGCATTCACGTTTATTACATAAGCATGTGGAATTTTTGTATAATAAAGGTTCTATGTATACATGCTGTAACTCGAATTTACTATATCATGGTTGTATACCAATGAATGAAAATGGTGAGTTTGTTGAGATGAGCTTTGATAATAAAGTATATAAAGGTAAGAAATTACTTGATTATATAAATACAATTGCAAAAGATGCTTATTATACAGAAAAACAATCAGCTATAGATTTTATGTGGTATTTATGGTGTGGTAAAAATTCTTCTGTATATGGAAAAAGTAAGATGGCTGCATTCGAGATATACTTTATTGATGATGTAGAGGCAAGAAAAGAGTATTATAATCCATATTATCAGCTTAGTAACAGTGAAGAGATGTGCGATAAAATATTTGAGGAGTTTGGGCTTTCACCAAGCCACTCACATATTATTAATGGCCATGTTCCGGTAAAACTTAAGGATGGCGAAAGACCAGTAAAAGCATCAGGTAAGCTTTATATCATTGATGGTGGTATTTCAAAGGCATATAGAACTAGAACGGGAATTGCAGGTTATACTCTTATATACAATTCACATCATATAGCACTTGCAGAGCATAATATAAATACTGATGAACAAGTGTTAGCGGGGCAAAATGTTGATAGAGCATACAAGATTTCTCCAGTAATGAAGATTACAGAAGTTATGCCAGAAAGAGTTCGAGTAGCAGACACAGATGTTGGCGCAACCTTAAAGGAAAAAATTAAGGATTTGCAAGTTCTCATTAAGGCATATGAGGATGGAAGCATAAAATAACAGATTGAAGGTAAATATGTTTAGAAAAAAGAAGAAGGCTGCAGCGGATAATGCGTGGCACTTACAAGAAGATTATAAAAATATAATTGAAATAAAGAATCTTACACATCAGTTTGTTGACACTGATGAAGAAGGTAATGTTGTTAATACAGAAAATGCAGTTAATGGTGTGACACTTGATGTAAAGCCGGGGCAATTTATTGCTGTTTTAGGTCATAATGGTTCAGGCAAGTCAACACTTGCAAAGCATATTAATGCTATCTTGATGCCTAGTGAGGGCTGCGTTTTTGTAAGCGGAATGGACACAAAGGATAGAGATAAGCTTTGGAAAATAAGGCAGCAGGCAGGAATGGTATTTCAAAATCCTGACAATCAGATTATTGCAACTGTAGTAGAAGAGGATATAGGATTTGGACCTGAAAATATAGGAATACCAACAGATGAGATATGGCAAAGAGTGGATTATGCACTTAAAGCAGTAGGAATGACAGAGTATAGACACCATTCACCTAATAAACTTAGTGGTGGACAAAAGCAAAGGGTGGCAATTGCAGGTGTAGTGGCAATGAAACCTAAATGTATAGTTCTTGATGAGCCTACAGCTATGCTTGATCCAAACGGAAGAAAAGAAGTTCTTAAGACATTAAAAGAGCTTAATGAGAAAGAAAAAGTTACAATCGTTTTAATTACACATTATATGAATGAAGTAATAGATGCGGACAAGGTATTTGTTATGGATAGTGGAAAGATAGCATTGTCAGGAACACCAAGGGAAGTATTTGCAAACGTAGATGTTATAAAGGGGTTGGGGTTAGATGTACCTCAAATTACCGAGATTTCACATAAATTGAAACTAAATGGTGCAAGGATTGATGAGGTTGTACTAAATATAGATGAGTTTGTTAATGCAGTAAAAGGTAATATAAAAGAGCATTTGATAGATGAAGAAAATAAGATAGTTCATTTAGAGAAGCCAGTTCTTGATATGGGCGAGAAGGTAATGAGCCTTAAGAATGTTAATTACACATATAGCCCAGATACAGCTTTTATGATACATGCGATTAAGTATATTAATTTAGATATATATGAGGGACAGTTTATTGGAATAATAGGCCATACTGGTTCTGGTAAATCTACACTTATGCAACATCTTAACGGACTTAGTAAAGCAGAAAGTGGAGAAATCTATTATAGAGGGAAGAATATCTATGATGAAGATTACAAAATGACTGATTTGCGAAAAAAGGTTGGATTGGTTTTTCAGTATCCAGAATATCAACTTTTTGAAAGCACGGTTTTAGAGGATGTTTGCTTTGGACCAAGGAATCTTGGACTAGATAAAGAAGAAGCCGTAAAAAGGGCATTAGAGGCTCTAAAATCGGTAGGATTAGATGAGGAAGTATATGGAAAGTCTCCTTTTGAAATAAGTGGAGGTCAAAAAAGACGTGTGGCTATCGCAGGAGTGCTTGCAATGGAACCAGATGTTTTGATTTTAGATGAGCCAACAGCAGCACTAGACCCAAAAGGCAGAGATGAGATATTAAGCGAGTTAAAAAGACTTCATAGTGAAAAGAATATAACAATTATACTTGTTTCACATAGCATGGAGGATGTAGCAAAGTATGTTGAACGTATTATTGTTATGAGTAAAGGCCAAGTGGCATATGATGATACTCCAGCAAAGGTATTTTCATATTATAAAGAGTTAGAGGGTATGGGTCTTGCAGCTCCTCAAGTAACCTACGCAATGGCTGCACTTAAAGAAAAAGATATTAATGTTAATGATTACATCACAACAGTTGATGAAGCTGTTGAAAGCTTATTGCCATTACTAAATTTAAATAGTAAAGATAGCAGAGAGGCAGGTGGTATTGATGCTTATAGATATTACAATAGGGCAGTACTATCCAGCTAAATCAGTAGTTCATAGACTAGACCCACGAGTAAAATTATTTGGAACAATGATTTTTCTTATATCATTATTTGTAAATGATAGTATTTGGGGTTATATCGCAGCAACTATATTTCTCGGCGGTGCAATTAAACTGTCTACTATACCAATAAAGTTTATGCTAAAGGGCTTAAAGGGAATTATATTTTTGCTTATGTTTAGTGTGGTGTTTACAGTATTTTTTACAGACGGGGATATACTTTTAAAAGTTGGTTTTATTAAGATTACAGATGAGGGCTTGATTAGAGGAGCAAAGATTGCTGTAAGGCTTATTTATCTTATTATTGGTTCTTCTTTAATGACACTAGCGACAACACCTACAGATATTGCAGATGCAATTGAAAAGGCATTTAGGCCACTTAATTACATTAAAATACCTGTACATGATATAGCGATGATGATGTCAATTGCATTTAGATTTATTCCGATTTTAATGGAAGAAACAGATAAGATAATGAAAGCTCAAATGGCAAGAGGTGCTGATTTTGAATCAGGTGGATTTATTAAGAAAGCAAAAGGAATGGTGCCACTTATTGTACCACTTGTAGTTTCAGCGGTAAAAAGGGCATTGGATCTTGCAACAGCAATGGAGGCAAGATGTTATCAAGGTGGTGAAGGCAGAACAAAGATGAAGCCACTTAAGTATAAAAAAGCTGATTATATGACATATTTAATATTTTTATTATATTTAGGTATTATGATTATATTGCCTAAATAGAGACTAAAGGTGAACAATGAAAAGATTTTTTTTAAGAATTGCATATGATGGTACGAATTACTGTGGATGGCAAATACAAGACAATGGAATAACGGTAGAGGAAATTATTAATAAGACATTGACAGATTTACTAGGTGAAAAAGTTCAAGTAATTGGAGCAAGTCGTACAGATTCAGGTGTTCATGCTCTAGGTAATGTAGCAGTGTTTGATTCTGAAACAAAGATACCAGCGGATAAGATTTGCTTTGCGCTAAACCAAAGGCTTCCAGATGATATCAGAGTTCAGGAATCAAAGGAAGTTTCCAGTGATTTTCATCCGAGATATTGTAATTGCACAAAGACATATGAGTATAAAATTCTAAATAGGAAGATTGCAATGCCAACTGAAAGATTATATTCACACTTTGTATATGTTCCACTAGATGTGGACAAGATGAAAAGTGCAGCTAAGTATATAGTTGGTGAGCATGATTTTAAGAGTTTTTGTTCATCAAGGTCACAAGTTGAGAATACAGTTAGAACAGTCTACAGTCTTGACATAAGGGAAGAAAATGACATGATTTACATTAGAATATCAGGGAATGGATTTTTATATAACATGGTTAGAATTATAGTTGGAACCCTTATGAAAGTAGGGATGGGGATATATGCTCCTAAACATGTAAAAGAGATAATAGAAGCAAAGGATAGGCAGGCAGCAGGACAAAAAGTAGCTGCATGTGGGCTTACATTAGTAAGGTTGGATTATGAATAATAAACCAGAATAGAAAATAAAAATTTTCAAATAAAAATTAGATTATGAAAATGAGTTGACAAGTTAAGATTGTTATAATATAATAGTTAACTGTGACAGTTTGAGCACAGAATTATAGTATGATAATATTCGGACCAAAGCCCCGGCGAGAGTATTTGAATATATAAGCTAATTTGATATTTATTTATATAGGAGGAAAACCAATGAAGACATTTATGGCTAGTCCAAGCACAATTGAAAGAAAATGGTATGTAGTTGACGCTGCAGAATATACATTAGGTCGTTTAGCTTCAGAAGTAGCTAAGGTTTTAAGAGGAAAGAACAAACCTACTTATACACCACACATCGACACAGGTGATAATGTTATCATTATCAATGCTGAGAAAATCTCAGTTTCAGGAAAGAAATTAGATCAGAAGATTTATTATCATCATTCAGATTATGTAGGCGGTATGAAAGAGGCAACTCTTAGAGAAATGCTTGCAAAGAAACCTGAAAAAGTAATTGAACTTGCAGTTAAGGGAATGCTTCCAAAGGGACCTTTAGGAAGAGAAATGTACACAAAGCTTCACGTATACGCTGGTGCAGAACATCCACACGCAGCTCAGAAGCCTGAAACATTAACATTTTAATCGAAACTGAAAGGAGGAAACGACATTGGCTAAAGTAAAGAATAAATTCTACGGAACAGGTAGAAGAAAAAAGAGTATTGCAAGAGTATTTTTAGTTCCTGGAAAGGGCGAAATTAAAATAAACAAGAGAAGTATGGACGAATATTTTGGTCTTGAAACATTAAAGGTTATCGTTCGTCAGCCATTAGTTACAACAGAGACAGCAGATAAGTATGACATCGTGGTAAACGTTCACGGAGGTGGATACACAGGTCAGGCTGGTGCTATCAGACATGGTATCGCAAGAGCATTACTTCAAGTAGATGCTGATTTTAGACCAGCATTAAAGAAGGAAGGATTCTTAACAAGAGATCCAAGAATGAAAGAAAGAAAGAAATACGGATTGAAGGCAGCGAGAAGAGCTCCTCAGTTCTCAAAGAGATAAGCAGTTACTGCGAATCAAAATGTATATCAAAGCCCACGAATGCTTGCATTTGGTGGGCTTTTGTTAATATATAAAATAGTTCTTTGCGCTGTTATTCTTTTCCGATACTATTTAACAAATTAAAATAGTGTAACATTCTTAAAAACTGTTCATCTTTTATAGAATGATAAGTATTTTTGTCATTATCAAGATCTATATGCTTTCTGACATTTGTACTTTCATACAGATAATCAATATTGACATTAAAAAAATCAGCAATTTCTACATGTAACGTATTAGACGTTAATCTATTTTCTGTTCGTAACTGGATAATTATGTCTTTAAAATCTGCCATATGTTCCTCGCTTTCTGCATCTAAAATATTATAAATGCATAATATCACAATAAGTGACCAGCGTAAAGAAAAACAAACAATCAATAACTGTATACAACTCTAAAGAGTCTGGCGATGTAATCACTTGAGGTGGGAAAAAGTTGTTAAATCAAACTTAAATGTAGAAAGTTACGATTAAATAATGTATAATATAAAAAAGTAATAGGAAGACTATTTTCCAGAAAACATATACACTCCTTGGGTTAGCTCACTTTTTGTAACTGAAAGTGTACGAGGAAAGAGATTGAGGCATAAATTAATTGAAGGTGCGATAAGCTATGCAAAGAAAATGGGATTTTCAAAGGTGTATACCCCGTCAGATATGGAAGGTTTTTACGAAAAGTGTGGTTATAAGGCAATTGATAGGCTCGAAAATTATGGTGGAGATATTGAAACTATCTTTATGAAAGAAATATATTTAACGAAAAACGGAGAAAAGATAATGAATGAACTAAAACAAGTTGCAAAAGGGTTTTATAATAAAGATCATTTTTTGAAAAGATTTATAATGGTATTGGTGGCAGTTATCATAATGGGATTTTGTTTATCATTATTGTTACTAGTGAATTGGGGGACTGATTCATGTACAATGATGAGTAAGGCTATTTCAGCAAAGGTTGGATTATCAATAGGAAACTGGCAAGCGATTTTCAATACAATATTACTTATACTAGTTATATTATTTGGTGGAAGAAATATTGGATTTGGTACTATTATTAATATGTTTTTAGTGGGGTATTCGATAGACTTTTTTACAACAATATGGAATAAAGTATTGCCATTAGATATGTTTGATTTGTTGTGGGTGAAAATCGTGGTATTTATACCAGCATTAATAGTATTTGTAATTGCGGCAGCGGTATATATGACTGTTGATATGGGAACAGCACCGTTTGATGCAATTATATTTACTATATCAGAGCATATAAAAAAAGTACCATTTATGTTTCTACGTATTATATATGACGCTCTTGCAGTAACGATAGGTATGATATTTGGAGGAAAACTACAAATAGTTACGGTACTTATGGTTATTATGTTAGGGCCGATTATAAGCTTTATAGGAGTGAGGATAAATAAGTTCATAGGAGAATAGCGTGAAAGAGCAATATAGATTAGCAACAGTTGAAGATGCAGAATTAATATATACACTTGTACAAGATACAATTAAGAGCATTTATCCCAAATACTATCCAGTAGAAGTAGTGGATTTCTTTTGCGTACTTCATAGTGATCAAGCTATTATAAACGATATAGAAAATGGAAATTTAAGTGTACTTGTTGTTAATGATGAGATAGTAGGTACAGGCAGTTTTGTAGACAACCACATTACACGTGTATATGTATCACCGAAACATCAAGGCAAGGGCTATGGAACATTTATAATGAAAAGTATTGAAAATGAAATAGTAAAAAAACATGATAAGGCTCATTTAGATGCTTCGCTTCCAGCATCAAAGCTTTATGAGAGACTAGGATATAAGACAGTAAAGCATGAAAAGTATCCAGTAGAGAATGGTGTTATTTTAGTGTATGAAATTATGGAAAAGGAGTTGCATATAGCAATTTAGGAAAAGAAATAAGTACCTACATGATTTATAATATAACTACCACGTGGAAATGGAAGGAATGTTTTGTGATGTGGCAAAAAAGGTGTGAATCCATTATTTTGTGAGGAGTAGGAAATATGAGTACGCTAAAAATTGAAAACCATATATCTGAATACCTTTCTTCGTCAGAGTGTATTGATTGGACAAACCCTGCGATTATAGGTAAAGCAGAAGAATTTAAGTCTATTGCTGAAGAAGAGTTACATTTAATAAAACTCGTGTATGAGTACGTCCGTGATGAAATAAAACACTCTTGGGATGTTAAAGATAAGCGAATTACTAAGAAGGCATCAGAAGTCTTAGAAGAAAAAGTAGGAATATGTTGGGCAAAATCAAATTTACTTGCGGCGCTATTACGAGCGTGTGATATACCATCAGGTATTTGTTATCAAAAGCTTACATTAGGAGATAATATAGAAACAGGGTTTTGTATTCATGCACTTAATGCTGTTTATATAAGAAGTATGGATAAATGGATTCGTTTGGATGCAAGAGGAAACAAAGAAGGTGTTGATGCACAGTGTAATTTGGAACAAGAGCAATTGGCATTTAAAGTGAGAAGTGAGATTGGTGAGGTTGATTACAATATTGTTTATGCACACCCATCATCTAAGCTAATGAAAGTTTTAGAAGAAAATGAAGATGCAATTGATATGTATTTGCATAAGTTACCAGAGACACTCTAGGAGAGGTATTATAATAAAGAAATTGTGAATAACAACTGTAGGTTGAGTGAGAAATGTGCAAACATACACTATGATACATTATATTTAGTAAGTTTAACTTGTATAATAAAACTGTCAGCTGAACAATAATATTTAAGGAGACCCACTATGAGTACAAATAAAATAGGAAAGCAAATAGCAATATTACGAAAAGAACGTGGTTATACTCAAGAAGGTTTAGCGGAAATATTAAATATAAGTCCACAAGCAGTATCTAAATGGGAAAATGGACATGCTTTACCTGAAACATCTATATTACAGGCACTAGCAAAAGCACTTGATACAAGCATTGATTCGATATTGATTGATAACAAGATTCAAGTTCTTTCTGCCTTTTATGGTGATGGATTGGAAAACCACAATGTAGCTAACAGACTAAATAAATTAATTCAGAACGATAGTTTAAAAATTGAGGTTAATGCCCTATCATTAGCGTGTCCTATTGATAATAATAGACTAAAATATCTAATTTTAAAGTATCAAACGCAAAATGGTGTTTTTTATGCGTTTGCTAAGGAAAACAAACAACTTATCATTAGTCTTAATAATAATGATTATGTAGTGACAAATAAAGCAGAAATCATTGCTGCATCTTATGGAACAGCAAAGGCAAATTATGATGTAATGTATAAAATCGAACATTATAAAGTATTTAATTGGAACGAATATAGTGCTGACCATGAGACTTTTCCTAGTGATCCATCTAATGATGATAAAGATTATCTTACTTTTGTCTATCTAAATAAAGATGGTATTCATCTTGTGACTTGTGAGGAAGGTGAAAGAATCGCCTATAATGATGATAAAACTGAGTTTTTCAGAAAACAGATTAGTGGTGAGTATTTTATTCAAAATGTTCCTAAACTTCCAGAGTTCGGAAAAGGTTGGGAATGCTCATGGGCAGCGGCATTGACAGCAGCATTACAGTCGATGGATATTAAGACAACATATGAGCAGGTTATGGGTGTTTCAGGAGCTTGTTATCGACTTGCTTTTCTTTCGCCAGATTGGGATTACAGTAGTGTAGATGGATTGGTTGCTTATGATTATGCAATGCCGGGGTATAAAGCATTTGGATTTTCTCCAAGATTTGCCGAAAGGGTGGATAAAGAAAACCGTGTTGAAGTGCGTAAAACAATATTAAATGAAATCAGTCACAATATGCCAGTGCTTGGAATCAATCTGCGGGTTGCACCAGAATGGGGTGTAATATGTGGTTATAAAGAAAATGGTGCTGAATTATTTTGTCGTACAAAATATGATGGTGAAGAAGATAAGTATTTACCGATGAATAACTGGCCATTCATCATTACTTACTTTGATAGAAAGCATATACCACCTACAGATAAAGAAAATTTAATTAATTCATTGAGAATTTTTATTGATTGTGGAAAGCAAGAAAACAATCGTGGTTATAAGATGGGTTTTAAGGCATATGAAAAATGGCAAAGCGATTTGTTAGATGAAAAATGGTATGAAAATAATAGCGATGAACAGTTTGCTAGACGTTTTTCAGTTAATCAGTTCTGTACATTAGCATTACGCGATGCAAGAAAGTCAGCATATGAATATTTACATGAAAGTAAGCTATTGTTACCAGAAAAAGTAGATGAAATGAATCAAATAGTGATGCTTTTTAAGGATATCTCAGAGAAGGCTAGGCAAATTCTTGCATTGTTACACACTGATGAGTGTTTGGAAGGAGAAAAGGCTAGAAAATTCTGGACAAAAGAGATGCGCAAAGAACAAGCTGACTTGTTATCAGAAATGCTCTGTGTTGAACGCGAGGCTGTATTAATTGCAATGAAAATTACAGATAAATAGATGGAGTATTATTATTATGAATAAAGATGCATTAAAAAAACTTCCGAGTTTTGAAACAGCTCGTTTGATTATTAGACCATTTAAAGAAACAGATTTTAATGATTTTGTTAAATGGCACAATTATGGAGACATTATTTATTATAGTGAAGGACTTTATAATTTTAAAGAAGAAAATGAGGAAGAGTTTATTAAGTTCTTTATAAAACGAGTGCCAAGGATGTTCGAAACGAAAGAAAGTGGAATTTGGTGCATTGCCGAAAAAAATTCAGGAATAAATATAGGACTTATCGAAGTATGTAAATATGATTCGTATGCAGACACAGCACAAATCCATTACTCACTTTCAAAGGAAGAACGTAAAAAGGGATATATGACAGAAGCTGTTAAATGTATGATTGATTGGGCTTTTAATATGGTAGAACTCAATCGTATATACACATATGTCTTAGAAGAAAATGTAGCTTCAGCCGAAGTGCTAAAAAGGTGCGGTTTTCAACTTGAAGGTATAATGCGTCAGTCAAACGCCAATAGGTATACTAAGAATGGTGAAGAAATAAAGAATACAAAAGCAGATAGCCGTTTTATTGATCAGAAAAAATATCGAAACGATTGTATTTATGCACTATTAAAAGAGGAATATAAAAAAAGTCTCGCTCGGCAGCGAGACTTGCAAGAATAATAGATTCGCTATGCGAACTATAAGCAATTCTTGATTAACTATCACTACTTGACTCGCATAGTTTCCTATATATTAAAAACACCCCTTGACACATAATTTCTTTATGTTACAATTATTATCAACAAACACAGACAAAAGCGTTGACGAGGAGGAGTACGTGCTAATCCGGATGAACAGAGAGAAGATGGTTGGTGAAAATCTTCGTGAAGGGAGCATGGAAGTAGCCTTTGAGCTTTGGACCGAACAGATTTTATCTAAGTAGACTTCAACGGAAATTCCCACCGTTATCAAGGGAAGCGATATTGGAATAACTTATTAATTCCTGTATTGTAAAGAGAGCAGAAATATTTCTGAATTTAGGTGGTACCACGGACACGTTAGTTCGCCCTAAGCATTAGCTTAGGGCGTTTTTTTGTACTGTTTTTGTAATAATATTTACAGGAGGTATCCATCATGGATAAGAAGTATGATTTTCAAAAAGTAGAAATGGAAATGGAGAGAATGTGGGAAGAAAATGATATTTACAAGTATCAAAACGGTAGAGAACAAAAAATTTTTTCTATTGACACTCCGCCACCAACAGTAAGTGGAAAGCTTCATATAGGTCACGTTTTTTCTTACACACAAGCAGAAATGATTGCCAGATTTAAGAGAATGCAGGGGTTTGATGTATTTTATCCCTTTGGTTTTGATGATAATGGTCTTCCAACAGAACGATTGGTAGAAAAAGATGAAAATATTAAAGCATCAGACTTACCTAGAAGTGAATTTCAAAGTAGATGCATACAAACAATTGAAAAATATGAGGATGAATTTAAGTCTTTATGGAAAAGATTGGGTTTTAGTGTTGATTGGTCGCTTGAGTATCAGACCGTTTCTCCTTTATCACAAAAAATATCGCAGAAATCATTTCTAGATCTTGTAAAAATGAAAAAGGCATATATGAAAGAATCACCAGTTTTGTGGTGTGCACAGTGCAAAACATCTATTGCACAGGCAGAATTAGAAAGTAAAGACAGCGAGACAACATTTAACTATTTAAACTTTCAAACTTCAATAGGAAATTTATTAATAGCTACAACAAGACCAGAATTATTATACGGATGTGTATGTATTTTTGTACACCCAGAGGATTCAAGATATAAAGATTTTATTGGAAAGAAGGCAACTGTAGCATTATATGACTTTGAAATTCCAATAATTGCAGATGAATCAGTTTCAATTGAAAAAGGAACAGGAGCTGTTATGTGTGCAACGTTTGGTGATTCAACAGATATGCAGTGGTATAAGAAATACAATCTGCCATATAGAGAAACAATTATGCAAAATGGTATAATAAATAAAGATGTTTCGTATATAGGTGGAATGGAAATTAAAAAAGCTAGAGAAACAATAATAGAAATATTATCAGAAAAGGGCTTACTCGTAAAAAAAGAAAGTATAAATCATTCTATTGCAGTTCATGAACGTTGTGGCACAGATGTAGAAATTATTCCTTCAAACCAATGGTATATTGATGTATTATCAGAAAAAGAGAGGTTTTTAAAAGCAGCAGATGAAATAAAATGGCATCCAGAACATATGAAAAATAGATACAAGATTTGGGTAGAAAATCTTAAATGGGATTGGTGTATTTCGAGACAAAGGTATTTTGGAGTTCCTTTTCCAGTATGGTATTGTAAGGATTGTCAAAAGCCGATTTTTGCAGAGGATGAACAGCTTCCAGTTAATCCATTAGAAACTAGACCACTTAAAAAATGTGAATGTGGATGCAATGAATTTATTCCAGAAGACGCAGTATTTGATACATGGGCGACTTCTTCTGTAACACCACTTATTAATGCTAAATATGGAGAAAATAATGATATTTCAAAAGAAATTCTCCCAATGGGAATGAGAAATCAAGCACATGAAATTATACGAACATGGGCGTTTTACACCATTGTAAAGAGCTTATATCATACAGGTCAAATTCCTTGGAATGATATTATGATTAGTGGATTTGTATTGGCAAAACATGGTGAGAAGATAAGTAAATCTAAAGGTAATGATTCAAATACACCTATGACATTAATAGAAAATCATTCTGCAGATTCCATACGATATTGGGCTGCTAATAGTAAACTGGGGACGGATACATTCTTTAGTGAAGAGGAGTTGAAACTTTCAAAAAGATTTATAACAAAGCTTTACAATGCATCTAAATTCGCAATTATGCAATTAGGTGATTATGAAAAAATAGATGATTATGATACATCTAAATTATTACCAATTGATCAGTGGATACTGCATAGAGTAAATGAGACTACAATAACAGCTACAAAACTTTTAGAGGATTACGAGATTGGTCAGGCAAGGCATGCAATTGATACTTTATTCTGGAGTGATTTTTGTGATTACTATATTGAGATTGCAAAGGAAAGACTTTATCAGCCAGAAAAGCATGGAATAGAGCAAAGGTATTCAGGTCAATACGCATTGTATAAGAGCTTGCTAGGTATAATAAAGCTATATGCTATTTATACACCATATGTAACTGATTATATTTATCAGGACTTTTATAGAAAGTACGAAAAGACTATATCAATACACCAAATGACATGGGAGAAAAATGAAACAAAGGATATTTATATTGAATTCGGAGAACATGTAAAAGAGCTAATAGGAGAAGTACGTAGAAAAAAACAGAACAACAAATGTCAATGAAGGATGAGATACCAGAACTTATTATAACTTGCCCTAAAAAATTACGTGAATTTTATGAGTTAACACAAGGGGATATTAAAGCTTGTACAAGTGCAAGTAAAATTGTATTTAGAAGTTAGTGAGTTGGTTAGGAGTGGTTAAAAAGTGCCACTCCTAATTTTTAAATTTATATTGACTAAGGAAAAAATATATGTTATCGTAAATCTAATTGGAAATAATATCTCCAAAATAATGCATAAGCGATTTTGAAAGGAGAATAACTATGAAAAAATTAAATGTGGAAGAGGTAGTAACAGATTAACTTAATATTGGGCATCTATATGATGATTTATTAGAATGCCATATTTTTAACTCTTATGAATAGCTTAACTTTGTTAAACACATGATAAGATGTGTTTTTTTTGTACGCTTTTTTGGGAGAAAAGAAGAGCAAAGAAAGGAATTTTAAATGGAAGAAAAAAAGGAAGGCTTAGTAACAGCAGTTTATAGGGAACGTTACGAAGTAAAAATTGAAGGTGAAAATGTGTATGCTAAATTAAAAACAGGAATTTACTATACAGATAAATATGAAGAAGAATTTCCAACTGTAGGCGATAGTGTTGAACTTCAGTATAATCCAATGGGAGATAGTCTGATTGTAAAAACAAAAAGTCGAAAATCTAAGTTCTCAAGAAAAGACCCTGATGTAGGAAAGGGAGAGCAGATTATTGCTGCGAATTTTGATTATGTTTTTATTATGATGTCACTGAATTTTGATTTTAACTTAAAACGTTTGGAAAGATATATAACTACTTCGTGGCAAAGTGGAGCTACACCAGTTATCGTGCTTACAAAAGCTGATATTGCGGATAATGTAGAAGAAAAAATAAGGCTGGTTAATCAAATTGCAATTGGTGTAGATATTTATCCAGTAAGTTCAGTTACTGGTGAAGGAATGGAAAATTTAAAAAAGTATTTACAACCAGACAAAACAATTGTATTCTTAGGTTCATCAGGAGTTGGAAAATCTACTTTCACTAATTATTTGATGGGTCAAGATATTATGAAAACAATGGAAATTAGAGAAGATGACTCAAAGGGACATCATACTACAACACATCGTCAGCTATTTGTATTAGATAATGGTACAAAAATTATAGACACACCAGGAATGAGAGAACTTGGTATGATGGAGGTTGACGAAGGAATTGAGCATAGTTTTTCTGATGTTAATATTTTAGTTAGGGAATGTAAGTATAGTAATTGTACTCATATTTCAGAACCAGGATGTGAAGTTAAAAAAGCATTGGAAAATGGTTCGTTATCAGAAGCTAGATGGAAAAATTATTTAAAGATTCAAAGAGAATCTGATTTTCAAAAAGCAAAAGAAAATAGAAAAAATAATAAGAAAAGGAAGAAAAAATAAAATGGATAAATTAATTATAAGACCAGAAACTAAAGAGGATTATTTTGATGCAGAATATATGACAAAGAAGGCTTTTTGGAATTTACATTTTCCAGGTTGTGATGAGCATTATCTTATTCATTTGCTTAGAAATAGTGAAGATTATGTTGAAGAACTTAGTAAAGTAGCAGAATTAGATGGTAAGATCGTAGGTGGGATTTATTATTCTAAATCATATGTTTTAGATGAAAATAATAATAAGACAGATGTTTTAACATTTGGACCTCTATGTGTTGATCCAGAGTATCAAAATAAGGGTATCGGTGGAGAATTACTAAATGAGAGTATAAGGCAGGCAAGAGAAAAAGGATATAAAGGAATTATTATTTTTGGTGAACCAGAATACTATCCAAAACATGGATTTAAAACTTGTGATTATTTTGGTATCACAACGAATGAAGGAAAGAATTTTGATGCTTTTATGGGGTATGAAATAGTACCGAATGCTTTTGATAAGGTTTTTGGTAAATTTTATTTATCAACAGTATTTGAACAATTATGTCCGGAAAAAGCGGAAGAGTATGATAAAGAGTTTCCATATATGGAGAAGTTAAAATTGCCAGAACAATGGGATTAGTGTAGAATAGTGATGGAGGATAAATTTTGGGGAAAGTATGGTACAGATAAAATAGAAGCAGAAAGAATTCTTTTAGAGAGCATACCTTCGGCATATATTTTACGTCCGTCATATCTTTATGGTCCAACGAACAATATATACAGAGAAGCATTTGTATTTGATTGTGCTATGAAAAATCGTAAATTTTATTTGCCTGAACATGGAGATATGACACTTCAATTCTTTTATATTTATGATTTATGTAGATTAATAGAAAAAGTAATAGAGAAGAGACCAGATAATCATATAATTAATGTTGGAAATTCGGAAAATATATCCATTAGAGACTGGGTGGAACTGTGTTATAAAGTGTGTGGAAAAAAAGTTATTTTTGAAGAAGTATGGGCAGGTATTGAACAGCGACAATATTTTAGTTTTCATAGTTATGAATACAAGCTTAATGTATCAAACCAAAAAATCATATTACCAGAATTAACTTCGCTAGAGAGAGGATTGGAAGAATCCTTTAAGTGGTATGTTAGTCATTCAGGTGAAATAATAAGAAAAAATTTTATAGAATTTATTGATAGAAGTTTTTGTAGGAATTAATTTAACAATAGGTTTAAACTATAATATAAAGTAAAAATCAAGTACAAAACACAGGAGATAGCTATGAATGAAGCTATATATAAAAATGAATATATGCTCCGTCTTATTCGGCACATTGAAGAGAATCTACCATCTGAATTGGATGTAAGGTTGCTTTCGCGTGCTGGATATGTTTCTCGTGCGCAGCTATATCGTGACTTTTATAATTTGACTGGACATTCAGTAAAAGAATATATCCGAAAACGGCGGTTGTCTAATGCTCTAGCTTTGATTAAGGCTTCGGAATTTTCGCTTGCCGATATCGCGTATCAATGTGGTTATTCTTCGCAACAAACTTTTTGTCGTGTGGTAAAGCAAGTGCTTGGTATGACGCCACTTGAATATAAAAACGGAGATACATTTTATTTTTATCCACCTTATGAAGGTGAACCAATACAAGTGGTAACACTGTCAAGCGATACTATTCCCGAAATGGTTTGTCTTAGGTTTTATAATTCAAGCATAAAAGATATTGAAAATAAGGCGATAAGCACATTCTTAAATATTATCCCTGATTATAAAGGACGAATTTTCGGCAGAAACGGTAAGCAGAATGATAACAAATTTTGTTATGAATTATATCTGACAGATACAGAGCGTGATTATGCAGTGCTGAAAAAACACGGTTATATATTATCAAAAATAATTACTCAGTTTACAGCCACATTCGCCACTTCTACAGTTAAGAACGATGAGGATAAAATTAATTCTTCATGGAATTATTTGTATCGTACTTGGTTGCAAAATAGCATGTTTGAACATACTAATGAGCCATATTATGAAGAATATATATTGAACAACTCAAAACCAATAAAATTAAAGCTTTATCTTCCGGTAAAAAAACGTGAGGAAGATATGAAAATCTCTTTGATAAACAATCCTGATTTGCATTTTGTTATTTCAAGAAGCAAAGGATACAACGCCGAAAGGGTTTCATCTAAAACAGTAATTGACTATCTATCGGAACATCATCCGCACATAGTGAAAACTTCAAAAGAATTTTATCTACACAAGGAAATATATTCATGTGTCTGTGGAGTAAAAATAAATTGTGAACTTGAAATTAAAGATGACGAGAATGTAGAAAATATGACTACGGGTAAAGGGAATTATCTCGTGCTGGCGAGCAAGGTTATGGGTAATTACGACCAATACGCCGATTTGCTACTTTCATTTGCATCTAACAATGGAATGATTGCTGATAAGCGAAATATCTTTGCGGTTTATGATACGAAAGGCAACATTGATAACCCTAAAATCTGTATGTATTGCCCTGTGAGATTTGAGACAAAATGATAATACAAAAAGTATGAAAACTTATAAAATGGATACATCCAAAATTAAAGAAGAAAACAGTATAAAAGGAGAAAATGTTGAAAAATAAAACTTTTCAACTACAGATTTGGGCCTATTCCGATTTAGAAACCCAAATCGGAAAGGCATAGGTATAAATATGAACGAACCAATTAAAAAGTCAAATCAAACCCCTGAGGGCTATAGCCCAGAAAAGCCAGAGATAATAGAAATTGCGAATAATAAGCTACATGAATTGTTAAAGCATCCGGCGGAAAAACTTATAAAAACCATAAATTACAAAGGTGCAGAATTTGAAGTTGTTAAACGTCCTGATGTTTTATGGGTTGGATGCGTTGATTATGCCGACAACAACACAGATGAGTCGGATATTGGCGCAACGCTTAAGCGTTATCAAGGTCTTGTAGGACAAGCTCCAGTAATGGAAAAGATGAATCCTGATTGGAGTGCTTCACTATCAATTAACTATAACTGCGATGAAAAACCTTGTGGAATTATGTTTGCCAATGAGTCTTATTCAAATAATCAGGATGAGCGATACGACTTATTAACGCAACCGGGGGGATTATGGTTACGTATACGTGTGTGCGAAGAAACGGATGTAGCGTTGTTGGGTAGACAAAGTCATGGAGTATTTGAATATTTTGGTATATTAGAATGTGCCGCACAGGAAAATGGTTATATACAAAATCCAGATATTAACATTGAGATAGAATACCATTGTCATGCCGAGTACAATATACCTCCTCATACAGCTTTCGCGTATATACCAATAATAGAATCATAATATTCATAATAAAACTTTAAAGGTAATGGGTGTTTATATGACAATACAAGAGCAAGCTCAGAGATGGCTAGATATCATTTATGACGAAAATCAAGACATAAAAATAAATCCAATATATTTAAATGGAAATACGCAGGCAGAGGTTTTTGAAAGCTTTTCACATTTTAGAAATTATATGATTTCATTATTTGAAGGTATGGCAAGAGGTGAAACCCAGTTTTCATCAGCATTACATTGCATTTTTGCGATGTTGTCTGCAATTGTAAACAGTAGCGAGTTAAAAGATAATACGCTTGTGGTTGATAAAGTTATTTTAAAAGAAAAATTAAAAATGGCAAAAAAGGCTGATAAAGAAGCAGTAATCGAACTTTTAGAGAATAATGGATTTGTTTTCGATGAGAATATTTTTAAAGGTAAAGAGCAATATTGTGTAATAGAATATCCAGATGATAATTTAGTGTTAAAAGGGTTGTATTTATATTCAATAACACAGGATTATGAAATAAATTCAAGCATGATGTTTTGGAATTATCTACAACATATGTATATTTTAATGAATCCAAGGTTATTTGAAAATACAAAGGAAAATAACATAGAGTTTATTCTTGATGATATGCTGAGGTTTTTGGATAGTGAAGAAGAGAAGAATGCTATAAAGTATTTTCATTCAGATATGTTGGAAAATGGATATATCTTTATGTTTACAGTTGCAATATTTGGATATGGTCCAGAAGATGCAACAATTCGTTATGAGTACAAAAGATATGACCCAAGAGCTGTAGTTAGAGTACATTTTGGTAATTATAAGGCTGGTATAGGAATCAGGATAAGAGAGCTGAGAAAATACAATGAGTATATAGATAATTGTTCTGATGATTTTAAAAATACATTAAATAATCTTTGGATTGACTGCGACATAGAGCATTGTCAACATGATTATAAAGAGCCTTGTAAACAGAGATTGGAATATCGTATTGGCGATGAGAAGTACTGTAAATGTACATTCGAGTGGTGGAAATATATATGGGATAAAAGCGTGTTTGTAGCAGATATGAAAGACATAGATACATACTTATATTTTGTAAAAGAAAACGATATAAAGAAGAAAAAGAAAGGGCTATAAATATAATGATAGATTATAGAAAAGCAACTATTAATGACTGTAGCTTACTTGCTAAAATCCGTGTGGATTTCCTTGTTGAAGCAAATGATGTGAAAGATCAGGATGAAAAAGACTTATTACACATTAACAACGAGAAGTTTTTAAGAGATTCATTGACGGATGGAAGCTTTGCTGCTTGGTTAGCGATTGAAGATGGTGAGATTATTGCAACAAGCGGAGTTTCTTTTTATAATTTACCACCTAATAAAAAGTGTCCTACAGGTAAGGTGGCATACATAGGCAATATGTTTACTTATCCTCAATATAGAAATAAAGGTATCGCTTCTAAGCTTTTTAACCTTGTGGTTGAAGAGTGTAAAAATCACGGTTGTGAAAAGATATTACTAAACGCTACCGACATGGGAAAACCAATTTATGAGAAATTTGGTTTTAAAGATGTCTCAAATGATATGGTTTATTATATTATATAAATAGAAAGTATTAAATATCTTGTTTTTTTAGAAAAATGCTTAAGGTAGAAATTAACTACAAAATCTCCTACAATATAAAAGACTTGTATAATAGCAAGTCTTTTATATTGTAGGAGGTATATATTTATGACTACACCATTTTATTTTGCATAGCATAGGCTATTGCAAATAAAAAACTAAATAGTATGTAATAGCCTTTGCAAATCCAATTTTTATATTATAGGAGATGTAAAATGAGCTATTTAAGAAAAATAGAATATACAATAATACCAGAAGAATCTTTTAAAATCCTAAGAAATTGTTCGGGTTGTGGCTGCAAATCCACATTCCATAATACAAATTGTTTTAGGGTTAATGCAAATGGAAATAGGATAGATGTATGGCTGATTTACCAATGTACAAGATGCAAGCATACTAATAACTTGACAGTATATGAAAGATGTAGACCAGAGTCAATATTGCAACAAGAATATGAGCAATTCTTAAGCAATTCTAGCGAGTTAGCCCTTAAATATGGTACAGATAGTCAGTTTTTTGCAAGAAATAAAGCAGAAGTTGATTGGTCAAATATAAAATATACTATCAAAGAACAAAATGCAATTAAAGAGTCTTTTAAGAAAGGTGATTTACTAGAAATCAATAATATCTATGCACTTAAAATAAGAACTGATAAACTAATATGTGAGGTTTTAAATATTACAAGAAGTAAAATTAAGGAATTGGAGAAAGTAGGTATTATAAGCATTACAGAGGAAAAACTTCTACATAAAATTAATATTTCAATTAATGAAAGTATTTGATATAATGACATTAGTTAGACTACTCAAGGAAGAAGGTTAAGATGCATTACTATGAAAATCGAAAACAATATTATTAAACATTATTTGAAAAATGTTTACTTTATAACAGGAACAGCATATGCAGGTAAATCAACAATGGTTTCAATGTTGGCAAAGGAATTTAACTTAATTAAGTGTGGAGAAAATTATCATTCAACAGTTAGTGATGAAATTGCACAGCCAGATATACAGCCCAGTCTTTCTTATTTTAAGACAATGAAAGACTGGCAAGAGTTTATTAGCAGAACTCCTAAGGAGTATGAAAATAGTGGTTTTTATGTAATTTATCGAAATGATCTTTATGTGGATGTTAGAGAAGAATTATTTTCAAAGTTGGTAAATCATTTTGGGTTTAGTAAATAAATTATTTTAGAATTTGGAGGTTGGCGCAAGTAAACAGTGCGTCAGCTTCCTTTTCTTTATAAGAAATTAATAGCCTTTTTTTGTAAAATATGTTATATTATATTGGTATAAAGCTGTGGAAAGGAAGAGATTGTTAATGATAAGAATAGGGATTTGTGATGATAGTGAAAAAGACCGTAATATAGTACAAGGATTATGTGAGAAAAATCTTGATAATAGTAAAATAGAACGTGAATACATACTTTTTACTTCAGGAGAAGAAGTAATAGATTATTGTGAAGAGAAGGATAATCAAAGGATTGATATCCTATTTTTGGATGTAGAAATGTCTGGAATAAGTGGTATTGAAGTAAAAGAAAAAATATTAAAATATGATAATGTCTGGAGAATTGTGTTTGTGTCGGGTTATGAAGAAAATGTATGGGGTGCAATTGGATTAAAAACGCTCGGTTTTATTGTAAAACCTGCAGGTCAAGAGGTGATAAACAAGTGGCTTAATATTGTTATGGAAGAATTAAAAGAAGAAGTTTTTATAGAAATAAAAGGTATAAGTGATGGATGTGGTAAGATTATTAGGTTTGAAGATATTGAGTATTTTAAGGCTGATGGAAATTATACAGAAATCTTTTTACATAGTGCTAGAAAAGATTGTAAATCTATTTTAGTTACAAAAAAACTTGTTGATTTAAAAAGGGAAATAGATAATGAATTGATTATAAGAGTTCATAAATCATATATGGTAAATTTGGTAAATATTGTGGGTATGGAGAATGATATTAGTTTGCGGGATATAAACGAAAAAATACCAATAGGGAGAGCCTATAAAGAGCATGCAAAGAAGAGATATTTTGAGTATGGAAGGGATAAGGTTTTTAAAAGATTATGATAGAAAGTGTAATTTATTTATTAGCATATTTGCTAACTGAATTTATGAACTATTTGCTTGTATATGTGATTATTTTTCAAGCATCAGTAAATAGAAGCAAAAGAAGATGGATAATATGTGTGGGGACTATAATGCTTATCCATGGGTTAGTTATGTATTATGAGGGAGAGATTGTTTCAAGTAATATAAGTATGTTTACAATGCTTGTGATTCCATTGTTTTTATTAGCGACAAGGGAGAAAAAAAATTTATATATATATCCGTTTATAGTTATAGGAACATCTGCTATAGTGATTAGTGCATCATTTATTTTGGCGTTAGTAATGGATATGCCAGAATACCTTGTAATAGAGGACAATTGGTTGAATTTTTTATGTCAATGTGTTACTACGATTATGCTTATTATATTATTTACTTATAGGAAAGTTAGGGGCTATAAAAAGATTCAAGTTCAACTAAGTATACAACAATATGTACTATTTTATATTGCAGTTATATGCATATTTCTAATGTTAGCTTCTATGCAAATTATCTCCGAAGGTGATTTATCGGATATGAGCATAAATACATGCGGTTTTGCAGTTTCAATGTCTTCTATAACATTTGTAATTCTTGTCATTTGGCAGGGTATTGTTGTAAATAATGAAATTCAGCTTAAAGAACGAAATGAAATGAATGAGAAATATATGGAAATGCAAATAAAACATTTTAATCAGGTAATAGATCAAGATGAAAAAATGCGTCGCTTTCGTCATGATATAAATGCACATATGACAGTTTTAAAATCTTTAAGTGGAAATGGAAATAATGAGGAATTAGATAACTATTTAAAAAGTATTATTGAAGAGGCAACAGTTTTTGAAGAACAATATACAGGAAATAAAGGGACAGATGCGATAGTAAGAGAGTTATTTGATGAAGCAAAAAGTAAGAATATTAATGTAGAGTTAAACGGGACATTGCCAGAAGATATAAAAGTATCAGTATATGATCTTTGTACTATATTTTCTAATTTAATAAAAAATGCTATAGAAGCATGTGAAAAAATAGAGGAAGTTTCAGGTAGACTTATAAAAATAGATATAGGTACATATAATTCTTTACTATTTATCAAAGTAGAAAATACTATTTCCGAGTATGTTATAGTAAAAGATAATCAACTTATTACTTCAAAAGCTGATAAGAAAAATCATGGATTGGGAAGCGGTAATGTTGAGAATGTTGTAAAAAAGAATGGTGGATATTTAAAGTATAAATGTGAAAATGGATGGTTTAAAACTGAAATTCAGATGTAAAAAAGATAATTCAATGTCGTTCATACAAAAAAAGTGTCGTTCATACATTTTGGATTGTCTTTTTTTGTATAAGAATATAAAATTAGAATATAAATTCAAAAGGAGATAAAAGAATGATGCTAATAAGTGGTTTAGGATGGTTTTTAAAGATTTTTAGGTAACGCAATATTTTAAGCTTAAATGTAAAGCAGAATAAATAATGCGAGGAGAAAGCTAATGATAAAAATAAGAGAAAATCAGGAATTAAGATTAAGTAATGTATTGTCATATCGAGGAAGGATTCGCCAAAATGAATTAGAGAATATTGGCAAAGATATGGAAATGAAATTAAACGCAGTTGGTGCAAAACGAGTTGCATATCCAATTGTAGCAACATATGGGGTAGATAAAGAGTATATGGACGTAGAAATTCTTGTACCTATGGATAAATCTACGGGAGATATTGGTAACTTTATCTACAAAGAAGAAATAAAGATTGTAAATGCGGTTATGATGTATTATGAAGGTAATCCAGTAGGATTACAAGGTGCATGTGATGAGTTAAGTCAGTATATAGAAGATAAGAAATTACAGCCGATAACTGTTGGATATAATGTTACTAAGAATATTGACCCTGTCAATATTGAAAATACAATAAGTAATATTTATGTCGGAATTAGTCCCAATATTTTATAAAGATTATATTGATATAATGTAGTTTTAATAAAAAAGGCTACTTTATATAAAAAGACTCTGATAAAATTCGCGAAAATCATCATCAGAGTCCAAGTCTAAGCACTTATGAAAAAGCACCTAGGGAAAGTATATCACTTTTTCATATATGTGTAAATTACAAAATTATATAAGAAAAGGAGAAATTTAAAATGGAAATGGTTTTAAACAATGGATTTTGTGAAATGTCACAAAATGAGATTATGGATATTGATGGGGGAGCTTGGTGGAATGTTGTAGGTAATATTGGTGCAGGAATATGTGCAATAGGAGCTACTGCATTGGGAGTGAGTAATCCAGTAGGTGCAGCAGCAACTGTAGCCGTATTAGTATGGGGCCTAAAATAAAATAATTTAAAGTGCAGATAGGAGGAATGCTTCCCTCTATCTGCATTTGAAATGAAATATAATGAAAATTATAGCTAGTTATAATGGAGGAGCAGATGCATAATTTAGTTGAGGTAAATTCTATATCGAAGAAGTACAAGACTTTTAATTTGAAGGACATATCGTTTGAGATAGAAAGCGGAAAGGTAGTTGGACTTATTGGACAAAATGGAAATGGTAAAACAACAATTATAAAATGTCTGTTAAATATTATCTCATTTGATGGTAATATAAATATATTTGAAAAGGATAATCTTCAGTATGAGAAGGAAATAAAAGAAGAAATAGGATTTGTTTTTGACGAGATGCCATTTGATGATAATTTGAATGCTCATAATATATCAGTAATAATGAAGAGTATATATAAAAAATGGTCTGATGAAAAGTATAATCATTATCTTGATAAATTTGGATTAATAAAAAAACAAAAGGTAAAAGAGTATTCAAAAGGTATGCAAACAAAATTAATGCTTGCTGTTGCATTATCGCATGAAGCAAGATTACTTATATTAGACGAACCTACAAGTGGATTAGATCCTTTGTTCAGAAGGGAAATACTTGATGAATTAAAAGCGTTTGTTTCTGATGGAAAGAGGTCAGTTTTATTTTCTACTCATATAACAAGTGATTTGGAATATATAGCAGATAGTATAGTATTTATATCAGAGGGAAAAGTTATTTTTAATGGAAGTAAAAAAGAAATGCAAGGTATATACCATGAAAATGAAAAAGAACCTATAAATGCAATTGACGATATGATGGTTGAAATGCTAAAACGAGGTAAATAATGATAGGTGTTATAAAGTATATTTGGTATACAAGTAAAAAAGTGATTATAACAAAGAGCATATTGCAGATAATTGTTATAGTATTGGGTATTTTGTTAAATTGCTTATTATATAAAACAAACAATGAAGATATATCACAAGTAAATATTATTTTCTATATAATAATTTTATTTTTTTGCTTTGACACATATATGCAGTCCTATAAGAATATGCGAAGAATGAAATTTGACAAATACATTGCAGCAACAGAAGTAGGGCTGAAGAAGTTTAATGATGGAATTGTAATTTTTGATTTTTTGTTTTTATTATATAGTTATTTTAATGGATGCATATATGTTATTATAATATATTCATTTTATGGCGGTAACCTAAAATATGAACTAATGATTATTTCATATACATTACTAATATTTATGATTGTTAAACTTGTATGCATTATAATAACTATAATACTACGTGATACCAAAAGCACAATATTATTTTCGCTATTATTAAATGTTTTTATTACAAAGATTTTTACAGATGATATAGAATATTATATGGAATGGATGAAGAGGTATATTTATTTTGTAGTATTGGGATTTATTATTTTATTAGTTTTAGGAAGAGGAATTTTGACTAAATTGTGGAAAGAGGACTTTTAAATGAAAGGATTAGTATACAGAGATATATTAATAAATAAAAAGAGCTTGTTATTGGCCATTATATTTATGGTTTATTTGTTTAAAGTAATTACAGATCAAGAAGTATCAAATGACGAGCAAGTACTAATGATTAACTTATATACATTTATAGCAGTGATTTTTATTTATGCAATTGCAGAATATGTTTTTAAACCAGATAAAGTTTCTAAGTGGGAAAGATTTTTATATGCAACGCCTATATCAAAGAAAACTTTAGTTGGCGAGAAGTACTTATTTGATTATATATTTATTAGCATTGGTATTGTGTTATCAGTGATATTAATTTTTTCATATAACGTAAATTTGAATAATGATATGACATATAATGAGTATTTAGGAATTATTTATGCAGTAATTATTATTTTAACAAATAGTGCAATACATAAGTTATTAGTATTTAAATTTGGAGAAAAGAGTGCAAGTATTTTTTCGATTCTTTTTGTTATTATATTTATAACATTGGGTATAGTAGCTTTATTATTAAATAAAACAAATTGGCTTGTTGACATATCATTAAATACAGATTATTTAGTAAAATTCTTTTTAAGTAAAAAAATGATTTTTGTTATGGTTATTTCTGTAATATTGCATGGAATTTCTTATTTCATAAGTGAAAGAGTGTATGATACTCATTTTGATTAGAAAAATTTAGAATGATGAGATATATGTTATATCCATGTACAAGGAGAAATTATATGAGTAGGAAAATAAAAATATACATACTGGCAATATTTAATACAGTTTGTTTACTAATTGCAGCAATTGATGCTAAAAATTTGATATTATGGGTGGTTTTTGCAATCGTTTTAATGTTAAATGTCTGGGTTATGTTAGACACAAAAAAAAGAAATATGTAACGAACATAATACTAAAGTTATGCATAAATTTGCTAATTTAGGTGTGCCTATTTTAGCACAATAGTATAGCTTGTTACATTTTATTATGCATACTTGTATTATGTAGTATGAATTCTAGGAGAAATATTAATGGAAGGTATGATGATAATTGCAGGAATATGGGTAGCTATTCTACCTAAAATGAAGTGGACTTCAATGGGAGAAAAGGTAAGTTTATTACATTTTATTATTGGTATTTATATATGTGCAATAGGTATCTTATCAAAGATAGAATATATAATATCCGGCGATATTTTCCACAAAATAGCATTTTTAGCCGCTATTATATTAGAAATGCTAACAATAATTAAAAAACTAAGAAAAGAAAGAACTATTATTGATTCATTAGCGGTATTTACAGGTATTTTAATATTAGCATTAGCAATATCGATATATGTAATTGATACTAAAGAAATTTGGTCATCAATTGTAATGATAGTAGGAGCATTACTAATACTATCTATATCATACATGAAAAAAATATAACATAATAGTATTTTTATATAATGGATGGGATTTTTTCATAAAAAAGATAATTCAATGTCGTTCATACAAAAAAAGTGTCGTTCATACATTTTGGATTGTCTTTTTTTGTATAAGAATATAAAATAAGAATGTATTTGTAGTGGAGCAATTTTAGTACTAAGTATAACATATTTCATGTTATATACAAAAAAATCTAAATAGTCTAAATCGAAGGATAAGGTCTATCTACATAGCAGATTATAATAATTGGAAAGGAATTAGAAATGCATTTATCAAAATTATGTTATAAAAATATTTTTGCTTTACTATCTATTGTCCTGATTGTTTGTTGTTTAGACCAATTATATTTGATATTTAGGTACAAGACTGTTAGTGCAGAAACATTTATATTAACAATTTTATTCACAGGTATAAATATATATTTTGGATTTATCAGGAAATCTTAGATAGAAATAAAGTTGTAAAATTGATATTTTTGAAAGTAGGGTAATATGATAAAGGTGATTAAATATTTGGTTATTGTTCCTATATATATTTTTATGCTAATAGAAGGGTTTATTGGTGGAGGTAATCATTCAAATGATATTTGGGATGACTTGGTAAAATGGGCAGGAAAATAGTAGCTTATATTTGGAGGAAAAATGACAATTAGAAAAGAATTAATTTTATATATTTTTTTAGTAGGTGTTTTTTTAGGAGCAGTAGCAGGAATTTGTTACATTTTATTTTAAGAAGAGAAAAAGAGTTTAGGAGAAAATTAATGAAAAAAAGTACGATTAAATTTGTATTAGGAATAATTTTGGGTTTTGTATTAGGAATGGTGCTTTCTGGAATGATTCACTATTTTTTTTAACAATACTAAATATTACGTAGTATGAAATTCGTAAGTACAAGAGAAAAGGAAAAACAATGAAATACTATTGCATAAAACAACACGACATCACAGATTGTGGTGCTGCATGTCTTGCAACTATATCCAAACAGAATGGATATAAAATAGGGATAACAAAAATTCGAGAAGTTGCAGGAACAGATAAACAGGGAACAAACGCATATGGTGTAATAAAAGCTGCAGAACAGTTAGGGTTTAGTGCAAAAGGAGTGAAGGGAAATAAAGAGGCATTTTTCTCTGAGTTTCCATTACCATGTATTGCACATGTTATTGTAGACGGCGGTTTATTGCATTATGTGGTTATACATAAAATAACAAAAAAACAGGTAATTATAGCCGATCCAGGAGTTGGAATTGTGAAAATTACTCCAGAGGAGTTTTTTGGAGAAGTACATGAAGAAGGGAAACCTTCTAAATATCAATGGAGTGGAGTTTTGATTCTTCTTGTAAAAAATGAAAGCTTCAAAAAAGGCGATGAAACAAAAGGATTGTTTAGTCGATTTTTTCATTTATTGCTACCACAAAAGAAATTAGTAATGCATATATTTGTTGCATCACTAGTATATACCATATTAGGAATATTGGGAGCATTTTATTTTAAAGAATTAATTGATAGTGTATTGCCAGATGGATTAAGAAAGACTTTAATGACATTATCCATAGGCGTTATTTTACTAAATGTATTTAGAGTTATATTAAGTGCATTTCGTTCACATTTATTATTGTATTTAAGTCAAAAACTGGATATAGCCCTATTACTTGGCTATTATCGTCATGTATTAGAACTTCCTATGAGCTTTTTTGGAACGAGAAAAGTAGGAGAAATTATTTCAAGATTTAATGATGCCGGTAAGGTTAGGGATGCTATCTCAGGAGCAACATTAACTATTATGATAGATAGTATTATGGCAGTTGCAGGAGCGATAATACTTTATTCACAGAGTGTAAAGCTATTTATGATTACGGTAATTATTGTGATTTTGTATATTGTAATTGTTGTTGCATTTAATAAATGGTATGAAAAATTAAATCGAAAACAAATGGAAGACAATGCTCAACTTACTTCATATATGGTTGAATCTTTAAACGGCATTCAGACCGTTAAAGCATATAATGCAGAGAGAAAGGCAAATAGAGAAACAGAAATTAGGTTTGTGAAGCTTTTAAAAAGTGTATTTAACCTTAGTTGGGTAAGTAATCTACAAGCGTCACTAAAGGTTTTTATAGAATTAGTAGGCGGTATTATAATTCTATGGGTAGGTGGAATTAGTGTTATAAATGGAGAAATGACTATTGGTGTATTAATAACATTTAATTCGTTGTTAGCATATTTTCTTGATCCAGTAAAAAATTTAATTAATCTTCAACCGCAGATGCAGACAGCAGTAGTTGCAGCAGACCGTTTAGGAGAAATATTAGATTTAGAAGCAGAAAAAACAGAAAATGAACATAGAAAATTATCACCAGTAAATTTTGCAGGAGATATAGAAATAAGAAATCTTAATTTCAGGTATGGAACAAGAAAAATGGTGTTGGAAGACATAAATATTAAGATAGAAAAAGGTCAAAAAGTTGCATTTGTTGGGGAAAGTGGTTCGGGAAAAACAACATTATCAAAACTGTTGTTACATTTATACTCGGCGGAGTCAGGAGAAATTTTATTAAATGGCAATAACATTGAGGATATACAGATAGAGTGTTTAAGGGAGAAGATAGCATATATTCCACAAGAAACTTTCTTGTTTAGTGGAACAATTTTTGAAAATCTTACATTAGGAATGGATGACGCAAAAATGGATGACATTATTGATGCATCTAAGATGGCACAAGCACATGAATTTATAAATGAGTTACCACTTCGTTATGAGACACGTTTAGAAGAAAATGGTACAAACCTTTCAGGAGGACAAAGACAAAGGCTTGCTATTGCAAGGGCTATGCTTAAGAAACCAGATGTTCTTATACTTGATGAAGCAACCAGTAATTTAGATTCAATAACAGAACGTGCACTTGATAAAACAATAAATGAGTTTTCAAAGGACATGACAACTATATTTATTGCTCACAGATTAAGTACAATAAAGGATTGTGACCAGATTTTTGTTATGGAAAAAGGAAAAGTTATTGAGAGAGGAACTCATAAACAATTAAATGCAATGGGAGGAAAATATGCCGAACTTGTTAAACAGCAGTCATTGGAAGTGTGTCATATGGAAGAGGGAGGTGTGAGATTATGAAACCTATTATTGTAGAAATGAGTGATATGAGCGATAGTGTAGAGGTATATAAATCAAAACCTAACCCTTTCTTTATATATGTTATATACACATTGGTAGCTATACTTGTGATTGCTATAGGTTGGATGTACTTCTCCAAAATAGATATTGTTGTAAAAAGCAATGGCATATTTAAGAGTAATGAAAATGTTGCTAATGTCAGCATAGGAATAAGTGGAATACTATTAGATTGTAATATAGAAGAAGGCAAGTATGTAGAAAAGGGAGATATTCTCTTTACAATTAATGTTGAATCGCTAGATGGTACTATTAAGTCATATGAGGATTTATGTAATGATGTAAAAGAAAGAATAGAAATACTAAAAGCGTATGAAAAATATCTAGATGGTGAGGCAAATGCATTGGAAGAATGTATTAATAATCAATATTATAAAGAATTTTCAAGTAGAAAAAATGTACTAAATTTATCGAACGAAAATGCAGATACAGAACTTAACAAGCAAATAGAGCAATATAATAACGAGATAAATACTCTATTAGGACAGATAAGTGAGTACGAAAATAAAATAGCTAAATTTCAACAAGCAGAGGAATGTGTGAAAAATAGGAAGAATACTTTTTTAGTATCTGAAACTTATTATGAGAGTGTGGTTAGTAGTTACATTTCTAATTATAATATAACAGTATTACAGTATGATAATCAGATTTTGGGGTATGAGAAGATAGATGACAAAACTACTGTTACTAAATTGTTAGGAGAAAAAGAGTCAGCTCTTATTAATTTAGAGTTACAACAGATAGCGACTATAGAACAACAAATAGAGACGATAAACAGTGCTTTAATTTCGGCAAAAAATAATATGTCTTCTATAAAAAATCAAATAAAGATATTAAACGAAAAATCAAATAAAAATACTACAGAAATAAGTATTTTAACAGAAAAACAAAATGTTGCAACAGAGCTAATTTCCTGCTATACAAAACAAAGCGAATATGAAAATACATTAAAACAGTATAACTTAGATAGTGGAAATGCTAATGTTTTGGCGGAGACATCTGGATATATTTATATGCTAGAGGACTTGGGAGAAGGATGTTATGTTTCACAAGGTAGCACGGTATGTCAAATACTTCCTGAAAATACAGAAGGATATTATGCTGAAATTTACGTAGAAAATAGTGACATTGCTAAGATAGAGGAAGGAATGGATGTTAAGTTTGAAATAGCAGCATACCCTTCAAGTGAATATGGCTATTTTACTGGTGTTATAGAATCTATTTCAAAAAATATAAAGGTAGATCAAACATCGGGTAGCGCATACTACCTTGTAAAGGTACATTGTGAACAAGCAGTAGTTACAAATAAAGAAGGAAAAGCAGGTAGTATAATAAACGGCATGGCTTGCCAAGCTAAAATTGTTATTGATGAGAAAAATGTATTGCGACATTTGTTAGAAAAGTTAGAATTAGTAGATTGATTATTTGTTAGAAGTGAAAAAACATCTTGCTAATTTTATTATTTAGTGCTACTATAGGTTAAATATTTTAAATGCAAAGAAAAGAAATAGTACATGTGATTTTGATTTCAGAGAGGGAATGGTTGGTGTGAATTCCTATGAGAATAGCGTGGAAGGCGTCTTGGAGCAGCGGAGTGAATAAAGTAGCTACCGACGGATTATTCTACCGTTAAAAAGAATTCGATATAAGGTTATATAATTAATCCGTATCGATAGAGAGTAGATAAATATATCTAAAATTAGGTGGAACCGCGGAGATATTCGCCCTAAGCATATAAACACGTATGCTTAGGGCTTTTTTGCATTTAAAGTATAAAAAATATTTAGGAGGAATTGTATTATGGCAATAAGAAAGTTTGAAATGGATGAATTAGTGAGGTACTGTAACCAATATGGATTTATATTTCAAGGAAGTGAGATATATGGAGGGTTAGCAAATACATGGGATTATGGTCCGTTAGGAACAAGACTGAAAAATAATATAAAAGATGCATGGAGATATTATTTTATTCAATTGAGAGATAATAGTTTTGAACTTGATTCAGATATTTTAATGAATCCGTCAGTATGGGAAGCTAGCGGTCACTTAAAAGGATTCACAGATCCGATGCTAGATTGTAAGGAATGTAACACAAGACATAGAGCAGATAATCTAATAAACGAATTTGATGATACAGCTAATGCAGATTTTATGACACAATATGAAATGGCTATTTATATTCGAGAAAATAATGTTACTTGCCCCAAATGTGGAAAATCCAATTTTACAGATATTAGAGAATTCAATTTAATGTTTGCAACTCAAAGAGGAGTAACACAAGATAATTTAAATACTATCTATCTTAGACCTGAAAACGCTCAAGGAGAGTATGTTAATTACTTAAATGTTATGAGAACAATGCGAGCAAGATTGCCTTTTAGCATAGGACAGATTGGTAAGGCATTTCGCAATGAAATAACACCAGGAAATTTTACATTTAGGACAATTGAGTTTGAACAAATGGAATTTCAGACATTTTGTAAGAAAGAAACTGATAGTGAAACATATGAGTATTATAAAAAATATGGAATAGATTTTTTTAAATATTTAGGACTGTCACCAGAAAAACTTAGGTTTAAGGATCATGAAAAATTGGCTCATTATGCAAAAGAAGCATGTGATATTGAATATTTATTTCCATTTGGATGGGGAGAAATAAATGGAACTCATAATAGAACGGACTTTGATTTGACTAGGCATCAGCAATATTCAGGAAAACCAATGGAATATTTTGATGAAACGATAGGTGAAAAATATATACCATATATTATTGAATCCACATATGGACTTGATAGGATATTTTTAGCGATATTATTTGAAAATTTGCATGAAGAAGAAATCGGAGAAAATGATACAAGAATAGTCTTAAATATTAAACCATCACTTGCTCCAATTAAAGTAAATATATTACCATTAATAAAAAAGAGACATTCGGAATTAGCTAAAGAAATATATAAGAAATTAAGTAAAAATATGATGGCAAATTATGATGAATCAGGAAGTATTGGAAAGAGATATAGACGAGGAGATGCAATAGGAATTCCTTTTACTGTGACCATAGATGATAATACAATTGAAAAAGGTATTGTTACAGTGCGTGACAGAGATACAATGGAACAGAAAGAAGTAGAAGTAGAAAACTTATTAAATTGTCTTCTTGACAGAATGTAAATATTGAATAGATTTATATATTAGAATGTGATATATTTAGTTTAAAATAAGGACAGTAAAAAGAGGAGTAGATATGTATTATAGCTATGTAATGGGTACTGATAATTCAATAAATGAATTAGTAAGTAAAGGCTTTATTATAGAAAATGACAAGGATAATTTTATGGTATCTTTTCCAGAAGAAAAAGCAGAAATCTGGGAGGGGTTTATATCAAAGCATCTTGAGGTTGAGTATTGGAACGAATATATAACAGACAAAGATGTTGTATTTCTCTTCCATTTACCAGATGGAATTAAAAGATATAAAGTTGACAACTTTGAAAATGACGAAGTTCTTGCGCTATGTGAAAAACTATGTGATTGTAAATTTGAATCAATTAAATCAATGCTAATGGGAAATAACTTTTATAAAGAAAAGATGGGGGAACAATAAATGGCAAAATTGGAAAAAACCCTTAATGGGGATTTTAATGTAATTTTATCAAAAATAGTTAATGGTATTATGGGTGGCAGTGTATCTGCATCACTGGAAGAGACTAGTGATTTTTTTATAGGAGATGCAAGATGCAGTGTAAGGGTTTTTGAAAGATATAGTTGGATGGGTGGAAATAGACTAAGCATGAGTGTGACTTTGTTTCAAGTAGGAGATGTAATTAAATTATCCGCTATTACTGCAGGTGGAAGTCAAGCCATGTTTTGGAAGGTTAATACATTTGGAGAGGAAGCTTTTCTTGATAAGCTGCGTGAGATTTTAAAATAAAGGAAAGGTAAGGGAGTATATTGCAAGAATGAAAAATTTACTAAGCTTAAAAGACTATACAAAAGATGAGATAAATAAAATCTTTTGTATTGCGGATGATATACAAAAAGGAAAGTATGCAGATTTCTTAAAAGGAAAGACAATAGTAATGTTTTTTCCAGACTCTAGTATTAGAACAAGGGTAACATTTGAAAAGGGGATATATTTATTAGGTGGTCAATCCATTTTATTTCCACAGTCAACATTGGATAAAAAGGAAGAAATAGAAGATGTTATAGGATATCTTAATAATTGGGCGGATGCAGTTATTGTTAGGTACAAGGATATTGAAATGCTTAAAAAAATGACGAAATTTACAAAAGCTCCGATTATAAATGCAATGACAGATATTAATCATCCTTGTGAAATGCTTGCAGATATGTATTCTCTATCAAAGATAAGAAAAGACTTTACTAAGGATAAGTTTTTATTTTTAGGACAAAATGGAAATATAGGATTGGCATGGAAGGAAGCATCAGAGGTTATGGGCTTTTCTCTAGAGCAATGTTGTCCAAAAGGACATGAAATTCATGGGATAAAATCAATGGATAACATTGAAGAAGCGATAAAGGGAAAAGATATTATATGTACGGATTCATTGAGTTCAGATAATCTTAGAGCATTTGAAGGATGCCAAATAACATTGGATAATATGAAACTTGCAAATAAAGGTGCGATATTAAATCCTTGCCCTCCATTTTTTAGGAGAGAGGAAGTATCAGAAGATGTTATTAACAGTGAGTTTTTTGTGGGATATGAGTTTAAGAAATATTTATTAGAGATACAACAAGCAGTAATTATTTATTGTATGAGCAATTAATAATTTGGCTGTTGACAAATAAAAGATTCAAATATATAATGAATTCTAATATAAAAAAGCATTGAAGAGAAGAGTAGATTATTTGCACTTTTACAGAGACCTCAGGTTGGTGAAATTGAGGAAAGTTATATAATGATTGAACATGGCCTCGGAGCTGCGCACCGAAACATTTATGTCTAGGCTGCGACGGGTGCACCCGTTATAGTGATATACTATCGATGAATCATT
>JAVBRI010000042.1:0-108920 GCA_031548165.1 Lachnospiraceae bacterium
CGTAGGCTCAAGAACTTTGCTACACCACTTCCTTTATCTATACCATTACTGATACCAACTTGTGGTTCGCTACACTTGGCGGTAAATACCCGTGACTGGACTTTCACCAGTTAGATTAGTGCCATGCCTGGCACACATAAATAAGGAGAATGTATCTTCCTACAATAGGATACATTCTCCTTTAATATTTCCATAGCTTACTTTTTCATTTATATTTATTTCTGCCTTACCTGCTGTTGCATCTGTAACACTTTCAGTAAATTCTTTAATCTGCTGGGTTGGAACCATTACATCTACATTAACATCATCCGCATAATCTGTTTTCAATACCAAAATATTCATTTGCGCCATAATATATTGTATTTTACCAATTCCATTATAATCTACTATAATATTTATTTTTGAACCTTCTTGTTTTTCTATTATCTGCGATACTGCTAATCCTTCTTTTACAGCCTTTTGATAGGCTCTTACAAGTCCACCAGTACCTAATAATGTCCCTCCAAAATATCTAGTAACCACTACTGCAACATTATGTATACCTTCGCCTAATAAAACCTCCAACATAGGCTTTCCTGCGGTTCCGCTTGGTTCTCCATCGTCATTACATCTTGTGTATTCATTATTTTTCCCAACTACTGCTGCCACACAATTATGAGTTGCATTCCAATTCATCTTTTTAATTTTATCAATAAATTCTATGGCTTCTTCTTCTGTTTTTACAGCCTCTACATATGCCACAAATCTTGACTTTTTCTCTATGATTTCGGCTATCGCACCCTTATATACTACCTTATATGATTCTGACATAATTATAATAAAATCCAATCTTTACATTTTATATAAATATAACACCTGTCTATTTTTGTGTCAAATGGTTATAATTAATCTTATGGTATATTTTTACATAATTTGTTAAAGATTTGATTAAATAATTTTATAGAAATTCCTTTATTTAACAAAGCATTTCTGATATACTATAATTTGAAAAATTTTTATTTTTATGAGAAAGGATTACATTGGTATGAATTATAGCAAAAAGAGTATAGTTGACAAGCATAAGACTTTAGTATCAACGCCAAAAAAACTTTCAACAAAACTACTCGTAAATGCATTTAAGGTTTTTATATTTTTGATAATCATTGGCATCTCAGCCATTGGTTTTTTAGGGTTAGGTGCTATTAAAGGTATTCTAGATGGAGCACCTAGTGTCGAAGAACTTGATATTACTCCTGTTGGTTATTCTACAACTATATATGATAGCGATGGTAATGAAATTGAAAAACTTTCATCTGTAGGCGCTAATCGAGTTCAAGTAACAATAGACCAAATTCCCTTATGTTTACAATACGCCTTTATTGATATAGAAGATGAACGTTTTGAAACTCATAATGGTATAGACTTTAAGGGTATGCTTCGTGCAGGTGTTGAGTTTATCACTTCTGGGGGTTCTGAAACTCAAGGAGCAAGTACAATAACTCAACAGCTTTTAAAAAATAATGTTTTTGAAAATGGTGGACGTGAAAACTCTACAGGTGCCTTAGTAAAAAGAAAAATTCAAGAGCAATATTTAGCACTTGAATTAGAAAAAACAGTATCTAAATCTATTATACTAGAAAACTATTTAAATACATTATTTTTAGCATCAAACTGTTATGGTGTTCAATCTGCATCACAACGTTATTTTGGAAAAGATGTTTGGGATTTAACTATATCTGAAAGTGCTGTTATTGCAGCTATTACTCAAAATCCCGAAAGTAATAACCCAATACGTTTTCCTGAAAATAATGCAAAAAGACGTCTTACTGCTTTGAATAAAATGCTTGAAAAAGAACATATCACAGAAGAAGAGTATAATGAAGCTATAAATGATGATGTTTATTCAAGAATACAAAGTGTTAATATTCAAACTGATTCTTCTGTTATCTATTCTTATTATAATGATGAGCTTATAAAACAAGTATTATCTGATTTACAAACTGAATTGGGTTATACTTATACACAAGCGCAAAAGAAATTATATACTGGAGGGCTAAGCATTTATTCTACACAAGACTCACAGATTCAAGCCATTTGTGATGAAGAAATTGCTAATCCTGAAAATTATCCAGCTAATGTATATTATTCTTTTGACTGGTATTGGACTGTTCAACATGCAGACGGTACCAAAGAAAATTATTCAAATTATAGCATAAACTACTTAAATAGAATATTAAGAAAAAATGCAGAATTTAAAATTATATTTAGTTCCTTAGAAGAAGCCAAAGCTTGTATTGAAGATTTCAAAACAGAATACTTAAAAGAAGATGATATTGTACTTGGAGAGAATACTTATTTCACACTTCAACCTCAAGTATCATTCTCTGTTATTGATCAACGTACTGGATATGTTAAAGCTCTTGTTGGTGGTCGTGAAAAAGAAACTAGTCTTTCTTTAAATAGAGCGACAAATTCAACTAGACAACCTGGTTCATGTTTTAAAATATTAGCTTCTTTTGCACCTGCACTAGAAGCTGGCAAAACTTTAGCAACAGTATATGATGATGCTCCTTTTAATTATTCTACTGGAAGAGCTGTAAACAACTGGTGGCAAGATGGTTATAAAGGATTAAATTCTATAAGATTCGCTATAGAAAAATCTGCAAACATCATAGCAGTAAAATGTATCACCGAAATAACCCCAGCTTTTTCATACGATTACCTACTTGATTTTGGATTAACTTCTATTGTAAAAAGCAGAGAATTAAAAGATGGTACTATTGTATCTGATTTAAACCAAGCCACTGCACTCGGTGGTATTACTGATGGTGTTATTAATGTTGAAATGTGTAATGCTTATGCTACAATAGCAAACGGTGGTATTCATACCGATCTTGTTTACTATACAAAGGTTACTGATGCTAATGGACGAATACTTCTTGAAAAAGAGCCTGAAACAAAGCGTGTTTTAAAAGAAAGTACTGCTTGGCTTTTAACAAATGCAATGCATGATGTTGTTACCTCTGGTACTGGTACTGCTGCCAATATTTCTGGTCAATATGTAGCCGGAAAAACTGGTACGACTTCTAACAGTTACGATTTATGGTTTGCAGGTTATTCAAATTATTTAACTGCTGCAATTTGGACAGGATTTGATGAAAATGCTCCAATTAATAAATTATTACAAAATGAAGGCTACCACACTCGTTTATGGAGCAAGATAATGACAAGAGTCCATAGCGATAAAGGATATGCTTATTCAGCCCCTGATGACTGTGATGATATTGTTACTGCAAAAATCTGTAGCAAATGTGGCTACTTAGCTGAAGAGGGAGTATGTGATCAAGATCCTGAATCAAGCAAAATAAAAGAAGAGTATTTTGCAGCTGGCACAGTTCCTACTGAAAAATGTAAATGCCACAGAAAATACACTATATGTAATGCTTCTGGAAAGTTAGCTAATGATAACTGCCCAAGTAGCCAGTGTACAGTAAAGGTTTATAGATATAGATTTTTAGGAAATGAAGGAACTACTCAAGATTCACAATTTGAAATACCTGCAAGTCTTGCAAATAGTACTTGTATAATACATTAAGAAATCTTCGACCTGCGTCGAAGATTGCAAAAATACCAGAATCATTGCGATAGCACAATGATTCTGGTATTTTTGATTGGCAAATCACTACTTGGCTCGCTTGAATTGTTACTGTTTCATCTTTGGATTAAACACTACCGCTGCTATATATCCAAATACAAGTGCCGAAGTTATTCCTAAAGCACCCGCTTTTAAACCACCTAAGAATAATCCAATAAATCCACTTTCATCTACTGCTTCTTTTACACCTTTAAAAAGTGTGTTTCCAAAACTAAGAAGTGGTACACTTGCTCCTGCACCTGCAAAGTCTATTAATGGTTGATAGATACCAAATGCTCCAAGCACTGCACCTATCACTACTAAACCCACCATTATTCTACCTGGCATTAACTTAGTTTTATCTATAAAAATCTGAACTATGGCACATATTGCGCCACCTACTAAAAAAGCCAATAAATAATCCATTTTACTCACAATCCTTTCTAATTCCCAATCTACTCACAGTTTTCCAGTACCACTCCATGTGCAATACCCGGTATACTATTTCCCTCATTTGATGTTACTGGTGAAAATAACGCTCCTGTTGGGACAAATAAAACTTTCTTCCATGCTCCATTACTAAGTTGCTTCAATATATAACTACAAAGTACTGAACCTGCACAGCCACAACCACTTGCTCCTGCATGTGTATCTTGAGTTTCTGAATTAAATATTTCAATACCACAATCCATATGATTATCAGCTATTTTATAACCCTTTTCTTCCATTAAATCAATAAGAATTGTTTGTCCAATGTAACCCAAGTCACCAGTAATTATCTTATCATAATCATCTGGAGTTGTACCAAAGTCCATAAAATGTTGAGCAATTGTGTCTGCTGCTGCTGGTGCCATACATGCACCCATATTTTCCTTATCTTTTATTCCATAATCAACTATTTTTCCTGTTGTTATACCTGATACTCTAACCTTACTTCTTTCTTTACCAAGGATTACTCCTCCTCCTCCTGTAACAGTCCAAGTAGCAGAGTATTTTCTTTGGTTGCCATAACCTAATGGAAATCTAAATGTCTTTTCCGCACTTGCAAAATGACTTGAAGTAAGACATAGTGAACATTGCGAAAATCCGCCTGCTATACTCATTGCTGCAAGAGAAAGCGACTCTGCCATGGTTGAACATGCACCATATAAACCAAACATTGGTATATTTAAATCTTTTAAACCAAATGTTGTTGCTATAAGTTGTCCAAGCAAATCCCCTGCAAACACATATCTAACATCTGATGTCTTTATTCCTGCATTGATTATTGCATGATGAGCAATTTGTGCTTGAAGCTTGCTTTCAGCATCCTCCCAACTATCCCCACCAAACATAGGATCTTCAACAACTACATCAAATAAATTACCCAAAGGACCTTCACTTTCCTTCTTTCCCACTACCGAAGCATATCCTTGTACATATGGAGCTTCATCAAATTTTATACTTGCTTTTCCTAATATCATGCCTTACACCCCTCGTATTCAATTAATAGAAAACTTATAATTGTTCCAGCCGAATCTTCTATGAAAGTAACCAATATGCAATTCCTAATACCCAACTTGTGAAAATACCAAATAATATTACTGGTCCAGCTATTGTAAATATCCTACAGCCAATACCAAATACATGACCTTCCTTTTTAAATTCAATCGCTGGTGATGCAACTGAATTAGCAAATCCTGTTATTGGTACCAATGTTCCTGCTCCACCATATTTAGCAATCATAGGATATAATCCTAAACCCGTTGTGAGCGCTGACAATCCAACAAGTATAATAGTTTCATAACCTACGGCATTTTCCTGACTTATACCTGCATCTAAAAAAATATTTATTAGTACTTGTCCTAAAACACATATGATACCACCAATAATAAATGCATTTAGCATATTTTTCCATAGGCATGTAGTCGGCGTTATTTCTTTTACATACGCTTCATACTCCTTTTTCTTTTTTTCATCTATTGCTCCCATACTTATACCCTCCTTCTAGAACCAATTCAAATAAAAGAACATCATCGAACCAATTAATTTGCCTAACGCTACACAAACTATTATTGCTCCCATTCCTCTGTGTAGTACTATCCTTCTACTAAATACCGCTGTTGTATTAAGACTTTCCGCTAAGGATGTTGCTAAACAGCCTACAAACATTCCTGCAAACAATCCAAATATCCCCAAGAACACCACAGTAAAGCGCAAATCTAATCCATATATCATTACAATATTTCCTAGAACTCCCCCTAGTAATACTGAACTTTCATAGGTCTTTACATATTCTCCTGTATGCGTTTTTCCTGCAAGTCTTGGAATTACACCAATAGATGTTATAAGTGCAAATACACCGCCTGCAACCAATGTTCCTGCTGAAAGGCCTGCCACTGCAAGCAGAAGATATTTAATCCACATCTATATGACCTCCCTTGCGCTTTACTCCACTTATAAGAGTTGTATTAATATCTTTTTCATATGTTCTCATCTCAACTTCAATTGGTGTTGGATCTTTGCTAAGTTTTTTAGCTCCAAAATGATTGTAAAACACCAAAATTCCCAACGCTAGCCCTAATGAATAGGTAAACTCAAGTGTTGTAAATCCATCACTTTCTTTATCCATTACTTGTTCATAAAACTGTGCAAAGACATCATGTACCGATACATCCATATTAAATGCCATAATAGTAAAAGCTGCACCGAAAAATACTATCAAGCATACCAATGCAACTTTTGTGTAAATCATCCATAATGATGGAGTCTTCTTCGTATTTAGTTCAATTAAAATATCGGTCTCGCCTAATGGTGTAATTGATATACTTGGCAATTCCTTTTGTATCTCATCAATAATCTTTAATGTAGATATTATTATTCTTGTTTCTGTCTTTCCTGCAAAGTTATATAATTTTATTGCATTTATCCTATTTTTTATTTTTTCATCAGTACAGCTTATTGTTGCTACATCCTTTACCGTTATATCATCTTTGGTAATTTTTTTACTTTGGTCAATCCTTAAATACACTGTATCCTGCATCATATTAGCACCCCATCCGTTATTGTTTTTACTTCACTAACTGAATTTAGATAACATAACAGTACTATAAGCAGTACTGTTACAGTAATAGCCACAAATGCCCAGACCTTTTTTGATATTTCCATATAATAACCTATGCTCCTTTGTCATCGACAATTTTAAAGAAATCTTCAACGTTATTATAAGGATTTTATTATTTATTATTCATTTCTTGTCTTTTTTTTCTCATAGAATATAAAATTAAATTTCTTGCGTTTGTCGCATCTTCTTTTGTTAAAGATTCGATGCCTTGTAAAGTATAATCTATTCCTAAGCTTTCATACTTTGAAACACCCATTGTATGATATGGCAAAACATCTAATGCTTTTACATTTTTTAATTCTGCAAGAAATTCACCAAGTTGCTCTAAGTACTCTTTTATAAAGGTTATACCTGGAACAGTAACATGTCTTATCCATACAGGAAAATCAATTTCTGACAGAAATCTTGCAAAATCGAGTATATTTTTATTAGAATGATTTGTTAACTTCTTATGTTCTGTATCATCTATATGTTTTATATCTAACATTACCAAATCTGTATATTTTAAAAGCTCTTTTATTTTTTCAAAATGCTCTTTATTCTCTCTATTAAATGTTATACCTGATGTATCTATGCATGTATGAATTTTTAATTGTTTTGCTTTCTTAAAAAGCTCTGTAACAAAATCAATTTGTAAAAGTGGTTCTCCACCTGTTACTGTAAGACCACCTTCTCGCAAAAATGAACGATATTTTTCATAGTCTGCTAAAATTTCATCAGTACTTTTTTTATCTCCTATATTAGGTTCCCATGTATCTGGATTATGACAATACCTACATCTCATCGGACATCCTTGAACAAATACCACATATCTTATTCCTGGACCGTCTACCGTCCCAAATGTCTCAATCGAATGAATATATCCTTCCATACTTAATCTCTCCTATTTAATATTTCCAGTTGCTAATTCCTTTACCAATCCTACACATTCACGCACCATATAACTTAACAATAATTTATTATCACTTCCTGCTGCTAATCCTTCTACATTTTCAATCCCTGCACTCTTTGCTAATTTTACAGCTCTAAATATATGGAAATTATTTGAACATATAAGAATATTTGCCTTCTCATCATTTCTATCACATATTATTTTATAACTAAATTTTATATTTTGATAAGTATTCCTTGATTCATCTTCCATTAAAATTCTATCCTTAGATATACCTTTTTCTATAAGATATTTCTTCATAGCCTCAGCTTCTGAAATGTCTTCACCATCTCCTTTTCCACCGGAAACTATTATTATAACCTTTTCATTTTCTATAGCATAGTCATATGCTGCTTCTAGTCTTTTAGCTAATGGCTTTGTTATTCTCTCTCCTTTTATCTGTGCACCTAATACTATAATATAATCTGCATCTGCACTTGCCTTAGATGTCATACCGCTTATGACACACCCTAATAATATAGAAAAAATAATAACACCTATTGCTACAATGCCCAAAATTCCACCTAAAACTACTTTATTTATTTTTTCAATAAAATGAATCCTTTTATTTACAAAGAATAATATACCTAATCCTGCAAAAGTCACTCCTGCCATTAACCAAAACCACGAAAAGGCTGCCCCCAATCCCGCATATGTAACTATTGATATAAAATAAATAAAACATAAAACTGATAAAACCCCAAATAAAATAAACATATCTATACCTCCGTTCAAACTTATTATAAAAGGTTGACCTTATTTGGTCAACCTTTTACTACTTAATTTATCTAATTATAAATCTTTTATATACCACTGTGGAATGTACGTGAGATAACGTCGTCCTGCTGTTCTTTTGTTAATTTTATAAAGTTTACAGCATATCCTGATACACGAATTGTAAGCTGTGGATAATTTTCTGGATGTGCCTGTGCATCAAGCAATGTTTCTTTTACAAGTACATTTACATTTAAGTGATGACCACCTTGTTCTACGTATCCATCTAATAAAGATATTAAGTTATCTTTTTGTGCCTGTGTTACTGTTACTTCTGCCATAATCTATTCCTCCATTCTGAGAATATGTTTATCCTCAATTCAAACTAAAATTGTTCCAAATTTGGTATGCTACATGCTTGGTCAGGACCACAGCCACATCCGTTTTCTAATTCTGCCAATTGTTCTTTAGTTAATTCAATATCAACATCTATATCATTTACAAATAATGTACCTTTTCCAAGTGCATCTGGTAATATTGTAAATGTATTTGAAATACCATCTTGTGCATCCTTAAATGGAAGTTTTGCTACTGATGCCAATGATGCTAATGCTCCATTCTCATCACGTCCATGCATTGGATTTGCTCCTGGTGCAAGTGGAATTCCTGCTTTTCTACCATCAGGTGTTGAACCTGTATTATTACCATATGATACATTTGATGTAATTGTAAGAATTGATGTTGTAGGGAATGAATTTCTATATGTGTGGTGATCTCTAACTAACGACATAAACTTTGATACGATTTCAACTGCAATATCGTCTACTCTATCATCGTTATTACCATATTTAGGGAAATCTCCTTCAACTTCATAATCTACTACAATACCAGCTTCATTTCTAACTGTTTTAACCTTAGCGTACTTAATAGCACTTAATGAATCTGCTACTACTGAAAGTCCTGCTATACCTGTTGCAAACCATCTCTTTACATTCTTATCATGAAGAGCCATCTGAATTCTTTCATAGCAATATTTATCATGGCAATAATGAATTACATTTAAAGTTTCAACATATAATCCTGCTAACCAAGCCATCATATCTACGTATTTTTCCATTACTTCATCATAATCTAAATACTCTGATGTTATTGGTTGATACTTAGGTCCTATTTGCTCAAATAACTTTTCATCCATTCCGCCATTTATTCCGTATAATAAACATTTTGCAAGGTTTGCTCTAGCTCCAAAGAACTGCATTTCCTTACCAACTCTCATTGATGATACACAGCAAGCGATTGCATAATCATCACCATGTGTTACTCTCATCATATCATCATTTTCATACTGAATAGCTGATGATTTAATAGACATTTCTGCACAATATTGTTTCCAATTATTTGGAAGATGTGTTGACCAAAGAACTGTCATATTTGGTTCTGGAGATGTTCCTAAATTATCTAATGTGTGTAAATATCTGTATGACATCTTTGTAACCATATGTCTTCCATCAATACCCATTCCACCAAGTGATTCTGTAACCCATGTTGGATCTCCTGCAAATAATGCATTGTATTCTGGAATTCTTGCAAATCTTACCATTCTAAGTTTCATAATAAAATGGTCAACCATTTCTTGAACTTCTGACTCTGTATATAATCCAGATGCTATATCTCTTTCTGAATAAATATCAAGGAATGTTGAAGTACGTCCAAGTGACATAGCTGCACCGTTTTGTTCCTTAACAGCTGCTAAATATCCAAAATATAACCACTGAATAGCTTCTTTAGTATCCTTAGCTGGCTTTGAAATATCAAATCCATAAAGACTAGCCATTTGCTTTAATTCACCTAATGCTCTAATTTGTTCAGCAAGTTCTTCACGTAATCTAATGATTTCGCCTGTCATTCTTCCATTAACTGAGCTTAACTGATTCTTTTTATCTTGAATAAGGAAATCTATTCCGTATAATGCTACTCTTCTGTAATCACCAATTATACGACCTCTTCCATAAGCATCTGGAAGTCCTGTGATAATATGAGCATGTCTAGCTTTCTTCATCTCTGGCGTATATATATCAAAAACTGCCTGATTATGTGTTTTTCTGTAATCTGTAAATATTCTTACTGTTTCACTATCTGGCTCAAAACCATATGCCTTACAAGCACTTGCTGCTGTACGCACACCACCAAATGGCATAAATGCTCTCTTTAGAGGCTTGTCTGTTTGTAATCCTACAATTTGTTCTTTTTCTTCATCTATATATGCCGAACCATAAGATGTAAGTGTTGATGGAATAGATGTTTCCATATCAAGCACTCCACCATTCTCGCGCTCTTTTTTTGACAATTCTAATACTTCTTCCCATAACTTTGATGTAGCCTCAGTTGGTCCTGCTAAGAACTCATTTGTTCCATCATATGGTGTGTAGTTTTTTTGAATAAAATCTCTTAAATTTACTTCTCCTGACCATTTACCTGAAACAAAACCGTTCCATTCTGGCTGCATTACTTTACTCATTAATATGACCTCCTAAATAACTGTAATCGTTGCTTTTTCAAACCACATTATAAAAAATTCTTGTATACAAGTCAATAGATTATTGTACTTTATTAAGTACACTATTCCTTTGTACTTAAATAAATACAACATCTAATTCTCATCTCTAGATTTTTTATCCACGATATATATAACGTCATTTGCTAACTCTGGTTCCTTTTCAATCAATTCTTTAATCTTCACCTTTGCCCTTTCAATCAATTGATTGTTATATTCAATAGACTTTTTCAACCTTTCTCTACGTCCATTAAGGTTCTCTTTTAATTGTGCCATTTGTACATCATCAAGTATTGATTCTGGCCTACTATTCCAAACTGAATCATCATACAATTTAAGCGAATCAATGATAGCATTATATTTCCCCATTGACTTATATAATTGATCTGACATCCTAAAATATGCCTCTTGTTCCTTTTTCGCATTTATATATGCACCCCAAAGACTATTAAGTTCGTATGAACTATGAACACCATGTACTTCATATGCATAATCAATCCTATTTTTCATATTTACATATCTTAGAGTATACTTATTTAAAAGTCCTACTGCTTTGTTCATTTTAAGTTCTGTCACTTTCAAATCACGCTGGGTCACTTGATAACCTACTAGTATTCCTGCTCCTGCTAACAACGCGGTCATCACAGTAATATAGAAACCTATTGTGTAGTCATATTCTCCTTGCATCTGACCATATGTCATAACGCCTAATACTGCTGCTACAATCACTATTGCTATTTTTAAAAAATTTCGCAATTTATTTATTCTATCTATACATTCTTTTCGCTCATACTTTAAAGCAGCTTGTTCACCTTTTATGTTATGAATATCCGCTTTTAGTTTCTGATAATCATCCTCATCTTCTTTAAGTGACTTTAAAATCTCTGGTAGTTCTTTTTCTTTGCTGTTTATATATTCATACTTTTTACCTGATATTTTGGATGTATAGTTTTTATACGAATCTTTATCATTTTTTAATGTCATTATACTTTTTTCTTCATAAAAAAGGTTTTCTCTGACTGTACCTTCAAGTGATACTATAGTTTGAATGTCGCTTAAATAATGATTCACTGCACTATATTCTTTTTTCAATTCTTCAATTCGCTTAGTACACATAACTATCTGTTCACAACAATTTTCTGCATATTGAACCTTTTGTTCTCGTGTACGCATAATAAATGTTTCTTCTACAAAATAATCTTCTTTTTCTTTAGCTTGTACTTCCTCATCTTGTACTTGAATTTCAATGTAATCATCCTTTGATTTTTTCTTCGAAAAGAACCTCATAATTAATCCATGCCTTTCAATTTGTATTACTGTATTTGCTCTCTGTATTGCGTTTTCCAACTTTCAAGTATTTCGTCTACTTGCTCATAATATGTATTCATATCTTTTTTGTCCCCATATGATAACATAGATAATGTTTCTCTTATTTGATTATCTTTAAGAACTTCTTCCATTTCTGATTCAATTTGTTTTTGTGCTATTTTAATTTCATCTTCAGTTATTTGATATCTATTCATAACATCTTCCATATACTTTTCCCTAGTTTCTCCCATCTCCATTAAAACTATACTGTATATAAGATTATTCTTATACTTTTCCTTTTTTTCTATATCATATGCCATTTCAAAACATGATACTGCATCCAAATGCATGAATTTTCTAGCAAATATAACTCCCATATTATTCCATACTTCTGCTAATAAATTTGCTGGAACATCTATATCTTTTTTCTCTAAAATACTTCTATATGTTTTTAATGCACTTCCATATTTTTTACCTTCTACCAATGCATCTGCTCGAGATTTTATACGTTGCGCTGGTGTTTTTGTGCTAAGTTTTTTAAGCTCTAACTCTATTTCCTCTCTCTCATTTGGTAAATAGTATGAACTGCCCTCTAATATATTATTTATCATAACTGTATATGATTTATTCTTATCCATATCATATCTAAGTTTCATTGCTACAGCTTTTAAGCCCAACTCATTTTCCACAAAATCAATAAGATTTTCAGTAAAAAACTCTTGACCTACCATATATATATTATTGTATAGATAGTAACATAGCTCCTCCATTGTATATATATTTATATCTAATTCGTCTATATATATTGGATGTTTTGCTGTTATGCCACATAGTATAAGTCTGCTCATTTCACAATTTTCTCCTTAGAATAATTCGCTCACTGTTATTGTCTTTTTTACTATTTTTCCAGAGGACTTGAAAAAATCGCCAAATCCCATATCTTTCACCACTATTTCAAATGTATCATCATCTTTATATGCTAGTGATATTTGTATTCTTGTAGTTTTGTTTGGCCTACTTGGAAAATCACTAACATCCATGAATATATTTCTAGATATATTTTCCATTTGTGATGTTACTGTCAATTGAATTCTATCAATATTATCCAATATACACTCTGTAACAGCACCTGCCTCATACCAGTTTGTTCCTGCTTTTGATAACATTATAACCATGTTTCTTCCATTGTTATCTATTAGCAAGCCTACACTTGCTGTTGTTCTTCCCTTACACCTAAAAATATGCTGAACATCTGTAATGTTATTATACTTCTTCACTGATGCAAAGCATGCACCTTTTACAAATAAATTATAGCCTTTAAATATTCTTCTCCTAGTGCATATCTCTGATATTGATTCTGATGCCCAATCGTCGTAAAATCCTATTCCAGTCAAAAAGGCGGTACATACTATATGACTCTTCATTTCCTGCTGAACAAATTCCAACAACTTTTTATCTGCTCTTATTTTTCCACTTTCAGTTTCTAACATATCATACTTTATACTATTTGACAAATCATGTTCTGTAACTGATAATACATTAGGATTTTTTGTCTTTATATCATTTATTCTTCTGTAAATAAAATGCTCTTTTGTAAAATCAAACAAAGCAACATCATTTACCCATAATTCCTTTTTTTGATTAATTACATAGTATATAAATGACTCCGCATGATTAATTACCCTTATTTTTGATTTTTCAAAGCCTATTTCTTCAAAAACATCTTTTGTTAAATTTATAAATGCTATATCGAGTGTCTCTACTGTCATTGATATATTGATAATTTCATTTATTCCAGTAGTATTTCTAAACAATGTAATTAAGCTTTCAAGAAAATGTTTATATAACTGTTCATGTGAAAGCATAGTTCCATTTATATTTACAAATTCTTTAGCCATTATCGTATGATATACATTTCTTATAATATTTTCTTCTGAACTTGCATCACTAAAGCTATCAAATAAAGCCTTATCACCAATAGACCATTGCTTTGTATTTGGATTCCTATACATTACTGTTGGTATAAGATATTTCTTCTCATCTGGACTTGTACTCATTGATATAGGTTCGTGCTGCAAAACTGGCATATAACTTATCTGAACATAGTCTTTGGAAAAGTCAATACCTACAACACATATATCTTCTTTATTTTGCTTGTCTATACTATTATTTTCTTTATTAATGCTACTCATTCCAGTACTAATCCTTTCCAAATATTATACCCTAAATATACGTTCCATTAAGTTTTTCTGAATAAGATAATCATCTGCTATGTCTTCTAATGTTTTTTCTTCATGCATTTCCCTACAAATCATCATATCGTTAAGTAATCCATAGTATGTATTTTCAGATGATATACTTGTATCACTTAATGTCAGTGTATTACTTTCAGTAATTATCTCTTCGTTTTCTACTTCTTCTGTTATATAGTACTGAAGATGCTCACCATAAAATAGAATAAATGAATATACATATACTCCATTAAAAATATCTGTCATTTCAGCCACTGCATACGAATCTTTATCTGTAGATTCTTTTTCCAACATATAGTGAATAAACACTCTATTTTTAGGATTTGTTCTATATTCAACTATGGTTTTATCTATTACCATTTCTGGTAGTCTAAAAAACTTTTTATATTCTTTATACATATTAAGGTTTTTATTTCTTTTACAAAGTTCAAGCATAAAATCTCTACACATCTGTATTTGTTCTTCATTAAGATTGGCATCTGTACTTTTATATTTTAAATATGCCATCTTACAAACATCATGAAACTCGTAATCATTTTCATATTCAATCTCAATGTTTCTAAAAACACTTTCATCAATAACTTTTTCTTTCACAAAATAATCATATGATTTTGCAAATAAATATGCTCTTTTTACCTTTGATAATGCACCTTTTTTACAATATGCTTCATAAATATTTCCTAAATTAAGTGCATATTCGCCTGAAAACAATATCTGTGCAATTAGTCTTTCTTCTATTTCTCTGCTTTCATAATCAAAGTCTAAGCAAGCTTTCCATATTTCAAGCATTTCCTTTGTAGAACCATTAAAAAACAAGCTTAAATATCCTAAAATTGTTTCGTTATACTTCCCTCTTCTAAATGCATACATAGCCATATTTAGCATCAACTCATCGCTTACTAAACCTTTATCTTCAATAAGCTTTGAAATGCATTTTAATACTCTCCTTGGTTCAATACCACTGACACTATAAATTTCTATTAGCTCATAAGCCCTATTGTATAATCCTCTTACTATTGTAAGTTCTATCAATTTTTTTCTTATTTCGCTATCTAATTTATCACAATCTAAGTTAATTATATAATCATCTAAATTATCATTATCATAATTTTTAGAATGATAATCAATTATCTCATTATTTATAACCTGTATGTATTCTTCTCTTACATCCTCCATAGTTGAAATATATTTTAACATACTCACTGCTTTTTCAGGCTCTTTTTTATATTTTAAATATCTATCAGCAACATGAAGTATAAGTCCATTATCTGCAAGTGAAATTTCACAACATAACTTTAAGTAATCCTCCATATCAAGAAGTTTTTCCATTGAATGATTTACCGATTTTAAGAATCTATTTCCATATATGTCTTCAAATAGTACAGCCGCATCTTCAGTGTAAATTCTTACATATGCTTTTCCTTTTACAACAGAATATTCTTCTTGTTTTTTGGTCTCTTTGTGAATAATTATTACTCTTCTTATGTTTTTATTTTGGCATTTTATCTCGTATGTATTTATTATCCCAGGCAATTGTTCTGCAAGCTCTGGACTAATCATCGACTTTGTCATAATCTCTTTATATATAGTTGCTAAATGCCTATTCATAATACCTTTTAACATACATAATGCTGCATACTTCTCTATCTGTATGTGACAAGTATTATAAAGTGATTCCATATTTTCTTTGTTTAATATAATATTTTCATACAAAAGATCTATCTTTTCACTTATCAAACTGTTATTATATGCAAAATACATAAGTACAATCTGTGGAATATCCCCTTTATACTCTTCATCCATTGAATATATATAATACTCATACAAACTTGTTATTTTAAGTTCTTTCTTTATGCCTTCTTCATACCATCTAAAATACTCATTATCAGTTTTATTTGCTTTTATTAGCATACTGCATATTGATGTTATTATTTCTTTTGTTGGAAACTCTTTATATATATTAGTAAGTATAGTAAATAAAATCTTATTAAACTTACGTACTGACATACTAATTTCGCAAATCTGCATAGCTAATTGCTTTGTAATATAGTTACATTTTGCTCCAAAATTTAATACTTGGATTTCAAATTCATCCATTACTCGTAATAATTGTGGTACAGTATTAAGGCATGTAAGTGCCTCAAAATACATTAATGGACTTCTCATACCTTTTTCATACTGCTCTTTTATTCTTAATAATTTAAGACTTATATTATTATCATAATTTTCGTCCATGTACATAAGAATCCATAACAATTTCCAATTATCATAGCCATTGTCATAGTATTCTTTTACTTTCTTAATTGTCTCCGCTGTAAATTCATCATCTCGCTTTTGTATTGTTCTAACATATAAATAAAAACTATACAAAAAAATCTCCGTATTTCGCTTTTCTATCAGCTCTTCTGCCACATTTTCAAGCAACCATGAACCATCACTATCTCTTCCCATCGTTATAAGAATCTGTGCTTGAACAAGTTTTAAGAATAAACCTTTATCATCTATTCCTCTAACTCTTTCAATTACACGATTTGAGTCTTCTGCCCATTTTGAAACAGTAATTTTTTTCATACGAAAATCAAGGTAATACTTATAAAGTTTTACCATTAATTTTTTTTGTTCAATTATTTCATGATTATCTATGGATATATTATCGATTTTTATATTATAATCAATTGTTTGGTGAACTGTTTTAAATCTTATTCTTCCATAATTTGTTTCTATTGCAAGTTTACCTGCATCTATGTAATATCCAAGTTCATAGTTACTACCTGCAAACTCACTACTTGTTAATGTCATCTTTTCAATATGTATAAATTCACCTGATACTTCTATATCAATATGTACATAACCCCAATTTTCCTTTGTTATTATAATAGTATCACCATAGTTTTCATATAGTTTACCATATTCTTTTCCATCTGATGAAAGACTTATATTAACTATACTCTTTTTATTCGCTGCTACTAAAAATTCTTCCATTGCAAGATTTTTATTATTTGACTTTATTAATCCTTCGTACACTGGCAGTAATGAAATATCATTTTCCAAAAATGTTTTTACAAACTTATCCGAACAAAAAAGTTTAAATGCCTCATCATAACTCATCTGTACTAAATTTGTAAAATGAAATAAATTTTTTACATTTCCTACTGTAGTATCTACACTTGATGATTCTACATTTACACAAAAAGGAATACAAAATTCTCCTGCATTGCACACAATGCTTATATTTCCCTCTATTATTTCGCCTTCTCTTACATACTTTGTATCAATACTATAATGTATTGTATTCTTTTTTCCTATGAAAATATTATTAGAAATAATAAGCCTTCTATCTGTTGAGTAAATTAAGCCTTTTAATTCTTTATCGTTCGTACAAAAAATATCAAAGCTATCATTAAAGCTCGCATTTGCATTTACAGCTATCTCAATCTTTGAAATGCTCACTTGCATAATTGGTGACTCATATTCTATTATTCCTAAAGAAAGCTTATCAATCAATTCCTTCATAGTTGCTATAATTCCTCGTTTCTTATTCTATCTAAATGTTCTTTAATAGTTTTTTCATAGCCATTTTCCGTAGGTTCATATAATTTTAAATCTTCTAAACCATCTGGCAGGTACTGTTGCTTTACATAATGATTTTTATAATCATGTGCATATTTATAGTCTAATCCATGACCTAACTTTTCTGCCCCCTTATAATGAGCATCTTTTAAATGTACTGGTACCGAAGGGGTACTTCCCTTTTCTACTATCGACATCGCCTTATCTATTGCAATTATTGCTGCATTGCTTTTAGGTGCTGCTGCCACATAAGCAACGGCTTGTGCTAGTACAATTCTTGCTTCTGGCATACCTAGCTGGTGAACAGCATTTGCTGCTGCTTGTGCTATCACTAATGCATTCGGATCTGCATTTCCTACATCCTCAGCTGCACATATCATAATTCTCCTTGCAATAAACATTACATTTTCTCCTACATATAACATCCTTGCAAGATAATATATCGCAGCATCTGGATCTGACCCTCTCATACTTTTTATAAATGCAGATATGGTATCATAATGATTATCTCCATCTTTGTCATATCTTACTGCTCTTTTTTGTATACACTGCTGTGCAACTTCGATTGTTATATGTATTTTTCCATCTTCACACCTCTCGGTAGTAATAATACCTAGCTCTATTGCATTAAGTGCCATTCTTGCATCACCATTTGAAATATCTGCAAGAAATGTCAGTGCATCCTCATCTATAACTGCTCCATATGCCCCCATTCCTTTTTCTTCATCATATACTGCTCTACTAAGTAGTATCTTTATATCTTCTTTTTCCAATGAATTTAATTGAAATATTATTGACCTTGAAATAAGAGCACTATTAACTTCAAAATATGGATTTTCTGTAGTTGCTCCAATCAAGATAATCGTTCCATCTTCAACGAATGGTAATAAATAATCCTGTTGGCTTTTGTTAAATCTATGAATTTCATCGACAAATAATATTGTCTTTTTTCCGTACATACCTAGATTTGACTTCGCTGTATTTATTACTTCTTCCATGTCTTTTTTATTTGCAACTGTAGCATTTAGCTGTCTAAAGTCAGCACTCGTTGTATTTGCAATAACCTTTGCTAATGTTGTCTTTCCTGTTCCTGGCGGACCATAGAATATAATAGAACTTAACTTATCTGCTTTAATCGCTCTATACAACAGCTTATCTTTTCCAATGATATGCTGTTGTCCAACTACCTCCTCTAAAGTAGTTGGACGCAGTCTAGACGCTAACGGACTTTCTTTCTTTGCTGTCGTACTTCTCATATAGTCAAATAAATCCATACATATCCGCTCCTTTACTGCATTTTGTCCAATGTAAATATTTTAGCATAATTTGTCTAATTAAACTAGTCAAAAAGTTTATTTTTTATTATTAAATTTATTATTTTGTAAATAATCTATGAACTTTTAAGTGGTTTACTTGTTTAAAGTCTTAATATATGTTATTATAAAGATTATATTGACATAGAAAGGAGTTTTAAGATGTCAAACATTTATTCAGAAATTACACCAGAAATAATTGATCTCGCTAATATCTGTCAGTCACACACCATAAGCCCTGAACTTTACGGAAAGTATGAAGTAAAAAGAGGACTGCGTGATGTGAACGGACGTGGTGTTTTAACAGGTCTTACAGAAATTGGAGAAATCAAATCTTATATTATTGACAATAGTGAATATGTTCCTTGTGAAGGACAGTTATTCTATCGTGGATATGATATTGAAGACATTGTGAAGGGATTTCTTGACGAAGACCGCTTTGGTTTTGAGGAAGTTACCTATCTTCTATTATTTGGAAATTTACCTACAAAAGATGAACTTACAAAATTTTGTGAACTTTTAGCTTCTTATAGAACACTTCCTACAAGCTTTGTTAGAGATATTATTATGAAAGCCCCTAGTAAGGATATGATGAATACATTAGCTAGAAGCGTACTTACTCTTTATTCATATGATGATAAAGCAGAAGATACATCTATACCAAATGTACTTAGACAGAACCTTCAGCTTATATCACTTTTCCCATTACTTTCAGTATATGGATATCAAGCATATAAGCATTATCATGACGGAGAAAGTTTCTTTATACATACTCCTAGTCCTGAGTTATCTACAGCAGAGAATATTTTACATATTTTACGTCCAGACCAAAAGTACTCTAACTTGGAAGCTAAAATATTAGATATTGCTTTAGTATTACATGCTGAACACGGTGGCGGAAATAACTCAACTTTTACAAACCACGTTGTTACATCATCTGGAACAGATACTTATTCAGCTGTAGCTGCATCACTTGGTTCACTTAAAGGTCCAAAACATGGCGGTGCAAACATTAAGGTTGTACAGATGTTTGATGATATGAAAAAGAATGTAAAGAACTGGGATGATGATGATGAGATTCAGAATTATTTAAAAGCTCTTCTTAATAAAGAAGCCTTTGATAAAGCAGGTTTAATCTATGGTATGGGTCATGCTGTTTATTCTTTATCTGATCCTCGTGCTAAGGTTTTAAAGAGCTTCGTTGAAAGTCTTTCAAATGAAAAAAATAAAGGTGATGAATTCCGTCTTTATTCAGCTGTTGAACGTCTTGCTCCTGAAGTTATCGCAAAAGAACGTCACATTTATAAAGGTGTGAGTGCAAACGTAGACTTTTACAGTGGATTTGTTTACAATATGCTTGAACTTCCACCTGAGCTTTTCACTCCTATATTTGCTATGTCTCGTATATCAGGATGGAGTGCTCATAGAATTGAAGAACTTATAAATGCAGGAAAGATTATTCGTCCAGCATATAAATCAGTAGTAAAACATCAAGATTATAAGCCTATGAAGGAACGTAACTAATAAAAATGCTCGTCGCAAGACGAGCATTTTTATTACAATAAACTACTTGATTTTGTTATAACAAGAATTGCTTTATAGTTCGACGAAGACGTAATCTTTTGTTAACCCAATAAATGTTCAATCAATATCTTCGCACCCAACACTATAAGTATAATACCCCCTGCTAACTCTGCTTTTGATTTATATTTCACTCCAAATACATTACCCACTTTCACTCCTATAGCAGATAACACAAATGTAACAATTCCTATAAATGTTACTGCTTGTACAATATTTACTTCTAAAAATGCAAATGTAACTCCTACTGCTAAAGCATCTATACTTGTAGCAATCGCCAAAACAAACATTGACTTAAAATCTAAGGCTTCACTTTGCTCACAATCATCATCTTTTGATAATGCTTCTCTTATCATGTTAAACCCTATAAGTGCTAATAAAACAAATGAAATCCAATGATCTATTGATGTAATAGTATCCTTAAATTGCTTTCCTAACAAATAGCCTATCATCGGCATCAGTGCTTGGAAACCACCAAACCATAATCCTACTATAACTACTTTTTTAATCTCTATCTTTTTCATCGAAAGACCCTTACATATGGCTACTGCAAATGCATCCATTGAAAGACCTACTGCTAATATAAACAGTGAAATAATGCCCATCTATTTTTCCTCCATAATGTATAAACTAATATCCTATTCTATCTAAATAAGTCCACTATGTCAAGTTGTGCTATACACGATGTTTCGGATAGCCAATCAAGTTGTGACATACACTATAATGCGAACAAAGTACTGTCAAACCAACCAAAAAGAGCAGAATTATTGTGCTATCACAACAATTCTGCTCTTTTTGGCAAACCAACACGCCGGTGTTGGTTTTTTTATTCTTCGTCCACTGTAAATGTTGAAATCAATCCATGCATATCATCTGCCATATTATGAACACTTTGACTGTTCGATTTAATATCACCCATGCTATTTGCAATCATGTCTGCTGTTGCTGATAATTCTTCTGTCGTAGCAGCATTTTCTTGTGATATAGCTGATAGGTTTTCAACTAAACTTGCTATAGAACCAAAGTTGTCCTCTAAACCACTGTTAATTTGCTTAAACGATTCAATCTCATCTTCTACTATCTTAATAGTATCTACTATCTCTACATACTTAACTTTTGTATTGTTAACACTTTCATATTGTTGATCCACACCATCTCTAACAACAATACTTTGTTGGTCTGCAAAGTCTGCATTCTCCTTAAGACCACTAAGCATTTCATCAATAACACCTACAGAATTTGCTGATTCTTCTGCGAGTTTTCGAATCTCTTCTGCAACTACTGCAAAGCCTCTTCCACTTTCTCCTGCTCTTGCAGCTTCTATGCTTGCATTCAATGCAAGTAAGTTTGTTTGGTCTGCTATCTCTGAAATCAATTGACTAGCCTCACCAATTCTTTCTGTACTTTTACTGATTTTTTCTATAATATCAAATATCTGATCAAATGATTTTTTATTCTGAGTTGTAAGTTTTAATAATGCATCAAGTATCTGCATACCTTCCTTCGTGGCACCTTGTATCTGTCTGCTGGCCTCATCCATAGCTACTGTTCCTGCTACACTCTTGTCAACAGTTTCATTCATGACATTCATTTCGCTCATGATTTTTTCTGTCTCTTCTGCTTGATAGTTCGCAGAAACCGCAATATCATTAACAGCTTGTCTGATGTTTTGTACTGATTCATTTGAATCTCTTGTAGCAAATGTCATAACTTCTGAAGCATCAAGTAATTTTACAGCTTCTTGTCCAAGTAATGCAACCATTCCTTTTAATGACTCTAATACAAGATTAACCGACTGTGCTAATACACCTAATTCATCTTTACTATTTAGCTTCATTGGCTCAATTGTCAGATCATGTTCTGACAGTTTTTCCATCTTCGCAGTAATCTCAACAATATACTTTCTTAAGTATCTTCCAATCATAAATGAAAGTACTATTGCCCCCACCAAAACAGCTGCTATTATTACTGCAGTAACAAATATAGTCATGTTTATTTGACTCTGCAAAACATTACTCTCATAATAACTATAAAGTTCCAAGTAATCTGTCATCGTGTTTATGTGGTCTCTTGTTTTTCCAAACAACGACATTTGTTTACCAAAGTCGCCAGTTCCTTTTTCTAAATTATATGCACTTTTCCATGATTCCAAATCTTTTAAAAATGCCTTTGAAATGTCTTCAAAAGTCTCAGTACCTTTTAAAAATCCATTTGGATCTGGCTCATCTGCTCCATACACCTCTGTAAACAAAAACTTAGTGGTATATTCGCTATACATAGCTTCATCACCTTTAACTATGTCTATCGTTTTCAAAACCCTATCATATGCCTGCTGAACATTCTCATCAAAATCTGCAAGTTGTGCTTTTTTTTCACTTTCTGTTAATTCAGCGTTTTTAACATATTCTATTTCTGCTACCAATGCTTGATAAAAATCTCTATCTGCATTTAGCAATGCACCCTGTGCCACATAAAGATTATCATTAAAAATCTTCTCTGTTTCTTTAAAAATAGATGTCTGCCTATAACTAAAATAAATAACACTCACAACAAGAGTAATAACTAATGGTGCTATCATTAGCATAAGCTTTGTAAATACTTTAGTATTCTTTATCATATTTCTTCCTCTTTTCACGTATTCTTTACTCGCTTATTTTATTATACTACAATAGTGCTTTTTTTTCCACAACTAAATTTAGTTTTTTATATATTTTTAACCTAAATTTTGCATATTCAATACAATAGTTCGTCTATTCTAACAAAAGAATACCCCTGCTTTGTTAACTCATCAATTATGATAAAAGCTGCATCAACAGATGTATCAAATATATCATGTAATAGTATTATATCTCCATCTTTTACATTTTTAATAACATAATTTGCAACTGTATTAGCATTAAGCACACTCCAATCCCTTGGATCTAGATTCCATAAAATTTGAAACATTTGAAAAGATTCTTTTAGCTTATTTGTGTATTCTCCAAATGGGGGTCTAATATAGTCTGGATATTCTCCTGTAATACTAAATATATTTTCACTAGTCAAATTTATTTCACACATTGCAGTTTCATATGATACTTTAATTAATCTACAATGAGTATTTGTATGATTACCTATCAAATGACCTTCATCATGCATTCTTTTAATTATTTCAGGATTTGCATATGCTTTTATGCCAATGACAAAAAATGTAGCTTTTACATCTCTTTGCTTTAATCCATCTAATAACCTTGCTGTCGTCACCCCATCTGGCCCATCATCAAAAGTCAATGCCACCCTTTTTATATCCCTATATGGCGAATTGTTATCTATTTCTATTTCTTCACCAGAATTTGAAGCCTCTACATTAACTTCTTTTATCGCCATTACACCTTGATTTCTTTCTGCAACAAAATATAAGCATATAAGTAAAAAAGTATACATAAAAATACGATATCTTTTCACACTACTACTCTTCTTATCTTCCTTTTATATATTCTATTATGTATTTCAGTATTCATTCATAAAAAAGCGTCAACCAACGTTGACGCTTAAAAATGCTTTCAATTTCTAATTAATTCATTGAGCTTGAAAATAAACTTTTTACATGCTGTATTTCTTCTTGTGTCGCTTGAGCCGCTGGTACGTAATAACTTCTTTCTCTTGCGATTTGAAAAATCTCTTCTTGTGACATTTCACATGAATTTCTGAATTGTTTTAAAGTCTGTTTTAAAGACTCGTTTTCTGTCTGTGGAATCATCTCACCAAATCTAACCAATTCTCCGTTGATTGATGCAAGTGTATCATTTACCATTACTTTTTCGTCTAACATTACAAATTCCTCGCTTTCTTTAATTTACTGTAGGAATGACATAAGCGTTTGCTTATTTTCCATTGCATTTTGAGCACCTTTTGTAAAGAAGCTCTTTACCTGTGGATCTGTTGATGAATCTGCATACTCCTGAAGTTTGCAATGTGTTGTGTCATATCCGCCAATAAGATGACGAAGATTTTGTAAATCAAGTTCTGAAATATTTGCCATAATAGCACCTCCTATATATTTTCATAGGTATTATTGCCTAGCAAATATTAATTTATACAAGGAAATCTATAAATTCCATATTGAGTATATTGGTAATTTCAATATATCGGTATTCATATCTATATTGTTTAATGTTATTACAATGGACATTGGCGGATTATATCTTGAATTATAAACTTTTAAACTCTGTGATTTTGTATTTTCCATTAAGTTTATATTCATAGGAATTACTACACCAGAATCTTCAAAAATAAACTCAATCTTCGCAGTTGCTTCTGAAATCCAATAATAAATATTTCCTACATTGTAGTTACAGCAAAGTTCATTAAATACATATTGTTCTATTACTGCTCCATTATGAATATCAAAAGGATTTTCCATCTTAGCAATTTCATCATAGCTAAGTCCATATACATAAGATAGTATGCCTATATCATTCATAAATACCTGAAATGACTTTTTATCGCAGTTTGATTCAAGATTTGATTCAATTTTCGCCACTCTGTAATGACATAATACTAGCTTATGCTTTATAAGCCATTCAAGTGCCTCACTGTATTCTCTTGCTCTTGCAGTAATTTTAACTTCACTATACATAAACTTTTTGTTATCATTTTCTAACTGCTTGCCAATGCTATTCCATACTTGTATAACTTTATCTTTTAATGATTTCGAAGTTATTGATTCAATTTCTTCAAGATAAGAATTAATAAGTTCTTCTCTTGCATCTAACGCACTTTGCATGGCTGTTTCATCATTCGATTCTATATATGCCTTTACTACAGATGGCATTCCACCAATAACAATATACTTTTTCATATAGTCTAAAAGAAGCTCCTTGTCCAACGTGCTAAGTGGAACTTTTGCTGCTTCCTTTACCTTATCACACAAAGATGACTGTTTATTACATATTAGAAACTCACTAAAACTTAAATGATATATTTTTAATACGTCAACATCATTATATTTTTCCATAATGCTATCTTCTGAATTGTATGTTGTAATTATAGTATGATACTCATTCATCTTTTCACTAAAAAACTTAAGTATTTCTATATTGTTTTCAATACAATCTATATTTTCTAATACAATCAATGTCTTTCCGGCTTCCACTGTACTACCACTTGACATTTCCATTTTGTATTCTATTCTACTTCTTTCTAATTCTTCTTTAAATATAATCTGAGCATACTCTTGATTTTTCAAATCAAAATAGGCAACATTATCAAAAAATCCTTCTCCAAAATCCTTTATCGTCCATGTCTTTCCAACACCTTTTCCACCCTCTAATAAAAGAATTTTTCTATCTGTTTTTTCTCTCCAATTTGCTAATTTCTCGATTATATCCCTATACATATTGGCATCACCTTTCTATCGTTTAAATGAACTTATTTAAGTTCACATCATATTCATAGTCAATTGCTGCTAACTTATCAAGTATATCTTTTTCGCAAATATCAAGTGTCTTACAAAGCTCACTTAACGACTGATAATAATCTCTTAACTGAGTGTTGATATAGCTAAGCAGCATCACTGGATCATTTGGTATATTCTTATTATTTTTCAACCTTTAATACCCTTTTTCTTATATAATTAAATGTATAATCTTCACCTTTTATCGCTAGCATTTTTAGTAATTTACGAAGCAGCGCATCTGTCTGCGGATGTATCATATAGTAATCTTTTCCTTTATGATAATAATTTAGTGAATCTGCATCTGTATAATTTTCTTTGTTATAGATTTTACTTGCAGCAACCCTATCACAAAACATTTCTACTACATATTCTACTGGCATTTTCATCCCCGTTAATCCATCTTCTTTTTTAAATTTATAATCTATCCAATACTCATAATGATGTTTATTTCTACCCTTGTGATGAAGCCATGATGTTGATAATCCTTTATCTTCTTTTTGTGCATCATTAGGACTTCGATCACCTTGAAAATATTTTACACCTGCAAAAAATTCAGTCGGTGTATATTTTGATAAATCATGTAATAACCCTTGTTTATATAGACCCACCTTAAAACAGTGTTTCATAACAAGTACCTTATGGGCATTTATTGTCTTTAAATGTCCTAAAAATTTATTTTTAGTAATATCCATAGCCACCTCTTATATTATACTAAACTTAATGATTTTACAATAAAAATTTATAAGGTAATATCATCGCCCTGCTTACTCTTTCTGTGTAACATATCCGTCCTTATCTATTTCAATATTAATAGATATATTTTCCAAAAACCTATATGCACTTATTAATTCATCACCTGTTTTTTCGCTCGTATAAAACATTTTACTTGAACATGGTAACACCTTTGTTTTACATGTGTTATCTTCATTTATTTCTATATTAACAAGCATCGTATCTGTATAATAGCTACCAAATAAAAAATTTCCCATATTATAATATATCGGTTTTCCGTTATAATACTCTATTCCCTGCAGCACATGTGCATGACTTGCCATTACTAAATCTGCCCCTGCATCTATGTAACCATGCGCAACTACTTTTTGATAGTCCTCTAATACATTTGTCTTTTCAGTTCCAAAATGTGGCGCTACTACTACAAAATCACACTTTTCTTCTTCTTTTAGTCTTTTTATTTCTTCTAATATCATGGTATATCTATCTGTAGTTTCGTAAGTAGTCATTACGCCCGCCCTTGTATCTGTAGCATACCATTCTACAATTGGTACTACTCTACTTGCGGATAATATTGCAATCTTTTTTCCATTAACTTCTTTTATAACTGCTGACTTTGCTTCTCCTAAATTATTTCCTGCGCCAACATAATCTATCCCTAGACTTTTAAGTGTATTCATAGTCTGCATAAGTCCTTCATACCCATAATCTAAAATATGATTATTGGCTAAATTAGCTATATCTACATGCATTTCTTTTAATATATATTCTCTATTTGTTGGTGATTTAAAAGTAAATAACTGATAATCCACTTTATTTTTATCATCTACATCTGTGCAAGTAAATTCATGGTCTATTATTGTTAAAGATGCTGTTTTAAACTCCTCAAATACTCTATCTGATAATATTCCACTAACACCAGATTTCACATAATTATTATACAATATATCGGAAATACAAACATCCCCTGTAAACATTAGCTTAACTGGTTCATATTCTTCTATCTTTGTTGTTTCTTCGACTTTTGTTGTTGGTTGCTGTGTAATACTCTCTTTTGTTGTTTCAATATCAATATTCTTTGTTGTTACATCATTACTACCCTTTACTGGTAATGTTTCTTTTGCACATCCAGCTAATATAAACATCATCACCAAAATGCTTATTAATAGTTTCCTCCTCATCTTTAAACTCCCATCTTTATTTAATTTTTTATCTCACACAATAATATCACAACAGTAGTCAATGTTCAAATTAATTCACAACTTTTTACTTTTAATATATCTTTAATTATGCTATACTAATTTTTAGTTAATAAGGAATAAGGAGACTAGCAATGAATAACGATGAAAACAACGAATTAAATAATAATGAAGATATACTTACAAGTGAAACCACTGACAATTGCGAAGATTTTGAACAAGTCGAAGTAATTGATTACGATATAGATGATAAACTACAAACATTAGAAATTGTAGATGATATAAAAGATTCTAAAAATTCTAAAGAAAAAGAACCTTTTAATTTAAAAAAGGAAATAATTAGTTGGGTTAAAATGCTCCTAATTGCTGCTGTTATAGCGTACCTTATAGTAAACTATGTTATTATAAATGCAACTGTTCCAACAGCATCTATGGAAAACACTATCCCAACTCATAGTCGTATTATGGGACTTAGACTTAGCTATCTATTCCACGACCCTGAAAGATTAGATATAGTAGTATTTGATTATCAATTTGATGATTTAACCTATGTAAAACGTATTATAGGACTTCCTGGTGAAACTGTTACTATTATTAATGGACAGATAACTATTTCAAAAGATGGCCAATTAATTGATGGTCCGTTAGATGAAAGCTCTTATTTAAAAGAAGAGTGGTTGGTAGGTACTGGTCCTTATACATTTGATGTTCCAGAAGATTGTTATTTGGTTTTGGGAGATAATAGAAATAATTCTGCCGATGCAAGATATTGGTATGATAATTATTATTTAAAAGATGATCCAGAGCATCCATGTAATTCTTATAACGACATATTCGTAAAAAGAGATGCTATTTTAGGAAAAGTTTATTTCACTTATTTCCCTACATTTAGTTTTGTTAATGACTAGGAAAGGACTTTGCTATTATGCATATTATTAATACTAATACATTAACTTCAAATCAATATCACGATTGTAGGTCACTTATTGAAACATGTAAGCAAGCAGATAATTCTCGTGGAATTTCATTCCTTGAGCCTGAAATGAACTTAGTAAAAGAGTTTCCTTGTTTTTTTCTTTTATATGATAATGGAAGTTTAATTAGTTTTTTATCAGTATTTATTCCTGATGAAATGCAATGTGAAATATATGCAAATACACTTCCAGAGCAACGAAATAAAGGCTATTTTTCAAAATTACTAGGGTTAGCCAATGAAAAACTTGAGGAGTTTAATATCAAAACTATTTATCTTGTAAATGATCCTAGCAGTATTACCGGAACTCTTGCTTTAAATAAAATAGGTGCTACTCTTATTGATACTGATTATTTAATGCGTTACAACATGGACATTACTCCTATTCCTAAAGGAATTCTTAATATAAAATCAGAAATTGACGGCAACACAGAAAACTTTGAATCTTTTCTAGACAATACCCTTATAGGGCATTGTTATGTAGAACACTCAAGAGCCACGTCTGTTATATTTGGATTTTTAATAGATGAGCAATTTAGAAATCGTGGCTTTGGTACTGAGACTTTACTACTTATATTAGAAAAACTTTTAAATGATGGATGTAAAAAAATCTTACTACATGTAAATGGAGCCAATGAAGCAGCTTATAATATGTATTTTAATCATGGCTTCATACATGAAGAAAAAATTGAATACTGGATGCTATAACCTCAAAAAAGATTCGACCAAAAAGTCGAATCTTCTTTATAATTAGTATCTGATTTGCTATTCTATTAGAATCTTTCGCGTTTTGTATAGCTTGTATGCAATAAATTATGTGCTCTTGATTTTCCTGGTGCATCGAAGAATTCTTCGTATAAAAGTTTTACAACAGGGCTTTCATGTGACATTCTAAGCTTATTATTCTTATCATCGTCATATAATGCATTCATTCTAAGCTCTTTAAGATTTGTATAGTTTCTTGCACTATCACTTTGTACTGGCTGACCGCCTCCATTTATACATCCTCCTGGACAAGCCATTACCTCTACCATATGATATGTCTTTTCGCCACTCTTAATCTGTCTTAATACTTCCTTGGCATTTGCAAGGCCTGATACAACTGCAATATTTAATTCAATTCCTGCTATTGTATATTTAGCTTCCTTAATACCATCAGTACCTCTAACCTCTTTAAAATCAACCTTCTTGTTTGTTTTATCAAGTGTATATGCTGCTGTTCTAAGAGCTGCCTCCATAACACCACCTGTTGCTCCAAAGATTGCTCCTGCGCCTGTTGCTTCAAGGAAAGGATTATCATAATCTTCATCACTTAAATCTTGGAATGCAATACCTGCACCTCTTATCATTTTAGCAAGTTCTCTTGTTGTAAGTGCTACATCAACATCTTGTACTTCAAATTTATTATGCTCATCACGTTCAACCTCAAACTTCTTTGCTGTACAAGGTATAACACTAACTACAAATAAATTATCAGGATCAATATTATTTTTTTGGCAATAGTATGTTTTTAATATAGTTCCAAACATTTGCTGAGGTGACTTACATGTTGATAAATGATCAAGCATATCACCCTCAAAATGTTCCATATACTTTATCCATCCAGGACAACATGATGTAAATAATGGAAGATTCTTTCCTGCTTTTATTCTTTCAATAAGCTCTGTTGATTCTTCAAGTATAGTAAGATCTGCTGTAACATCCATATTAAATACCTTGTCTGTTCCAAGTCTTCTTATAGCTGCAACCATTTTACCTTCAACATTTGTTCCTGGAGGCATTAAAAATGATTCACCAAGTGTTGCTCTTATAGATGGAGCTGTATAAAATACTACTGTTTTATCTGGATTTGAAATAGCATCCCAAACTTCTTCAATATTACTCTTCTCTGTAAGTGCTCCTACTGGACAAGCTACAATACATTGACCACAGCCTACGCAAGCTACGTCATTAAGACTCTTCTCAAATGCACAGCCTACATGTTTATTATATCCTCTATCCACTGGTCCAATTGCACCTACTCCTTGAATATTTGAACAAGCTGACACACATCTCATACATTCGATACACTTATTATTATCTCTTACAACGTATGGTGACTTATCGTCTATTTCAAATACCTCATCTTCACCCTTAAATCTGTCTTCATCAACGCCATAATCAAATGCAAGTTTTTGAAGTTCACAATGATTTCCTCTAACGCATGATAAACATTTTTTATGGTGACTTGATAATATTAGTTCAATTGTTGTCTTTCTTGATCTTCTTACATTAGGTGTATTTGTAAGTACTTCCATACCCTCTTCTACCGGGTATACACAAGAAGCTATAAGACCTCTTTTACCCTTTACTTCAACTACACATACTCTACATGCTCCTATGCAGTTAACATCTTTTAAATAACATAATGATGGAATTTCAATATCGGCTTCCTTAGCTGCCTGAAGAATTGTATAACCTTCAGGAACAGACACTTGTATTCCATTTATTTTAAGATTTATTTTCTTCATGATATCTTCTCCTACCTTTTTTGAATTGCATTGAATTTACAGTTACGTTCGCAAAGACCACACTTTATACATTTATCCTTGTCAATTGTATGTACTTGCTTAACGGTACCTATAATTGCATCTGCTGGACATTTCTTTGCACAAAGAGTACATCCCTTACAAAGATCCGCATCTATTTCATATGAAAGCAATGCCTTACAAACTCCTGCTGGACATTTCTTATCTACAATATGAGTTAAGTATTCATCGTTAAAATACTTCATTGTTGATAAAACTGGGTTTGGAGCAGATTGACCTAATGCACATAATGATGTATTCTTCATATGTAATGCCAATTCCTGAATTTTGTTTAAATCATCCATTTCGCCCTTGCCTGAAATAATCTTTTCAAGGAGCTGATTTAGTCTCTTTGTACCAATTCTACAAGGAGTACATTTTCCACAAGATTCTTCTACTGTAAAGTCAAGATAGAATTTTGCTATATCTACCATACATGTATCTTCATCTAAGATAATAAGTCCACCTGAACCCATCATACTTCCAAGCGCAATAAGGTTATTATAGTCAATTGGTGTATCAATATGACATGCAGGTATACATCCGCCTGAAGGGCCGCCTGTCTGAGCTGCTTTAAACTTCTTTCCGTCAGGAATTCCTCCACCTATTTCTTCAACTATTTCTCTAAGTGTAGTTCCCATTGGAATCTCAACAAGACCAACGTTTGTTATCTTTCCACCTAGAGCAAATACCTTTGTTCCCTTTGAGCTTTCTGTTCCTATATATGAAAACCACTCTGAACCATTTAAAATAATTTGAGCAATATTTGCATATGTTTCTACGTTATTTAATACTGTAGGCTTTTTAAAGAGTCCTTGAACCGCTGGGAATGGAGGTCTTGGCTTTGGTTCTCCTCTATTTCCTTCAATTGATGAAATTAGTGCAGTTTCCTCTCCACATACAAATGCTCCTGCTCCAAGTCTTATTTCAATATCAAAATCAAAACTTGTGCCTAAAATGCCTTGACCTAAAAATCCATATTCTCTTGCCTGATCTAATGCTATTTGCAATCTCTTAACTGCAATAGGATATTCAGCACGTATGTATACATAACCCTGACTAGCTCCAATAGTATAACCTGCAATCATCATTGCTTCAATGATACTATGTGGATCACCTTCAAGTAATGAACGATCCATAAATGCACCTGGATCACCTTCATCTGCATTACAACATACATATTTTACAGGATTTTTTTCTTGCTTTGCAAAACCCCATTTTACACCTGTTGGGAAGCCGCCGCCGCCTCTTCCTCTAAGACCTGAATCTGTTATTACTTTAATAACATCATCTGGCTTCATTGAAGTAAGTGCCTTAGCAAGTGCCTGATAACCATCTCTTGCAATATATTCTTTTATATTCTCAGGATCTATTACTCCACAGTTTCTAAGAGCAACTCTCATCTGTTTTTTATAAAAGTTTGTCTCATTTAATGAGATTATATCTTTTCCTTCTTTTACAGTTTCTTGGTATAAAAGTTCTTTTACTACATTACCTTCTACCAAATGTTCTTTTACTATTCTTTCTACATCTTCTGGAGTTACTCTACTATAAAAGCAACCTTCTGGATAAACAATAACAACAGGACCTAATGCACAAAGTCCAAAACAACCTGTCTTTACCATTAAGATTTCTTTTTCAATTCCACTCTTTTTTAGTTCTCCTTCAAATGCATTAACAACAGATTTACATCCTGATGAAGTACAACCTGTACCTCCACATACAAGAATCTGTTTTCTATAGCCTGTTTGTTTTGCAAGCTTTTCACCTTGTTCTTTAACAAGTGTTCTAACTAAGACAATATCTTTATTACTTTCTTTTATTTTGTTCAATTCTTCAACTGTCATTATTGGGCACCCCCGTCCTTTTTGATAGTTTTGTACTTTTTAAGTATATCATCTAATTTATCTACTGTTAGATTACCGTATACATCTTCATTTATCATCATAACAGGAGCTAAACCACATGCACCTATACATCTTGTTTAATCCAATGAAAACATTCCATCATCTGTACACTCTCCAACTTTTATTCCTAGCTTTTCTTCTAACGCTTCAAGTATTTTATCTGCGCCTTTTACATAACAAGCAGTTCCTAAACACACACTTATTATATTTTCTCCCTTTGGTTTAAGAGAGAACTGTGAATAAAATGTTGCTACACCATATACATCTGATAATGATATATCAAGTCCCTCTGCTATCATTTTTTGAACCTCAATAGGAAGATAACCATATATTCCTTGTGCCTCTTGAAGAACTGGCATCAAGCCTCCTGCTTGATCCTTATGCTTACTTATTACACCTTTAAGCATTCTTTCCTGTGCAATAGTACCCTTAAATACATCCTGAGTCTTCTCCTGCATAAAACATACCTTGTAACAACATTACATATAAAATATCATTACAATTTCCTTTCTCTTTAAATTTATATAAAATATCACACCTTTACTTACAATGTAATAATTTTATTTGCCTTAAAATAATGTGCTTCTTCTTTATCGTGTACTGCTACAATAAAGGTTCTTTCGTTTAAATTTTCCATTATGTAGCGAGCCACCCGATTCTTTGTCTGCTCATCTAACCCACTAAATGGCTCATCCATAATCAAAACATCTGATTCTTTTAAAACTGCCCTTACTATTGCAACTCTTCTTTTCATTCCTCCACTATACATAGAAATAGGCTTTTTAATATACTCTTTTGGTAATAGCTTTTTAAATTCTTCTTCTATGAACTCTTTTGAAAGCCTATTGTTAGTAACTTTTACATTATCCACTGCACTAAGCTGCTCAAACAACCTATCTTATTGAAACACAACACTGTAGTTAATCATATCCCTATGCTCTAATAAAAGATTAATAAAACTTGTCTTTCCTCTACCTGAAGCCCCTTCAATAATAGTTGTCTCTCCTATCGGAATTCTAAATTCCTTCCCATCTATACTATCTAAACTATATGAACTTTTTATGTCTTTTAATATAATTTCTTTCATATTTTTATCCAACTTTACTTTCTATAGTTTTTAAAGATAATCTTTATCATACTTTCTAATACATACGAAAGAATTATGATGACTAATGTCCATGCAAATAATTTATCTGTTTCTAAATATATCTTTGACAAGTAAATTTGCTCACCTAGTGTGTTTTTTGCAACTCCGATAACCTCTGCTGCAATACCTGCTTTAAAACACATTCCTAGCGCTAACGATGAGGCATTCCCTATTCTTTGCTTTATTTGTAATAGGTATAAATAAAGTACTCTATTGGTTATACTCATTCTAAATACATCTGCCATCTGTACAAGCTTTTTATCTACTGATAGTAAAGCTTCTAATACATTTAAATATATTATTGGTAAAGCTATTATAAATGATATCCATAATGATAATCCATTAGAACCTGACCATATAAGTAATAATATAATAAATGATGCAACTGGAACAACTTTGAATATATGCATAAGTGGCTCAACCAACATTCTAAAAAATGAACTAGCCAATCCAATAAATGCAAATATTATTCCTACTACAAATGCTACTATAAATCCAGTCAATATATTCTTAATGCTTGTAAGTACAATTGTTAGAAACAATTTTGTCTGTACTATTTCTATCAATGCATTAACAACTTCTTTTGGCCCCGCTATAACAATTTTATTATCAATCACTACAGATAACACTTGCCATAATATAATATAAACTATTAAAACAAATATTTTTTTGCCTATCTTATCTATTGTAGTAGAAGTTTTCATCTGGAAGTTCACCACCTATTGATTTAGGATTTTGTTCATATAAAGTACCAAGATAAGCACTTAGTTTAGTTTTCATTTCTGAACCTTCTATAAATGCTATATTGCAATATGGAATTGCCTTCTTTGCAATAGCTTCTTTTACAATATCAAATTTGCCTATAAGTACTGCTGTTTCATCAACATTATTTTTTGCAAATTCTACTGATGCCTTACTATCGTCAAGAAACTTATTAACTAAGTCCTTATTTTCTTTTAGAAACTCGTTTCTTACAATTGTTACACCTGTTACCAATGAACTATCTACATCTAATTCATCCCATATCTTCGATAAATCAATCGCCATCTTTAAATCTGTATTTGAAGTCATTGCCACTGTAACAAAAGGTTGTGGTAATAATCCTATTGCATTTTCATCGTTTGCAAGAACTGCTGCCACCTCGCTTGATTCTGATTTAAACTCAAGATTTATCTTATCTATATCGACATCATATGCATCTAGCAAAAAGTTAAGTGCATATTCTGGCGTTGTACCTTTACCTGTTAGATATAATGTTTTTCCTTCTAAATCCTTTAATTGCTTTATACCTTCATCTTTTGTTACTATATATAATACTCCAAGAGTATTTATGTTTAAAACAGTAATTCCTTTATCTGTTTTTGAGTATATAATAGATGCTAGATTAGCTGGAACTGTTGCAATATCTACTTCACCCTTTACCATTTTAGCTGATATTTCATCCGCAGCAGTAACAATATCAAATTTATAGTTTGCATTTTCCTTATCCATCAACGAAACTAAGCCCATCGCTGTTGGCCCTTTAAGTGTCATAATATCTATAACTACGTCTTGTTTTTTATCATCTGACTCCTTATCTTCTGACTTACATGCTACTAATACAAAAGCAAGTGCTAATATCATAAAAAGTAAAAATTTATTCTTATTCATTTGTCTAATTCTCCTTAGTTTTTTCATCAAATCCTATGACATAAATATAACAATCTTTTTACAAAAAAGCAATAGATTTTATACTATTTTTGCAACATTTTTTACCAAAAAAGAGCTTTTGCAAAAATGCAAAAACTCTTTTTTTCTACTTCTGTGTGCTAGTTGAAGATTTATGAACTATTAGCCATATTCCTATTGGAAGTAATGCTAAACTTATTATCTGTGAAGTCGAGATTCCAAATAAAAATACACCTCTTACTATGTCTCCTCTAAAAAATTCCATTACAAATCTTATTACTGTATAGCATATTAAGTAAATTCCTAATACTCTTCCTGGCTTTCTTTTTTTAGATGCATAAATATATAAACCAATAAATAGTACCATATTTGCTGCACTTTCCATTAATTGCACAGGATATCTTGGAACTTCATTAAGTTCTTCTACCCATTTGTTATAAGGAAACGAAACTGACAAAAATCCATGATGTTCTTTTCCATAACAGCATCCTGCAAGAAAGCATCCTATTCTTCCTAAACTATGAACAAAAGGTATTACTGGTCCTAATATATTTGCATATTGCAAAGGGTCTATTTTATAATGCTTGGCGTATAAATATACTGCTAGCAATACACCTATTAGACCTCCGTAAAACACAAAGCCTCCAAACATCATCTCAAGTACTTGAAATGGATAATCTAAGAAAACATCAAAATTCTTTATTACCTTAGGTAAGAAAGTCAATGCATACATCAGTTTTGCTCCAACTAAAAGTCCAATTCCTGCATAACATGATGCAAATACAACATCTTGTTTTGGCATATTATATATTGGCGCCAATCTCATAGCTAAAAAAATAGCTATTATAAATCCTATTATTATTAAAGTACCATACATTGGTAAATGATATCCAAAAATATTTATATCTGGTAACATAATTACTCCACTTTTCCTTGCAATTTATTTAATCGTTTCATTTCATTAGTAATATAGCATACACCCATTAAAAGTGCAACTACGTCGCATAAAGCTCCTGCATATAAGATACCATCAAGTCCAAAGAAATATGAAAGTATAAAAAGTAATGGAATTAATCCTATAACCTGTCTTGACATCGACATTACAAGTGCTGCGCCAGCTCGTCCAACTGCTTGGAAATAATTACTTGATACAATACCAAATCCTGCAACAAATACTCCTGCCAAGTATATTCTCATTGCTTTTGTCGCGAATTCAATCATATGCGGATCACTCTTTCCATATATAGAAAGTATTATGTGTGGAAAAAATGTAACTAACAACCAGCCTATAGTCGAAATTGTTGTTGATACAATAACGCTATATTTATATGTTTTCTTTACTCTATCATAATATCCAGCACCACGGTTATATCCGAGTATTGGCTGTGCCCCTGTACCAATTCCTACGCAAATTCCTATCAAAAGCATATTTGTCTTTAATACAATTCCCATAGCAGCCTGTGCTGTATCACCGCCGACGTCTGTTAAATCTCCATAATAAACTAATAAATTATTAAGGCAAATTTGAACTACTGCGTTTGCAAATTGTGTCACAAAACTTGCAAGCCCCAATGTACAAAATTGATATATTAGTTTTAAATCCGTCTCAAACTTTCTTAAATCAAGCTTAAATGACTTTCCTTTAAAAAGCAAATACCACATTGTGATTGCTGCTGTTACAAACTGTGAAATAATAGTTCCAAGTGCTGCCCCTGTAACTCCCATTTTAAAACCAAATATAAAGATAGGATCTAGTATTACGTTTAACAAACACCCTATTACAAGACCTAGCATACTTATTGATGGTGCTCCATCTGCTCTTACAAATCCACTAAGTCCACTACCTATAGCCATAAACACAGTACCTAATAAAACTACTGCAATATACTTTTTCGCATAAGGCATAACTGCATCAGTTGCACCTAATAGTTTAAGAAATGGCTCAAAAGCCAAGAATGATATTAAGCAAAATAGTACTGAAACTATTACAGTTGTCCAAAATGCATTATTTAATATTTTATTTGCTTCTTCTTTTTTATTTTCTCCCATTTTTATAGAAGCTAATGACGAACCACCATTTCCTATAAGTAAAGCTATTGCAAGTGTTAATGTAATAAGTGGAAATGCTACAGTTGTAGCTTGATTACCTAATGTACCATCACTACTTCTTTGTATAAATATTTGATCAACAATATTATAAATAGAATTTACTACCATCGCAATCACTGATGGTATTGAAAATTTAATAAGAAGCTTTTTAATAGGCATTACGCCTAAGGGATTTTCTTGTGTTTTTACTGTTTCTGTGAATATGGTTTCTTCCATTTTATATCCTTCCTGAACGAGCATAATACTTATGCTATCCATAACATAAGTGCCGTCATTGACGGCACTTATACTATACAAACTTAATATTAACATTTAAACAAACTTGTTTGTTTTATTCGATAATGTCGAATGTTTTTTCTATAATTGTACTAAAACAAATATATCATATATAGCTTTAATAGCTTTATCAAAGTCTGAATTTTTTACACCGATAATGATATTAAGCTCACTTGAACCCTGATCAATCATCTTAACGTTTATATTTGCATGTGCAAGCGCTGCAAATATTCTACCCGCTGTACCCTTTGTAGCTTTCATTCCGCGTCCTACTACTGCGATAAGTGCTAAATCAGATTCTACTTCAATATGATCTGGTGAAGCAACTCTGTTGATTTCTGAAAGAACTTGTTGCTCTTTTCCTTCAAATTCTGGTTGATGTACATATACTGTCATTGTGTCAATACCTGATGGTACATGCTCAAATGATATTCCGTACTTTTCAATCGCTTGAAGTACTTTTCTTCCGAAACCTATTTCGGAGTTCATCATATCTTTTTCTATATTAATTGATACGAATCCTTTTTTACCTGCAACACCTGTAATTGTATACTTTGATTGTTTGCATGTGCTTTGTACGATCATAGTACCTTCATCTTCCGGCTTGTTAGTATTTTTTATATTAATTGGTATTCCAGCTTTTCTAACAGGGAAAATAGCATCTTCATGAAGTACTGGTACACCCATATATGCAAGTTCCCTAAGTTCTCTATATGTAATAGTTGTTATAACTTCAGGGTTTTTGATTATTCTTGGGTCTGCGATTAAGAAACCTGAAACATCTGTCCAGTTTTCATAAATATCAACTTTTGCAGCCTTTGCTACGATTGAACCTGTTACATCTGAACCACCTCTTGAAAATGTCTTAACCATACCGTTATCGTATGCTCCATAAAATCCTGGTATTACTGCTCTTTCAACTTCTGCTAATTTAGCACCTAAAACTTTGTCAGTCTTATCTGCATTGAAGCTTCCATCTTCATTAAAGAAAATGCACTCTGCTGCATCAATAAATTCATATCCTAAATACTCAGCCATGATAATACCGTTTAAGAATTCACCTCTTGAAGCTGCATAGTCTTTACCAGCCTTTTCCTTAAACTGCTTTTCAATAATATCAAATTGTGCATCTAATGATAACGAAAGACCTAAGCCTTTAATTATTTGATTATATCTATCTTTTATTTTATTTAATAAGTCAGTAAATGATTTTCCACTTTCAGCCACACCATAGCATTCATAAAGCATATCTGTAACCTTAATATCACTATCATATCTTTTTCCTGGTGCTGATGGTACTACATACTTTCTGCTTTCATCAGCTCTTATTATATCTCCAACCTTTTCAAATTGTTCTGCACTTGCAAGTGAACTACCACCGAACTTTACTACTTTAGTCATGTTTTCCTCCATACGCTACGTTATATGTAAATTAGTTCCAGCAAGAATAGAAGTTCGCCATAAGCGAATCTTCTATTCTTGCAAAGTTTGACGAAGTCAAATCTTTTTTTATTGTTCATATTATAGAAAACCACATTTTCGATATTTTTTCAAGTGTTTTTTACATTTTTTGAAAAAAAATTTATAATTCTATATACTTTGTTGCCACGTTTTTTCCAAAACGCTCATCATGTTCTACAAACACTATCGTTGGTTTGCTTTTTAATATAGCTTCTTCTAGCTGCTCTCTAAAATATACATCCATAAAGTTAAGTGGCTCATCTAGTAAGAGTAACTGATTATCTTCTGATAACGCTCTTGCCATATCGAGTTTTCTCAGCTCGCCGCCACTATAAGATTCTATAGGTCTTTTAAGTGTCTCCTCTTCCAAGTCAAAACAGTCACATAATTCTCTTATTTTAACAAGCCTGTCTTTATCTCGTACCAAGTCTTCGATATTACCTTCAGTCCACAATGGTTCTTGGTAAGCCTTAACAATCTTTAAATCTTGCATTCTTTCTATTATATTATCTTTTTCACTACCTTCACCATTCACTTGCAAATCCCCTGCAAGAATTTTTAGCAATGTACTTTTTCCAGAACCATTCTTTCCTCTAATCCATATTCTATCTCCTGATAAAATATTTAAGTTAAAATCCTTGAGAATAACCCTATTTGCATAGCTAAAATGAATATTTCTCATCTTTAAAATCATTTCGTCTTGTGGTTTTTCCTGCATTAAAGCCATATCTTTTGCAATTTCATAATTCTTAAGTAATTGCTTTTTTTCTTCTAATGCAATCTCTATGTTATCCTCTGCTCTTTTTGCTTGACGCATAAAAGCTCTTGCTCCATTTTCCCTAGCATGAGAAGACTTACCCACTGTAGCTTTTTGATTTTCAGCTTTTCCTGCCCATGAACGCGATTGCTCTGAACTATGTTCTAATTGCTTTATTTCACGCATTAATTTATCCTGTGTTCTAAACTCAAATGCTTCTCTTTGATCCTTATTCTTTTTCCATGATGAATAATTACCCCTTTCAAGTTCTATTGTGCTTTTATTTATTGATAAAACATGGTCAATAACTAAATCTAAAAAATCTCTATCATGGGAAGCTATTATAAAACCTTTTTTCTGTTTCAAATACTGTGCTAGTACCTGTTTACCTGCTATATCCAAATGATTTGTAGGTTCATCTAACAAAATAAAGGTGTTTTTCTTTAAAAACAATGCTATAATCTGCATCTTGGTCTTTTCACCACCTGATAAAACTTCGTAGTCCTGCTCTAAAAGCTCTTCTGGAAGCTGCATTAAAAATAATTCTTTTCTAATTTTGCTTTCCATATTATAGCCATCAAGGTCTAAATATCTTGACAATATTTCTTGATATTCTTCCATTCTACTTTCATCATTTGTATCAATGATTTCATCCATTAGAATTTCCATTGTCCTAAGACCTGCAATATTTTCCTTTATTACATCTATAGCTTTCTTGAATGTCTTATCTACTTTGTATGGAAAAACTTCTGTTTCAACATCCATTATAATTGAACCATTACTTGTTTGTAAGGTATTACTTAGCAACTTTAAAAATGTTGATTTTCCTCTTCCATTTCTTCCAACTAAACCTAATCGCCAATCTGTATCTAAACTTAAATTAACATGCTCGAAAACAGGCTTAAAATATTTTGTATAGTAAAATGTTAAATCGTTTATTATTATTTTCGCCATAGTATTTGTATTTCCTCTCTTGATTATTTCAACAACAATTGGCGCGCATATCTTTTTATATGATTTAAGTATACAAAAAAGAGGCTTTAAATAAAGCTTCATTAAATGGCGCGCACGACTTCTTCGTATCAATAAAGATTCATATTAAAACTAACAACAAGTAAACAGAACCTAAAATACCTTCTGTATTATTATTGCTATTAATTTAAATATGAATCTTTATTTACGCAATTTAATGTAAATCACTTTATTCTCAACCTCTTTTTCTATAGTTTTCTATGTTTATAATACTCTTTTATATTGGACTTGTCAACTTTTTAACGTTGATTTTTCTCTTTTGGATTCTATTTCTATATTTAATTCTTATCTGATCCTTTGTTATTAATTTCGTATGTGGAAATTATTTCCATATTTATCTATCCCCAATGTTAATATGCAAAAGTCTCAGTTTCCTCATATGTAGGGATTGTTTCTGTTATCATGAATCCACCTTTCAGCGATGAACAGTTTCAGTTCCCTAGTATGTAGGGATTGTTTCTACATTGATATGCTTAAGGTTATATATGAATATGTTTCAGTTCCCTCGTATGTAGGGATTGTTTCCGGTGTAATGGATATTTGGAACATGGCACATGTAGTTTCAGTTCCCTCGTATGTAGGGATTGTTTCATATAAGCAGTGATAAGTCAAGTTATGCATTGAGTTTCAGTTCCCTCGTATGTAGGGATTGTTTCCATAAGCCGACAACAAGAATCAACAGATTTTACAGTTTCAGTTCCCTCGTATGTAGGGATTGTTTCGATAATATGTATTTGTTTAATGCTGATGTTAGCTTTTCATGTCCCTCGTATGTAGGGATTGTTTCAGATGTAGCTTCTTCAATAGTTGTTTCCATGTTAGTTTCAGTTCCCTCGTATGTAGGGATTGTTTCGGAATAGCGATAGACAGCTATAGACATACATTAATGTTTCAGTTCCCTCGTATGTAGGGATTGTTTCATTTTACAAAGATACTATTCAAGATGTTGATTTGTTTCAGTTCCCTCGTATGTAGGGATTGTTTCACAATGTTTGCTACTAGATTAGCTAATATAACAAGTTTCAGTTCCCTCGTATGTAGGGATTGTTTCGGTAAGGTTAAAAGTGTATTTCAATGATTGAAAAGTTTCAGTTCCCTCGTATGTAGGGATTGTTTCGGCAGACATTTTAAAGTCTTATTTTACAAGGGTTTGCAAGTCCTAAAGTGCGAATCACTTATTTTATCTCTTTTTAGTTCTCACAAACCTATATTTTTCGTTTCCTTTTTTTATGTTCACTTCACATTCGCACTATTTTTCTATTTACTTCTTAATACTCTATTATCTTATCTTGATTTATAGGAGCTTTTCAAGTTATATGACATTTCAATTCCTTCATTTGAATTAATTGTTTTAAAATTAAAAGTTCAACGATAAGTGAGCTTCAAGACTTTAGCTCTCTTGTATATAGGAATTTTTCTCTTACAGGAATTCAAAACCTTATTATATAAAAGTTTTACACTCTAAAATGCGAATCTCTTATTTTGTCTATTTTTTATCTTCACTTAACATCGTAACTAAATTCTAATAATCTTCTTACAATTTTGACTATATTATCATCCCAAGCATCTATATCAATTTTTTCTCTCTCCAAATTCTTTAAATGTGAAATTCTTCCACTACTTATAGTATCAATTTCAAAATCAGATTCTCCTTTCTTTCTCTTTAAGCTGAGATTTATTTTATAATCTTTTAGCACTTCCTTTAATACCTTTGTAACCGCATTCTGACGTTTTATATCATATGCTAATAATATTCTTATACGTTCTAATAAATTCATAATACTTAATTGAGACAACTCGTTATCTTCAAATTCTCTTTTAACTTGTGTTATATGATTTAAATGTGAAATGGCATTTCTAGAAAAAATTCTTTCGCTCATATTTTCATCATACTCTTCATTACACCAACACAGATTAAAAAATAAAGTATTTTTTTTCAACTTATTATTAAGTTTACTAACTACACTTCCTGTAAAAATCTTCTCTACATCAATATCAATAAATTCTAGCTTTCTCAATGCAGTAAGCATGAAAAACATATCCCTTTCCCAATCTTCTGCAAATGAAGCAAAACGACCTAAAATATCAATATGCATTCGATGAATCTGATATAACGACTCAAATGTAAGCTTATTATTAAGTTTATTGTAGTCCTGCACTTCCATTACTAAAGACTTATATTCCTCATAATTATTCCTATGATAGCCTGATTTTTCAAGTGACTTTGGATTTATCTTGACTAGCTTTTCATGTAATTCATTTAGTCTGTTTTGCTTTTGCTCTATTAATGAAGATTTATCATTTGGCTTTGCTAATAACATATCTTTATATTTTCTGTATTCTTTACCATTTATCCTATAATCATCTCTAAACATATCTTTATAAAGTTCTAATGCTCCCAAGCGACTAATCAATGCAATATTTTTACGCATAATTGGAGTTGCTTTATCTGATTGATAATATAACTCTTGATATTCTCTTTTCATATCTCCCTCTACGAAGCAACTGAATTTCTCAAGACATTTTTCATAATGCGTTTGTTCTTCTAAAGATGGAATGGTAAATTGTACTAAAGCCATAATTTCTTCTGCTGCCTTAATATCATTTTTAATACCTTCACTTGAACTTCGATAGCGTATAAACTGATGTTGTAATTTATTCACCTCAGAAGCATCTAACATACGAAGAAATGGATATATTGTAATGTAAGGAGTATCACTTTTAATTGTTGCATACATTTTAACATAATCTTCTTTAAATAGATTATTTAGAATTTCATCTACACTTACTTCTTGCTCCTTTGGACTTGTCAATTCTCTTCTACAATGAGATAATTTTTGCTCTAAATAATTGTCGAATGCTCGTACAAATATATCTTGTATAAAGTCTAAATAATAGTTATTTTCTTTATCAGGCTTCTCCTCTATATTTTCCTTTTCTTTAACTGATTGTTGTCTTTGTAAACTCGAAAAATATTCTTCTAACGTCATATCTGACTTGTATGTAGGCATATTGGCATATCTATACATTTTTTCATTAACAGAGTATTTACCATTAACTTTACCTTTTTTTATATCTCTTGCTTTTCTATTCTTATTTTCTATAGTCTGCTTTTTTACAGATTCTATCTTGTTCCACAATTTTGTACTTTCTATAAAGTCAGTAATCAATCTTGAATCTGATGCAATTTCAGGCAAAAAACTATGATAATAAATGAGCTGTAATATATTCTTATATGTACTAAGTTCTTTATTTGATTTTATATCAACAAACCAGTATAAACCCTTATGCTTTTCATCTGTCTTATATAAATTTATTCCTTTTTTATATACATTATTAAAAGATGGCATCATTGGAAATTGTGAAGCATAAAGTCTGAAACCCAAGTTTCTAAATACATCTTTAAGTAAACTAAGCGAATAATATTCTGCTAGATTCATACTGCGAATCTGTTCCTTTAGTCCTTCTTGAATATTATCTATATCTCTTTGTAAAAATTCTCTTGAAATAGGATATTGATTGTTTTCATCTACTAAAAGCTCTGATATTCTATTATTTTTGTAGTGAAACAGATTATTTCTAAAGCGATATATACTGGTATATGTTTCTTCCAGTAAACCTTCCACCTTTTCATCACTATCATTTTCATCTAAAGGAAAAGCTGTTGCAACCTTTTCGTGCATTATTTCCTTTTGTTCTTCATCTGAATTTATAATTTTAAAGAAATCATCTATATAGCCACTATTCTTATTATTATAATATGAACTTAGCTCAAGTAAGATATCTCCTTTAATTACTTGATTATTATATGCTTTTTTATTAAGCATGTCTGCATTTGCTCCGCCATAGTTATAAAAATAATTCAACCTCGTTGCAGACCATGCTAAAGACATAAACATCTGCTTTTTAAATGCCTCTTCTTTTTGAATAAAGGTAAGTCCATCAGAACTTATAAGCTCTTTATTCCATTCGTTATTTTCATAAAAATAATGCTGCAACTTTCCATATTGAATCAGACCTGCTGTAATTTGATTTACTATATGACGCCATACCTCACTAAAAACAAACTCTTCTGAACAATAGTACTTTATATTTTTTATTTCTTTGAGACTACTTATTCTATTTCCCTTATTCTTTGGTAAAAAGTACTTTTTAAAGTGATTTTTAACTTCTGATACAAAAAAAGAAAATTCTTTACATTCTTTTTCTTTACCTACATGATTTATTTTATACTTTTCATATATTTCATGATTATATTGTGATACTAAATCATAAACCAATTTAGAAAATAAAAATGAATTTCTATCTTCTTTTTCTGCTTTTAAATATTCCTCACTTAGTTGAGAAATCTTTTCTGCTAAGGAAGTATAGTCATATTCCTTTTTATATAATTCAAATTTACCTTTTTCCAATCCACTAGCTGTTATAAAGGAAAATAACCATTGCATTTTTTGTGAACTTGGCTCAAGCTTTCCTTTTTCAATTTCAAAAGGAACTCTATTATTCTCAATAGAACGCTCTAGTTTACCTTTTTTATATTCTATAAGTTCATTAATTCTTTTATTTAATAATTCAAATTCTGCTTTTAAAGGCTCTTTAGTTTTATATTTTTCTAATACTAATTCTTTTAGAGTCTTTGAATTTTCATTATACCTTAGGTTTTTTCCATATTCAGATAAAAACTCATCAATTTCTGCTTCAAGTTCGTCTATATTTGAGCATTTAGGCAATTTCAATGTATCAATTTTTCCATTTATGATATCATTTACAAAATGCATAAAAGGATTTGGCTTGTTTTTTCTCCCATTCTGCATTTTAAGTATTCTTCCAGTATAAGACCTTTTTAAATCTAGTCCATTAATAATCTCTCTAGTCTTAGGTTTTAATCCATTTCGTAAAACTCCTTTGTTTATATCACGATGAAATTCTGCTCTTTGGGCATTTTTACTTTTTGTAAGTTTCATACCGTATCCCCTTTCACAATAAATACTATTATTTTACATTTTATTACAAAAAGAGATATTTTGCAAATTATATTTTTTTAGAGCTACTACTTATTTTGTATATACTAAAGGCTGTTTCGGAAGTTCAAAACCTGTACCTAAGAAAAAGCTTGTATATGCCCCCTGATTATATGCTACATTTTGTGAAGCCACCTGACAACGATATTGTGTATCATGCATAAGTGTTGCTATCCTATATTCTGTTACATCTGTAGTCATAAAAACCCTTAACGCCTTACCATCTGATGTAGGAAATATTACCTCTTCACGCCAATCGCCTAAAATATCAGCACATAGTGAAGGCGTAGCTTTTGTTCCGTTATTTGATGTTACTTTTGCAAAACTTTTTATTCTACCAACACCATATTTATCAATCATAGTTTTATCAAGAACTTCCTGCTCTAAATCTCCATCCCAATAAATTGCAAAGTTTTGAGCACCACTTGTTATATCCGACCAAAAAGAAAGTACATTTCCACTATAATCATAGACATTATTATCAGCAGCAGATACAAATTCTGCTGAGCTATTTCCTGAAATGAAGTTACCACATACTGCACGGCCTGTATCCTTTGTACCTTTTATTCTTAAAATGATTTTTCCTGTTTTTGCATCCCACAATGCAGCTCCACAACTTGCCTCTAAGCATCCCCAAACCTCAAGACCTGGTTTTTCTGGAATAAAGTTGCCTACGTGTATAGCATCTCCATGACCTAGCTTAGTATTATAAAGTCCTTTTCCATCATGGTCTATAGTACAGGCACCATAAACAATCTCGTCCATACCATCACCATCAGCATCACACACAGCAAGATTATGATTACCTTGTCCGGAATATGTATAATTGCCTTCATCATGGCTATCAAATGTCCAACGTTTTACAAGCTTCTTATCTACTACATCATATGCTACTAATACAGCTCTTGTGTAATAACCACGACACATGATAACGCTTGGTGTTGTACCATCTAGATATGCAACTGCTGCCAAAAATCTATCCACACGATTCCCATAGTCATCACCCCAGTTAGAAACTTTACCTCTTTCTGGTTCGTAAGCAATAGTGTCAATAGCAAGTCCTGTAGCTCCCTCAAATAACGTAAGATACTCAGGTCCTTCTAATACTCTACCTGCACTATTTCTATAATCATCAGCTACTTCACCTATGCATCTGCCCAATCCGTCAAATGAACCATCTGCTGTTTTACATACAAGTTCTGCTTTTCCATCACAATCAAAATCATAAACCATAAATTGAGTGTAATGTGCTCCAGCTCTAATATTTTTTCCTAAATCAATTCTCCAAAGCATTGTTCCATCAAGCTTATAAGCATCTATGTATACATTTCCTGTGTAACCGTCTTTAGAATTATCTTGTGCATTTGACGGATCCCATTTTAATATAATCTCGTATTCACCATTACCATCTAAATCAGCTACACTTGCATCGTTAGGAGAATAAGTATATCCTCCACCAATTGGTGTAATGCCGTGCTCAGGAACAGAAAGTGGTATATCAAAATAGTCATTTCCTAGAACAGTTATAGATGATGTAGTATCTTGTACTGTATCATTTAAGAGCGCTTCTACATAATAGCTATCTGAAACTGATCCATCTTTATCTAAGTAATTGGTTGAACTTGTTATTGGCTCAGAATTTAAAAGAGTATCATTTTTGTAAATATTAAACGCAAGATTGGCAGAATCCGTACCTAAATATCTCCAGCTTAAATAAACTCCATTATCTGTTTTAATTGCAACAAGTCCACGATCAAGCTTTTCTACAAATCTAGGGAAACTAACAGGTTCAAAGTTCATATCAAAATCAAGCTTAACTGTAGTTAATTCTGCTTCGGTTGTTGGCGTTTCCTCTGAGGTTTTGCTTGTTTGTTTTTTACTACTTGTTTCATCATTACCATCCTCATTTGATGAACAAGATAGACATGTTATCATCAGCAATGTTGTCACTAGTGTTAAAATAAGATATTTCTTTTTCAATTTATTAGCCCTCCTTAAATATATTATCATTATATATTAGGTAGCTAATATATTCAATGAAATCACGACAAAACCATATATTATTTCATCATTTTGAGATTTCTTGACTTCTTCTTTGCCTCATGCTATAATTTTTATATATTTAAGTGAATTGGAGGCGATCGTCATATGAGAATATTATAATTTGATTTTTATCAATATTGATAACTTTTTGTTATACACGTTTTTACGTGTTTTATTGAAATGTCGGATTATAATATTTTTATATACTTTCGCTTTAAGATTCTTTCTAAGAATGTATTTTAGCGTACCCTTTAAAAGTATAATTATAATGTTTATAGTCCGTCCATATTAATTGAAATGGAGGGATTTTTTTATGTTATTATCAGCACAAAATTTAATAAAAGAATATGGTATTCAAACTGTATTAGACATAGATAAACTTGAAATCTATGAAGGTGATAGAATAGGTCTTGTTGGACGAAATGGTTCTGGCAAATCTACTCTTTTAAAAATACTTAGCGGTAAAATAAAACCAGACGACGGTATCATAAAATCCGAATGTGATATCGCTTATATTTCACAAGAAGGAGAATCTGACGGTGAGGCTGATGCAATGAACATGAGTTTCATGAGTATTAACAATCGCTTAGCAAAAAGTGGTGGCGAAGTCACTAGGTTAGCTATAGCCACTGCTTTTTCTAGACATGCACCGCTTTTATTTGCAGATGAACCTACTACTAGTCTTGATACCAGTGGAATTGAAGAGTTGGAAAAAATGCTCTTTAATTATCGAGGTGCCGTTGTTTTAATATCACATGATAGAACATTGCTTGATAATGTATGTACACAAATTTGGGAAATTGAAGATGGTAAGCTTCGTATATTCCCTGGAAACTATTCAGATTGGTACAATCAAAGACAAAGAGAACGTGATTTTAAGCAATTTGAATATGAACAATATACTAAAGAGAAAAAACGACTTGAAAAGTCTGTTTCTAGATTAAAAGAAGAAGGTAAGCAGGCTGGTAAAATTCCTAGTAGAATGTCTAGTAGTGAATGGCTTTTGTACAAAGGTATTGCTTCAGTACAGCAAGGGCATGTACAAGCAAGAGTTAGTGCCGTATCCAGTAGACTTAGTCATCTTGAGCAAAAAGAAAGACCTAAGGAATTGCCTAATGTGTCTATGAAGCTTGGTCAATATGATAAAATTAAAGCAAAGAATGCTGCACGTTTTACAAACCTTTGTTTTTCCTATGAAAGTCATAAAGTTCTTAATAATGTAAATTTAGACGTAGTCGCAAACTCAAAAACTTTTATCATAGGTGAAAACGGTTGTGGCAAATCCACTATGCTTAATTGCCTTGTTAACCATGAGGCAGGTACTTTTATAACATCAGAAGCAAAAGTAGGCTACTTTTCTCAAAACCATGATATTTTAGACTATAAGAAAACTGTTATTGAGAATGTTAAAAGCACTGCTATTGTACCAGAGCATATATGTAGAGCTGTGCTTACTAACCTTTATCTAAGCAAAGATGACTTAAATAAAAAAGTTGAAGTACTTTCTGGTGGTGAACGTGTAAAAACCGCACTAGCCAAGATTTTAGTCTCTGGCTGCAACTTTCTAATACTAGATGAACCAACTAATCATATGGATATTTACACTATGGAGGGCTTAGAAGCACTTCTTGATGACTTTGATGGAACAGTACTAGCTGTAAGCCATGATAGAAAGTTTGTAGAAAACCTTGCTGAGCATATATTCTTACTCACTTAATACAGTAAAATACGAAAGTCAAGTAATGTTGTTAAAAATTAGATTCGGCAAAAGCCGAATCTAATTTTTTGCAAAGTTCGACAAAGTCGAATCTTTCGTTATACAGTTTTTTTCTTGCTACCACCCTTTCCTCTTACTGCTATAAGTGCTAATGCCATTGCTGCCATTGTCACTAATAACATTGTTGTAGAATTGCTATCACTAGTTTTACTTGGGTCATCTATTGATGCTGATTCATCACTATAACCGATTGCATATGTTGAGAATAACTTTGTCTTAAATGTTATTGTATTTGGATCATTATCTAAATCTTCAAGTACCTCTACTATTCCATCATGATTCCTAATAATATAGTAATCTCGTCCAGTGGCTCTCATAGATTCTGGTATTTCTACTGTAAATAATATCTCATCATTTGCTCTTGAAACCTTTTGCCAAGCCTCATCATTAAGTTTATAGAATACTTCAATATCAAAGTAAATACCTATCTTTAATCCATCTATTTCACTAACCTTAATCGCATCTATTATAGCTTGTTTATCATTTTGTGATATAGAATCCTGATTATCATTTATTACTACCTTAATCTGTGCTATAGCACCTTCTTCTACTGCCTTTAATTCATCTTCGTTTAAAATTGAGTTAATCGCATTATTTGCATCTGGAAGTGTTACAGCCGCTTTTTTAGAATCCTTTGTATCAACAGTTATTGTTATATCTCCTAAACCATGTACGTAATTATTAGTATCTTTTACTTCCTCTGAATCAATTCCTCTTTTTTCGTCTGTTTGAAGTATTCTAATCTGATATGTTGTAACATTGCCAACCATATCTGTTATCACCACTTCATGTTTTCCTATAGCTGTTATACTAAACTTACCATCTGCACTTGTTGTAATAGTTACTCCATCAACTGTTATATTACTAGTGGTTGTATTATCTGCAATGAATTCCGCACTTGTATAATATGCTGTATTATTTGACATTCCTATAATAGCAGGTGCCTTATCTATAGCATAGATTCCATTAGAACTTATATAAAGTACATTTCCTCCATTATCTACTATCTTAGAATATACTACTCTCTCTTTGCTTCCACCTATCTCAAATTCGCCTGTATAATTTGTCCAGTTACTTGAATCTAACTTAGTTAATTCTGACTGCGTTAACTTCTTATTTGTAACATAGTAATATACTGCATTAACTCCACTTTCATTATCACTAGCTATTATTGTAACTAGTTCTGTAGGCTTTGCAAATATATTATAGCTAATGGATTGTTGTAACGCATTCCAACCATGTGATTTTATGTTTATCGCTCCACTTGGCGCTATTACATCAACAACACCCTCTATAGTTACTACTGGTTTTTGTGATACGTTTGAAATAGTATATGTATCATTAGCATCTAACACCACCTCAGTACCATTTACTTTCACCTTGAAATTAGATGACTTTGCATATCCAGGTGCTAACTCAAATTTGAATGTATAATTATCTCCATCATTTACTGTGTAATTTCCTTCTACACTAGGAGAAAGTGTATATCCCTCTCCTTCTGCTAATGACACCTTATAATTAACAGTTCCTGTACTTGCCTTTACAATCGAACCACCATTATATGTAACTATACCATTTACAATCATTGTTCCTTTATTTGTAATACTGTAACTATTTAAATCTAATTTTGCATTGTCATTAATAGTCAGTGTCATATCTTTTATAACTTCAAGATTTCCTGACAATACTATATCCGATATAATATTTATTGATTTTACACCCGCTGCAATAGCATTCTCAAGTTCTGCATATGTTGAAACATTTGCACTTTCATTTGGTTTTGCATATGCAACAACTTTAATACTTGATGTCACATATTTAGCTGGAACAAATATGCTTCCGTTTTGGCTACAATAAGTTATAGTTGTTGGGTCACTTATCCAATATGTATCTACAATATTTACTGATTGTTTAGCTCCGTTAACATAAACTTCTGCTGTAGATGCTATTGATAAATACTTGTTATTAGCATACATATTTTGTAATTCTATCTTAGCTTCATAATTAGTACTTGGCTGAATTTCAGTTTTACCAGTGATTTTCAACTTGTCAGTTACTAAAATCACTTTATATATAGCACTAGCTCCTGAAAGATCAGCACCGTCTTGACCTGTTCCTTTCTTTCCGTTACCACCAGTTCCTCCTGTTACAATACCTGCGATTGCAGTATCAACATTTCCACCATCAATTGCATCACCGCCTGTACCGCCTTTACCTTTTCCACTATTACCGCCATTTCCTCCTATAACATTAGCTTCATCATCGACTATAATTTCACCTGTATCAGTAGCTATTGCTGCACCACCATTTCCGCCTGTTCCCGTAGAGCTATATCCACCAGTTCCGCCTGATACGTTTCCTTCAATTACAGCTTCTACATCTTTTGCCTTAATTGAACTTCCGCCATCACCTGCTTTTCCTGTTGTTGCATTACCACCATTACCACCATTAATTGTAATGTCGTCATTAACAGTAATTTTTCCTCCAGTTGTCTTACCAAAGTCTATTGCGTTACCGCCATTACCGCCTGCTGTTCCATCGGCACCATCACCACCTGTAATAGTTCCTCCGCCTAAAGAATCTTCAATGATAATTTCCACATTATTTGAATCAATAATGATTGCTGATTTTCCATCTTGTCCATCTGTTTTTCCACTTGGTCCAACAATGTCATGTCCATTTAAATCAATCACTACATCATCTTTAATAACAATTGGATTATCTAATATTATATCATTATTTAAAGTTATTGTATTTGTACTTTCATCATATGTTGCATTTCCTATACCAAATATATTATCTACAACACTTTGATTTAGAGGCAATGTAAGAGTTCCACCTGGTGCTGGTTCTACAAAAGTATCCACTGTTGCTCCACTGTGTCCACTTGGACCAGTTATACCATTTCCACCTGTTCCTCCTTCTATTGTAGCACCATCCTTAACTGTTATATTTCCACTATCTTGTGTTCCATCACCAACTGTCTTTGTTGCACTTCCACCATTTCCACCGATTTCTCCGTTTCCACCGCTTCCGCCTTCTATATTTGCACTTGGCTCAGTAACTATATTTCCATTTCCTGCGTCAACAGCATTTCCGCCATTTCCGCCGTGACTACTTGGAGCATAACCTCCATCGCCACCTTTTACATCTCCACTAATATCTGCGTCTATAGAATCACCGCCAATAGCTGTTCCTCCATTTCCTGCAGTACCTGTACTACCATTTCCGCCTTTTCCACCGATAACTGTAGCATCTTCAGTAACAGTGATTTTTCCGCCTGTTGTGTCACCAAAGTCTATTGCTTTTCCACCGTCTCCGCCAGTTGTACCATCGGCACCATTGCCACCTTTAATAGCTCCATCACCAACAGAATCTGTAATCACAAGTTCGACATCATCTGCATCCACTTTAATCGCAGGCTTTCCTTCTTCACCATCTGTTTTCCCACTTGGACCTATAATATTATTTCCATTTAAGTCTAATATTACATCTCCTTCTATTACAATAGAATCATCTAATACAATGTTATTATCTAATATAATAGTATTTGTATCTTCATCATATGTCGCATTACCCGGACCAAATACTGCATCTATTGCCGCTTGGTCTAGTGGTGTTGTAAGTTTTCCACCTGGTGCAGCTTTTTTATCATCAACTATCACTCCTGCTTCACCTTTTGGACCAGTAGTAGCATTTCCTCCTGTTCCACCTTCTAGTGCAGCACCGTCTTTAACTATTACTTCACCATTACCAGTTGTTTTTGTTGCACTACCGCCGTTTCCGCCGATTTCACCACTTCCGCCTGTTCCGCCTTCTATGCTTGCTTCTGGTTCTATTGTTACACTACCATTGCCAGCATCTATTGCCGAACCACCTGTTCCACCGGTGCCTTTTGAACCATAGCCGCCATCTCCGCCACTTACATCACCGCTTACATCTGCATCTACAGAATCGCCTGAAATAGCTGAACCTCCTGAACCACCATTTCCTTTAGTTCCAGTACCACCATTTCCACCTGTGATTTTTACATCTTCATCTATAACTACTAAACCACCTGTTGTACTACCAAAATCAATAGCATTTCCACCGTTAGTTCCGTTTTCACCATCAGCGCCAGCTCCACCTGCAATACTTCCACCGCCCTGTGAATCTGTAATATTAAGATCTACGTTATCATCAACGATTACAATCGCTGGTTTTCCATCTTCTGTATCATTTTTCGCTTTTGGTCCTACTATATTATTGCCATTTAAATCAATAGTAACATCATCCTCTATCTCTATTGATTCATCTAAAACCACATCATTAATCAATGTTATTGTATTTGATTCTTCATCATATATTGCATTTCCTTCACCAAATACATCATCTACTTTCTCCTGACTTAATGGAGCTAGGAGTTTTCCACCTGGCACAACGTTTTGAGCATCACTATCTTTACCATCTGCACCTTGTTTTGCACCAGTACCTCCAGTTCCTCCCATTATATTTCCTTCACTAGTGGTTTCTGCATTCTTAGCATCTATTCCGTTTCCACCTGTTCCACCTGTTCCAGTTTCTGAGCTTCCACCATTTCCACCAATTATATTTGCTTCTTCTCCTATTTTTATTGAGATTTCTGCATCTTTTTCGCCTTCAGCTTTAATTGCACTTCCTCCAGCTCCTCCCATTTGTCCATCACCGCCAGAACCACCTATAATTCCGCTTTGATTTTCAACTGTAATATCTGTTCCTTGTGTATCAATAGCATTTCCACCATGCCCACCTATTCCATTTTCACTATTTCCTCCGTCACCACCAATGATTAATCCATCAATAACAACATCACTATCCAAAGCATCTATAGCAGGGCCACCGTTTCCGCCGTTTCCAGATTCACTAGAACCGCCAGCTCCGCCAGTTATAGTTCCCTCTATAACTACTTCTGCATTATTTCCTTCTATTGCAGAGCCACCAGCTCCACCATCTCCATCTATACCAGAACCGCCATCTCCTCCGGCTACACTTGCTCCGTCCTTAACAGCTATGTTTCCGCTATCTGCACTACCATTACCATCTACTACTATAGCAGAACCACCGTTTCCACCTATTTCTCCATTTCCACCGTTTCCGCCTTCTATACTAGCTTCTTCGTTTACTAATACATTTCCAGAGCCTGCATCAATTGCTGCTCCACCATCTCCACCTTGACCATTTAAACCATAACCACCATTTCCGCCTATTACATCTCCATTTATATCAGCATCAACGGATTTTCCATTAATGGCATCTCCACCATTTCCGCCATTTCCATTTATGCCGTTTCCGCCATTTCCACCACTAATTACTATATCTTGATCAATAACAATTAAGCCGCCTGTCGTATTTCCAAAATCAATAGCATTTCCACCATTGCTTCCTGTAGTACCGTCAAAACCGTTACCACCTGTAATACTTCCACCACCTATTGTATCTGTAATATCTAATTCAACATCATTTGCTGCTACTACAATAGCTGGTTTTCCATCAACGCCCTCTTTATCTGAAGATGGCCCTGCAATACCATTACCATTTAAGTCAATTACAACATCATCCATTATCACTATAGAATCTTCTAATTCTACATCATGGTTTAATATTATTGTATTTGTCTCTTCATCATATGTTGCATTTCCACGACCAAACACATCGTCTACTTTGTCTTGATCTAATGGAGATATAAGTGTTCCACCTGGAGCAATATTTTTACTGATACTTTCTAATCCAGCAGTTCCTGGATTAATTCCTGTACCACCATTACCTCCTGCAACATCACCTTCACCAGTAAGTTCTGTATTTATAGCATTTATTCCAGTTCCACCATTTCCACCAATTTGACCAGTTCCACCGTTACCACCTGTGATCTTACTATCTGGTGCTACTGAAACATTGCTTCCTAGTGAATCTATTGCAGCTCCACCGTTACCACCACTCATTTCTCCACTTATTCCACCATTTCCACCTTTTACCAATCCATCTATTTCAACTTCACAATTTTCGACGCTTAAAGCTGTACCACCAGCTCCACCGTTTCCTGTTGTAGAAGTTCCGCCATTTCCACCAGTTGCAGTTCCATTGATTTCAACGGTTCCTTCGTGCATATCTAATGCAGTTCCACCGTTACCACCTGTTCCATTTGCACTATATCCACCTTGTCCACCTGCTAAGTTACCATTACTAATAACTTCTGCATTTTCACCTATTATTGCTGAACCACCATTTCCACCGTCTCCATTTGTTCCAGTTCCGCCTGCTCCACCGCTTATAGTAACATTTTCACCGATGATTACTGCTGAATCTGTTGAAGTGCCAAAGTCAATAGCATTTCCACCATCTCCTCCTGTTACACCATTAGAGCCTTTTCCTCCTGTAATAGAACCAGTTCCTGCTTTACTTGTATCATATATTCCTAAATCTACATCATCGCCAACTTTAATAGCTGCTTTACCGTCTACGTCTGGTGCAACTGCACTTGGACCTTCGATTTTATTTCCATTAAGGTTAATATTTACGTCTGTTTCAATTACAACAGTATCCTGTAAGACAATGTCATTTAAGATAATAATTGTATTTGTTTCTTCATCATATATTGTATTACCAATACCAAATATAACATCTAATTCATCTTGTGTAAAACCATCATTAAGTGTTCCACCACGAGCAATATTTTCTATCGCTTCTTGTTTTCCGTCTAAACCTTTTGTCTTACCTTTTCCACCAGATCCAGGTTCAAGTACACCATCATTTGATACCTCTGCATCTGTTCCAGTTACGGCATTTCCACCAGAACCACCTGTTCCGCTAGTACTACTTCCACCTGTACCACCTGACAAGGTACCTTTATTATCCATTTCACTATCATTTAAATTAACAGCGCTTCCACCATTGCCACCTGTTCCGGTAGTTCCTTTTCCGCCATCGCCACCAGATATATTTGCACCTGATTCTATGTCTATTTTGGCATCACCAGTTAAAGTTTCATTATCTCCTGCATTTATTCCTGAACCACCATTTCCACCTGTTGTACCGCTTCCACCATTTCCTCCTGCTATCTCTGATGTTGACGCAATACTAATAGTACCACTCTGAGTTTCTATAGCTGAACCGCCATCTCCACCTAAAGTTGTTCCATTTCCTCCATTTCCACCTGCAACATCACCTCTGATGTTTGCTGTAAACTCATCACCTGATACACCACTTCCACCATTTCCAGCTTTACCACCTGATGAACTTCCTCCATCACCGCCCGAAATAGCTGCATCTTTTCCTAAGTTTAATTCTCCACCAGTAGTTTTTCCAAAATCAATAGCTGATGCTCCATTTCCTGCTTCTGTAGCATTATCACTTCCCGAGCCACCTTTGATTTCTCCTTCACTTTTTATAGTCAATTCCACATTATCAGAATCAATTATAATTGCTGGTTTTCCATTTTTATCATTTATATCGCCACTTGGTCCTATTATTGAATGTCCATTTAAATCTATTACTATATCTTCTGATATTATTATGCTATCTTCTAGAATTACATCTCCTAATAACTTAATGGTTAATGGATCTGTACTTACTAACTCTGCATATCCACCAAATACTTCATCTATTTGTTCTTGTGTTATTGGATTTGTCAAAGTCAATGCTCCGCCACTTACTACTATATTTTCAGGAATTTTATAAGTAAGCACTGAACTAAGACTTGATACTGCACTATTATAGTGTTCTACATTATTTGCAGAACCACTACCTTCACTTAAAGCTTGAACTTTATATGTATATTCACCATCTCCTCCTCTAACTATTTGAGATGCTGAATATGTATTACTTGTAAGACCTGTTACAACATCAAACACTTCATTATCTTTATATATTGTAATAGTATAACTACTTGGATTATTTCCATTGATTCTTGTATCACCTGTCCATTTAAGTACAGGTGTTGCACCATTACCTTCCCACAATAGCCCACTTGGTGTAACTAATACTTGTTCACGTGTATATGCTCCTACGTATCCTATATTAACATTACCTGCATTGTCAGCTATTTGATAATGAATATAATAACTTTGATTTTCAATATTAAACTCTACTGTTCTTGTTGCCAACACACTCCATGCACTCCATTGAGCCTCTGTAGGAGTTGCCGTAGAATTTGTTATACAGTAACGATTATTTTTATATCCACTTCCTCCTATATCTGTAAAAGTCAATGTTACTGAATTAATTCCATATGCCAAAGTTCCAACACTAAGGCTTGGAGTTGCTGTAGGTTTATCTTTATCATTCACAACTGTAAATGAACGTTTTACTTCACTTGATTTACCATTGGCACTTTCAACTACTAAACCAACAGAATACTCACCTGTTGCTAATGAAGTGATATTATATTTACCATTACTATCTAAAGTAATTGTCTTTAAGACTTTTCCAGATGCATCATATAATGTAAATGTTCTCTTAGTAATTGTCGCACTTGCTGGATCATAACTACTATCTATTACATTTAGTTCATTAGTAGATGAAGTAGTAAATAAAAATGTACTATTTGAAAGTGCAAAAAATGCTACTGGTGGTACCTTTACAGCTGCACCAACACTTATTTGATTTGAATACGCTGATGTAACACCATATTTATCTGTAACTTCTAATGTCACTAAATATATGTGGTCATTTGTCAAACCTGTTATTGTTGTACTTGCTGTTGTATCTAGTATTTCAACTGTTGCTCCATCTTTCGGTACACTTGAAGTTCCTAAATCTTTGTAGTACCACTTATATGTTAAATCACTACCATCTTCATCATATGAATTACTTGTTAATACTGCTGTTGTACCAGCTATACTTGAAGAAAATAATGCTGTAGGTGCACTGTGTACGATTAATGTTTTTATTGGTTCATCATCAATTCCAGTTCCATTATCATCACCATTAAGAAAACAATAATAAACTTTATATGTACCTAATTTTTCAAAATCCAATACCAAATCTGACATCCATGTAGATGACACTAATTCTAAACCACTTTCAGATGAATCTTTATAGTAGTCTACCAACCACTTTCCATCAGGCCATTCTTCATCTACTGTATTATATCTATCTGCATTAAGCACATTTAATTTATTATCATCTGTATTTAAAATTAAATCTGTGTTTTCTGATGTGTCTGTTGTATATCTAAGAGCAATATTGTATGCTATTCTTGCAATCTGTGCATCATAACTATTTGCAACGGTATTATCACCAATTTGCAATGTAGATTCTTTTATACTAATGATATCACCTTTTAAATCGTTCTTTTTAAGGAACTCATCTGATTTAATAGCATTCGTATCTGAACACCAACCAATATAGTAAATATCATCATTTTTCAGTCTGTTTAAGAGCTCTGCTGTAATACTTGCATTATCAAAGTCATTAATAGGAGCTTCGTTTAAGTTAATCAAAAACTTTTCAGTTCCATCTCTCCATTTTGGCTCACGAAGAACTTCTGACAATGAGCGTACTACTTCCATTGTCATTGAAAGTTCAGATAATTCCACTTTTGTTAAAGAACCACAACCATGTGAACCATATTTTGTCATAGGCCCAAAGTCACTACCACCATATGTTTTAGGAAGTGTAGCTGATAAAACCAAAGGTAAATCATCATATGACTGTGCAATAAATGCTTGATATCCTGCATTATTTGGATCAAATACACCTGCCGCTGATGAAGCTGTTATAGTTGTTACAGAGTGACTTGTGTCATCAAAACCCTTGTAATAAACTTGAACTGAAGTTGGAGAAACATCTATTCTAAATTTTCTTAAATCATCTGCTGTACTAAGTTTAACATCGTTAACTGTTGTATTAACTGGCATTGTTGCTAATTTAGTTACAGTTGCACCACATGCTGTCATAGATGCTTGTACTGCACTACTTGAAGTTATAAAGTTATGGTAGTTATATAAATTCAAACCTTCAAATTGATATACACTAAGTGCACTAACTGCATTTCCTGTATACTCAAGAACAGCTATATATCCATCCATAAACAATGCACTAGCTGCATATGCTGCTTGATTACTAGCATATGAAGTTGCATATCTCATATTACTATTAAAGAAAAAACCCGTTCCATATAATGCATCTGCTGCATAATATTCTTTAATAGAAAATTGGAAAGACTTCTTTGTCTGTTGTTCATTTTCTAGTAACATAAAATCGGCATATCCACTAACTCCATAGCCGAAAAAGTTTAATGTTGAACCATTATTAGTTGAAACAATATGATTACCTAAAGTATTGAATTCATTTGCACTACTTTGATTATTAATGTTTGTATCTTGAATATATGGATATGAAGAGCTGCCATATATTGCAGAACTTGCACTATGATCAAACTGTAGCCAAGCAAAATCACTCTTTCCGCTGGTATCTACAGCACTTGTTGCCATGATATTCAAACTCTCTTTAGGAATATTTAAGCCTTGATTTGCTAAGTATTCCCTTAAGTCATTTTCAAAATTACTATAATCTACAGTTGTGCTACCAACAGCCAATGCTACATCTACTCGTTTATTTGTATCAATAGAGATAACTGCACCTGCAGTTAATACCTCAACTTTAAACACATCAGACTTAAACGTAGTGCTAGTTGCCACTTTTCTCAACTCATAAGTACCTTCATCTAATCTCTGTACTTTTGTACCAGTTATATTGTTCCAGATTATTTCTCCTTCTTTTCTATATTGAAGTGTAGAGTCAACACCTGAAAGTGTTCTATTCGTTCCCAAAATACCTTCTGGTCTAGCTGGTCTATTTGGTACATTTAAAACATATCTAGCGCTATCAACAGTTGTAATATCATCACCTAATACTACAACTTCTAGTTTTTTTCCAAACCATGCTGAATCTATTGCTATTGTTCCATCTGCTCCTAATGTTAACGAAACTTCTGTTTCCTCTGTATCACCATCTGCTGTATAATATAATATGTACAATTTACTAACATTAAAACCTTTTAGTTTTTCATTGATGTAATCAATTGATACAAAAGGTGTTGCTTCTGGTTTCATTTCTCTTAATGTTTTTGTTGAAGAATTATTTCCATACTCACTTGTGTCACCTGTCTTTTTATCTCCATATTCAACAAAGAAACCTTTAGGAGCATTTAAATCTTTAGATGAACAATTCCAAGAAACATCGTACCATGAATATCCAGATGTACTTGCATATCCCTTGCCATAATTTGCATTAACAAGACATGAGCCATATGTATCACCTTCTGAAACATATCTTGGTGAATAATTTTCATAATCTTTAGTGTTTCTATTCCAGTTAAAATATGTAGTACCAAATTCTCCCATAACTTGTTTTGTTGCTGTATCATAAATAGAAACCATTGCTGAAAAACTACTATTTGATTTATATTCACCATATGGCATGTCACTAGATACTGCATACCTATAAAACATAGTTCCTTTTTCTGGTCCACATGCCCAATACCACTTAGCTGCATCTATTGTAGTTGCATTTTCTTCCGTAAGTGCTTGTGATGCTGTACTAAACTTTCCTGTGTTTGAATTATATGTAAGTCTTGTACCACCAAGCCAACCTCTGTTAGTTGTTATATTCATAAGAAATTTATCTTCAGATGCTTTTTCTAATGTTGCAAGATATCCTGTTCTTCCTGCATATGACATAGACAATGCTGCATCATAACTTGCTATCCAATCTAGTCTATTATCACTAGTAAATGGTACAAACTGATAAAAATGCCTTGTAACGTAATTATAATATGTTTCATATGTAGTTTCATCTTCTAATGCAACTATCATGATATCCTTTTCATCATTACCTAATGTAAATTGGATATTTCTTATATATGTCTCAACCTCTTGTGTTGTAACATTTGCTGATATTCCCACCAATTTATAATCATTATTTCCACTATTCAATGTAAAACCTGTAGTTGTTGGTAATATAATACTATCCGAACCTGCTGTTGCACCGTTTACAAAGCTAATCAATAACGATTTTACATTATTTCCTGTAAGTATTGCTTCTTTATAAGCATACGTTTTCTTTTGTGCCGTTATATCATATATACCTTGTACTCCTAAATCTAAGGTTATATTACTAGAGCTTACTGACACAGTTTTATTATCTATTAATGCATCCTCTACAATAGCCGCACTTACAAACAAGTAGTCGTTTATCACCATTGGCAATAGCACTACTATAGTCATAAATATCGCTAATATCCTATCTTTTACTTTTTTGTTCATATATGTTCCTCCATTCATCCTGCTGTTAAATATAAATAGACAAAATTGTCATTATTTTTTTACACAAAACTGCTATATTACAATCATCTAGTATTAAAATAACATAGCGTGTAGTCAAAATGTAGTACACTTTTTGAAAAAAACAAAAAAACTTCGCCATTAGACGAAGTTTTTTATTTAATATGCTAAGTATTCTATTTATATCCATTAGGATGTGATTTATGCCATTTCCAAGCCGATCCAATAATTTCTTCTAAACTATCATGGTTTGGATTCCAACCAAGCACTCTTCTAGCTTTTTCACTTGATGCTATAAGATTTGCTGGGTCTCCAGCTCTTCTAGGCGTTACAATCGCTTTAATCTCATCACCAGTGACTTTCCTTGCAGCTTCAATAACTTCTTTAACTGTAAATCCCACTCCATTTCCTAAGTTAAAGATGTCACTTTCACCACCATCAACAAGGTATTGTAATGCCTTTATATGAGCCATTGCAAGGTCTGTCACATGTATATAATCTCTTACACAGGTACCATCTGGCGTATCATAGTCATCTCCGTAAATATTGATTGCTTCTCTTTGACCATTTGGCACTTGTAATATAAGTGGAATAAGATGTGTTTCTGGATTATGTGCTTCTCCTATCTCACCACTTTCGTGTGCTCCACATGCATTAAAATAGCGTAATGACACATATTTCAAACCATGTGCTTTACCTGTCCATTTAAACATTTTTTCCATAGAAAGTTTTGTTTCGCCATATGTGTTTGTTGGCTCCGTTTTATCCCCTTCCATAATAGGCATTTTTTCTGGTTCACCATATGTTGCTGCTGTTGACGAAAAAACTATCTTGTCTATTTTATGTTCAACCATGCTCTCAAGAAGTACTTTTGTTCCACATAAATTATTATCATAATATTTTAGGGGATTCGTCATACTCTCTCCAACTAATGAGTTAGCTGCAAAGTGAATAACTGCATCTATCTTTTCTTTATCAAATACACTATCTATAAATCCCCTATCTCTTATATCACCTTGGTAAAATCTTGCTTTAGGATGCACTGCTTCAATATATCCAGTTTCAAGGTTATCTACTATTACTACATCTTCTCCCCTATCAATTAATTCATAAACTGTATGCGAGCCTATATATCCTGCCCCACCTAAAACTAATACTGTCATACTTGCCCTCCTCTATATTATTTCTGGCCCATTACCGATTTCTACTACATAAAAATCTGCTTTGTAACCTATTTTTTCTTCATATGCCTTACCTACATTCATGATAACAGATTCTACCTCTTCATCCTTTACAATACTAACTGCACAACCTCCAAAACCAGCACCTGTCATTCTTGCACAAATTACACCATTTTGTTTTCTTGCTTCCAAAACAAGTGTATCTAACTCTATTCCTGTCACATCGTAATCATCTTTTAATGAATCTCCTGACATATTAATAAGTCTTGCAAATTCTTCTATATTATTATTCTTAAGTGCATCCACCGCTTTAATAGTTCTCATATTTTCATAAACTGCATGTTTTGCTCTTTTTTCAAGAACCTCATCATCTATTAGATTTCTATTTGCTTCAAACTCTTCTTGCGTTAAATCACCTAGTGTCTTAATATCCAGTTTGGTTTGTAATCTTCTAAGTGCTTCTTCACACTCACTTCTTCTTTCATTATACTTAGAATCTCCTAAACCTCTCTTTTTATTAGTGTTTAGTATTACTATTTTATATCCATCTAGTTTTATAGGTGCATATTCATATTCAAGGCTATTAGTATCAAGAAATATTGCATTATCAGTCTTTCCCATTGCTATTGCAAACTGATCCATGATTCCACAATTAACACCATTGAAGTTATTTTCCGAATATTGTCCAATAAGTGATATATTTATATTATCAATTGAAAGCCCAAACATATCTTTACATATAAAACCCGTAAGTACTTCTATTGATGCAGAAGATGATAATCCTGAACCATTTGGAATATTTCCATAGTACAAGATATCCAAACCTAAATTTATATCATATCCCTTTTCTTGTAATGCCCAAATAACACCCTTTGGATAATTTGTCCAATCATCTTCTTTTCTATATGTAATATCAATTATGTCACTTTCAATTACGCCTAATTCTTCAAAATTCATAGAATAAAATCTTAATTTGGTATCCTGTCTTTTTCTTGCAACAGCATATGTCCCAATAGTAAGTGCACACGGGAAAACATGACCCCCATTATAATCTGTATGTTCTCCAATCAAATTTACACGCCCTGGTGCAAAATACACTTTTTCCGAACCATCAGTTTTAAAGATTTCATCAAATTTACATAGTAATTTTTGCTTCACACCTACACCTTGCCTTTCATTTTTTGTAAAAATTTATACTAGGACAATTATAACACAGGTCTTGTAGGCATACAATTACAATTATATAGACTTTCTAGTTTAATTCCATTTTAAATTTTTTAACATAATCTGAAGCAATCTTTTCGCTATAATCACTTTCCTCTAAAATATTTATAAAATGAGAACCAACAATCGCTCCATCGATGTCATTTTTAAATGGTTCAACATCTTTAGCTGTCTTTATTCCAAAGCCCATCATTACTGGTATTTTAGCTGATTTCTTAACATCTTTTAAATACTGACTTATACCTCCATAAAAATCTGTATCTTGTCCTGTTACCCCCATTGAGGATACACAATATACAAATCCTTTTGCATTTTCTAATATCATTGGTATTCTGTCTTTCGATACAGGTGACACAAGCTGTATAATATATGGAGCATTTTCTATACTTAAAATAGATTCTTTTAAATCATGTTGCTCTTCAAATGGAAGATCAGGAATGACAAGCCCATCTACTCCTACTCTTGCACATTCTTTAACAAATTTATCTATTCCATAATATAATATTGTATTATAATACATCATGAAAACAATTGGCACTTCACATTCGCTTCGCAGTTCTTCTACCATTTTAAATATCTTTCTCAGATTCACACCTTTTTGTATTGCCTTATATGAAGCTGTTTGAATAACTGGACCATCTGCTACTGGGTCTGAAAAAGGAATTCCAAGTTCTACTACATCTACTCCAGCCTCATACTGAGCTTTTATTATTTTCTTTGAACCTTCAAAGTCTGGTAATCCAGCTGTAACATATGTTATAAATGCCTTCTTTCCTTCTTTTTCTAGTTGATTCATTCTATTTTCTATTCTATTCATAGTAACACTTCTTCCTTTCTTTTATTTGTTCATATCCTCGCCGCTAAGATAAGCCGCAACAGTATGCACATCCTTATCACCACGACCTGAAAGATTCATAATAATTATCTGGTCTTTAGTCATTTCTTTAGTCATTTTAAATACATGCGCCATTGCATGAGCACTTTCTATAGCTGGAATAATACCTTCCAATTTACACATTTCCATCAGTGCATCCATACATTCTTTATCAGTTATAGAAACATATTCCACTCTTTTCGAATCTTTAAGATAAGCATGTTCTGGTCCAATTCCTGGGTAATCAAGTCCGGCTGATATTGAATGAGCTAGTTGTACGTTTCCATCTTCATCTTGCAATAGATATGACTTCATTCCATGTAAAACACCTGGTGTTCCAAGTGTCATTGCACTTGCATGTTTGCCTGTATCAATACCAAGACCTGCTGCCTCTACTCCAACAAGCTTAACGTCCTTATCATCTATAAATTCCGCAAACATTCCAATAGAATTTGAACCACCACCACAACAAGCAACTACTGCATCTGGAAGTCTTCCTTCCTTTTCTAATATTTGTCTTCTTGCTTCTTTACTTATTACTCTTTGAAATTCTTTTACCATTCTTGGATAAGGAGCTGGCCCTACTGCCGAACCTATTACATAAAAAGTATCTTCTGCTTCTTTTGCCCATGTTCTAATAGCTTCATTTGTAGCATCTTTTAATGTGGCACTACCTGTTGTAACAGGAATAACTTTTGCACCAAGCATTTCCATTTTAAAAACATTTAACTTTTGTCTTTCAATATCTTCTTTTCCCATATATACCTTGCATTCCATATTAAATAGTGCTGCACCTGTAGCTGTAGCCACACCATGCTGACCTGCACCAGTTTCAGCTATAACCTTTGTCTTTCCCATACGCTTTGCAAGTAGTATCTGACCTATTACATTATTAATTTTGTGTGCACCTGTATGATTTAAATCTTCTCTTTTTAAGTAAATCTTTGTGCCATACTTCGCTGATATTCTTTCTGCAAAATAAAGAGGATTCTCTCTTCCTACATATTCCTTTAAATAGTACTCATACTCCTTTACAAAACTTTCATCTTTTAAAGCTTCCTCAAAAGCTACCTCAAGTTCCTTTAATGTGTTCATTAATGACTCAGACACATATTGTCCACCAAAAGCTCCATAATACTTTTCCATGTTATTCTTTCCTTTCTTTTTTCCATTATAATTAAAATAAAAATCCCCAGTTGCATATAAGAATACACAACTGGGGACGTAATAAACGCGGTGCCACCCCTGCTTTTAGCACAAAAAAGGTTTTCTCATTATTCAAAAAGCACGTACTCCCCGATTCGGAAAATACGTGCCACCAATCATGCTAAATCTCATAGGATACAATAATATCCTGCCTCTGTAACGTAAGGTCACGTCATCACCTACTTATTTAAAAACTTTCAGCTTTGAATCTCCCAAGCCCATTCGTTGTAATCTTTTGTATCTGCTCTCACCACCGCAAACTCTCTGTGACATCCAATTACAAGTACTATCTTGTTCATTGATTTTTATTGATTAAATTATTTTTATTTTACCACTCTTATTTTTTTTGTCAAGAGCTTTTTAACAATATAAAATTAGTTTCAGCAAGAAGGCGAAGCATTCTTGCAAAGTTAGACTTCAGTCTAATCCTTTTTTATTGTTGCAATCACTTCAGTAACAATATCTTTTCCTTTTCCACTAGGAATTGGCTCTGAGAAGTTTGGTGTTCCATCTGAATTCCAGTATATTCTCATCACAGTAGTGTTTCTTCCTGCATCATATAATGGTTGATATGTTTGATCAACAAGATATCTTTCTTCCTGTCTTGCATGATATACCATAACATCATGTCCATCTTCATCTACTGTAAAACTGTTATGACCTGGTCCAAACTGTCCTGTACGCTGTGAACTTTGGAATACAGGATGGCATGATTTTGTCCATGACTTTTCATCTAATAAATCAGCATTCTCATCAGCTACACATAAACCTAAGCAATATAATGCATCTGTTCCACTTGCAGAATATGTCATAAATATCTTACCATTTCTAACTAAAAATCCTGGTCCTTCACATACTGGAAAACCATGAATCTCCCAATTATATGTTGGCTCAACCACCTTACAAATTCTACTTGAATCTATTGTCCATGGATTTACCATCTTTGCCGCATAAATATCTGAATTAACTGGATGTTTCTCAGCCCAGAAGAAATATAACTCACCATTATGTTGTAATACCGTATGATCAAGTGAAAAATCTGTAAATGCAATAGAATCATCTGTAGTTGTCTTTACTTGTCCAAGCTTGTCCCAGTTTCCTGTCATAGGATCTGCATCTTTACACTCAAGAACATGAGGACGAATTGACCACATTTCATTTTCATCAATAACCTGTGTATAATAAATATACCATTTATTTTCAACAAAATGAATTTCAGGTGCCCATATATGTGGACTATTATTTCCTGTTATAGGATTCATTGAATAAACTGTTTTCTCTTCGTATAATCCTGAACCATCCGCTAAACCTTCTATTGTTTCTGACTTTCTTAAATAAATATATCTATACTGATATTCACCAACTAAATTATGATCTGCATCAGTATGTGATGCTACAAAGTAATAGTTTCCATCAGTATGTCTATAAACAAATGGGTCTGCACGATGATAAATAAGTGGATTTGTATAAAGATGCTCTTTAACCTTACCTTTAATCTTATTTTCGCCTAAAGCTAATTCTCCTACACTTTCCCATTCAACTTTTTCGTAATCTTCCATTCCATTTGAGAATGTAACCTTTACCTTTTCTGGTAATGTCACTACTTCACCAGCTTTTACCTGTATTTCTATATCTTCAACACTTTTAATAACTACTGGTTCTGGTTTTCCGTATTTAGCATTTAATGCATCTAATTCTTCTTTTGTTATCTCTATTTCTGTTTCTGGTGTTTTATAATCATCAAGTGAAGCTGTTTCTACTACTTTTTCATCGCTAAAGTTAAGAAAATCTTTTGTTTCATAAACAAATGTCTTACTCGCATCTAACACATCTTTAGCATATATCTTAAACACTCCATCAACTGTTTTAATAATTTGTGGCTGAGCCATTCTTTTTGAGCCAGATTTTGCAAATAGTATACCATTATCTCCGTTTAAATTATACCATTGTTCTTTATCATAGCTGTATTTTAAATGTAAGCTATCTGATTCTTCATTATTCCAATCTACTGTATATGGCTTAATGTAATATTTGTTGTTTTCCATTTTCTGTTTCCTTCCTACTCGTTTTTTCTCCTACTTAAAAATATTCCAAAACTAGTCTACCATAAGTACTAGAAATTATCTAGTACCTATTTTTGACTATATATATTTATTTCAAATATACCGCAACTGCCTTCATAACATCTGTTGGTTTATAACTTAATACACCATTTTCTACTTTAACTATAACTTCATTATCTGAATATACATTACTAATATTAGTTGGACAATTCTCTGGAAGTTTAATTTGTATAATCTCTGGAAGCTCTCCATAAAACATATGTATAGTAACATATGCCTCTCCATTATCACCAATGCGAACAACTCCTTGCCACCCGTTTGGATGTCTCTCACTTGTAATATAAGTACCAAATCTATGTGTATAACCATATTTAATTATTGGTGCTATATCTTTATAGAATGCCATACCATCATCAATAGCCTTCCATTGTGCTGCGTCAAGCTCTGTTACATCTCCTGATAAGCACATTCTTCCCAAAAATGTGTTAGCTATAGAATATGCTATTCTTTTTACTGAATCTGTTTTTCTAATTACTGCCCAAATCTGACTTTGACGTGGTAATATAGCTCTGTGAAGATTTGCTGCAATAATAGGTATTTCCTCGGTTTCATGTGCATCTGAAAATGATGCCATAGATGTAAGTCCCATCATAAGAGGCTCCAATTTATGACCTCCTGATGCACAATTTTCTAAGATAATTCCTGGAACTTCATTTGATACTCTTTTTACAAAGTCAACTGAAGCTTCCATATTCTGTCTTAGACCTTCACCTAATGATTCTGTTCCATCGCAACCAATACCTATAGTATCATTATAATCCATCTTCATATATTCAAAACCATATTTATTTAGTGTACCTATTACCTTTTCACCTAGGTAATCTTGTACCCATTTATCCTTCATATCCCAAAATCTTCTGCTATATGTAGTAATTGGATATCCATCTCTTTTTAACTGATGCTGTGTAATATCATATGCTTTAGCCGCACGACCTATATTATCTATCTCAAACCATATACCAGGTTTCATTCCTGCATCTCTAATTACATCAACGGTTTTTTGAAGCCCTTCTGGGAACAATGCAGGTGATACATTATAGTCTCCCATACTTATATCCCAAGGCACACCCTCTTCTTTAAACCATCCACAATCTATAACAAAATACTCAAAACCTTTTCCCTTTATAGCATCTACAATAGATGAAATATTCTCATGTGAAGGGCAGCCCCATGTTGTACAGTATTCGTTAAATATAATAGGTAAATGCTGTTCACTCTCTGGTGCCTTATCTACATACTTTTGACCAGCTTTTGTAAGTCTTTGACATATATTATCGATACCACCGCCGTGGCAAACACTAACTATAGCTGTAGGTGTCTCAAACTTTTCACCTGGCTTTAATATCTTTGTCCAGTGACCAAATTCTCTATCTGCAAGTCCACCTGTTATATGTAATGCGTCATCTTGTCTGTATATTTCCATTTGCCATGATGCTTCATGTGCCAACTGCACACCCCAAAGTACATCATTTTTTTTATCTTCAATAGATACAAATGGAAAATACTTTTTAACTGGCATTGAACCTGTTTGTCCGAATCTCTCCGTACTTACTGACCAATTTGACCATGATGGCTCTAACTGCATGTCCTCTACAGTCTCTGTATGCAATCTACCTTCATGACTCCATTTACTTCTTAGTCTATGTACTAACAAGCTATCTGGTCCATCCCCTTCTAAAAATGGTGATATATTACCAATCTCAAAGCTTGATAACATCTCTAATATAATATCTTTTTCAGAATTATTTTCGATTACATTTTTCATTTCAAAACTATCATCACCTTCATAGTATCTTACTATATGAGTGACATCATATCCTCTTTTATCTTCAAGATATGTTTTTACTACTGTATATTCTTCATTTTCTTCAACAGTTTGACTCTTGTAATCTAATAAATTAGATGATTCTGCATTTCTCATAGAAGATCCATGTCCATAGCAATTTGGATATACATCTCCTATCAACTTCATCTGTACCATTGAATTTATCCTATAAAACTTATTTTTATTATCTTCCCCATCCATATCAGCTGGAATAACTGTAAATCCTGCTGTAGAAAAATCTGTTTCTTGCTCATAACGAAGCAACATATCACCCATTTTTACTCTTGATATTTCTTCAATAGCCATATAAAACCTTCTCCTTCCAATTCTAAACAATTACTATAATTGTAACATATAGACATTGCATTCTCAAGGGATTTGTTACATTTTACACATAAATTCATAATAAGAAACCTCCCGTAGTTGCCTACGGGAGGAAGGGATTTATAATAATTATTATTTTTTGTGTTAAATACTACTACTGAATCTGAGCTTTAAGCTTACTGATGTATGATTGAACGTTTTCATTTGCTGCTTTATTCAAATCATCAACTGCATCTGCTGCTGAGTATCCAGCCTGTATTACAGCATTTTCAATACCTAATTGACCTTCTACCCATTCATGTTTGAAGTAGTAGTCATCAAGGAATGTACCAAATCCTGGCATCTGCTGTGAACCGTAACATACCCATTTGCTTGTTTTAACAACTTCCCACCAGAAATCGAAGTATTTACCTCTATCACCTGTAAGATTTGCTGCTGCTAACTTATCCGCAATAACATCGTTTCCATCTGTTGGATGAAGTGCTTCGTACTTCTCCCAAACTGTTTTATCAAGAGTTATAGGACAGTTATTGATTGTTTCACCACCTGTTGTATTATCAGGATCATCTGAGTTTGCCTTAATAGCTGTAGCTCTGATATCAGCATAATTATCAAGTTTAGCATTCCAACCTTCAGCTCCCCAAGTAAAGTACTTTAATACTTCATACGCTTCACGTGGATGCTCTGTCATTGAATAAATACCACCAAAGTCCATGATAGCTATCTGGTTCTTACTATCTTGGTTATCTTCTGTATGTGGCATAGCATATGGAACAAAGAATACTTCATTTTGGAAGAATGCTGAATCATTCCAGAATCTTTCCCAACACCACCACATATCAGTTCTCATAGCAACTAAACCTTTATCCTGTAGCTGAATATCTTCGCCATACATTGCAATAAGTGTATCTGCATCTGTTGGAGCTTTATATCCTTGATTAATAAACTCTGCTTCAAGATCAAGACCATCAGCCCAGTTTGTTAAATCAAATTCTTTACCATCCCAACCAAATTCACCGATACAATCAGGATCTGATGCAATTGGATACCATGTGATAACTGTACAAGCTTCTGAAATACCATAGTATTTATCATGTGATAATTCTTCTACTACGTCTTCAAATTCTTCCCATGTCCAGTCCATATTTGGCATTTCGGCACCATTAACATCGAAACACTTTAAGTTAAGGAATGCACATGTTGGGAAAAACTTAACTGGTGTTGTCCATTTAGCATCTGTTGTAAACCAACCAAGCTTATAATCGTTAATACCACCAATTACGTTGTCTGCATCTTCATCAGCTGCCCATAAAAGACTCATGTCCATTAATAGACCATTCTTAATCATTGATTCAGGGCTGTTTAATACCCAGAATACGTCAGGAACATTCTTTGATGCCTGAAGGTTAAGAATATCTTGATTATGTGTTCCTAAGTCAGCTGTCATTTTTGCTTTAACTGTAATATTTGGATAAATAGTACTCCATGTCTCAACTAACTTATCTACTATGTGTTGATCCTCCCAATACATATATGAGAGTGTCATTTCTGTCTCTGTGTCCATTGGTGTAAGTTTTGGTCTTACTACTTCAGGTTCTCCACCACAGCCCACAAAGAGAGTTGCAACCATTGTTACGGTAAGAAGTAAACAAAGTGACTTCTTAATTTTCTTTGCCATAACACAATCCTCCTTTTTTTTTGTTTTCCCTTTTTTTGTTTTATTTGGAACACATTGCACCATACAGTGCAATGTATTAAACCCTATTTTTGTTATTGAAGATTTATCTTCAATAATGAAGGTTTACCTTCATTTTATTCACCTGTAATACCAGCTCTATCAACACTTTCTACGAACTGCTTTTGTAATATAAAGTATATTAAAAGTAGTGGTGCAATAGTAAGTAATGTAGCTGCCATTCTGATAGATGTATTAACATTCGACGTTGTAACCGTACCTGTTACTGATTGGTTAACCGCTGAATCAAATATACTATCAAAAATCTTTAACTGATTAATTATAGGTTTGAAACTTTGTGTACCTGTTGTACTATACAAATACAAATGTGATAAATATGACTCATTCCAATACCACACAAATGAGAACAAGAATATAACTACTAATGCTCCTGCTGCAGATGGTATAGCAATTTTAAAGAACTGCTTAAAATGACCTGCACCATCTATTTGTGCTGCTTCTACTAAAGCATTCGGAATCTGCTTAAAGAATGACCATGCAATAAGTATAAATATTGATGCATTTAATCCCTGTCCAAATATAGTAGGTACAATAAATGTAGCTATCGAACCTGTTAACTTCATTTTAGCATACAACTCATATGTTGGTAACAATAAAAGCTGCTGTGGTAATACGAAAGCTAAAATAACAAATGCCATCAATAGTCCTTTACCCTTAAAGTTATATCTTGCAAGACCATAACCTATAACGGAGCAAGAACATACTTGTATAATAGTCGGTATACCTGATATTATCAAACTATCTTTTATACTACCCCAGTAATTCATAGCACTCATAGCATTTTTATAGTTGTCTATATTTATAGTTTTAGGTATCCAGTTTACAGCTGAATCAAGCAAATCCTGTAATGTCATAAGACTTGTTGAAAATACTTTTAATAATGGATAGACAAACATAAATCCTACACAAGTAAGTATAGCATAAACTATAATTTTTTTCAATAGTCCCATGTCATCCTTTGTACCCATCATTATCTTACGAAACTTTTCTTTTGTAAAGGGAGTTTTTTGCTTTTTAATCTTTTCTTTTTTTACTTTTTCTTTCTTACTCATCAAAGTTTCCTCCCTTCAAATCTTTTCCTGCTGCTTTTAACTTATTTTCTTTTTCAATCGCTTTATTAAGCTTAATCTCATTTTTAATAAGTACTTTTTGATGTTTAGCAAGTTTTCTTCTTGTCTTCTTTTCTAACTTCTTAGTCTTTTTAACTTGCTTTTCATATATATCTTTTTTCTGTTTGAAAGCTAATGCTACAACAGCTACAAATATAAGTATTACCAGTGAATATAACCATGCTAGTGCCGATGTATAACCATGACCTTCACTTGGATTTGATACTTCATTGGCTATTATTGTTATAATTCTACTTATTAAAGTATCTTGTGATAAGAATACAACAGTATATAATCCATTTAGCAATAACATTGGTTTAATTGTTGGAAGCGTAATCTTCCAAAAACATTCCCAACCTGAACCACCATCAATCTTTGCTGCTTCATATAATGATGTGTCCACTTTTTGTAATGCCGCAAGGAATATAAGAATTTGTACACCTGAATACCAAAGGAACAATAATATATTACTAAACGCCCATGAAACAGATTCTGCCATCCATATTGGTACAATAGTAGCAAGTGTTTCTTCAATAGTAGTTAAGTTTATATTTCCAATACTTGCAGTTTCACTGTTAATCATACTCATAACTGGACCACTAACTACGATAACAGGTAAGAAATATATTGTTCTAAATATTCCTTTTCCTTTAAGCTTCATATTTAGCATCATCGCCATGAGCAGTGAAAATACTACTATAAGCGGAACTGCTATTACTAATTTAAGTGCTAAAGCTCCTAAATCAACCGTAATATCTGTATACTTTTCAAAAACTCTTGCATAATTATCTGAACCAATAAAAGTAAGTATTTGAACACCTCTACTGTAAGTTGAATCACATACAGAGTATACAAATGACATAATAAGAGGATATGCAAAGAATGCTAAAACACCTATGATATATGGCATAACAAACATATATCCCATTCTTGCTTCTCTCTTTTTTAGCTTTCCACTTTTAATCTTTACTTTGATTTTCTTTTTCTTACCATACTCATCATATAATTCTACTTTTTCAGAGCTATTAAGTAATTCATCAACAGTAAATTTTTGAGTTTTGTGCTTTTTCTCTTTTTGAGCTTTTTGCTCTTTTTCCTCATTTTGAGTTACCTTTACTTCTTCGTCTGTCTTTGTTGATATCATTTACTCTCACCTACCTTATATGATAATGCTTCGATAGTTATGCCATCAACTGTAACAGCTTCTTCTGTGAAGTTTGTATACACTATGACCCCATTGCTATAAGTTGTAATACCTACATTACTATCTGTTCTTTCATGTTTTACAATATAAGCATCTGCAGTTCTATCATAAACTACTTTTATATCATTGTAATATTCTGCAATTGTTTCACGATATCTTGCATACTCTGATGTAAATATCCAATTCGAATCTGTATACTGAAGTATTTCAGGATTCTCATATGTTAATATGAAAGAAGGACAAACTCCCGCTTCAATAATCTTTAAGAAATACTCTGTGCTATTTGCTTCAAAGTTTACATATTCTGCATAAACTTTAACATTTCCTCTAAGCACTGAAGATAAAAATGGTATATCTTGTGATGCATACGCATACATTGATGAGCCGAGTGGCATATCAAGGAATGCATCTGTGTATTTCCATAAATACATATAAGGCTGTTTAAGAACTACATCTGTACCTTTGTCTTTAACATTTGCAAGGGCATCTTCATAATATTTCATTGAAGATCTTCTTGCATACTGCTCACTATTCTTTGTATATACAAATAACATATCTGATATTCCTGATATTCCCATTGTATCTAATCCATTATCTCTAAAATCCGCTGCTAATTCTTCAATATACTCAGCTGATTTACTTGGGAATAACATTCTGTATGTGTCAAATACTTCTGCATACTTATTTACTGATTCATATGTTTTTCTGTTAAACTTGTTTACTGCTGAGAATACTGATGATGACATCGATGTGTTAATCCACAACATATCCTGCATCAAGTATAGCTTAATAGATTTTTCTTGTAACTCTTCATATAAGGACTTGATTGCTTTATTTCCACCAACATCGCTGTCAGCATCAAAATCATATATTGGAGTATTAGCTACACCATTATTTTGCCATCCCTCATATATTGCAAGAATATTCTCTACACCAAGTTCTTCTAAATCTTCAATGATTTCTTTAATGTTTTCTGCCGTTGTAGCAACAACATTTTTCTTAAATACTAAGAATTTTTCTTTATCAACACCCATGAAATCTAATCTTACATCAAATGCTGTTTCATCCTCTTTTACGATTACTCCTGATTCTAGTAAATAATTCCTAAGTGAACTTGCTAATCCTGAATAACTAGCTTCTTCTCCAGTTGTCAAAAGATATGTAACTTTAACATCATCTATAAGATATACATCTGTTGCTGTAAGTCTTACTGAATTACCTACATTATCTGTTGGTTCATTATATATTGCTCTATATATAAATTGAGGTGTAGTATAATTTTCAAAACATCTTTTACAGCCATTTAAGTTTCCTTCTATATAAGCACTTTCTTCACCGTCTTCGATTATACCTAACATAGCTATCTGTGTATCTTTAAATACAACACCAAAGTATGGTGCAATCACTTCTTCGGCACTATTGCTATCTCCGCTAGTACCTTCGATACCTGTTGCTAATGAGCCCTCATTATCAATACATAAGTCTCTTCCATATACTTTCTTTAAAAAAGATGATTTATACTTTGTAACTCCATCTTGAAAGAAATCGTCATATTCAACTATAATTCCATTTCCATCAGGTAAAATCATATAACCGTCTCTTTCGCCTCTATCTGAATAGCCTAAGAGTGGAAATACATGAATTTCTCCAAATACATAATCCTTCATTGTTTCTTTTCTAGAATCTGCTGGAATTTCATAGTGAAGTCCTGATTCATCTAATGTCACTTCAAGTGTTAATTCTAAGCCCTCTTTTGTAAAATAAATAACAACGTCAAATCCATCATTTCTTTCAGTATAAGTAAGCTCAGCTTCTCTTACTGATCTTAGAGTACCTGGAGTATAATCTCCAAATCTAAGACCTGTGTCATCATACTTAATAGGAATCATATAAAATCCTGTGGTTACAATATCATACATATTTTGAGTATAGCCTCTAGCTACAGCCTCTTCACCTGTAAGTGTTGATTTTATAATTGCACCTGTTTTCTCTTCTCTAATAAGAATTGATAATGTATTCTTTTTAAGATATAATTCATAACCATTTGCTGAGCATACATATGAATGCTCCTCTATATCTTCTTTAGATGTAGATACAATCGCCGCCTTTTTGGCTAAATCTGCTCTTTCTGTTGCTGAAAGTGAAAGTGTGTTTTTAATTTCTTCTACTTTTTCTTGATCAATATCAGTTTGATCTGCTCCTGATTTAAGACCTTGAACAAAATTTGCATCACCTTCTACTTGTGTGTCATCACCTTGTGCATCTGTATCTGTATCAGTTGTTATATCTGTATCATCATTATTATCAGTAGTTGCAAAAGATATAACTGGTGTAAGCATCAAACATACTAACGCTAGACATAGAAATCTTTTTAATTTATTTTTATTTGCCAATTCGATACACCACCTCTCCGACAATTGATACTACGAATCCTATTACCTGCATTGCAAGAATATAAACAACGAATGCCATTAAAATAAATACAAACGCTGTAAATATTGTAAGACCAATAACTTTAAATGTTTCTTTAACTGAATAGTTATTTACTTCTTTTATTGTAAGGAAAATCAATATAACTATCCATATAAGCATTGCAAGATTTGCAAACTCTATAAGGAATGACTCGTTATTTGTCAATACCATTCCTGCTACATAAATGATTGGTTGCATAATCAAGTATGGTGAAAGTGAATATACATATCCACATAAAATCTCTTTAAATCTTGATTCACCTTCATTAATAGTACAAATCAAGTATGTAACTGCTGATGCAAAAATTAATATACCTAACACCATTAATATATCAGTTGGAATATTATATCTTCCATCTTTAACAGTTTTAAATAAGAAACCACCAAAATATTTGCTTATTATATTAAATACAATAAATATAGCTATTAATATAGCTGCTGAAATATATGATGCCATTCCTTCTCTTTTTACTCCATATGTTCCATCCATTGGATGTCTCATATATTTTGGAACAAACATTAATCTCTTATATAGCATCGTATCACGTAACTTCTTAGTTGCCTTACGCAGTGGATCAAATATTCTCCACTTTCTATCTGCAAATTTTATAAATCTAGTACCAAATACTAAAAGTACAATTCCTAATATTAAATACATAATATTATTATTTAACCATACATTTCTAAGTTCCCAGAAAGCTTCTGAATAACCTGCTTTATCCTTAGCTAATCTATAATATTCTAATGCTTCTGAATAATTTTCTTCTTGGAATAAAGCTGAACCCATAGCTTGGTTAGCAAAATCAAACAAACCGTTCATTCTGATAACCTTTTCAAGTGGTTCTTTACTCTGTGAATACAATCCCTTTTGATATAGAACCAATGATTCATGTAATAAGTTTGTAAATTCAGTAGGTACAAATACTTGAATTTCATTTAACTTTGAATCTAATACATATAGACTATCATCTAAACCATTGCTTATAGCTGAAATATTTTGGAATAATCCTACTCTATTTTCTCCTCCATCATATCCACCAAATACAAATAGTAAAGAACCTTCTGATGAATATTCAAAGATATAGCCATATGATGTAGCTACGTATATATTGTCATATTTTCCTGTAGAAATTGTTGCTGATTTATATGGATAAATGTCTGCTTTTAACATATTCGCACCCGCAACATTTAACTTTCTAACTGGATCTGGTATCGCTTCTGCTGCTGTAACTGAATAAATCAAACCTTTTTCATCAATATTAACATTCGTAAAACCTATTGGTGAATTTCCAATTAATCTTGCTTTTGCTTTCTCTGAAAGTATAAGGTTTAAAAATATGTTTGTTGCTGAAACCTGTGTTGTATTTGTTCCGAAATAGCCTAAAAATGTACCACCATCTGTAGGTGTAATCTGTACTATACCGTTTGTGTTACCAGTACATACAATATACATATTTCCTCTATTATCAACTGCTAACTTCACTGGTTGAAATCTAGATGTACCATATAATAAACTATCTGGTTTAGCATATTCTGCTACATAATTACCTTCTTTATCAAAGATAACTATTGCACCTTCTTTTTTTGCAACATAAGATGGATCTGCAACATATATATATTCATCTGTAATATATAATCCTGATGGTGCATCTAATATATCTCTACCAAATGTCTTTATTAAATTGCCTTCTAAATCTGCAATAATAATTCTTTTATTGCTTGTATCAGCAATATACATAAGATCCCCTGAAACTTTAAGATCTAATGCTCCTTTAAGCACTAAGTCATCTTCACCTTCATTTGGATTTATAATCTTTGAAATCGTTCTGCTTGGAGTATACGCTGTCTGTGTTTCAACAAACTCTCCATAACCATTCTGTGTATATGTTCTATATGGAACCTTTGCAAAAGCTGTAATCGGCTCAAGCACAGTCATGATTATTATTAAACTTGCAAGCAGGAAAGATATTCTTTTTGCAATTTTATTCATAATTACCTCCTATAATATTCTTCATGCATAGTTTTATTTAATACCAGAATGAGCCATTGTATTCATAACGTCTTTTTGTAAGAATATGAATAATATCAAGTTCGGTATAAACATTATTAAGGAGGATGCTGCTGCAACACCTTGACCTTGAACTACGTTATTTGCATTTGCAAGTGTATTCATATAAAACGCAAGCGTTTTCATACTATCTGTATTTACGTAGTTATTTGAACTTTCAAGATAACTCCAAACCTGCTGGAATGAAAGAATAACGCCTGTTGCAATAGCTGGTTTGATAAGTGGTAATATAATCTGTGCATAAATTCTAAAAGGTCCTGCACCATCGATAGATGCTGCTTCAATAAGTGCATCTGGAACACCATCTACGAACTGCTTAATGAGGAACAAACTTACCGGCATCGCTATAAGTGGTAAAATATGTGCCCAATATGTATTTGTAAATCCTAATCCACTAATAATTAAATATCTAGGAATCAATACTGCTGCTGGAACAAACATAAGCGCTGATTGATTTATACTAAATATAGTTCCTCTAAGTTTGAATTTCATCTTTGACAATGCAAACGCAGACATTGTTGAAATAATAATACCTGCTCCACATACAACTAATGTCACAAATAAACTGTTAAATACATATTTACTCATTGGAATTCCTGCATTAGCTGCTGATTTAAACATCGCTTCAAAGTTTGATAATGTTGGGTTTACAACATAAAACTTAGGTGGGAATGCAAAAAGCTCTGTTGCTGGCTTAAATGCGTGACAAAAAATAAATACTATAGGAAAGAGCATAAATATTGCTAAAGGTAACAAAATTATATATATCTTTAACTGGCTACGCTCAAATCTTGATGGATTAATACCATTTCCTTTATATCCGGCCATTTTATACTCTCCTTTCTATTCTTTTTCTGTAAACAACTTACCTGCAACTTTAGAAAAGAGCATAATGATAAGAAGTAATACTACTGAAACTGCTGCTGCATAACCCATCTCGTAACGTATGAAACCATAATCGTCAATGTGGTTAACTATTAACTGTCCTGCATAACTAGGTGTTGGGTTACTTCCTGTAAGTTGTACACCTATCGCACCGTTGTTAAATGTATTAACAACTGCCATAACCGCACCGAATAACATCTGAGGTTTCATAGTTGGTATTGTAATATATATCATCTGTTGGAATCTATTTTTAATACCATCAATTGAACCAGCTTCGTAAAGCTCTTCATCTGCATTCATAATACCTGCTAACATCGCAAGGAAGCCTACACCCATACTACTCCATAATCCAACAATGATAATAATCGGAAGAAGATAACTTACATTTGTAAACCATATGATTGGCTCATTAATTATTCCTAAATCAATAAGAATAGCATTTAAGTAACCAGATGAATCTCCTGAGAAAATAATCTTCCAAAGTACTGCCATCGCTGTACCTGCTGTAAGTGATGGAGAGTATAAAATAAGTGCTAATATAGTTCTTGGCACTCTTGTAAGCTGGGCAATCGCCCAAGCTAACAAGAATGATAATGCATAACCACCTGGTCCTACTATTAATACATATGTAACTGTATTTGGAAGTACATATTGCATAAATATAGAATCTTGAGTAGCTAAATTAATATAGTTTGTAAATCCTACAAAGTTTGGTGTCTGTAATGTGTCGAAATCAGTAAATGATAAGCCGATAGCAACAATAATAGGTAATATAATAAACACCAAAAATAATGCCACATATGGAAGTAGGAATAGAAACGGATATTTTTTACCTGTCTTCATCTTAATTCTCCTCTATCTTTAATCTTCTATGCCTAAAATCTCTTTTACTGTATCGACTGTTGGTACCTTGTACTCTTTAAGTTCATTACCGTTTTCATCAATAATATTAAACTCTTGAAGTTTACGTTTTGTTTCTCTATCAATACGTTTAACCGCTGCATCCAGAGATGTTCTAAGAGCGTTACCCGTAACAACTACTGATACATAAGCATTACTTAACTCACGCTCAAGTAAATATGTACCCGGAATACGTGGTGATTCTGTAATCCATTCCATCTGCTCAAGAATTGTCTGCTTATCTCTTGATTTCCAAGGAAGTTGTTCAAATGCCTCTGTATTAGCTGAGTTCCAAATATATTCTGCTCCATATGTTGTCTGAAGTGTTACACCGAATTCAACCTGTGTTTCTGTTGACATCCACCACTTTAAGTATTCCCATGAAGCATCTTCTCTCTTCATTGTAGTTCCATCTGTAAGCACAATATCAACTGCATCTTTTGAAGGTTTCATAATAACAGAACTTTGTGCCGCACCTGCTGTCTGACGTTGTACTACGCCGTTTTCATCTTCAATACCTGGTACCAATGAAATAGCCCACATATTTTCGATTTCTGGTGCTGCATTTATAAGCATACTATATGCAAAGTAATCTGAAATACCAATTGGAATATCACCATTTCTAAAATGCTGATAGAAGTTACCAACCTCTTGTGGTATATCATAAATTGCAAATAAATCAGTAAGCATTTCAAAACCTGCTACACCTGCATCACTATTAATGGCTGTATTTCCAGCATTAGTTCCATAAAGTGTTGCACCGTTTTGATATAGTAAAGGTGTTGTCATCGCAAATGTTCTAACACCAACTGTTCCTGCTGTAGGATAATAAAAATCAAGTCCTCTGTTTTTAAGTTCTGGTAACATATCAAGTACATCTTGCATAGTATCAGGAATTTCCAAACCTAATTTACTAAGGATGTCTGTTCTGTAGAATAATACCCAGAAATAAAATGTCTCAGGGATAGAATAAATACTATCATCAATAGTAGATGGCACTAAAAGTCCTGGTGAAAATTGACTTAATACTTCTTTGTAATCTTCAAACTGTGTCAAATCTACTAAAGCATTTCTAATAGCTAATTCAAATGGTTGTGCATAATCAATAGCTTGTGCTACGTCAGGTGATTCTCCTGCTGCATTTGAAAGTATCAGTTTTTGTGCATCTGGCATAATACAAAACTCAACTTCTATTCCAGTCTGTGGTGTGAAATAATTGTCTACCATTCTTTGTATTATTTCGATGTATTGTCTTGGTCTATTTAACCATACTTGTAATTTTGTTGGGTCTGAATTATCTGCTGAGTAGCTTTGAGCTCCAAATGAAGCGATAAATCTCTTAATAGCTTCCCAAATCTTTACAAATATGTTTGATTTTCCTGGTAAAGTAGCATCTTCTTGATATACATAAATACGATCAAATGATGTATTGTTCTTTTGAATATCAGTTATAAAGTTAGCTAAAAACTGTGAAACTGAACTTGTATTTGTTGAAAGTTCTTTAACTCTGTAAGGAATATCGTTTGGATCTTCTGCTAAACTTTCAAGCTTTGTAATCGCAAGATTAAGTGATGACAATGCTCCAATACTACCATCTTCCTCTGTAAATTGAGTCAATCTTTCATATTCACTCTTTAAAGTTTTAATCCATCCATCAAGTCTTTGTTCAATATCAGGAATATATGCTTTAATTTCAATATCTCTATATTTATCTTTATTTGTTCCTGCAACCTTTGTAATTTCAAGTGATAAGTCATTTACTTCACTCATAACCTTGTCAACCACTTGAAGAGTTTGTCTAATGTTATCTATTGCAATAGTAGTACTTAAATAATGTGTACCTTCTTCTAAATAGATAGCCATCTTTTCTCCATCGCTTCCCTCTAAAGTCAAGTTTTTAAAACTCTTTGTATATGGGAATGCATATGAAAGCAATTCTTTATTTGGCACTTTGCCATCAATCTCTATATTCATAAACACAGGATAATCAACTCTGTCTGATTGACGATAGTTAAAACCAAAATAGTAATATCCTGACTTCTCTACATTAATCTCATAAGTAACTGTCATTCCTGCGTCATTAAAAGATGCGCCTTCAAGAATGTTTAATACTCTGTTTTTTGAATTGTATGGATATAAATCACAATCAAATTCACATGTAGCTCTGATAGATGAATCATTTCTTGTATAAGGTTTTTCACCTTGTATAGTGATTAACTCTTTACCTTCGGCTACATTTCCTGTTTTATAATCAGCCACTTCTTCTTCTTCTTCAAGATAGAAATTACCAATCATAAGAGTTCCTTCTGTTAATGATAATTCGATAATATTTTCACCCGCACTAAGTTCTAACTTTAATGGGTATGAATAACGAAATGCTGCATCAATTATGTATTGTTTTTGCCATTCCATCACCTTGTTTGGAAGTGATACTATTTGATTATCATATCTGTCTGTTCGTATCTCAGAATCATCTTTCCATAAACTATCATGTAAGATTCTATTACACTCATAAAACGGAATCTCTCCATTTAATTTCAAAGTGATTTCTGGTACTAGTACTGATTTCTCATTACTTGCTATAAAATCATAGCCAAATACGTACACTCCATCTTTTGGAACATTAATCTTGAATTTAGCTGATTCCCCTAAATCTAATAATACAGCTTTATTCTTGTACTCAAAGTTATCATCTGTCAATGCTCCTTCGCTTTCTTCTGCTAAGTAAGCGTCTTCAACGAGAAATTCTATAGTATCTCCTTTGTATTCAGGAAATTTATACTTTGAACTTACTACAGTGTAGTTTTTCTCTGTTAATTCATTGACATATTTTGATTTCGAAGTGTTGTCGGTGTTATCTTCTCCATCATTTGTCGCATCTGCAACGTTATCTGCATCATCATTTGTAGCATCTTGCTCAACTTTTGTCCCTTCATCTGGAACATCTGTTGTAGCATATGCTGAAAATTCACATGATAGCATACTAACCAACGTACATAATGCCACAATTCGCGTCAGGCCTCGTCGTCTCATATACCTGCCTCCCTCTGTTAATATTAATTTAAGAATGACCAAAACGGCTTGCTTTTATTGTCATTTATCACAAGCCGAATTTTTGATCATACTTACACCATAAAAACATTATATACACTTTTGACATATTAGTCAAGGTTTTCAATAGGTAAATTTGTACATTTTTAACATATTTAGACTACTTATATATACTTTTACTATTCCTCGTACTTTTTTTGTGTAATTGTAACGATTGCATTCAATACACCTTATAAAATTATAATTTTCACACAATTAAGCTATAAAATTCAAAACAAAAAGAGGCTCACGCCTCTTTTTGCATATTACCAATCTCTATTAGATATTTCTAATTATTATTTATTCTTCGTCATCATCATCTTCAGAGTCACTCTTCTTTGATGATTTTAATGCGATTACAAGAACTATTACTACTACAACTACTGCTACACCAGCAACAATACCATAAATAGCTGTTGTGCTTAAACCATCATCCTTAGGTTCTGGAGTAACTAAGTATGAAGCACTTCCATCAGCTTTTGCTGGTGTTAATTTTTCAACTTCTTTTTTAGCTTCTAAAGTAACAGTATCTTTAACTTCAAAACCTGTGATTTCTTTGATTTCATCTGCTGTTAAAGCTCTATCAAATACATAAAGATCATCAATATCTGCATTAAGTGGTACATCCCAATAGTTAACACCTAAAATAATATTTGTGTTTTCTCCAATTACCGAACCCACAACTTTGTAGTTAACTGTATCCGATGCTTCACCTTCTGGTAATACTCTTGACTTCAACACTGCTTCTCCATCAACGTAAACTGTCATAATCATATCATCTGTTTCCTGCTTACAAACCCAAGTTACATCAACCCATTTGTCAAGTGCTAACTTATCGTTTTCAGCAGCTGTTGCTGCATAATGAGCTTTTTCAATACCATCATTTCTTGACCAAATCTTTGGTGCATTTGCTCCTGTAAATCCAGTAGCTGCAACATCAAGTGGTAATAATGCTGTCCACTTTTCAGGTGTCTTTTCTCCACCCATATCTTCTAAGAAAATCCAAGGTGTTGCAAATGTCGTTGCATGAACTTTTGTCTTAAAAGAAAAACTAAATTCACCCTTTGTAAGTTTTGAATCAAGTTTTAAACCATAAGAACCTGTACCTGTAAATGAAACTGCTTTACCGTTTACGCCATCAACAAATGTAGCTTCTGTAGCCTTTACCTCTGTTGCTTTAAGCAAATCGCTGCCTGTAAGCTCTGCCTCTCCACCTTTTTCATTTGCTAAAGTATCATCAAATGAATAATAACCAACATAATCTGTTGGAACCGCTGCCATAGCTGTCATAGCCATAGACATTGTCATAACTGTTGCTGCTGCAACTGCTAATAATCTCTTTCTCATTTTAAGTCCTCCCTGATATCTTATTTTGAAATTGATAATTTATGTGACTCTACCATAAATATGTAATAATATTACCATATTTACCATACTTAGTCAATGACATTCTCAACTAATTTGTAAAAAAATTGCCTACTTTTATTAATAAATAGTAGGCAATTTAATGTTTATATCACTTATTTCAAAATTTAATTTTTATTATTTCTTTTTCTTTGTTGCAACTACAATACCTGCAACTACTACTACTGCAACTACTACGATAACTACGATAACTACTGGATCAATACCGTTATCTTTATCTGCTTCTTTAGTTGTTGTAGCTTTTGCTGGAGCTTTTGTTGTTGGTGTTTCTGTTGTTGGAGTTTCTGTTCCGCCAACTGCCTTAACATCAACTTCGTATGTTCCAAGCTGAGCCATAACGTGAACTACAACTGTTTCATCAAATGCATTTACAGCTGTACCTGTTAACTTACCTAATTCTTTACTGTTTGTAACATCGTAGTAAGTAACTGTAAATACTTTATCGTTACGATCAACTGTAATCTTATAAGTAGCATCTTTTACTATATCACTAACAAATGGCTCTACAACACCTTCAATTTTGTTTCCATCATTAAGTGCTGTTTCAGCCCACCAAGCATTTACATCTGAACCAGTTGTAAAGTAGTTTTTTGAAGCATCTGTTATTTCAACACTGAATGCTGCTGCATCTTCAACTACATCTGTACACTTAATAGTGTATTCAAGTGTTCCATTACCTTTGATTTCTGTGTCTGCACTAACTTGCATTCCTGTCCACCATGCTGTTCCTGTAAGTGTTTCTGCTGCAACTGCGCTTAATACGCTAGAAATAGCCATTGTTGCTACCATAGCAACTGTTAAAAGTTTCTTTTTCATTATAAAATTTCCTCCTTAAAAAAAATATTAAATAACCATAAATCGTATTATATAATATTCTCAAAAATAAGTCAAGAATATTACGATTATTATTTAAAATATTTTACACCTGATTCAAATATCTTCATATCCTGTTCTCCATAGATGTTGATTGCTACTGCATCTCCACGTCTTTCTGAATGTGCCATCTTACCAAAACATCTTCCATCAGGACTTGTAATACCTTCTATTGCATAGTAAGAACCATTTACATTCCACTCTTCATCCATAGTCGGATTTCCATCTGTATCTACATATTGTGTAGCTACTTGGCCATTTTCAAAGAGTTTCTTAATCCATTCTTCATTTGCAACAAATCTTCCTTCTCCATGAGAAGCTGGATTTACATATGTCTTACCTAACTCAGCTAACTGTAACCAAGGGGACTTATTTGTCACTACCTTTGTATAAACCATCTTTGATATATGACGGTTAATTGTATTAAATGTAAGTGTAGGAGCGTTTTCATCCTGTCCTGTTATCTGACCATTTGGTACAAGACCAAGTTTAATAAGTGCTTGGAATCCATTACAAACACCAAGTGCAAGGCCATCTCTTTCATTTAAAAGCTTATGAACTGCTTCCTTCATCTTCTCATTTCTAAATGCTGTAGCAAAGAATTTTGCCGAACCATCTGGCTCATCACCTGCTGAGAATCCACCTGGGAACATAATAATCTGTGATTTTGCAATACTTTGCTCAAACACATTAACAGAATCTCTTATATCCTCTGCATTAAGATTTTTAAATACCTTTGTAATTACATTTGCTCCAGCTCTTTCAAACGCTTTTGCACTGTCGTATTCGCAGTTTGTACCTGGGAACACTGGAATAAATACTGTAGGTGTTGCAATCTTATTTTTACATACATAAACATTGCCTTTATCATAAATAGGAGTATCTAATATGTCTTTCTCCTGTGTAGCTCTTGTTGGGAATACTTTTTCAAGTGTATTTGCCCAAGTATCAATTGCTTCATCAAGTGAAATTGTAATATCTGAGTATTTAATATCATTTTCTTCTATTACACTTCCTATTACTGTGTAATCATTTTCAACACCATCTGCTTTCATTACATTTTGAAGCTCTTCAAATTTTTCTGCTGAAACTTCTGCTACAATGTTACCAAATTCTACTGCAAATAAATCATCACTTGATACAGCCTCATTACAAATACTAACACCTAGCTTATTTCCAAATGCCATCTTTGATACAGCAGGCGCAATACCTTTTGAATCAAGTGCATATGATGCTACAATAACCTTTGATGTAGTAAGTTTATGAATTGCTTCATATAGCTTCATAACCTGTGTATAATTTGGTTTTTCGTATTCATCTCTTGCAATAGAGAATTTAACTAATTTATTTCCTGCTTTCTTAAGCTCAGGAGTAACGATTTCATCTTCTTTTGCAATATCTACAGCAAATGATACTAATGTTGGTGGTACATCTATTTCATTAAACGAACCTGACATACTGTCTTTTCCACCAATTGATGGTAATCCAAATCCCATTTGTGCATCATAAGCACCTAATAATGATACAAAAGGCTGACTCCAACGTTTAGGATCCTGCGTCATTCTTCTAAAGTATTCTTGGAATGTAAATCTTATCTTCTTGTAATCTCCACCTGTAGCAACTATTTTTGCTACTGATTCAACTACTGCATATATTGCTGAATGGTATGGACTCCATGATGATAAATATGGATCAAATCCATAACTCATCATTGTTACTGTATCACATTTTCCTTTTAATACAGGAAGTTTAGCCACCATACTCTGCGTTTCTGTAAGCTGATATTTTCCACCATGTGGCATAAGTACTGAACCTGCACCGATAGAACCATCAAACATTTCAACTAATCCCTTTTGCGAACATACATTTAAGTCAGCAAGAGTTTCAAGCCATTTTGCCTTTACATCAGCAACTGGTTTTTTATCAAAATAGTTTTCTTCTTTCGCTGGCATTTCTACTGATACATTTGTCTCTTGATGAGCTCCGTTTGTATCAAGAAATGCTCTTGAAATATCAACTATAGTTTTTCCTCTCCACATAAGTGTAAGTCTTGGGTCTTCCTTAACAACAGCCACTTCTATAGCTTCAAGATTCTCTTCTTTTGCATAGCCTAAAAACTGCGATACATCTTTAGGGTCTACTACTACTGCCATACGTTCTTGTGACTCTGATATTGAAATTTCTGTTCCATCAAGTCCTGCATACTTCTTTGGTACTTTATCAAGATTGATATCAAGTCCTGCTGCAAGCTCTCCTATTGCGACAGATACACCACCTGCACCAAAGTCATTACATTTCTTTATTAATTTACTTACTTCTTCTCTTCTAAAGAGTCTTTGTATTTTTCTTTCTGTAGGAGCATTACCTTTTTGTACCTCTGCTCCACATGTTTCGATAGATTCTTCTGTATGAACCTTTGATGAACCTGTAGCACCACCGCAGCCATCACGTCCTGTTCTTCCACCAAGTAAAATAATGATATCTCCTGGATCTGATGTCTCACGAATTACGGCACGTCTTGGAGCTGCACCCATTACTGCTCCTATTTCCATTCTCTTTGCAACATAGTTTGGATGATAAATTTCTTTTACAAGTCCTGTTGCAAGTCCTATCTGATTTCCATATGAACTATATCCATTTGCTGCACCACGTACAAGCTTCTTTTGTGGCAATTTACCCTTTAAAGTATCCTTTACTGATTTTGTAGGATCTGCTGCACCTGTTACACGCATAGCTTGATATACATAAGTACGACCTGATAATGGATCTCTTATCGCACCACCAAGACATGTTGCAGCACCACCAAAAGGTTCAATTTCTGTAGGATGGTTATGTGTTTCATTTTTAAAGTTTACAAGCCATTCTTCGACTTCTCCATCAACTTCTACTGGTACAACAATACTACAAGCATTTATTTCTTCTGATTCTTCTTTGTCTTCAAGTTTTCCTTCTTTTTTAAGCTTTCTCATCGCAATAAGAGCTAAATCCATAAGGCAGACAAATTTATCATCTCTACCTTTAAAGATTTCTTCTCTAACACCTATATAGTCATTATAAGTATCAACTATAGGCTTATTATAATATCCTTCATCAAATGAAACTTCTTTAAGTTCTGTTTCAAATGTTGTATGACGACAATGATCTGACCAGTACGTGTCAAGAACTCTGATTTCTGTCATAGATGGATTTCTTTTTTCTTCATTCTTAAAATAATTTTGAATATGAAGGAAATCCTTAAATGTCATTGCAAGACCTAATGATGAATAAAGCTCCTTTAAGTCTGATTCATTTCTATCTATAAATCCTTCAAAAATCTTTACATCTTCTGGTTCATCAAATATTGTTACTAATGTTTCTGGTTTTTCAAGACCTGTTTCTCTTGAATCTACTGGATTTATACAAAACGCTTTAATACTTTCTAATTGTTCATTATCTAATGTTCCTGTAATAACATATGTTGTAGCTGTTTTAATTACAGGCTCTTCATTTTCATTTAAAAATTTCACACATTGAACTGCTGAATCTGCTCTTTGGTCAAACTGTCCTGGAAGATATTCTACACTAAAAATTTTATCTTCTGCAGCATATTCAAAAGTTTCCTCATAAAGCATGTCCACTGGTGGTTCGGAAAATACTGTATTTAATGCTTTTTTATATGTGTCTTCTGTAAGGCCTTCAATGTCATATCGTACTAACACTCTAACATTCTCAACTGTCTTTATTCCTAGATAACCTCTTATCTCTTCTTTTAATTCTTTTGCCTTTACTGCATAAGGTGTACGCTTCTCAACGTAAACTCTTTCAACCTTGCTCATAAGTACCTCCACGTAATGTTTTAAATTTTACAGCTTTTATTCTAGCACATTTACTATAAAAAGCAAAAGCTAAAATTATTAAATTTAAAAATAAATATATTACAACTATTCTAAGTGCCATATCTACAAAGAATCCTTCAGGTAAAATATTTATTAATCTTGATATGCTTACATCTAAAATCCACCCATCATTATCAAAAAATATCATATGAAAAACTGTAAATACTGTTGTAAAATCAACTAATGCTGCACTAGCTATTATAACGCCAAATGCCCAAATTGCAAAAATAACTCTTTTACAATTAAGTAATGCTGTGTATAATGCTCGTTTTGCCCCATACATCATAGCAAGTATTATAATGCCTACAATAGCTATGGCTATTGACACGCGCCTTATCTCTAAGCCTTTAATAAATAATTCTCTAACGTCTGCCATATGGTATTTTTCAACATTGTTAAACATCTCTTTTTCTACGCCATCTATCGTAGCCATTATTACCAAATCTTCCCTGTCACCTCTTAAATAACTCATCATCTCTTTGGTAACACGAATCAACTCATCCATTTCCATATTTACAATACCATTTTTATTATTGACATCATATTTTGTATATTCTTTTTCATAAAAACCATAACTACTGTAAGCTGCTATCTCAACAGATGAGATTAACATAATTAATATCATGCATATTCCAATAATAATTCCTATTGTACGTTTTATAACCTTGTCTATATTAATGCTCTTATTCATGCTTTTAACCTTTCCAGAATTCTATAACCTCTTGTTCTACATTGCTTATATTTACCTTGATTGCATCTTCCCATTCACGCGGGAACAAATTTTTATACTCTCTACTTAAAAATCTATCATCTAATAGCGAAATAACTCCCATATCACTAACAGTTCTAATCACTCTTCCTGCTGCCTGCAATACTTTATTTATTCCAGGATATCTATATGCAAAATCAAATCCATTTAATGACATTTTATCAAAGTAGCCTTTTATTATTTCTCTTTCAACACATACCTGTGGGAAACCTGTACCCACTACTATTGAACCTATTAAACGTTCATCTGTTAAATCTATCCCCTCTGAGAATATACCACCCATTACACAAAAAGCAACTAATGTTTTACCGGTATTCTCTTCAAAGCACTCAAGGAACTCTTCTCTTTCGCTTTCTTTCATAGTGTTGGTTTGCGAAATCACCTCTACATCACTTGATATTAATAGATATGCATTTCTTACATCCTCCATAAACTTATATGACGGAAAAAATACCATATAATTTCCTACTTTTGCAGAGACTGTTTTTTTTATATAGTTTGCTATCTTAGCATATTCATTATCATTTCTTCTTGTGTATTTAGTACTTACATCACTTGCTATAGTAATGATTCTATTTCTCCTATCAAATGGCGAATTAACATATATTGCATAATCTTCTAAGTCACCTGTTAATAAAAACTTATAATAATTTACTGGCAATAATGTCGCCGAAAACATTATAGTACTAATAGACTTATCCATACAACCTCTTAAGTTTGTAGATGGGTTAATGCACATAAGCGTTATTATAAATTCGCCACTTTCTTCTATTTTTGCACATATTTCATAGTTTTCGTCTACAAGCTCAAATATATTAAGGAAATTTCCTAGTTCAAAAAAGAAGTCTAATACTTGATCATCATTTGAAAAGCTTTTATTAAATTCTATAAATTCTTGTAAAAGCTCTTGCACTCTTATTAAACTAAGGGCTAAACTTCCTATATTTTCAACCAGTATATAACTCTTATCTTTACATTCTCGTTTTATCTCTAACATATTTTTGTTACTTGCTTCTAGAGCTGCTGATAATCTTGTATCTATTCCCTGCACAACTTTCTTAATCTTTAATATATCTTCTTTGCAAATCCTAGCGCTATACATCTCCCTTGCCCTATCCACCAAATTATGTGCTTCATCTACCAAGAAAATATATTCACCTTTTACACCTTCACTAAAATATCTTTTTAGCTTCGCAGTAGGATCAAAAGCATAATTATAATCACAAACTATTGCATCGACGAAATTACTTATATCAAGACCCATTTCAAATGGACATACATTATGTTTTTGGGCATATTCCTTTACTAAATCCCTTGTAATGTCGTCTTCATTTGTAACAATATCAAATACAGCATCATTTATTCTATCGTAGTGACCGCATGCTCTCTCACATATTGTAGGATTACAATCAGGTGAATCTAGCACACACATTTTATCTTTTGCAGTAATTGAACAACTTTTTATCTTTAGCCCACTATTTCTAAGTTTTCTAAATGCCTCATGTGCAACCGTTCCTGTTACTGTTTTTGCTGTAAGATAGAATATTTTATCTGCAATCTGCTCCCCCATAGCTTTTACTGTAGGAAATACAGCTGACATAGTTTTTCCTACACCTGTCGGAGCTTGTATATAGAGATTTCTGTTTTGTAGAATGGACTTATACGTTGACACCACAATGTCTCTTTGCCCTTCTCTATACTCAAAAGGAAACTCTAGATATCTTGCTGTCTCATTACGCTTCTTTGTATGCTCGAAGGTGTATAATGCCCACCTATGATACTCACTTATTACATCTTCAAACCACTGCGTTAACTCCTTAATGTTATGTGTGCTTTTAAATCTTCTAACATCTTCTGTTTCAATATTTACATATGTCATTTGCACATCAATAGATTCAAGTTCGTTTTGCACACTATAAATGTATGCATAACACATCGCCTGTGCCTTATGAAGTATGGTCGGTTCTTCAAGTTTATAAATATCTGCATACATACATTTTATTTCATCTATTACTATTTGATCTTCTTCAATGATTCCATCAGCTCTACCTTCTAGTATTATATCAAACTCATCATATGGAATTTCTATCTTTAGAGGGACTTCTGCTATATATGAACTTCCCATCTTTTTTTGAATCTTCCTATGAAGCTTGCTCCCCATAGCCATTGCTTCTTTAGAAGAGCCACCATATCTGTTATCCAAATCCCCACTTCTAAGTATAAACTCTACAAGATTACGTACTGATACTATTATATTTCCATTTGTAATCTTTACCATTAGAAACTACCTTTCAAATTTATTGATATAATGTAAGTGTAACCACGCTGCTTGGTCCAATTTCTATTGTTTCACTTTCTGCCGATATACTGCCTGTTTTTTCAAGGCTGTATTCTTCACTTGTTGTATATATATCACCTATTTTCCATTCGCCAAAATCTGATGTATTTATGGTATATATAGCATCATTTTCATTTATTATTACAACTACAAGGTTTTCTCTGCCTTCATCATCTGTCCCTAAATAACCTACTGATTTTAACTCTATTTTCGAGCTTTTGCAATCGACTCTTTGATAATCTGCACCTACAAATTTACTGAAATTGCCCATTGCCCATAAACGTTTTGTAAGCATTACTTTATGTGTGTATTTATTTACATAGATAAGTCCATCACGGTAATCATAACAGCTCACCGCAATCCAGTATTGCCAAGACGAAACATCCAGTAGTGTCATATCATAATATATTTCTTTAGCAAGATTTATCGCTGAATCCATATTTGAATTTCTTCCATTTGTCATCTCGCACCATTCACTGGTACGCAGTGTCAGATTTGAAAGTTCTTTTTTCTCTAGCCACTGTTTAAAAGAGCTTTTTGCTGAGGTATCAGACCAATAAGAATGTATATCCCATGAAGTAATCCTACTCATAAGTCTTTCATCAGAAAGGATTGCATTGTAGTAAGCATAACTTGTATTGCCCCATTCGCCTAGTTCTGGTGCTGATAATTCAAGACCTTCTATATTTCTTGCTTCCATTTTATCAAGAAAAACATTTAAGAATGCTACTACTTCTTCTGGTTCATAATGACACCCTTCTTGACCACCTGTCCAATCCCACTGTGGCTCATTTATTGGAGAAACAAATTTTATCGGATACCCTTCGTTAATAAAATGCTCTACAACATCTAATACATAATCTGCAAAAGCCTCATAGTTTTCTGCTGGTAAGTTGGATTTGTCACTCTCAGCTGCATAACCATGTCCACTTTTTGTAAGTCTTTCTATTGGGCTGTTACTAAAGAATACTAACTCTTCTACGCCTAGCTCTACTGCTTTGTTTACAAACCATATGGCATTTTCATCCTTTGTCCAATCGTAAATGCCTGCTTCACTTTCGAACGACTGCGCCTTTCTCCAAAAATCAGTTATTCCTGTGCTTGTTTTGTTATCTGCACTTCCTGCACCCATATTATACCTATATGCTAAAAGACCTATTCCTTCTTTCTTGTCAAATAGTAGTTTTGCGATTTCTTCTCTAGGTATTATTCCATCATCATTAGCTTCACTCCATCCACCAACATCTTGGCTCCACCATGCTCCGCTTGCACCAAAACTTTCAATTATCTGATGTTTTTGTGAAGTATCTAAATTTAACTTTACCTCCACCTTTTTAATCACCTCCACACCACTTGTCTGTGTCTCTTGATTTTTGGTCGATGTTTCTTCTTCGCTTTTTGCACTATTGCAAGCAAATAAACTACTCATAATAATAACCACACCTAAGGTTAATGCTGTAAACCTTTTTTTCAATCTATCACCCCAGTCTTTTGTCTATTGTATTTTTACAACCTTATATCCAAAGCCTTCAAGTTCTACTGTTTCTTTATACTCTTCACCTGTAATAACATCTGTAGCATTTATCTTATCAAAACTAACTTTTTGTACCTTATCTGTATAGTTCATAATAAAGTAATACTGCTGCCCATCACCATATCTTGTTGTTATTGATACCCCCTCTGGAATTTCACTAAATGCTGGCTTTTCAATGCTTAAATCATTTACAATATGTGAATACAAATCTTCCATAAATGAATCTTCAGTTCTTGTTGCTATATAATAGCATTTACCATTTCCATATTCATTTACTGTCGCTGCTGGCATATCTTTATAGAAATCGTCTCCATAAGAAGCCAATATTTTTGTATTTTCTTTTGCATGAATGATTTCACAAAGACTTGCACAATCATACTTTTCTTTAAGTGAGTATCCTACATTTTCTAAAACATTTATATAATTTTTATCTGTAGGATAAAGAGGATCTATTTCTTCCGCCCATACACCAGCAACTTCCATTAAACCATCTCCTGGGAATCCGCCTAAATAGCAAAGGTCATTTTCATTTACGTATGCGCTGCAATATGTTAACACTAGGTTTCCGCCATTTGCTACAAATTTCTTAAGCTTATCTGCTACTCCTTCCTTTGACATATACATCATAGGTGCAACTACAAGCTTATAATCTGAAAATTCACAACTTTCGTCATTTATATCCACTGGTATACCCATTTTCCAGAATGCTTTGTAGTGTTTCATACATGTTGTTTCGTATTCTCTATCGCGATTTAATCCTTGTAAATGGTCTATTGCCCATCTATTTTCCCAATCGTAAATAACACATACCTCAGGTTTTACACTTGTTCCAACAATATCACTCATTTTAGATAAATCAAAACCTAGCTTTGCTATTTCTTTAAATACTCTTGTATCTTCTTTTCCATAATGGTCTACAACTGCACCGTGGAATTTTTCACTTGAACCTCTTCCTTTTCTAAACTGGAAGTATTGAACGCTATCTGCACCATGTGCAACTGCTTGAATTGATGATAAAGCATGCATTCCTGGTCTCTTTAATTTGTTTACATTTTGCCAATTTACCTGACTTGGAGTACTTTCCATCAAAAGAAATGGTTTTTTCTTAAGTGAACGATTCAAATCTTGTAAAAATCCAATTCTATATCCTGTTACTTTTTCATCTTCCCAATCATTATGCCATGCTGGATAACTATCCCATGAAATTACATCTACATGCTCTGCCATTTTCCAGTAATCAAGACCTGGAAATGTTCCCATAAAGTTTGTAGTAACAGGTACATCTGGTGTAATTTCTTTTAATGGTTTTATTTCATTTATCATAAAATCTGTTGTTTGATATGTAACAAATCTCATCCAATCTAATGAAAGACCATGTATTTGGTTTTCGCCGTGTGGTGCTGGTGATTCTATCTCATCAAAAGTACTATATTCATGACTCCAGAATCTTGTCCACCATTGGTCGTTTAATAGTTTTATGTCATTATTGTATTTCTTCTTAAGAAACTGCCTAAATGCATCTTGACACAATGGACAATGACATTCTCCACCATATTCATTTGATATATGCCATAATTTAAGTGCTTTTCTGCCTTTATATCTATTTGCAAGCATTGTGTTCATTTCTTGTACTTTTTTTCTGTAGTATGGTGCAGTAAAGCAATGGTTATGTCTAAATCCGTGAAGATTTTTCACTCTATTTGCTTCAACTCTTAAACACTCTGGATGATCTCTATCCATCCATGCTGGTCTAGCCCCTGAAGGCGTTGCTAAAAACGCATTTATTCCATTTGCCTCTAATCTATCAAAAAGCTCATCTAACCACTCAAATGTATATTTGCCTTCTTCTGGCTCCAATGCTTTCCATGCAAAAATACCTATTGACACTTCATTCATTCCTGCAAGCTTTAAAAGTCTCATATCCTCTTCTAAAATTTCCGGTACTGAAAGCCACTGGTCTGGATTATAATCAGCTCCGTGAATCATACATTTTACATCCTCGCACGCTGGTGCAAATTTTTTAATATCCTTATTCATCGCTATATTTCTCCTAACTTTTTATAATAATATAAGTATATAATCTTTTCTAAATATATTCAACGTTAATATCCATTATAAATTTTAATATTCATTAAAAATTTTAATATTCATTAAAATGTCAATCTCTTTTTTTGTTGCCAAATTCATTGAAAATGCGCTTGCACTTCCAGTAGCAACAGCTTTTTTAAATGCATATTCGTAATCTTTACTTTCTAAATAACCTGCAATAAACCCTGCTACCATCGAATCACCTGCCCCAACGCAGTTTATCGGTTTTCCACTTGGTGCCTTTGCCTTTATTTTTCTTCCATCTTCAAAAAATCCCATTGCGCCATCTTTACCTAGCGAAACTATGACATTTCTAGCACCCATATCTTTAAGCTTTAAAGCGTATTCTTCAATTTCACGATTTTCTTTTATATCAACATTAAATAATTCACCTAATTCATCCTTATTAGGCTTTATTAAAAATGGGTTATATTTTAAACATTTTAATAATAAATCTCCTGTTGCATCAACTATTATTCTTATTTTTTTATGTTCTAGCTTTTTCATTATATCTGCATATATATCACTGCCTATTTTATTTGGCACACTTCCTGCCAAAACTAATATATCGTCTTTTTCTAATAAATTAAGTTTTTCTAGTAATCTATCTATATCGCTAGATTCTATTTTAGGTCCTATACCATTTATCTCAGTTTCTTCGTCTGCCTTTATTTTTACATTGATTCTCGACATGCCTTCTTTAACTGTTATAAACTCTGTATTACATTCCATACATTTAAGTATCTGCTTTATCTTTTCTCCTGAAAACCCTGCAACAAAGCCTAATGCTGTGTTTTTTACTCCAAGATTTCCAAGTACTATTGACACATTAATGCCCTTACCACCTGCTAATATCTTTTCCGATGTAGTTCTGTTTACACTGCCAAGTTTTAAATTATCAACTGAAACTATATAATCCAACGCTGGATTAAATGTAACTGTATAAATCATAAATCTTCTCCTTCAAAAAGTCTTACTATAATTATAGTGTTAAATGGGAACTTTGTAAATCTCATAATAGAGTAAGAGATAGATAAACTAATTATCTACCTCTTACTCTATTGCTTTTTAAAAAAAATTATCTATATCTTTTTTATACGCAAGTATATCCGCCATCTACTGGGAAGTTTACACCTGTAACGTATGAAGCTTCATCAGATGCTAAAAATACTGCTGCCGCTCCTAATTCTTCACCATTTCCGTATCTTCCTAGTGGAACTGCTGATTTCATATATGCTGTAAATTCTGCACTGCTTAATGTTGCTTCTGTAAGCTCTGTTGCAAAATATCCTGGGCAGATACAGTTTGTGTTAATACCATATTTTGACCACTCTGCTGCTGTCGCTCTTGTAAAGTTTACAACTGCACCCTTAGCTGCATGGTATGCTGCTGATGGAAGTGCTGTATTTCCTACTAAACCGTACATTGATGCAATATTTATTATACGACCATAGTTGTTCTTAATCATAACCTTACCAAATTCTCTAGTTGCAAGGAATACGCCTGTTAAATCTACATCTAAGTCTTTATTCCAATCTTCTAATGTAGTATTTTCAAGTGGAATAGTTCCACCTGCTCCTGCATTGTTTATAAGAATATCTACTTTTCCATATTCTGCTTCTACAGCCTTTGCTGCTGCTATAACTGTTTCTTCTTTAGTAACATCGCAAGTTACGCTGATACATTTAACTCCCATTGCTTCTATTTCTTTTTTTACTGCCTCTAATTTTTCTGTTCTTCTAGCTAATATTGCCAAGTCTGCTCCTTGAGCTGCTAAAGCTTTTGCCATATGAACTCCAAGTCCTGATGATGCTCCTGTAACTACCGCTACTCTTCCTTTTAAATTGAACATTTTTTGCCACACTGATCCTTTCAATCTTTTTTGTGCGAATTGTTTCTACAATTCTTACTTTTTTCGACATTAGTCAAATCTTTCATACCTTCTATTTATAAAAGACAAGTATATTATAACGCTTCGTTAAATATTTGTCAAATATATATCCCTTTTTCTGGAAAAAGTTTTCTGGAAAAAGTTTTCTAGAAAAAGTTTTGTGGAAAAAGTTTTCGCACATTATTCTACAAGATTCAGAACCATATCCGCACATTCTTCCATTGAATACATGAAAGTATCAATGGTTATATCATAACCATCCTGTGGATCTATATATTTAAGTTGCTTTTCTGCACTACCAATTTCACGGTCACCACGTTGTGCCTCTCTTTTTCTTAGTTCTTCTATAGGGCATGTGACATTAACATATAATATTTCAAAATCACTTAGTTGATTTTTAAAATCATCTAATGTGCCTTCTCCATTTTCTGATTTTAAGCGTTCATTATTTAAAAGTACATGATCTACAACCACATTTTCACCTGACATTGCAAACATTTTAATTGTTTTATACATCATCGACATGGTATGGTTAAATTCTTTTTCTGGATTTTTAGAATGAAATGGATATGGCCACATTTCACAAAACTGGTCTTGAGAAATCAAGTAGTAATGTGATTGTGCTCTATTTTGAATTTCCCAACCAAGCGTAGTTTTACCTGAACTTGAAACACCATTAAGCAATATAATCCTTCCTTTTTCCATAATATAATCTCCTGTCTAAAATATAATTTTCTATTATTATAGCATAAATTACATTTTTTTCATCTTTATTGCAGGATTATTTATTATTTTTCCGCCACTTGTATATCTTGAACCGTGACAAGGGCAATCCCATGTGTGTTCAGCATTATTCCACTTTAAAGCACACCCCATATGTGTACAACGCTTAGGTGAGATAGTTAGTAAATTGGTTACTGCTTCAAAAGCATTTATTAAAAGTTGAGGTTTTAACATGTTCCTTGAAGGGTTAAATACTTCCAAATAGTTATTCTTTTTCTCCATAATAGTATCAGATAAAATCATTGCTGCTGCCATAGAGCTTGTCATTCCCCATTTATTAAAACCTGTAGCCACGTACCAGTTTGGTGTACTTTTAGAGTATTGTCCAATATAAGGTATACTGTCAAGACTCATACAATCTTGTGTTGCCCAGTAGTACTTTTCTTTTGCCTTTGGATAATAGGCTTTCGCCTTTTCTCTTAATATTTCCCAATTCTCACCCTTTTTGCCAGTACGATGCGCTCCCCCTCCAAGTAAAAGCATATTTTCATAATTTCTAAAAGATAATCCCTTTTTGTTTTCATCAATATACATCCCATCCATGTCCTCTGCATTTTCTAATGCAACAACATAAGAACGATGTTGATATTGCTTTAAAAAATAGCTTCCATGCCTATTTATAAATGGGAAGTGTGTTGCAAAAATTATTTTTTCTGCTTTTATTTTTCCGTTATCTGTTATAGCCACATTTTCTTTTATTTCTCTGACAAAGGTATTTTCAAATATCCTTAAATTCTTACATATTCCTGATATAAATTTTAGAGGATTAAACTGAGCTTGATTTAAAAACTTTACAGCTCCTTGTGTCTCAAATGGGAGCTTTAAAGAACTTGAATATTTCGCATTGAAGCCAATCTTTAAAAGTGCATCCATCTCATTTTCGATTTTGTTTGCATCATCTAAAGAATAAACATAATTATCTTTTATTTCTAAATCACAATCAATTTCTTTTGAAAGCTCAATGTATTTTTTTACCGCCTGTTCATTTGCATCTAAGTACATTTTTGTCTTTTCAATGCCTTTACTATTTAACATTTTATTATAAATTAAGTTGTGCTGTGAAGTGATTTTTGCTGTTGTATTTTTTGTAACTCCTGAACAAATCTTATTTCCTTCTACTAAGATATAGTTAATATTATTTTGCTCAAGAAAGTATGCGCAAAGTATTCCTGCTATTCCTCCTCCTATTATTAATACATCTGTATTCTTATCACCGTTTAATTTATCAAATTCAGGTAACGTTACAACATCATTCCATGCAGATTCCATTAATATACTCCTTTAATTATATTGTTCTTTCGCAATATTCTCCTTATACCCTTAATAGGATTATGCACAGATTTAGTATACTAATTCACAAAATGGCTATATTGGATTACATCATATCAAATAAACTCAACTGCTGTGAGACTTGTTTATCTTCATACTGATGCATATATTCAAAAAGCTTATCTGTATTCCATACAATCTGATTTTTTCTACATTCTTCTCTTACCATTCTTGATAGCTGCTCCCTATTTGGTGATGGTATTACATATGAATTTCCAAATGTTTTTATATATTTTTCTTTAATTCCTGGAAAATGCTTTTCAAGCTTTTCATAAAAATATTGTCTGTCACCATCTCTTAATGTCACACCTATATCAAAATATAAAATCCCATATACTTTAGCCTTAATACAATCATCTAGGATTCCTCGAATATTATCTTCTGTATCATTTATAAATGGCAGAATCGGTGTCATCCAACATATTGTCTGAATACCTTCATCACGCAATATATTAAGGACTTCTACTCGTCTTTTTGTTGTACATACATTTGGTTCAATAACCTTACATAAATCTTCATCATGAGTAGTCAGTGTTATCTGCACAACACATTTAGACTTGCTATTAATACTTTTTAGCAAGTCTAAATCTCTTAAAATCATATCTGACTTCGTTTGAATCGCCAGACCAAAGCCATATTCATCAATCAGTTCCAAGCATCGTCTAGTTAATTTTAGGTCTTTTTCTATATGGAGATAAGGATCACTCATTGCACCCGTTCCAATCATACATCTTTTACGTTTACTTCTAAGTGCCTGTTCCAACAAAATAGGGGCATTTTCCTTTACCTCAATATCTTCAAAGGCATGCTGCATCTGATAGCACGTACTTCTTGCATCACAATAAATGCACCCATGTGTGCAGCCTCTGTAAATATTCATTCCATTTTCTGCTGACAAAATCGACTTTGCTTGTACTTTGTGCATCTTTCCTCCTACTTAATTATAAAAACTATGATACTCATCTTTCATTATAAAATTTCTATTCTTACTCGCCCATGAATCTAGTCCATTTGTATTAAACCATATCGCATCATTCGTTACACCCTTGCTAAATACATATTCACATGCCAATATTGTTGTTTCGTCAACTGTTACGCTTAGATAACTTGAATTGGTTACAACTTTAAATTGTCCTTCTTTCATTAAAACTTCTGTTAAACTTGTTTCTTCTAGTGCTAATCTATTAAAAATAACACTTACAACATTGCATTTGTTTTCAAAAGTTCCTATTCCAATTTCAGCTTGAACTACTCTTAATAATAAGTTTAATTCTTCTTCTGAAAAATAGCTATATATTTCTTTGATATCTTCATCTTTACTTATATTATTGTCATCTAAAGGTGCTATATCAATATTATTAAAGCGAATAAAACAATTATACTCCATCTTCTGTAAATAAGTTGTTTTTGGATCTTCTGATTTAACATCAATACTTACTTCACTATACATGACCATCATTAATAGAAAAAAAAGTATTATTAATATGACTGCGTATATTTTTATCCTAATTTCATCTCACTTCTTTCCAATTTTATTTTCTAAAAATTTTTATTATATAAAATTTTTGATGTAAAATTAGGCAGAATCGCAAATTGACTTTTTAAATATGTATTGATATAATCAATCTGCGGTATCTTGCCGTATTCAGTTTATTACCCACTCTGGGTAACTAAATTGTCTTAACCTTTGAGATAGTCGCCGATGGTATGCCAGTACCGTTTGAGGTGACTATCTTTTTATATGTAGTAATTATTTTGTAATATCCATCGTATGTAAGTGTTATTACTTGTCTTTCTTGTCCAATAATTTTTCCCCTTTCTTCTTTTTTCATCTTTAAATAGTTTTCTTTTAGTATTTCTTTATATTGCTTAAGTCTTATTTCTTGTTTGCTACAAGAGACATCTTTATTATAAATAGATACTATCTCCAAAACAATTTTCTCCATATCTCACCTCTCAAAAGTAATATTAATCGAACGCATGTTTGTATTATATCCATTATTTGGTAATATGTCAAGGACTATTTTCGAACTAATTAGTGCTTATTTCGTATTTATATAGGGTACTTTTTATTCAAAGTACCTACTTTTGATGATATAAGGGTAGCATGCCTGCCTAATTTTTTCATTACCAGTAACTTTAAGATTATATTCTTTTGCAAAGTCTCCGATTCTTTTAAATGCCCTTTCATTATTTCCAACTCTAAACAATTTTATAAAATAATCATTTTGCTTTCCCTCTGAGTCACATATCTTTTTCACCCAGTTTATAAAACCTGAATAATAAATCATATCATATGTTATCTGATACTTGCCATCCCATGCTACTGAAATATTACTTTCCATCCATTCATTTATATTACTTGTTATTCTTTTAATATATTTTTCTTCTGTAATGTCCGAAAAACTGCTATCTCTTGTTTTTATAATATGATTATTGTATTCCCTAACGTTAATTTCATATGACTTTCTATATCCATTTTGAGAACTACCTTGATGTGTATCAATTTTTTTGTACTTTGAAACTGCTTCCTTCAACTTCCCAGAATACTTATCTACATCTTTATATGACATCTGTGCAAGCTCTTTTGCTTCATGTATCCCCTCATAGGCTGCTCTTATAATAATCTCACATAATTCTTTATTAAAATGTATTTTATCAATAAGCTTCTCTATTGTTTCATCATAAAATATTTCTATTTCCATTTCCGGAATAAATTTTTCTGCAAAATCATTATATGAATAGTTATCTGTACATAACAAATGACCCTGAATATATCCGTGTTCTACGGACCAATCAAGAAATCTCTTTAATATTATTCTTTGGTTTTGCATCGTTCTTAAAGATGTCTTTTTAGTGCACATTACGTCATTTACAAAGTGAAATAATTCTTCAGTCATGCTGTATATATCTTCAGACCAAATCTCCTCCCTATAAAGGTTCTTCCTGTAATTTGGATATTCATTGCAGAAAGCATTTATTATCTCTTTATATTGTAAAATACTGTATTTACGACCTTGCATGGTGTGATTCCCCATTTCCTATAAAAGATTTATTACTATAATTTATCATATTTTTCAAGGTTTTTCAATACTTAATTCGTTTATATTTTTATTTATACGATTTAAGTATTGACAAATAGAAAAATAAGTGCTAGACTTATAAACTGTAAGGCATCTTCCCTGGCAGGAAGAGAGTCCAAGTCTACGACTTGACTCGAATAATTAGCTATAAGCTAATTATTCCGCCACTAATTCAACAAGGTTAAGCGATTTAGTATAAATCCAAAACAAATTATCTAAATAATGCACATTGACAATTAAATATTTATTTGAACGATTTGAAAGGAGAATAAAATTGATTACACAAACTCGTAAAACGCCACATCATACATTTGGTGGGCTTATTTCTAATGCGGATTTTCGAACTGACTTTGGCGAAAGCAAAAATATTGCAAGCAAAATTATATCAGATTGGAAATTTGATGAACAATGCAAAAATGATGCAAAATTAAGAAGTTTCAGTAAAAAGGATGGTGAAGAACAATAATTAAACAAAAATCAAGTCATAACTTTATATATAAATTACCAAGTAAAAGATTAAAGGATGCAAAGTGGAATCTTACTCTTCCACTCCAAAGTGCAATGGATAATAAGGATGATATCGTTGCTTTGCATAATAGTCAGGTTCTTCGTTGGATTTGCGAATTAAATGGAATCGAGAATCTTGATGAGGAAGTTTCTATATTAAAAGCATCTATTAAGTATCATAAAAAGTTACCTAAAAGCGAAATGAATAAGAATAAAATAAAAGAACTATACGAAAAATTATATTTACTTCAATACCAAAAAGATTACTTTTGTTTGATTATGAATTCAAAAAGTGATTATGACAGAGCAAATAAAGGCTTTAAAATCAATGGCTATAAATATTATAGATTGCTTGGAACTAATGGTGGTATTAAAAGCTCAACAATAACTTATCTTAGTGAAAATGTCATTGATGAAGTAAGAAAACGAATGGATAATGGGCGAAATAAGAATATGCCTATTATTCCAGCTAAGTTAGAAGCTTATCAATCTCTCATATGTAGTGCCTCGATACCAGTAACACTTCCACGCATCCTCATTGTAAATGATTGCAATGTTTCATTTAAAGAAGATGTATTAAAAATATCTGATGAAGCCGAAGGAGAACCTTTGCTTACATATGAAAAGGATTATGAAATTAAATATTGTGACTCAGATGGATATGGATTTATGTCGCCTGAGTATTCCCGTATTATAAATCATGATTTATATGGTGATGAATATGCTGATAAAACTATATCTGGCGTAAACACTCGTTATGCATGGACAAAAGGAATGCTATTTACATTTGATTTTGTTAAGTTTGCAGAATGTATCAATGATAAAAATTATATTGTAAAAGATGCTTGGGGTGAATTAAGAGATGTTAGAGATTATGATGTTATTTTAACCACATCAATGGTTAAATTATGGAATTCGTATAACAGCCTTGAGCATTTTATAGAATGTTGTAATGAAAATAAATATGATTTTGCAGTTACAAAGGCAACCCCACATAGACTTGAAAATGTAAGAAATGCTAATTACCAGTTTTTGCAAACATATGATTTAACAGATGAAGAGCTTTATTTGTTATGTAAGCCTACAATTGATGAAATAACAGATGTTCTTGGAGGTGATTATAGAAAAACAATTGTATTTTTAAAGGGAATGTTTCTTGATAACGAAAATGTTGATTATATTGATAATGACTTTATTAAAGCTATTATGATTGACCCTAGCATGTTAGATGATGCATTTATTATTCAGAAAATTCATTCGCTTATAAAGAAAAGAATTGAAATTGCAGCTAAGGCATCTATTAAGTTAAATGGCAATTTTGCTATTGTGTCAGGTGATTTATACTCTCTTGCTCAATCAATATTTGGATTGCAGGTAACAGGATTATTGAAACAAGGTGAAGTTTATCATAAGTATTGGATTGATAAAAAGGTTGAAAACATCGCACTATTTCGTGCTCCGATGACTTGTCATAACAATATTCGCTGTAGAAAAGTTGTAAATAATAATGAAATGGATTTTTGGTACCAATATGTTGATACAGGCATTATCCTAAACTCATGGGATTCTACATGTGATGCTCTAAATGGAGCCGACAAAGACAGTGATACTTTCTTTACTACAGATAATGACATCATTATAAAAAACACCCTTAACACTCCAACAATCGAATGTATGCAACGAAAAGCAGAAAAAATCATACCTACTGAGAATGATATTATACAAGCTAATAAACTTGCTTTTGGTGATGAAATAGGCACTACAACTAATCGTATTACTGCAATGATAGAGGTACAATCTACATTTAATAAAGATGATGAAGAGTATAAAATTCTTGATTATCGTATTAAATGTGGACAGCATTTTCAACAAGGCAGTATTGATAAGGCAAAAGGTATACTTACTAAACCAATGCCAAAATATTGGTATGATAGAGCTGCTTGTAATAACTTGCCTGAGGATACTATCAAGCAAAAACACTTTAAAGAATTATGCTTACGAACTGTAGCTGATAACAAACCTTATTTCATGAAATATGTATATCCTGACTTAATGACAAAATGGAATAAGTACATAAGAGATACAAATAGTAAGTGCATTCGTGAATTTAGGATGCCATTAGATGACTTGATTAAAAAAGCAGAAAAAACAGAAAGAGAAATGGAGTTTATTTCTTATTACAACGAATTGAAACCTGTTGGTGATAAGCCTTGTACTATAAATAAAATTTGCTGGCTTTTTGAGGATACCTTTAGGGATTTTGTACCTAAGCATACAAAAACAAAAAGCTTTGATTATTCTATTTTAAAGTCCACTATTAAATATAGTAAGAAAGACTATGTGCAAATTGCAAAAATTAAATCGCAGTATGATGATGATGTCCGCTATTATCAACAAATGGCTAATAAACAAAGACTTAACAAAGAGGATGTTGCCATCAATCGAAATATGATGATGCTTAAATTCAGGTCAAAATGTGAGGAGATATGTCCTAATGAAAATGAATTATGCGATATTATCATTGACCTATGCTACTCCTCCAACAAATCCAAACAATTTGCTTGGGACATTTGTGGAGAAACATTAATAAATAATTTACTTGTAAGAAACAATCACACTATAAATTATCCAATGCATACTAATTCAAATGGAGAATTTGAATTTGGAGGAGAAAACTTTATAATGCTAAAAAAACAACTTAAGGAAGACTAACTATTAAAAGTCAAGTCTAAAATAATATTTTTTGAATGAATTGCACAGATGCATTTCAGATAGATTTAGAACTGGAAATAATTTTATTGAACATTGAAAACTGCATGACAAATAGAGCATCTTTGTAGG
>JAVBRI010000032.1:0-39298 GCA_031548165.1 Lachnospiraceae bacterium
CCTACAAAGATGCTCTATTTGTCATGCAGTTTTCAATGTTCAATAAAATTATTTCCAGTTCTAAATCTATCTGAAATGCATCTGTGCAATTCATTCAAAAAATATTATTTTAGACTTGACTTTTAATAGTTAGTCTTCCTATTCAACTTTTTCTATTCTAATATTTGATACTCTACATACTGGACATCCACGAGGCATAGTATCACTAATATGTATATAACCGCAAATTTCACAAATATAAACATTCTTATTTTGAAGAAGTATCTCACCTTGAGATTTATATCTGTTTAGAATGGAGGAAGATGCCCTAGTGGCACCTTTACACCAATTAAGAATTCGCTTAGCACCACGATCATTAGAGAGTGAAGCTACATTATCTGCCTTTACAAACAAATTAGAAAACTCATCTTCCATGAGTTCTAATAATTTATCTATAGATGAGTCTATAGGTAATTGAGTTTGTGACTTATAGTAATCCGCCAATATAGTGAATTGTTGTGCTTCATTAAACAAGTATTGAATTTTACAGCTTAATGCAAGTTGGGAACATAATGCACTTAATTCACCAGAGGTCATTTTATAAATATTATCTTGTGATTTTGCATTTTCAATCAAAACATCAACAGATTGATGTTGTAGGAATCCTGACTTTGATGCTCGACAATGAGGACATCTAAAATCAGTAGAAAGCCACTCCCATCGCATACCAGACATGATTCCGATACTTGGGATTCCATAAGATTCGTCATATACAAAACCGCATACGCTACATTTGTATCTCATAATGTTAACTCCTTATTAAAATGGGTCATTTATATATATGAGAATATATGTTATTTAATGAACACCACCTCAATTATTGCTTTTATATTAGGCATTTGTTATAATTAGAGAATATATTAATTTAATGACAGTAGCATAAAAAAATATTTTTAGAGAGGGTTTATTAAATGGAGATTAGCTTAAGACAAGTTCGGTTAGAGGATAGAGAAATAGATGGGCATTTTTTAATGTTCTTGATATACATAAAGGTACATGGCAATTAAAATTACATCCTAAAAATCAGGTATCTGTATATTTTTGGAACAAGGTAGTAAGTGAATATACTAAAGGAAATTATGAAATGATTAAATCTTATCCAAATACAGAATATGATGATGGTACATTAGGTGATATGTTCTTTTTTGAGTCGTAGTTATTGATTGATATGCAACAAAAGAGTTAGAAGTGGCATGAAATAGAATCAACATTTTAGGTTCAATTATTAAAGAATGACTAGGAGGTTTTTAATTTGGTATATCAAGAATTAGATAAAAAAATACAGGATTTAGTTTTACAAGATAAATTTTCGGGTTGTATTAATATATCAAAGTATGGACAACCCATTTTCTCGAAAGCTTATTCATTTGCTTCAAAAGCATATAAAGTTAAAAATGAAATTGACACTAGATTTAATATTGCTTCAGCTGGAAAGTCTATAACAAGTGTGGCAATATTACAATTAGTACAGGAAAATAAATTAAGCTTATCAGATATGATTGATAAATATATTGGTGATTTGATAAATGATAATATAAAAGGAAAAATCACAATACAACATTTATTAACACATACCTCAGGACTTGGAGATTATTTTGATAGAATAAATACTTCTACTTATCAAAATGAATATAATGAATTTAACGATTTCAAAGCAATTATAAAAGATTCAGTAATTTCATTTGAACCAGGAGAAAATTGGAGTTATAGTAATCTTGGATATTTGTTATTAGGATTTATTATTCAAAATGTAACAGGAGTATCATATTATCAATATATTAAAGAAAATATTTTCGATTTAATAGGAATGAAGGATTCGGTTTTTTGGTTTTATGATGAACCAATCAAAAATAGTGCAACAGGATATTATTATGATTATAATCACCTTATATGGCGTTGTTATGTTAATAAACCTTGCACCCGTGGGACATCTTCAGGAGGTTGTTTTTCAACTGTAAAAGACTTAACAATATTCTTGAATGCTTTTATGAATGGTGACTTAATTAATAATAAACTTGTAAAAGAAGCGATATCAGCAAAATCAGAATTGAGTTCATCATTTTATGGATATGGTTTCTTTATAGATGATGATAAAATTAGCCATAGTGGTAATGGTACAGGAGTAAGTTCTAAAATGATTTACTATAAAAATGGAGTGTCTGTAGTTGTTTTAAGCAACTATGGTAATGGTGTGGAAGAAGTTGAAAAGCTAATTGATTTTTTATAATAAACAATATTAAGTTATAAGGAGAGGAATGCAAATATGAAAAACATAATTACAATACAACATACAGAATCAATACATCATACAAATGGTATGATTGGTTCATGGACAGATTGGGACTTATCAGAACTTGGAATTGAACAAGCAAAAAGAATTGGCGAACGTCTTTCTTGTGAAATTAAAGATAAACAATATGTTATGTATTCATCGGATTTATTAAGAGCGAAGCATACTGCTCAAATCATTTCTGGCTTTCTAAGTATTAAGCCTATACTAACAGATCAATTGAGAGAAAGAAATCTGGGTGAGGCAGTTGGTAAGTCAGTAGAATGGGCACACAAAAATACAATTGTATGGGAAAAATTGATAGATGATAAACCTTTTAATGGAGCAGAATCCCGTAGAGAAGAATGGAATCGTATTTCGACGTTTTACAAACAGATTATGGAAAGTAGTGATGATAATATAATTATAGTATCTCATGGTGGTGCACTAAGTACATTTAATGCAGTTTGGCTTGGTTTGGATGTTGAGATGCTTAATAAGTGCGATTTGTTTGGTCGTGCAGGTGGTGTTTCTTTTATGCGTGAAAATGCTGATGGGAAACATATAATTTATCGAATGAGTGACCTTTCTTATATAAGATGAAATATATGATACATACAAAAAGGAGAGGCTAAAATGAGTATTGAGTTTAAAAAGGTTGGAGAATTTAAGCGAGGAATTTTATTTGAATTATTAGCAGATACATATTCATTTAGTAATGACATTGTGCAAGATTTTGGAACAAGGTGGAAGGAAAACGATAACTTTTTCTTTGATAATTTACATATAGCAGATGAATGTTGCTTTATAACAACATTAAATGATAAAGCTATTGGATTTATTTGTTGGGATCCAAGAAATATGCTTGATTATGTTGAGATTGGTGATAATTGTATTATTACAGATTATAAAGGGAATGGATATGGAAAACTACAACTTAAAGAAGCAATTAATAGAATAAGCTCAAAAGGGTGTAAAAGTATAATTGTAACCACAAGTGATATACTAATACCAGCTCAACGAATGTACGAGAGTGTTGGGTTTACATTAGATCAGAGTAGAGAAAAGAAAAATTCTTGGGACATAAATTATATATTATCAGTAAGTAATCTCAACCTCAACTAGAGGTTGAGATTACTTACTGTTTTTAGTATGTTATTTGATAAATCCTATTGATACAATAAATATATCAAATCAAAAAAAGGAGAAAAAACATGTTAGACACAAAAAAAGTTGGTATAAAAATTGCTTCATTAAGAAAAAGTTTTGGGTATTCACAAGAAAGATTAGCAGAAATGCTTAATATTTCACCACAAGCTATTAGTAAATGGGAGAATGACCGTGCATTGCCAGAAACGTCAATATTGCCTGCACTAGCTCAGATATTCGGATGTACAATTGACGATATAATTATGTCAGCATATTTATTGGATGAAAAAATCGAAAATAAAAAGACAACAGTTATAGAAGAACAAGCAGAGCATATAGCAAAATATGTAGTAAATAAGATGGAAAATCAATTGAAACAAAATGAAAATATTGGTTTAAATGATGACGAAATTGCTGATGCGGTGATAAAAGCGCATAATATAGACGATTTTACGATTGAAAGAGAAAAAACCTCAAGAGCAGACGGAAGAATATCTACTAAAATAAAAATTAATTCGTTAGGAAAAGATTTAAATCTTATCGAGTTGATTTATCATAAAAGACCAGATGAATTTAACTCATATGCTTTTCTAAATGGATATATTAATGAAATTCCACAGATATATAATATTGATTATAACAAAAAATTGCTCTTAATGGATGATTTAAGTGACAGTTATATAAAAGGCTATGACTTTGATGAAGATAATGAAAATGGTTATATAATCAGAGCAAATTATAATATTATATTACGTGCAGTTGCAAATTTTCACAGTGCTTTTTGGGAGAATAAAGAGGCTTTTGATAAATTTGGATCACTATGGCATCATGAGGCGAAGGAAAATACACTTGCTTGGATTTATAATGCAATGGAAAAGCCTTTTAGAAAGTATAGAAAAAATGAAGAAAAAGGTAAGATTCCAAAGGCATGGGAAATCTTTGAGAATCATATTACTAAGGAACAATTGGATTATTTTGAACAAGCATTAGAATATTTGAAGGTAGAATATGTAAAACTTATTGATACAAGATTTTGCCCAGCGAAGAATACAACAATTGTACATGGTGATTTGCACCCAGGACAAACATTAATGTCAAATTCTTTAGACAGAGATGTGAAATTTACAGGACTACAAGCAGTAAGAAGAGGATTATGCACAGAGGATTTAGCAATGTTAATTGCCCTTCATATTGAACCTGATAAGAAAAAGGCACAGCCGTTGCTTGATTATTATTACGAGTGTTTAAGTGAAAAAGTCAAAGATTATTCATATGAAATGTTTTTGAGTGATTATAAATTGTCAGTTGCAGAAAATATGTTTTTTACAATAAGACTCATTGATAGAGGTATATATGATTATTCTATGAGGGATAGGGCTATAAAAGCGTTTGAAACTTTTGTGCTTGAGTAAACTCCACTCTAGAGTTATTAAAAAAATAATATGTAACAAAAACCTATCTCTTTATGCTATTTGCTTTCAAGATAGGTTTTTGTTATAATAAATATTGATAATTTACTTGAGGAGGAGAAAGAACACAATAGGGATAACATACCAGTAAGTAATTATTAGAATAATAAGTGGAGGGTACTAAAAGATAATGAAGGGTGAGATTTTAATTATTGAGGATGAAGATAGCATTTCAAAAATGATATATGAAATGCTTGAAGTCGGGGGACGAAAAGGGACTATCTGCTCAAATGGCAGAGAAGCAGTTGAAAGGATTCTAAATGATGATTTTGATTTGATTTTACTGGATGTAATGCTTCCAGAACTAGATGGGTTTCAAATAATACAACATATCGGAAACAAAGACATTCCTGTTATTTTTGTTACTGCAATGAGTAACGTTTTTGATAAAGTGAAAGGATTACGTTTAGGTGCAGAAGATTACATAACCAAACCATTTGAAACAATAGAGCTTCTTGCTAGGATTGAGGTAGTACTTCGCCGTAGACAGCGTGTTTATAGTACATTAAAGTATCAAAATATAATCGTTGATATAGAAAAACATATAGTTACAAGTGATGATAAAAGTATTTTATTGACACCAATTGAGTTTGATTTATTAGTATATTTTATTCAAAATATAGATATTGCTCTAAATAGAGAGCGTCTTTTAGCATCAGTTTGGGGATATGGATTTGAGGGCGAAACGAGAACTGTGGATATTCATGTCCAACAGCTTAGGAAAAAATTGAATTTTAATAAAAAACTTGTAACGATACCAAAGGTTGGATATCGTTTAGACAGATAAAACTTTACATTTCCCTTACATTTTTTTGAGGACTTTTTTTCTTGTTAAATGTGATAATAAAATATATTAATAAATATTGTATATTATCACATGAAAGAGGGAGTTCAAATGGGGAGAAAAAATAGGGGAAAACTAATATTTATTGTTATTATTTTTGTTATTGGAGTGGCGGGATTAATATATTTTGCAAAAACGCTAGATGCAGGGATTAATGCTCTTAAAAGTGCAGATAGTGTAAATAGTACAGAAAAGAATTTAGTTAATGAGGCTTTTAAAATAGAAGATGGTAAGGAAATTGAACTTGAAATTGAACTGGAACCGGAATTGATTTTAAATGAAAAAATGATTGATGTTCCATATATAAGTCAAGAGAATAAATACCCTACAGGGTGTGAAAGTGTAAGTGCAGTTATGCTTTTACGTTATTTTAAGTATGATATTTCGGTAGATACTTTTATTGATAAGTATCTCGAAAAACAAGATTATTATTGGGAAAATGGGGTGTTTTATGCTCCACATCCAAATGATGCATTTATAGGAGATCCAAGAACTAATAATTCATATGGATGCTATGCACCAGTTATTGTTAAAGCACTTAACAAGTATTTAGCTGGCTCAATGACAGTGGTTGAGCTTACAGGAACAAGTATTGAAAACATTATTGAAACTTATATTAATAAGGATATTCCTGTTTTATTATGGGCTAGTATGAACATGAAAGAAACAAAAAGGGGAAGTGTATGGAATATTTCACCTAATGAGACATTTGAATGGATAGCAGGAGAGCATTGTATGGTGCTAGTAGGATATGATGAGTATAATTATTATTTTAATGACCCTTTTGAAGGGAATGGAATCATAGGATTTGAAAAAGGTTTGGTTGAAAAAAGATATAAGGAACTGGGATGTCAAGCAATTGTTGCAATAAAATAAATCACATAATTAACACATTGTTTTCAATGTATTAACACAACTAAAGTTTATCCTTTTAGCAAATACCAAATTGAAAGGATAATATAATGAGGAAGTTTAAATCAATAATAGCACTTTGTTTGGCTGTGTTTTTATGCACACCAAGTTTAGTGGCATGTAAAAGTTCAGAAAGTACAGATGATACAGATAACACAAACGAGAAAAAGAATAGTAAAGCGGTTAGTACAGCTTATGCAGAAAGCTTTGATAAAAACTCAGTAATGTCATTTGAAATCAAAGTTGATGAGGAAGAATGGAAAACTTTATTAGAAAATGCTACTGATAAAGAATACATTTCAGCAGATATAACTATAAATGGAACTACAATAAAAAATGTTGGTATTCGTGCAAAGGGTAATTCGAGTCTTAGTTCTGTTGCTAGTAGTGATAGTGACAGATATAGCTTTAAAATTAAGTTTGATGAATATGTAGATAATCAAACATATCTTGGATTAGATAAGATGGTTCTTAACGGTAATTTCTCAGATACAACAAGTATGAAGGAATATTTATCTTATGATATTATGAACTATATAGGAGTTAAAACACCTTTATATGCTTATGCAAATATTACAGTAAACGAAAAAAGCTGGGGATTTTACTTAGCGATTGAAGATTTAGAAGATAGTTATCTTAACAGAACTACTAGTGGTGAGGGAACACTTTATAAACCAGGCAATGATGATATGAATGATATGGGTAAGGATTTTGGCGGTGAAATGCAGATGCCAGATGGTGAAATGCAAACACCAGACGGCTTTGAAGGTTTTACACCATCGGAAGATGGACAAGAATTCACACCACCAGACGGTTTCGAAATGCCAGACGGTTTCGGAAAACAAGGTGGTGGTATGGGTGCTGGAAATGCTAGTAATGGAGTTTCGCTTGAATATACAGATGATAATTTAGAAAGTTATTCGGCTATTTTTGAGAATAATAAAACAAAAGCAGATGAAGAAGATAATCAAAGGGTTGTAACAGCTTTAAAAAACCTTAGTAATGGAACTGATTTGGAAAAATATATAGATGTAGATGCTGTACTTAGATATTTTGCGGCACATACAGTTGTTGTGAATTTAGATAGTTATGTATCAAATATGGGACATAATTATATTTTATAGTAGAATAATGGACAGCTTAGTATTTTACCATGGGATTATAATCTTGCATTTGGAGGCTTTATGTCAGGAAGTGCTTCAGAAGTAGTAAATTTTGCAATTGATACTCCTGTATCAGATGTTGATATGGAAGAGAGACCACTGTTAAGTAAATTGTTAGAAGTTACAGAATATAAAGAAAAATACCATGAGTATTTACAGCAAATAATAACAGGTTATTTTTCAGATGGTAAGTTTGAACAAAAGATTGATAGCTTAAATAACCTAATTTCTTCATATATGGAAAATGATCCATCAGCATTTTATACTTATGATGAGTATAAAACAAGTATAGTTGAATTAAAGAAGCTAGGAGCTTTAAGAGCTGAGAGTATACAAGGGCAGCTTGACGGAACAATTCCATCAACAACCGAGGGACAACAGGCAGACTCAAGTAAGTTAATTGATTGTTCTTCTATAAATCTAACAGCTTTAGGAAGCCAAGGTGGTGGAAATTCGATGGGGCCGACTGGTGAGTCGCCTAACCAGGGTGAGTTTCCTAACCAGGGTGAGTTTCCTAATCAGGGAGAGTTTCCTAATCAGGGAGAGTTCCCAAGTGGAGGTGAATTTCCTAGCGGAGGAAATATGCCAAACCAAGGTGACAAGCCAAACGGAAATAAAAAAGATAAAAATTAAAAAATATAAAATGAATGGTGTATCAAAATTAAGATATATCATTCATTTTCTTATAGAAAGAATCGGTTTATTTTGGTACAATATAATGAAAAGTATATTTAGTTTAGAAAGGATAGGTGTAGGTGTAAATGGCAGGTATTTTTGAATGTAGGGATGATTTTTATTTAAATGGTGATAAATTTAAAATTATATCCGGAGGTATACATTATTTTAGAGTTGTTCCAGAATATTGGAGAGACAGACTTGAAAAATTAAAAGCTATGGGATGTAATACCGTAGAGACGTATATTGCATGGAATATGCATGAAAAGACAAAAGGTGAGTATGATTTTTCTAAAGGTTTGGATATAAAGAAATTCGTTGAAATAGCACAGGACTTAGGCTTATATGTTATTTTACGTCCGTCTCCATATATTTGTGCAGAATGGGAATTTGGTGGATTACCAGCTTGGTTATTAGCTGAGGATGGAATGCGTATAAGAGCTAATTATGAACCGTTTTTAAAGCATATAGAAGCTTATTATGATAAGTTATTTGAAATAATAACACCATTACAGATTAATTATGGTGGTCCAGTTATAATGATGCAGGTAGAAAACGAATATGGATATTTTGGCGATGATACATCCTATATGGAAGCTATGAAAAAAGCGATGACCGACAGAGGTGTAGTAGTTCCACTTGTTACTTCTGATGGACCAAATGATGAGTCATTATCTTGTGGAACAATAGAAGGTGTATTGCCAACAGGAAACTTTGGTTCTAAAACAAAAGAGAGATTTGAAGTGTTAAAAAAGTATACAAATGGCGGTCCGTTAATGTGTACAGAGTTTTGGGTTGGTTGGTTTGATCATTGGGGAAATGGCGGACATATGAGAGGAAACCTTGAAGAAAGTGTTAAGGATTTGGATGATATGTTAGAGCTTGGTCATGTTAATATTTATATGTTTGAAGGGGGAACTAATTTTGGTTTTATGAATGGTTCCAACTATTATGATGCATTAACACCAGATGTAACATCATATGATTATGATGCAGTACTTACTGAGGATGGCCAGATAACTCAAAAGTATAGTAGATATAAAGAAGTAATAAGAAAGCATGCACCGATTCCAGAGGTTTCGTTTAGTACAGAAATAAAAAGGATTAATTATGGAAAATTAGAAGTTAAAGAAAAGGTAAGTTTGTTTTCTGTATTAGATGATATAAGTAATGTGGTAACATTGCCATATACAACATCTATGGAAAAACTAGGTCAAAATTATGGATATATTTTATATCATTCAAAACTTGCTAAAGAAAAAAGCTTAGATAAAATTAGACTTTGGAAAGCTAATGATAGAGTTAATGTGTATGTTGATAAGAAACATGTAATTACATTATATGATAGAGAATTATTAACAGAGCATGAGGTGAAAAAAGTTGTAAACAAAGATGATAGTATAGATATTCTAGTTGAAAATATGGGAAGAGTAAATTTCGGACCATTAATTGAGCATCAAAGAAAAGGAATTGACGGATGTGTTCAATTAAATGGACATATGCATAATAATTGGGATATTTATAATCTGCCGTTAGATAATGTTGATAAAATTGATTTTAGCAAAGATTATATAGAGGGTACTCCAGCTTTTTATATGTTTAAGTTGAATATAGAAGAAATAGGTGATACATTCCTTGATTTTGACGGTTGGGGAAAAGGATGTGCCTTTGTAAATGGAACGAATATTGGAAGGTACTGGAATATTGGTCCTCAAAAAAGATTATATATACCAGCTCCATTTTTAAAATTAGGTGAAAACGAAATAATATTATTTGAAACAGAAGGAATCAACGAGAATATAATAGAATTGAAAGAAATGTCAGATATTGGCTGATAAATTTTAAAAGATATTGACAAATATTTCTTTAGATTATATAATGTCACTAAGATTTTTTTAGATATCAGTTTAATTGATAGGAGAATTTGCATATGAGAGATACTATATTAATTGTTGACGACGAAGAACTAAACAGAGAATTATTAAGCCAAATATTTGAAGGTCGCTATAAAATATTGATGGCAAAGGATGGAAAAGAAGCTATTGAAACTATTGATAATAATATGGATAGCATTGCTGTTATATTATTAGATTTGATTATGCCTGTAGTAAGTGGTTATCAAGTACTTCAGGTTCTTAATGCAAGAGGCATTGTTTCTAAGATACCAGTTGTATTAATAACTGCAAATACAAATGTGCAAGTAGCTATTTCATGCTATACATTAGGAGCATCAGACCTTATAAACAAACCATTTGTTTCACAGGTTGTTAAAAAACGTATTATTAATACAATTGAAATGTATCAAAATAAAGAAACTCTAGAAGGACTGGTTAAGGATAAGGATGACGAACTTATAGTACAACATGAGAGACTTGAACAGTTTTATGATAAGCTTATGGATGTTGTAAGTAATATTGTGGAATTTAGAGATTTAGAATCAGGTGAGCATGTAAAACGAGTAAAAGGACTTACAAAAATTATGGCTCAAGCATATATGAATTTATATCCTGAAGCAGGTCTTACAGAAGAAAAAATAAATACAATAGTAAGAGCATCAGCTATACATGACTTAGGTAAGATTTCAATACCTGATAGTATTTTATTGAAACCAGGAAGGCTTACTGACGAAGAAAGAACTATTATGCAGACTCATACAACAAAAGGCTGTGAAATACTTAAACTCTTAGGTGACGTACAAGATGAAGAGCAGTTTGATGCATCATACGAAATATGTCGTCATCATCACGAAAGATATGACGGAAAAGGTTATCCTGATGGATTAAAAGAAGATGAGATACCTCTTTCAGCTCAATTAGTATCTGTAGTCGATGTTTATGATGCGTTAGTCTGTGAACGAGTGTATAAAAAACCTTTTGACAAAGAAACTGCTTATAATATGATAGTTAATGGAGATTGCGGTGTTTTTTCACCTAAATTACTTAAGTGTTTAGAGATTTCAAAAGAAGCAATGGAATTATTTGCAGATACAAATAAATAATTTTATAATATAGAAAAATGAGAGGATCTAAAAATAATGGACTACAGGGAATACATCGATATAGAAGATGCAATGGATAGATTTTTAAACAATAAAGGTATGTTTGAAAAATTTTTATTAAAGTTTTTGGAGGAAGAAAGATTTCAAAAGCTAAAGGATGGAATAGATAACAAGGATGCTGAGAAGGCATTTGAAGAAGCACATACTATAAAAGGAGTTGTTTCGAATTTATCTCTTAAGAAACTAAGTGATTCCATAAATCCTATTGTAGAAACTTTGAGAGCAGGTCAATTGCCTACAGATATTGAAGTTAATACGTTGAAAACTATATATGATGATACAATAACAATTATTCAAAAAATTAAAAATCAGGAAATTATATTATAAGATATGAATTGTAGAGAATTTGCAAATAACATTAAAGATTTCATAAAAGGTACAATGCCAGATGAAAAGTATGAGGATTTCGTAAATCATAATGATTGTTGTGAAGAATGCCATGAAGAACTTGAAATTTTATATTTAGTTCAAAATACATTAAATGAAGAGAATTACATGGAGGATTCCTCGTATAATCTTGATGAAGGTTTAAATAATTATTTTAAAAAATATACAGATAAGGTATATAAGCGATATAAGAGTAATTTCTTAAAGGGAATTACTCTTATTAGTGCTGAAATAGTATCACTTGCAAGTGTAATATACTGTGGATTGAAATTTCTAGTATATATAATGAAAGGTTGAAAAAATGAGTATAGGAAATAAAATTGTTTTAATTGATGGACATAGTATATTGACGAGGGCGTTTTTTGGAATTCCAGATTTAACAAATTCAAAAGGAATGCATACAAATGCAGTTTATGGTTTCTTAAATATTATGTTTAAAATACTTGATGAAGAAAAACCACAAAATCTTGTGGTTGCTTTTGATGTTAAGGCTCCAACATTTAGACATGAACTGTTTAAAGAATATAAAGGAACTAGAAAACCTATGCCCAATGAGCTTCACGAACAAGTACCAGTGATAAAAGAAGTACTAAGAGCAATGAATATCAAAGTAATCGAAAAACCAGGATATGAAGCAGATGATGTGTTAGGAACATTGTCAAAGTATTCAAAGAATAATGGATATGAAGTTGTTATAGTTTCAGGTGACAGAGATTTATTGCAGCTTGCGGATAGTAATGTTTTAATTAGGATTCCGAAGACAAAGCAAAGTGGAACAGAAATAGAAAATTATTACGATAAAGATGTAATTGAAAAATACAACGTTACACCAAAGGAGTTTATTGATTTAAAGGCACTTATGGGTGATACTGCTGATAATATACCTGGTGTAAAAAGTATTGGAGAAAAGACAGCATCAAAGCTTATTTCGGAGTACAAGACAATAGAAGGTATTTATGAAAAAATTGACAGCGTTACACCAGAAAGAATTAAAAATGCATTGATTAATGATGAAGATAATGCAAGAATGAGTAAGGTCTTAGCCACAATAAATGTAGATGTACCTCTAGATAGTTATGTCGAAGATGCTGTACTTTCTAATATTTATACTGATGAGGCGTATAAACATATAAAAAATTTAGAGTTTAAGAGTATGTTTTCAAGGTTTAATATAACAACTCAAGAAGTAAATGATGTTAATATTGAATCAATGATTAATGAATTAAAAGAAGAGTCAGAGATAATAAGTCTTATAAATGCATTAAATGCTGAGAGAAAAAGTGATTATATTGGTATTTGTTATAATTCTTTTGATGAATTTAATATAGCTACATTAACAATATCGCAAAATGAAAGAATTTACTATCTAGATAATACTGAAGGTTTGTCGAAAGACAGGCTTATTAAGCTTATTGAAGAACTAAAAAAATCATTTAAAATTTCTATATTAGATTTAAAGAAAACACTTAAATATATAGATTTTACTCTTAAAGACAATATTTTAGATTGTATGATTGGTGCTTACTTACTTAATCCATTAAAAAGCACATATTCATATTCGGATATTGCTAGAGATTTTTTAGGAATGGTATTTGAAACTAAAGAAGAAATCGCAGGTAAGATGTCTTATTTAGAATTATTTAATTTAGATAAACATAAATATATTATGTTAACTAGTTATGAGGCATATAGTATTTTTGCAGCTTCTAATAATATTGAAAAGCAATTAGAGAAAATGGAGATGCTAAATCTCTATAATGAAATAGAATATCCTACGATTTTTGTATTAGATGAAATGGAGCGAAACGGAATTAGAGTTGATGGTGTAAGTTTAAAAGAGTATGGTGACAACTTAAAAACTATTATAAGCAGGATAGAAACTGAGATTTTTGAAGAAATAGGTGAAAACTTTAATTTAAATTCATCCAAACAGTTAGGTGAGATTTTATTTGGAAAGCTTGGTATGCCTGGTGGAAAGAAAACAAAGACAGGCTACTCTACAAGTGCAGATGTTCTTGAAAAATTAGCACCAGAATATCCAATCGTAAATAAAATATTAGAATATAGACAATTAGCTAAGCTTAACTCGACATATGCAGATGGACTTAGTAATTATATAGGATATGATGAACGTATTCATGGCACTTTCAATCAAACAATAACAGCAACTGGAAGAATAAGCAGTACAGAGCCAAATCTTCAAAACATTCCAATAAGAATGGAACTTGGAAGACAAATACGAAAAGTATTTATACCAAAAGAAGATTATACTTTTATAGATGCGGATTATTCACAAATAGAGCTTAGAATCATGGCACATATGTCTAATGATGAGAATTTGATTGATGCATACAATAGCGAGCAGGACATTCATAAAATAACAGCTGCAAAGGTATTTAAAACACCTTTGGATGAAGTTACATCTACTATGAGAAATAATGCTAAAGCTGTAAATTTTGGTATTATTTATGGAATTAGTTCGTTTGGACTTAGTCAAGACCTTAGTATAAGCAAAAAGGAAGCGTCTGAGTATATTAAGCAATATTTTGAAACATATCCATCAGTAAAGAAGTACTTAGACGACACTGTGGAATTTGCCAAGGAACATGGTTATGTAAAAACTATGTTTGGAAGAATAAGACCTATACCAGAGCTTAAGTCAAGTAACTTTATGCAAAGAGCTTTTGGTGAGCGTGCAGCAATGAACTCCGTTATTCAAGGAACGGCTGCGGATATTATGAAGATTGCAATGATAAATGTATATAGACAATTATCAGAAAAGGGTTTAAAATCTAAATTGATATTACAAGTGCACGATGAGTTAATAGTTGAAACACATAACAGTGAAGTGGGTATAGTAAAGTCAATAATTGAAGAGGCAATGATGAATGCTGCTAAGTTAAAAGTTGTGTTAGAAATAGGTATTGGTCAAGGAGATAACTGGTTAGACGCACATTAAGAGGTTTATTTATGTCATATGTAATAGGAATCACTGGTGGATTAGGGTGTGGAAAGTCTACAGTGCTAAATATACTAAGTAAAAAATATAATTGTCATATAATTGAAGCAGATAAAGTAGGTCATCTTGTTATGGAGCCTGCAATGAGTGCTTACAAAAAGACTGTAGAGTACTTTGTTGATGAACTAGGTTTTTCTAATATTTTGAATGATGATAAAACCATAAACAATACAGAATTAGGGAAAATCGTATTTAATAATAATGAGAAATTAAGCATATTAAATGCGATTGTACATCCAGAAGTAAAAAAATATATAGTTGATGAGATTAAATGCATTACATCTTCAGAAAAATGTGATACAATAATTATTATTGAGGCTGCTTTACTTATAGAGGCTGGATATAATGATATTTGTGATGAGTTTTGGTATGTATATTCAGATGATAAAATAAGGCGCGAAAGACTTAAACTAGGTAGAAATTACAGTGATCAAAAAATTGATAGTATTATAAAAAATCAACTTAGTGATGATGAGTTTCGATTAAATTGCAAATATGTAATAGATAATAGTGACTCAATTGAAAATACAGAAATACAGATAGATGAAGGAATGGAGCGTATTTATGGCAGAAACTAAGAGATACCCTGAACATATGGTGTTTGGACTTGATATTGGTACTAGAAGCATAGTAGGTTCAGTTGGATACATGGACAGAAATAAATTTAATATGGTAGCTCATTATGTAAAAGAACATGATACCAGAGCGATGATGGATGGTCAAATTCATGACATTCAAAAAGTTGGAGAAACTATTGAAAAAGTAAAAAAGGAATTAGAAATCCAAATAGAAAGACCATTAACAGAAGTTTGTATAGCTGCCGCTGGACGTGTGTTAAAAACACAAACAGTACATGTGGAAGTTGAAAGAACAGAAGATGTAAAGGTAACTAGTGAAGAAATCTATTCACTAGATCTTTTGGGTGTTGAAAATGCCTATGATATAGTTAGAGAAGAAAATAAGGATGAAGATTTTTTTTGTGTGGGTTATACTGTAGTTAGATATTACATGAATGATTATGTTATTAATAATCTTGAAGGACATATTGCTAAGAAAATAGGAGCAGATGTATTGGTTACTTTCTTGCCAAGTGAGGTAGTTGAAGGATTAAACTCAGCAGTGGAATTGGCTAATTTGCAGGTGGCAAACCTAACCTTAGAGCCTATTGCAGCTATTAATATAGCTATACCTGAACAGTTTAGATTGTTAAATATAGCGTTAGTGGATGTCGGAGCTGGAACAAGTGATATTTCAATTACTAAAGATGGCAGTATCATTGCTTATGGAATGATTCCTAGGGCAGGAGATGAGATAACTGAATCTATTGTACATAAATGCTTAGTTGACTTTAATACAGCTGAAGATATTAAATTAGCATCATTAAAAGGTAGACAAATTAATTATCAAGATATTATGATGATTAAGCAAAAGGCTACAGCAGCGCAGATAAGAGCAATATACAAAGATATAGTTGATACAATGACATCTGAGATTGCTGATAAAATAAAGGAATTAAATGGTGGAAAAAGCGTGAATGCAGTCTTTATCGTAGGCGGAGGCGGAAAAGCCTTTGGTTTTACGCAGTCTTTAGCAAAACATCTAGGTTTAGCCGAGGAGAGAGTTGCTCTTAGAGGTGAAGAAGTTTTAGGTGATGTTAATTTCTTGGTAGAAGGTGTAGAAAAGGATCCTTTACTAGTAACTCCTATTGGTATTTGTATAAATTTCTATAATCAAAAGAATAACTTTATATTTGTAAATATAAATGGTCACAGAGTTAAATTATATGATAATGATAAATTGACAGTGGTAGATGCAGCAATACAAGGTGGACTTTCAAATATGGATTTATTTCCAAAACGTGGTAAAGAACTTACATTTACTGTCAATAAGATGCAAAAAACAGTTAGAGGATTGCTTGGTGAGCCAGCAACTATAAAAATTAATGGCAGAGATGCTAGCATGAATTCTAAGATAGTAAAGAATGACAAAATTGATGTTATCGCATCTACAATAGGCGAAGATGCAAAGTGTACTATAGAACAGCTTCCCGAGTATAAAAATGAACTTACTTTTATTGTTAATGATAAAAAGGTTGAGTGCCCTAAAGTAGCAAAGGTTAATGGAAATATTGTTACTAGCTCTTATGAGATAAACCAAAAAGATGAAATATCTATTCCAGATTACTATACATTAGAAGACTTACTTAGATTTGTGGATATTAATCTAGGTGTAAACTGCATTAAAGTAAATGGACATACTCCTACTTTAGAAGAACCTATATATCAAGATTTTAAAATTATAATAGATACAAATATGAGTAATGTACAAATAGAAGACGAAAATGAAGACGTTTTTGAAGAGGAAAGTACTGAAAACGATGAAGCTGTTGTAACAAATGAGGAGTCAAGTAAACAAGAAGTAAACGAAGTGAAAAATGATGCTATTGTTGAAAATGCTATGAGAGAGATTTTTGTTACTGTGAATGAAAAAGTAGTTGGCTTAAATGGAAAAACGAGATATTCATTTGTGGATATATTGGACTTTTACCCGTTTGATACAAGAACTATGGGCGGAACAGAATTAATTATTAAGATTAATGGTGAAACAAGCACTTTTGCTGATGCGATAGAGGACGGAGACAATCTGGAACTTTATTGGGTCTAAAAACGTTCGACTGACGTCGAAGTTTGCAAGAATAGTTTTGGCTAAAGCCGAACTATTCTTGCTTCGTTCGAAACATCATAAATGAACACTTTTTTGCATATATTGAATTGTTGATATAGTAGAAAGGTGTTTTTTTATTGCTTAATTATAGATTTTTTAGAAAAAGAAATAATATTCGTTCTGTTTTTTTATGGATATTGTATACAGTAGCGTTTACAGTATTAATTACTAGGTTTATAACGAATTTTGTTGAGAAGGATAAGCTGCCAGAATATTTAAGTGACGAATATATTTATGGAGAGTATTTGCATGATGACTGGTATTTGGAAGCGAAGTATTTTCCAGTAGCTGTTTCTTATGATGGAGAAGAGCTATATTATATAGATTCTTATGGTGCGGGACGTACATATGGTGGAGAACGTTTACATGAAGGTGCTGATATAATGACACCAGATAATATTAGGGGACGTTATCCTGTGGTCAGCGTGTGTGATGGTGTTGTAGAAAGCATTGGCTGGCTAGAACTTGGGGGATATAGGTTAGGGATTCGCTCGGGAAATGATGTGTATTATTATTATGCACATTTATATAGTTATGCAAGTGGGATAGAAAAGGGAAGCGTAGTGTATGCAGGTCAAATCATAGGGTATGTAGGGGATACTGGTTATAGTAAAGTAGAAGGAACGGTTGGGAATTTTGATGTACATCTTCATTTTGGGATATATTTGAAGTATAAAGATGGAAATGAACAAGCTGTTAATCCTTATCCATTGTTAAGAAGATTAGAAAAAAGAAAGTTAGTTTATACGTTCTGATGTTGAGGTTGCAGAATTCGGACATAAAACTACAGAATTCGGACAACGCTTATACATATTATAGAAAATGGTATATTATGTAAGTATATGTATTTTGTACTTAGAACGTAAATGACTTGATTTAAAAGAAAGGATGAATGTGATATGAAAAAATTCAAATGGGGTTTTATTGTAATGTTTATTTTAGTGGAGTCTGCTTTTATTAATAATGCCTATGGAGCAGAAGAAAGCACTGGTGTAATTGTATCGGAAGAAAACGAGGAAAGAATTGATTATTTATTTGAGCTAAGAGGAGAGTTGGCAGTAGATTTTGCTGTTAATGAACAGGAAATCAAAAATATTGATACAGAATTACAAGAATTAGGTGTAGAATTTATTTCAGAAGAAGAGGTAAATCAAAAATTAGGTAAGGAAGTATTAAGTAAAGAAGTAAGTCCAAAAAACATGTTAAGAGCAACGGTTTTACCAACCAAAGGAATTACATGGACTAGTACTAGACAAATTACAGTATATAGAGGAAAAGAATATGAATTACAGATAATAAGAGGTGTTTGTAATGCAGCAGACAGTCCATTAACAAAAACATATATATCAGGATCTAAAAAAAGTAGTAGTACAAGTGCAATAACTACAAATATTTTACAGATTCTAGCAACGAGCGTGACGGGAACAATACCAGAATTTGGAGGTGGAGTAAATGTATTAAAAACTTTTTATGATATATATAAAACAACAATCAACGGATTGAGTACTACAAGTGTTATTGGAGAAGTGACAGCATCCTATACAACCCAAGTTGTTAGTGAAGAAATTTTTGTTTTTATTAAGTATAGTGGAGCTTTAGACATTGGAAATCAGATAATGGGATATATGGGTAATAAAGTAAACTATCAAACAGTAATAAGTATTCCAGGAATAATAACAGTTGGTGGTTCAAGTTATGCAAATATAGAGACAAAAAAGCAAAGTGGAACAATATCTTCGCCTTATTATAGTGGCGGATATATAGATAAAGCAAGTAATAACTTTTGGGAATATAAGAATGGAAATTCAATGTTCGAATATACCTTTTTAATAAATAGAATAACACAAAAGATGATAGGTGGCAGTGTTAATTTATCTGTGCCTATATGTTATGTGCCACTAGGATAGAGGTATTAGTATGAAAAATAGAAAAAAAACTATAATTATATTGATTCTTGCCATAATTACTATAGCTATTATAATTATCATGTTATCATTTAAAATAATATCTAGTAAAAAAGGTATTCATAGTATATTTGGTATTACTTATATAGATATTAATCAAGAATGTTATATTACTGAAGGGTTTATAAGTAATAGTAGTATTGCAGCAGAAGAACTTGAATCCAAAATAGCCAAGAGTTTAAAGACTAAAATAAATGTTAAAGTAAAAGGTGTAATTAATAAGTATACCGAAAATTTCAAAGGAACGATAGAAGTAGAGGGATATGAGATAGATGTTGGTGCCGTGAAAGAATTTCTTTGTTTTGAAGATGATAACGAAATTATAGTAACATACTTAGGAATGGGTCCTTCGATTGTTAATGAAAGTACAGAAATATGGTTAAGTAGATATAATTACTGTGTTTATATACAAGAAAACGAAGAGGATTTTAAAATAAGGATAAAAGATAATGAGCAAGATATATTTTATTATGTTTATTCATCTTTAAATGAATAACTTGTATTAAATTTGAAGTTGAAATCTTAAACTAAGTATTATATAATAAAGTCGTTACTACTTGTTATGCGAAGTCAAAGATGGGGTGCTTTATGTATAATGTAATAAAATTAAAATCAAGAGATTTAAATAAAAAACAAATAAGTTAATTATATAAAAGGATTAGGTATCACAATCAAGTTTGATATCTAGTCTTTTTGTTTATTAAATTAAGAGGATAAAGAAAAATGAGGAGAGGTTATGTATAATATTGTAATATGTGATGATAATAAAGAATATATTAAGTATCTTAAGAGAGTTTTAAACAAAATAAAGAATGAACGTGAAATAGAATTTTGTATATTTGAGTATTATTCTGGTGAGGATTTAATTCAAAATTTAGATTATGGAGTTGATTATGATTTATTAATTTTAGATATGCAACTTGGTGGAATCAATGGAGATGAAGTAGCTCGTTTATTTCGAGAAAAATATCCATTTACAGTTCTTGTTTTTTGTTCAGGTATACTACAACCAACTCCGAAATCTTTTAAAGCAAAACCATTTAGATATATTCTTAAGGAACCAAACCATCAAGAACTGATAGAAACAATGAAGGAAATTATTGATGAAGTAGAAAAATATTTTCAAGAGCCGTTTGTTATTGGACATTTTAATAATACATATAGAAAAGTAATGATTAAAAATATTTTATATTTAGAGAAAGCAAAAAGAGGTAGTAAAATTATTTTATGTCCTGAAGGTGAAGAAAAAATACATACAGAAAAGCTCTTATTAAATAAAAAACCAGAAGAGTTGTTAGATGAATTAGAAGAATATGGGTTTTCGTTAGCACAAAGTTCATATCTAGTAAATATGAATCATATAGAGACTATAAATCTTGAGGATTTTATTTTTGATAACGGAGAGATTTTCAAGATATCAAGAGCATATAAAAAGAACTTTAAAGAAGCATTTGTTAAATATTTCTTTAATAAATTTAAATAAAACAAGAAATGAATTAACCAAAAGCCAAATCGTAAGGTTTGGCTTTTTTGAGTGCAAATAAATATCATTTATGTTGTGTATTTTCATAGAAAATTGTATACTAATGTGAAGAGTATTATTTATATAAAATACAATTCACTCCATAATAAAGAAAAATAAGGTAATAGCATAAACATGAGCAAATTAATAAGATTAGATAAATTTCTTGCTGACATGTCTGTAGGGACACGAAGCGAGATAAAAGTATATATATCACGAAAAAAAATCAAAGTAAATGGTGAAATAGCGACAAATTCAGGGCTAAAAGTAGACCTGGATAAAGATATTGTGTATTTTAATGATACAAAAATATCATACGAACAATACGAATATTATATGCTTAACAAACCACAAGGAGTTGTCACCGCAACGAGAGATAATAAGTCTAAAACAGTGCTTGATTTAATCGAAAGTAAAAAAAGAAAAGATTTATTTCCAGTCGGAAGATTAGATAAGGATACTGAAGGGTTACTGCTTATTACAAATGACGGTGAGTTAGCCCATCAGTTACTAAGTCCTAAAAAACATGTAGATAAGGTTTATTATGTTGAAATAGACGAAGCTATAAATGATGAAATGGCGGAGAAGCTAAGAAATGGTGTAGAAATAGAAAAAGACATTATATCACTACCTGCAAAGCTTGAAATACTGGATATAAAAGAAAAAAATGCATATCTTCTTACTATTCATGAAGGAAAGTTTCATCAAGTAAAAAGAATGTTTGAAGCAGTTGGAGGAACTGTTACATTTTTAAAAAGAATGTCGATGGGTTCACTTCATTTAGATGAGAACTTAAATGTAGGAGAGTATAGACTACTTACAGAAGTAGAAATTAAGAATTTAAGAAAATAGAGGAGTATATACAATGATAAGAAATTTTGAAGCAGTTATATTTGATTTAGATGGAACGTTAGTTGACTCTATGTGGATGTGGCGAACAATTGATATCGAATATTTAGGAAAATATAATATAGAACTACCTGATGATTTATCTGAAGCAATTGAAGGGAAAAGCTTTTCAGAAACAGCATTTTACTTCAAAGAAAGGTTTAATTTACCTGATTCAATAGATGAAATAAAGCGGACATGGAATGAAATGTCTTATGATATTTATAAGAACAGGGTTTTGCTAAAACCAGGTGCAAAGGATTTTATTGAATTACTTGATAAATTAAAAATAAAGATGGGCATTGCTACAAGTAACTCAAGAGAACTAGCAACTTTAACACTTAGAGAAAGAGGTATTTTAGATAATTTCGATACAATTGTTACTGGTTGTGAAGTAAGTGCAGGCAAACCAAGTCCTGAAGTATATTTAAAAGCAGCAAATGACTTAAATGTTGATCCTTCAAAATGTCTTATCTTTGAAGATATACCTCACGGTTTATTGGCAGGAAAAAGGGCTGGCATGACAACTTGCGCAATAGAGGATGATTATTCAGTTTTGCTAAGAGAAGAAAAATTAAAACTTGCTGATTATTATATAAATGATTATTATGAGTTTATGGAAGAATACTGCGAAAGGTCAGGTGTATTATAATGACTAATGGATTTTTACCAATATCAAAAGCTGATATGAAAGAACAAGGAATAGAGCAATTTGATTTTGTATACATAATTGGAGATGCGTATGTGGATCATCCATCATTTGGACATGCTATTATAAGTAGAGTTTTAGATGCAAATGGATATAGTGTAGGAATAATTTCACAGCCAGATTGGAAAGATAAGGATAGTATAAACATTTTTGGAGAACCACGCTTAGGATTTTTAGTAATGGGCGGTAATATGGATTCCATGGTTAATCATTATTCAGTATCCAAGAAAAAAAGAAGTATGGATGCTTTTACACCTGGCGGAGAAATGGGAAAACGTCCAGATTATGCGACTTCTGTATATTGTAATCTTATTAGACAAACATATAAGAACACACCTATTATTATTGGTGGGATTGAAGCTTCACTTAGAAGACTTGGTCACTATGATTATTGGTCAAATAAAGTGAAACGTTCACTTTTACTGGATTCAGGAGCGAACATTTTGTTATATGGAATGGGTGAAAGGTCTATAATAGAAGTAGCCGATGCTCTAAATAGTGGAATTGATGTAAAGGACATTACATTTGTTCAGGGAAGTGTATATAAAACTAAAGATTTGTCCATTGTTTATGACTATATAACATTGCCAAAGTTTGAAGAAATAAAGGAAGATAAAAAAACTTTTGCTAAGAGTTTTTATACACAGTATGTAAATACAGATCCTTTTACAGCTAAAAGACTTGTAGAGGAATATCCAAATGGTGTTTATGTTGTTCAAAACACACCAGCCGAGCCTTTAACGCAGACAGAGATGGATAGAGTTTATTCATTGCCATATGAGAGGAATTATCATCCATCATACGAAGCACAAGGTGGAGTTCCTGCTATTACAGAGATTAAATTTAGTCTTACTAGCAATAGAGGTTGTTTTGGTGGATGTAGCTTCTGTGCACTCACATTTCATCAAGGTAGAATTATTCAAACAAGAAGTCACGAATCTATTATTAATGAAGCTAAGCAAATTATATGGGATAAGGACTTTAAAGGATACATTCATGATGTTGGTGGCCCTACAGCTAATTTTAGACATACATCTTGTGAAAAGCAACTAACAAAAGGTGTTTGTCCAAATAAACAATGCTTATTTCCAAAACCATGTGCAAACCTAAAAGTAGATCATAGTGATTATCTTAAACTTTTAAGGCAATTAAGAAATCTACCAAATGTAAAAAAAGTTTTCATACGTTCAGGAATAAGATTTGATTATTTGATTGCAGATGAAAGTGATGAATTTTTTAAAGAAATGGTAGAGCATCATATCAGTGGTCAATTAAAAGTAGCACCAGAGCATGTTTCAGACAATGTACTAGGGAAAATGGGGAAACCTAAAAATGATGTATACGAAAAGTTTGTTAAAAAGTATAAGAAGTTAAATGATAAGCTAGGATTAAAGCAATTTGTGGTACCATATTTAATGTCATCACATCCAGGTTCAACCATGAAGGATGCAGTTATATTGGCAGAATATTTAAGAGATTTAGGATATATGCCTGAGCAAGTACAAGATTTTTATCCTACACCATCAACGATATCTACTTGTATGTATTATACAGGATATGACCCAAGAACTATGGAAAAAGTGTATGTGACTACAAATCCACATGAGAAAGCTATGCAAAGAGCATTGATACAATATAGAAATCCTAAGAATTATGATTTGGTATATGAAGCTCTTCGCATTGCAGGAAGAGAAGATTTGATAGGCTTTGATAAGAAATGTCTTATAAGACCTAGAAAAATGAGTTCTACAAATAACCAAAAAAGTGACTATTCTAAAAGGGAATATCAAAAAAAAGAGCATTCAAAAGAGCATCCTAAAAAGAAAAAATCAATAAGGAATGTTCATTCAAAGAAGCGATAGGAGGGTATTATAATGAGAGGACAAAAAAAAGTTGCAATCGTAACAGGAGCAACATCAGGTTTTGGTAAAATATTTGCTAAGATGATTGATGAAAAGTTAAAGAAATCGATTGATGAAATTTGGATTGTAGGCAGAAGAGAAAAGGTATTATTTGAGTTGGCAAATGAACTCACAAAAGATATTAGATATTTTCCAATGGATTTACTTGATTTAGAATCATTAAAACTAATTGAGGAAAGCTTAGAAGCAGATGATATTTCAATTAAGATGCTTGTAAATGCTGCTGGCTTTGGAATTATAGGTGATGTTGATGAGAATACTCCAAATGAAATACATGATATGGTTACACTTAATTGTACTGTTTTAACAGACCTTACAAAGATATGCTTACCATATATGTCTTATAACAGTAGAATTATCAATTTTGCATCTGTTGCAGCATTTATGCCACAGCCGCAATTTGCTGTTTATGCAGCTACAAAGTCATATGTAATGAGCTTTTCAAGAGCTTTAAATATAGAACTTAAAAATGAAGGTGTGTATGTTACAACGGTTTGTCCTGGACCTGCAGAGACTAATTTCTTTAATGTTGCTCAAAAAGGAAAACCTTCACCATGGTATAAAAAAGCATTTACATCTAAACCAGAGGATGTTGTTGAAAAAGCATTTTATGATTCTCTAAAGAAAAAAGAGGTATCTGTTTACTCTTTACCAATGAATGCAATGCAATTAATGACAAAAGTAATTCCTCATAAGGTATTGCTTGAAACAATTGGTTTTTTGAATAGAATGAATTAATTTTGGAGGTTACAAGTGATAAATGATTTAAAAAAAGGTGATTATAAATATCTTGAAAAACGAAAGAAAAGGCAATTGATTTTTTCTATTTGTAGTATGACAATAGTATTTATTATTTTCATTACAGGCGTTATTTTATACGATACAAGAAAATCTATATTTGCAGTTCTTGCAGCATTAGCTTCATTGCCAGCAGCAAAAACTTTGGTAAGTTATTTAGTGATAGCTCCATATAAATCAATTTCAAAAGAGGTTAAGAATAAACTTGAAGATGTATGTGGCGATATGAATAACTGTAAAATAATTTATGATGCATTATTATCATCAACTGAAAAATCAATGTATGCAGGAGTATTATATATAAAAAATGGAAAAGTACTAGGCTTTCAAAATACAAATAAAAAGATTACTTTTAAAGAAATTGAAAAGTATATAAAAACTATTCTTAATGATAATTGTAATTATGGGGTAATAAAATTATATGATAATGAAGATAAGTTTATTGAAGCAGTTAAGAGTGAAGCTTTTATTGAAAGCAATATGACTGAAGACGAAATAAATAAAATAAATAATATGAATGAACGAATAGATAAACAAATAAAAATATTTATTTTCTAAATTTACGACAAGGGGATTAGCATGATAGAATTTAAAATTGGGCCAAATGAGGCAAATCAAAGGTTTGATAAATACTTAAACAAGTCTTTAAAGCAAGCTCCAACATCTTTTATTTATAAGATGCTCAGAAAAAAGAACATTACGCTTAATGGAAAGAAAGCTACAGGTAATGAAAAAATTTGTGAGGGCGATGTCGTTAAGCTATTTTTAAGCGATGAGACAATAGAAAAATTTTCTGCTAAACAAGGAGAAGAGTTTAAAGTTATTTCAGAAGTACAACTTGATATTATATATGAAGATGATAATATTTTGCTTATTAATAAACCAGCAGGAATGTTATCTCAAAAGGCAAGTGATACGGATATATCTTTAAACGAGTTAATGATTTCTTATCTAATAAACACAGGTAAGTTATCAAAAGAAGAACTAAAAACCTTTAAGCCATCAATTTGCAATAGACTAGATAGAAATACAACAGGTATAATAGCGGCTGGTAAGTCTCTTATGGGATTGCAAGAGCTATCAAGGCTATTTAAAGAACGCATAATAGATAAATATTACATTACAATTGTAGTGGGTAAAATAGAAGATGATGAAAATATAAAAGGCTACCTTATTAAGGATGAAAAGACAAACACGGTAAAGGTGGTAAATGAAACAACAACTCCAGAATTGTTTGACTATATAGAAACGCAATATGAGCCAATAGTGTATAATGAGGTAAAAGGGATAGAACTTACTATGTTAAAAGTAAAGCTTATTACTGGAAAAACACATCAGATAAGAGCACATTTGTCATCAATTGGTTCTCCTATTGTAGGGGACTATAAATATGGAGATGAAGAAATAAATAAAAAATTCAAGTTAAAATATCAATTATTGCATTCGTGTGAACTTAGTTTTAAAGGGATTGATGGTGGGCTAGATTATTTAAACGGAAAAGTTTTTTATGCACCAATGCCAATTATTTATAATAAAGTAATGCAAAGTAATTGATTATAGTTTAACAATCGAAAAGAGGTAATATGGGAACATGGAATTCGAGAGGCCTTAGAGGTTCGGTTCTAGAAGAATTAATTAATTTTACAATTGAAAAGTATGCTGATAGTAATTTGGCACTCATACAGAAGATTCCAACTCCTATAAAGCCAATAAAAATTGATTCAGCAAGCAGACATATAACCTTGGCTTATTTTGATCAAAAAAGTACAGTGGACTACATAGGAGTAGTACAAGGTATTCCTATTTGTTTCGATGCCAAGGAATGTGCTGTAAACTCATTTTCTATGCAAAATATACATAAGCATCAATACGAATTTATGAAGAATTTTGAAGCTCAAAATGGAATGTCATTTATTATAGTATACTATAGCCATTTAGATGAGGCATATTATTTACCTTTCTCTAAAATAGATGAATTTTATAATAGAAGTACTAGTGGTGGAAGAAAAAGTTTTAAAATTGATGAAATTGATAGGACTTATAAAATAAGAAACCATCAGGGAGTACCCCTTCACTTTCTTGAATTAATTCAGAAAGATTTGTCAGAAAGAACAAACGCTTGACAATATGGGGCTTATATTGTATAATGTGGGCTAGTATCAAGTTATCGAATTAGCACACTAAAGTTTAGTGCGTTAAAGTTTAGCATGATAAAATGAAATCGGAGGTCACAATGAAAAAACTACTATTACATACACCAGAAGGTGTAAGAGATATTTATAATAAAGAATGTGAGAAAAAGCTATATTTACAAGATAAAATCCATAAAATTTTAAAGTTATATGGATACAATGATATTCAAACACCAACTTTTGAATTTTTTGATATTTTCGGAAAAGAAATGGGAAGCGTCGAATCAAAGGATATGTATAAGCTTTTTGATAGAGAAGGAAATACTCTTGTTTTAAGACCAGATATTACACCTTCAGTAGCAAGAGCAGCATCAAAATATTATATGGATGAAGATATGCCTATAAGATTTTGCTACTTTGGAAATACATTTATTAACAATGCTGAACATCAAGGCAAATTAAAAGAAATAACTCAAATTGGCGGAGAACTTATTGGTGATGATAAATCAGATTCAGATGTAGAAATCATTGCAATTACTATAAATTCACTATTAGAATGTGGACTTACAAATTTCCAAATAGAAATAGGACATATTGATTTTCTTGAAGGACTTATGGAAGAGGCTCATTTTAATGAAGAAGAAGTTGAAGAACTTAAAATATTACTTGAAAATAAAAACTATTTCGGAGTTGAAGAATTATTAACGAAAACAGATATTTCGAATGAGTTAAGGCAAATGTTTCTTAAATTGCCTGATTTAGTCGGTTCAATTGAAGTTATAAATGAAGCTAAGAATACGATTTCTAATGATAAGATTAACAACGCTTTAGATAGAATGGAAAAAGTATATGAACTTTTAACTTATTACGGATACGAGGAATATGTTTCATTTGACTTGGGTATCGTTGGAACTCATGAGTATTATACTGGATTAGTATTTAAGGCTTATACTTATGGAACTGGCGATGCAATTGCAACAGGTGGAAGATATGATAATTTATTAAAACAGTTTGGTAAAGCTTCAGCTGCTATGGGATTTGCAATTAACCTAGACCAATTATTAAATGTTATAAATAGACAAAAAATCAAGCTTGATATAGAAGTTGAAAATTGCCTTATGATATATGAGAATGATTGTAAAGCATATGCTGTAAAAATGGCTAATAATCTTCGCAGTAGCGGTGTTGCAACGACTCTTATTAGAAAAAGTTCAACTAAGTCTATAGAGGATTATAAAAACTATATTAATAGAAGCGAAACACAGAAACTTATTTATATAAAATCAGAAGACGATACAGAAACTTATTCTGCAATATAAGAGCGTAAAATTGTGAAAGAACAATAAATATAAGAAAGGAAGCCTAATATGCGTTATTTAACAATTGCACTTGCAAAAGGAAGATTAGCTAAAACAACACTTGAAATGCTTGAACAGATTGGTATTACATGTGAAGAAATGAAGGATAAAAATACTAGAAAACTTATCTTTGTAAACGAAGAATTAAAGCTTAAGTTTTTTCTTGCTAAGGCTGGTGATGTTCCAACATATATTGAATATGGAGCTGCTGATATTGGCGTAGTTGGAAAAGATACTATTCTTGAAGAGGGTAGAAAGGTTTTAGAAGTACTTGATTTGAATGTAGGAAATTGCCGTATGTGTGTATGTGGTCCAAATTCAGCAAGAGATCTTTTAAAACATCATGAAATGATTAGGGTTGCTAGTAAATATCCAAACATTGCAAAAGATTATTTTTATAATAAAAAACATCAGACAGTTGAAATTATTAAGTTAAATGGTTCAGTAGAATTAGCTCCTATTGTAGGGTTATCAGAAGTTATTGTTGACATTGTCGAAACTGGTGCTACACTTAGAGAGAATGGCCTTGATGTATTAGAAGAAATTTGTCCATTGTCAGCTAGAATGATTGTAAATCAGGTTAGTATGAAGATGGAAAACGAAAGAATTATGAAGCTTATTAAAGATTTGAAAGAAAGGTTGTAGTTATAGTATGAGAATTATTGAAATAGACGAACAATCAAAGAAAAATATATTAAATGATTTGTTAAAAAGAAGTCCTAACAACTATGATTCATATGCTGATACAGTAAATGAAATAGTTAATAATGTTAGACAAAATGGTGATAAGGCTGTATCTGAATACACTCTTAAGTTTGATAACACTGTTATTAATTCGGAAAATATTAAGATAACTAAAGCTGAGATAGATGAAGCATTTGCGGCTGTTGAACCTGAGCTTATTGAGGTTATGAAGAAGTCAGCAAAAAACATTGAAGATTACCACATTAAGCAAAAACAATATAGTTGGTTTGATAGCAAACCAGATGGAACTATTTTAGGTCAAAAAGTTACTGCTTTAGAAAAAGTTGGTGTTTATGTACCAGGTGGTAAGGCGGCATATCCTTCTAGTGTTCTTATGAATGTTATTCCAGCAAAGGTAGCAGGTGTTGAAGAAATAGTTATGGTAACACCTCCTGGAAAAGATGGTAAGGTTAATCCTGGAACATTAGTGGCTGCAAGCATTGCAGGTGTTGATACTGTATATAAAGTTGGTGGTGCTCAGGCCGTAGCAGCTTTGGCTTTTGGCACAGAAAGTATTCCAAAGGTAGATAAAATAGTTGGACCAGGTAATATTTTTGTTGCATTAGCAAAGAAAGCAGTTTTTGGTTTTGTAAGCATTGATTCTATTGCTGGGCCAAGTGAGATTTTGGTCTTAGCTGACGAAACAGCAAACCCACGTTACATAGCAGCAGATTTATTATCACAATCAGAACATGATGAACTTGCAAGTTCAATTTTAGTTACTACTAGCAAAGAACTTGCTAATAAGGTGTCAGAAGAAGTTGATAACTTTGTAAAAGTTTTATCTAGAAAAGAGATACTTGAAAAATCTCTTGAAAATTATGGATATATTTTAATAGCCTCATCCATGAAGGAAGCTATTGATATAACAAACGAAATTGCATCAGAACATCTTGAAATTATAACTCAAAATCCATTTGATACAATGACAAGGATTAAGAATGCAGGAGCTATCTTCTTAGGAGAATATAGTTCAGAACCACTTGGTGACTATTTTGCTGGTCCAAACCACGTTTTACCTACAAATGGTACAGCTAAATTTTTCTCTCCACTTAGTGTTGATGATTTCATTAAGAAATCAAGCATTATTTCATATTCAAGGGAAGCTTTAGAGCCTATAAGCAAAGATATAATTAAATTTGCAGAATCAGAACAATTAACAGCACATGCAAATAGTATAAAAGTTCGTTTTGAACAATAGTGGGAGGTATTGTGATGGCAAGAACAGCATCAATTAAACGTGAAACAGGCGAAACATCTATTGAGGTTAAGTTAAATCTTGATGGAACAGGAAAAACAGAAATTAATACAGGTATAGGTTTTTTTGACCATATGTTAAATAATTTTGCTAGACATGGATTGTTTGATCTTACAGTTATTGCAAAGGGTGATTTGTATGTGGATTGTCATCATTTGATTGAAGATGTAGGTATTGTAATTGGTCAAGCTATTAGAGAAGCAGTTGGTGACAAGAATGGTATTAAACGCTATGGAAGTGCTACATTACCAATGGATGATGCTTTAATTATGTGCGCTCTTGATTTATCAGGCAGACCTTATTTTGCATATGATCTTAAATTTAGTACAGATATGTGTGGATATTTTGAAACAGCGATGACTAAGGAATTCTTTTATGCAGTATCATATGCAGGAGCTATGAACCTACATTTTAAGATGTTTTCTGGAAACAATGATCACCATATTATCGAATGTGCATTTAAGAGTTTTGCAAAAGCATTAGATGCTGCGACTATAGTGGACGAAAGAATTAGCTCAGTATTATCTACAAAAGGAATTTTGTAATAATAAAAATTTTACAATAATCTCATGTTGTGGTACAATCTTCAATATGAGATTATTTAAATTAAAATTATTTATACCAAAATATTTATATTAAATAAGAGAGGTTTGACTAATGAATGATATAAAATTAATTCAAGAAGTATTTTTATTTAACGGAAAAGCTTGTAATAGTTCTGGGAACCCTGTAACATTATATGACAATGCAAAGGAACTTTGTCAGTTTATAGGCAATTATGGAGCTGATGCTATTTATATTGCAGAAAAATCAGAAAATGATGCAGAACATGAGCTTAATATTGATACTGTTAAGGAAATAGTATCTAATACAGACGTACCTATTTTTTTAGGCGGAAGCATTGAACGTCTAGAAGATGTAAAGAAATATCTTTATACAGGTGCTTCATTTGCAATCTTAAATATGGGAAAACCTTCAAATAAGGCACTTATTAAAGAAGCATCAGAAAGATTTGGTAGTGAAAAAATTGCAGTTTTAGTTAAAGGACGTATGACATCGAAAGATGCTGCATTTTACAAAGAACAAGGTGCTGGTTTGTTGTTAAAAACAGAGGTAAATATTGATGATAGCGAATTCCCTTTGCCTGTTATGTATGTGCATGATGATGTTGTGACGGTTGAAGCAAACGAATCTAGCACAGAAAATCTTGAAATAGCATTGTCAGCGGCGGTTAAACTTACTTATCATCAAAATATATATGGATATTCTTATATTTGTCAGACAAATCGAGTAATTGATTATATGAATTTGAAAACTATTTTAAAAAATGAAGGAATACCAGTCAAAACAAATATACAGAAGATAAATTTCAGTGAATTGAAGTCGAATAATGACGGATTAGTCCCAGTAATTGTACAAGATTATAAAACAAACGAAGTTTTAATGCTTGCATATATGAATGAAGAGGCTTTTAATAATACTTTAAAAACAGGCAGAATGACCTATTATAGCAGAAGTAGAAAAGAGCTATGGGAAAAAGGTTTAACTTCTGGACATTTCCAGTATTTCAAGGAATTAACAGCTGATTGCGACAATGACACTATATTAGCAAAAGTATTCCAGGTAGGGGCTGCTTGTCACACAGGTAGTAGAAATTGCTTCTTTAATGATATTATTAAAAAGGAATATGTAGAACGTAATCCTCATAAGGTATTTGAGGATGTACTTAATGTAATTCTTGATAGAAAAGAAAATCCAAAGGAAGGCTCGTATACAAATTATTTATTTGACAAGGGCATTGATAAGATTTTAAAGAAGGTCGGAGAAGAGGCTACGGAAATCATTATAGCAGCTAAGAATCCTAATCCTGAAGAGATTAAGTATGAGATTTCAGATTTTCTTTACCATGTAATGGTACTGATGGCTGAACGTGGTGTAACATGGGAGGATATAACTACAGAATTAGCACGTCGTTAGTAAATTGGAGGGTTTATGCAGGGGAAGTCAAAGAAAAAAATAGTCATATTGTCATGTATAAGTGTTTTTATAATATTATTGATTTTTTATTTATCAGTTTCAGTATTTTTTCAATATCATTTTTTACCAGGAACAACGATTAATGGAATTGATTGTTCTTATAAGAGTGTAAATGATGCTAATGGTTTATTAGAGGATGAGATAAGAACTTATTATTTAAGAATAATAGAAAGAAATAATACGCAGGAACATATTTCAGCACAAGATATTGAATTAAAAATCACAATAGAAGATGATTTGAATGATGTTAAAGATAAACAAAATCAGTATTTATGGCTTTTTGGCGGTGATAAAGATTATACTATCAAAACAGATATTACTTATAATGAAGTTTTACTAAATAATAAAGTAAATTCACTTAGTTGTATTGATCCTGAAAAGATAATAGAACCAACAGCACCTAAGATTTCATATGATGGAACTACATATGTTATTACTGTAGCTGAGCCTGGTACTAGAGTTGATACTGAAAAACTTAAAACATTAATAATAGAAGCTGTAAAAAATCTTAATACAGAATTTAACATTGAGGCAAGTGGCTGTTATACAGACAGTTTAGTTTCAGATTCTACTATATATGATGGTTTGATTTCAAAGTTAAATAGTTATGTAAATACAAAAATAACCTTGGTTTTTGGTGAAACAACTGAGGATTCTGCTCAGGAAATAATTGATTCAAATAAAATTAGTAAATGGTTGTCCGTAGATGAAAAGTTTGAAATTCAGTTTGATAAAGAAGCTATTGAAGCTTATGTAGAAGAATTATCAAAAGATTATGAGACTATGGGACAGACTAGAAAGTTTAAAAATTCTTATGATGTTGAAACAACAATAAGAGGTGGCGATTATGGTTGGTGGATTGCAACAGGAGCAGAAGTTGACCAGATTATAAGTGATATAAAAGAAGCTAAGGACGTTACTCGTGAGATAAATTATCTACAAAGAGCAGTTACATATGGCGAAGATAATGACTTTGGAGATACATATATAGAAGTATGTCTTTCTAAACAGCGTTTATTCTGCTATAGTAAGGGCGAGTTGATTACTGAATGTGATATAATTAGCGGAAAATATCTATCAGAAAATGAAACACCGACAGGTGTTTATAGAATGCGTTTTATGATGAGAAACTATAAGTTTAATCGTAGCTATTTTGACAAAACAGTAGCATATTGGATGGTATTTTACGGTAATTCAGTTGAAACTAATATAGGTGTTGTATCCTGTGATTGGAGAACTGATTTTGGCGGAAGTTCTTATAAAACAAATGGTAGCTATGGTTCTATTTATACACCAGTGGAAAATGCAAAAATTATATATGATAATATACCAAATGATATACCAGTAATTATCTACAACTAGTTATTAATAAACCGAAAGGATACAGATTAAATGGTTAAGCCAGCTTTATCAGATGAAATACTATTGCAAGTAGAAAAACCTGCAAGATATATAGGCAACGAAGTAAATATGGTTGTCAAAGATTTAAAAGATGTAGATGTTAGGTTTTGTATGTGTTTTCCGGATGTATACGAAATTGGAATGTCTCATTTAGGAATTCAAATATTATATGATATGTTTAATAAAATGGAGGGAGTATACTGTGAAAGAGTATATTCCCCTTGGCATGATTTGGACAAAGTATTAAGAGAGAAAAACATACCATTATTTGCACTAGAAACACAGCAGCCTATAAAGGATTTTGACTTTCTAGGAATTACTATTCAGTACGAAATGTGTTATACAAATATATTGCAAGTACTTGATTTAAGTCATATTCCTCTTATGTCAATCGAACGTAGCGAAGATGACCCTATAGTTATTGGTGGTGGTCCTTGTACTTATAATCCAGAACCAATTGCAGACTTTTTTGATATATTTTATATCGGAGAAGGCGAAACAGTATATGGAGATTTAATCGAAGCATACAGAAAAAACAAGGCTAATGGTGGCACAAGAGTACAATTTCTTGAGATGGCAGCAAAGATTCCAGGATTATATGTACCAATGTTTTACGATGTTACATATAATGAAGACGGAACAATCAAGTCATTTACACCAAATAACGAAAATGCACCTACATCTGTAACAAAAGAAATAGTTATGGATGTTAGTAATACTGTTTATCCTGAAAAGCCACTTGTACCATTTATTAAAGCAACGCAAGACAGAGTTGTATTAGAGATTCAACGTGGCTGTATTAGAGGTTGTAGATTCTGTCAAGCTGGTATGATATATAGACCTGTAAGAGAGAGAAACGTAGAGTTTTTAAAGGATTTAGCAGCAAAGATGCTTAAAAATACAGGTCATGAAGAGATTTCACTTAGTTCACTTAGCTCAAGTGATTATTCACCGTTAGATGAATTACTTAATTTCTTAATAGATTATAAAGGAAGAGGTGTCAATGTTTCATTGCCATCACTTAGAGTTGATGCTTTTTCATTAGATGTAATGAGTAAAGTTCAAGATATTAGAAAGAGCAGTGTTACTTTTGCACCTGAGGCTGGTTCTCAACGTCTTAGAAACGTTATAAACAAAGGATTGACAGAAGAAAATATATTAAATGGCTGTGCTCTTGCTTTTCAAGGTGGATGGAATAAGGTTAAATTATATTTTATGTTAGGACTTCCAACAGAAACTATTGAAGATATGGAAGGTATTGCAAAGCTTTCAGAACAAATAGCAAGAAAGTATTATGAAATACCGAAAGAAGAGCGTAATGGCAAGGTTTCTATAACTGCAAGCTCATCATTTTTTATTCCTAAGCCATTTACTCCATTCCAATGGGCAAGTATGTCTACAAAAGAAGAATTCATGGAAAAGGCTAGAATTGTCAATGCAAAATTTAAAGAAATGCTTAATAAAAAGAGCATGAAATATAATTGGCATGAAGCTGATGTTTCAGTATTAGAAGGACTTTTAGCTAGAGGCGATAGAAGACTTAGTAAGATGATTTTAAGTGCTTATAACAATGGATGTTTATATGATTCATGGGGTGATTCCTTTGACAACGATAAATGGATGAAAGCTATCGAAGAAACAGGCGTAGATGTTGATTTTTACACAACAAGACCACGTAGTGAAGATGAAATATTCCCTTGGGACTTTATAAATATAGGTGTTACAAAGAAATTCTTATTAAAAGAATGGCACAAGGCACAGGAAGAAACAGTGACACCAAATTGTCGTATGGAGTGTCAAGGCTGTGGTGCAGCTACTTTTGGAGGAGGTGTTTGTTTTGAACAACATTAATATTAGAATTAAGTTTGCAAAAAGAGGCAACCTCAAATTTATTGGACACCTTGATACTATGAGATATTTTCAGAAGCTTATTAGAAGAGCTGAAATAGATATCGCTTATTCAGAAGGTTTTAATCCTCATCAGAAGATGTCATTTGCTTCACCTTTAGGTGTTGGACTTTGCAGTGAAGGTGAGTATGTTGACATTGAAGTAAATACTACTTTTTGTTCAAAAGAAGCTATACATAGACTAAATGCTCAGAATGTAGATGGTATTGAAATCATAAGCTATAGAGCATTGCCTGATAATGCAAAAAATGCAATGGCAAGTGTTGAGGCGGCTGATTATCTTGTTGATTTTAGAGAGGACTTTGAACTTACAGCTAGTGAATTAGCATGCTTTCAAATTTTTATGGAACAAAAATCTATAAATGTTATTAAGCAAACTAAGAAAAGTGAAGTAGAAATGGATATCTTACCATTTATTTACAATTGGAAAATTGAAGATGATGCAATAATTTTAAAGCTTGCATCAGGCAGTGTAAATAACATTAAGCCAGAACTTGTTATTGAGGCATTTTATTCTTATTTAGGTAAGGAATTTAATGATATTGCGTTAATGATCACAAGATTAGAAGTTTATGGAAATAATGGAACACTAGAAGAACCAAATTATATTCCATTGGAGGATTTCGGTAAAGAAATATGCTAAATGATACAAAAAAAACAGTTATTGTGAAAATAAATGGTGGCACTGCCTGCTGTAGATTTGGCAGTAATGGTAGTGAAAAACTGGATATTTTTTATGATGATGAGGTTAATTTACTAAACAATATATATGTAGGTCAAGTTAGAGATATAGTTAAAAACATAGAAGCAGCGTTTGTTGAATATGTAGACGGTACAGTTGGATTCTTGGCATTAAAAGATATTCATACACCTTATTTTTTGTGCACAAAAAATACTACTAAGGTTTGTGAAGGTGATAAGATTATTGTTCAAGTACTTAAAAATCCGATAAAGACTAAGGATGCTGTTCTTACAACAGATTTTTCACTAAATGGCAAATACATTATTTTAACTTATGGTCATAATAATATTTGTTTTTCAAATAAGATTAAAGATGTAACTTTTAAAAAGGATTTACTTCCTGATTTAGAAACTTTAGTCAGTGAAGAATTTGGCTTTATTGTTAGAACAAATGCCTATGAAGCTGATAAAAATCTTATTATAGAAGAGGCTAAACAACTTATAGAAAAATATAATGAGTTGGTGAGCATTGCAAAATGCCGCCCAAAACATTATTTATTACAGCAAGCGGAAAACTCATATACAGCAGTTGTAAGGGACAGTCATTTGAAAGATGGCGATGAAATTATAACAGATGATTTAGATGTTTATAATGAACTTTGTAAGGTGGATACCCCTGCAAGTTTACGTTTATATGAAGATAAATTGTTACCATTATATAAATTACATAGTTTTGAAAAATTATTTGATGATATTAAGTCTAAAAAAATCTGGTTAAAATCGGGCGCATATCTTATAATAGAATATACTGAAGCAATGACAGTAATTGATGTAAACACAGGAAAATGTGAAAGGGGTAAGAATAGTAAGAAAACCTTTTTAAACATTAATCTTGAAGCAGGAAGAGAAATTGCACGTCAACTTTCACTTAGAAATATATCAGGAATAATTGTAATTGACTTTATTGATATGGAAGATCACGAAGATAAAGAGGCTTTGTTAAAGGCTATGAAAGATTTTGTAAAATACGATGATATAAAAACAAATATAATTGATTTTACAAAGCTTAACTTAATGGAAATAACTAGAAAGAAAATGAAAGATAGAATCTTTATAAGAGACAATATGTTCAGCAAAAACTAGTTATAGAAAACGCTTGACAACACTATGTAAAAGTAGTATTCTTACTAAGTGTGCCGCACAATGAGGTTATAAGTATGTCCAAATTTAGGTTTGGAGATCACCAAAGTTGGCGAGTATTGTTCAATTTTATTGAATATATAAGGAGGTGTACTAGATGTACGCAGTTATAGCAACAGGTGGAAAGCAGTATAAGGTTTCAGAAGGAGATATCATCAGAGTTGAAAGACTTGGTGTTGACGCTGGAGAAACATATACATTTGATAATGTTCTTCTTGTTAGTGGTGACGAAGTTAAGGTTGGAGCTCCAACAGTAGCAGGCGCGTCAGTAGTTGCTGATGTTATCGACAACGTAAAAGGTAAGAAAGTTATCGTTTACAAGTATAAGAGAAAATCAGGCTACCACAAGAAAAACGGTCATAGACAACAGTATACAGCAGTTAAGATTACAAAGATTAACGCTTAATTATCGTAGAATATGATTACAGCAACATTTTTTAAAGATTCAAAAGGTCAGTATAGAGGATTTTCATTAATAGGACATGCAGGATATTCGGATTATGGTTCAGATATAGTATGTGCTGCAGTTTCTGTTTTAGCGATTAACACAGTAAATTCTATTGAGAATTTTACAAGTGATGATTTTATAGCAGATACAGATGAAGAAACAGGATTACTTTCATTTAGCTTTACAGGTGATACTGTGAGCAAAGAATCGACATTATTAATTGATTCTTTATTACTCGGTTTAGATGGAATAAAGGAAAATTATAATGATGACACTTATTTAAAGACATTATTCAAGGAGGTATAACCTTATGTTAAATATGAACCTTCAGTTATTCGCTCATAAAAAGGGTGTTGGTTCTACTAAGAATGGTAGAGACTCTGAGTCTAAGAGATTAGGCGCTAAGAGAGCTGACGGACAATTTGTAAAGGCTGGAAATATCCTTTACAGACAACGTGGAACAAAGATTCACCCTGGTACAAACGTAGGCAGAGGTGGAGATGATACATTATTTGCATTAGTAGATGGTGTAGTAAGATTCGAGAGAAAGGGCAGAGATAAGAAACAAGTTTCTATCTACCCTGTAGCTGAATAGTTAGATATTAATTGGCTTCAATCTG
>JAVBRI010000033.1:0-53228 GCA_031548165.1 Lachnospiraceae bacterium
CCTACAAAGATGCTCTATTTGTCATGCAGTTTTCAATGTTCAATAAAATTATTTCCAGTTCTAAATCTATCTGAAATGCATCTGTGCAATTCATTCAAAAAATATTATTTTAGACTTGACTTTTAATAGTTAGTCTTCCTAATGAATAAATTCACACTGTGATTATATCATCTCACTATAAACAACGGTCACTAAATCTTGACGAAGGAATCCATCTACACTATCACGGTCAAATATTGCATTTATTTCAGAGATATAGTCTTCATATCCAGATTCTGATGGTTTTGGTTTATCTGAAAGCGACGCATTTTTTTGAATCCACCTTTCTCTTGTATACAATGTAGGGTTTGGAAATTCACGTATAATCGGGTTATTAAAAAACAATTCAGATGCTTGCTTACTTGTATAACAATGACTATTTACAACAGGAGTATTTCCAGGTATTTCATTAAACAAGGAAACAATTATAACTTTGGATTTCCCTATTCTACGACATTCCGTACGAAAAGTATCTAAATTGAGCCAACCTAGAGATTGTGAGCAGATAATGATGTCAACACTGTTGTTTTGGATAGTCGTCGCTTCTGCTGTACTGTTAATAACTTTCGCATTAGGAAAAGGTGCAAGTGTAATTTTAAGTTGCTCTAACATATCAATGTTCGGTTCAACCGCAAATATCTCGTAACCGTTACGAGCTACCAGTTGCGTAAACTTTCCTGTTCCTGCTCCAATATCAGCAAATATGGCATTAGATGATACAAGTGAACAAATATAATCAATTGCTTCATCTGGATAACTGGGACGCCCAGCGGCATATGCCTGTGCTTTACCTGTAAAACCTTCTGTATTCATCCTAAATCCTCCCTGTGTATAATTTTCTTTATTATTTCATATTAAAAGAAAGAAGTCAATTGCATTTCGACAATCAACTTCTTTCGATAAAACCTATAATGTTTGACATGTCGGACAATAATAAATATTCCCACCCAAATATGTCTCACGTTTCAATACACTACCACATGCTGGACAGGGATGCATAAGAGTTTTGTTTGACAAAATTGTACGGTAACCACCAGCTTTGCTAAATAAATCTTTTTCAGTATCTCGTCCTCCATTATCACGCATTTCTATTAATGTTGATTTAACACTTTTATACAGAGACTCTATCTCCTTGTCAGCAAGTGTTTCAAGCTTGCGTTTAGGGTGTATTCGAGCATTCCACAAAACATCATGTAAAACTCCATTTCCAAACCCTGGAATATGATGTTCTGTAGCCAGAAATGCTTTCGCACTTAAACTTGGTTTTAATCCACGCCATAAATTATCAAAATAAGCTTCATTAAAAGCATCCTCATAAGGGGTTGGGCATTTCTTGATGTGATGACCCTCTGGTATTCCATTCTCATCCTTTGGAAAACAAAGCATTGAACCCCACATTTGAACAGTACAACTCATGTATGAATCATCATCAAATTCAAGTAATAATTGATGAGATTTTGGAAGCTTTTCACCTGGTGCATGATATTTTATCGGTGTACTAAGCACCACCAACATGTCTTCACAAAATATCTCAGTATTGCCACCACAAGTATATCCAGTACCAGGATTTGAACCAGTAATTTTCTTTCCAGCTAATTTCATATTATACTCAGATGGATCTCCTGTATACCACGCAAAACCATGAGGATGAGCATTCGCAACAACCAATCGGATAGTTTTCTCAACAAGTGTTTTATTAATCTGTTCTGACAGGACATAAGTTTCAGGTAATTCAATCATATTTAATATCTCCTATTCTATAGGTTTAATCGGTAACAATACATCTATTTGATTTATTGAAGGAGTTTGTTCATGATAGTAATTTAACACTTCTTCTAAATCAAGGCTCAATTCTCCAGTAGACGGCTCACAGCGCACCTTAAAATCATACTGGAATTCACTGCTTTCATCAATCCATGCACGAAGCCCTTTATAAGTACCAAAACCCACATTTTCACCTAAAACATGTGCTACGTATTGACCCCCTTTAAATTTTTTCTTAATAAAGGGAGCAGGCACATCAAAATCGTCAGGAATCGAAAGTAATACTTCACTTCCGTGCATATGACCATGTGCATGTTCGCTTATAAAAAGCCGTAAGTCGGGTTTTAACTTAAATATATCATTTTGTTTAGCAAAATCTTTTGTCTTCCTCAATCCTTCGTCTACGTTATCTCCCGTTAAATAAATAGATGCCACCGTTATAGGTGGAATGTAAATGACTCTTGGATTATGCAGTGTATTAAGAACATCTGCTACTTTGTTTAATTCTTGCATTGATACCTTCTCCTTAATTTTATTTTCAGAAAAAGAAAGAGAATTTATAATGGCAAGCATAGTCTTGTCATTGAGTAAATCAAGTTTCAAAGATATATCCGATTTTTCTTGAAGATCATCAACAAAACGCATTAATATTGACTTAACAGCAGATAATGCCGTTACTCTCTCATCAAGCTCATTAATGTTTTTCTTAAAAATTTCAATTGCTGTTACAGCATTTTGATTTTCAAGAATGTCTTTGATTTGTTTGGTTGGAATTTGTAATTTTCGTAGGATAATTATTTGTTGAAGTCGTTTTACATTTTCTATATCATATACTCTGTATGCATAATCATCTATACGGCTACTTTTTATCAACCCGATTTCTTCATAATAACACAACATTCTGTTCGAAATACCATAGTCCAATGATACTTGTCTTACCGTTTTTAATTCCATAGTTTACTTCCTTTCCTTTTCTAATCATAATATAAACCATTACACGGTGTTGAAGTAAAGAGATATTTAAAAATAATTAACGGCTTCCATCTTGATCCATTTTTTCATCAACTCACGAACTTTTGTATCAGATAAATCAAATTTATATCCAGTAAATCGGCATTTCACACCAGAAAATTGACATCTAAGTCCAGCATGACGACATCCTTCAAATTCTTCGTTGTTATGCGTAAATGTATAACTTGCAAATCCCATATTACCAGTTTTTCGGTAACACTGTTCTAGATTAAATTCTCCTTGTCTCATTGCACTATCCTTTAATATCTTTAACATATCATCAGGTAGGTTATCAATTATACTGTTTCGATGCTCCAAATGATTTACACCAGGAATAATAAAACATCCTGTAATATCAATAAATATATTACATACCATCCCATATGTGACACTTTTACCTCGTTTTATATATTGAAATGCTCCATCACTGCGAACCATTGTACAATCATTACTTATTAATAACTCATCTATATTCTTTATCCATTCTTTAATCTCTGGTGGTTGTGTATTTGCAAATATATTAATATGTTGGACATGTTTTTTAGGTTTTATATTAGCAAGTGGATAAAAGTCACATTGTAAAAGTACAGTGAATATATTCATGATATAATAATAATCTTTATGATTTAAAGTTGCTTCAGCAAGCAATTTAAGTCCAACAATAAAAAAATCGTTTTTACTATAAGTAACATCAAATTGCTTTATTTTAGTAAAGTCAACTTCCTTAGAAAAATCAACTCCGTTAAAACACAATCCTAAATCTGACAAGATATTAAACATTTCCAATTTTCGTTCACCACTCATGTTTATTAGTGAAACATATTTTTCAGTCTTATCACATATTACAGTGAGTAAATCTTCAACACAAATGATTAATCTTTTTTCCTTCATTTCAAGATTGCCGCGAATGCCTAATGAAATTAAAATCATTGATAAATCAGGTATTGTTGGAAAACACATTCTGACATTTGTTTTATCTTGTTTTATATATGGATTATAATTATCTCTTGTTTGAACATCAAGCATATCCTTGTCTGCTGATAATTTATCAAATAGTTCATATAAAAATTCACGAAATGCTGATATTCCTTTTAGAATTTCATCATCTGTCAAGCCATGTCTAAATTTTTCAGCAATCTTAAAATCATCTGGCATTTGAGGAATAATAAGTTTTTTCATATAATTGCAGACATCTGCTAAATCATATTTGCGCATATGGATTCTCCTAACTGTTTATTTAAGTGTAACTGGTATCCAGATTTCAACCTTGCAAATATCGGCCGCATCATCCCACAAGACATATTTTTCTATTGTGGGAAGTCCAGATTTTTTATACTTACTCTGTGGAAGAAACTCATTGTTTATCCTTTGCCATACATTTCCAAGAATTTGACTTAAAATACTACCCTCCGCCTCAAATTTAAGCCAAGTTGCCTCAGGATAATTAAAAGTATCCAATCCATCAATTGGTTCATTGCCCCATTCAATACCACACATATAATCATTACTTCCATCCTCACCAAAACCAAAGCACAATCCCAAATTATAAAAATGACCACTTATGTTTTTAATTGCTTCATTACTGCCATCACTTTTTACAATTGCCCATGTGCCACCTCCATAAGGTGTTGTTCGCCTTATCCCCATAACATTAAACGGTTCTCTCTCAATAACTGTGTAATCCATTCTATCTCCTCCTTTAATTGTTAATGAGAAGTTTAGGCGGCAATAGAATGTAAGTTTAACCCCATTTTTTCTCGCATCTGTGGGTGTAACTCCATGTAAACGCTTAAATGCAACGCTAAATGCATCTGATGACTGATAACCATATTTCAAGGCGATATCAATAACTTTTTCATTGGTATTTTGTAAATCATAAGCCGCACAAGTCAATTTACGACGACGAACATATTCAGATAATGATACGCCTGTTATCTGTGAAAATGAACTTTGAAACAATGTAAATGAACAAGCTGTAATTTTACTTATTTCTGTTTCATCAATTTCACTATCTAGATGGTTTTCCACATAGTCAGTGACTTTATTCATTCTATCTACCCAATCCATTGCCTCACCTCCTCAAACACAATTATAGTGGAACTATTTCACATTTACCCGTTATTATTCACATGGTTTTTAACGGTTTGTATCTTCAAATTTTATACAGATTTAATGAACCTTTAAATGCTTTTTTTATGTCTTCTCGATTTGAAATTTTTTCTGCCTGTCGATAAATAACCTCTAGTGCTTCTTCATGTTCCATCCTTTTATTCATGTTAAGCCATTCTGGCGGTGCCCAATTATCAACTTTGTCATATCTTAATTCTGTACCAGTGCTACATAACGCTATATCAAAAGTCATCTGTAAATTTTTTAAAGCAGATTCTAGTTTTCTTGTTTTAGATAAATCTTTCGCACCTTTAAAACCGAAATGCTTGCGTATCTCACTAAATCCTTGCGGTTCATTTGATTTACAAATAAAATCCCAAATCTTAAGCTCATATCCTCCAAGCTTGCCTACTTCATAACGTTCTTCCATCGTCATACGTGGTCTGAACGCATCTATAAAGACCGAATAAAAATGTGGCGCGATATACCCTCCTGCTTTACCGTTAAAAAAATATCCACACGCGAGTTTACGTTCATGCAAGACACTATGTTTCCATATTTCTGTATCAATTTCAGGGTCACCTAAATAAGCTTGCCCTTTCGTATTCATACCGTCACTTGAAAATTTAAATACCTCTTGGTCAATATAATTTGTAAATGGTGTCCAAAAACCTGCATTATTCACTTTTTCTATGAACTCACTATATTTCAACATTTCTTATTCCTCACAAAATACTATTTTTTAACTTCTTCAATTATAACAAAAACCTGCTACAAAAGCAATTTAGCTTTTGCAACAGGTTTCAATGCATGTTTATCTTTCTTCTACACGATACCAAAGTTCACAATACTCATTTCCATCCTTGTCTTTACAATACATTTCAAAATTTCCGCCATCTAAAATAGTATACTTAGATGTTTGTAACCATTCGGAATGTATTCGTTTTTTCAAGGTTCCAAGATCATAATTTCCGTTTATGCTCTTGTCTTGTACAGTTGAAAATATTGCCCATGTTGAAGCTGGAACTATAGCAACTGTAAATCCTTCTGTATTACTCTTTGATGCTTTATAACATCCAATTAAATACGGAAATGTTGTATTGCTGGTAAATTTATAAGAATCAAAAGCAAAAACAACACCTATTTCCTTACTAAAACCACTTTCCGAATACCAGTCGTCACTTGTTGACTTGCTTAACTTATCAAACTCTCCGTTTTTGCATATTTCTTGCCATACTTCTGGTATCGACTTTCCTTGATTATTTGTGATTCCATCGTAATTATACACATCTTCCAATCCATAAACTTCAAAAGCCTCTTTCTTTTCAATACGATAATTCATCTCTGTATCTCCTTTTAAGATTATTTGAAAGGTTATGCGTGGATAGGCTTTCAACTTTGCACCCATATCGCGCGCTGACATAGGCGATAAACCATGAAGACATCGAAAAGCTCTAGAAAACGATTCTGGCGTTTCGTAGCCATATTTCAAAGCTACATCAATAACTTTATTCTTTTTATCCTGTAAATCAAACGCCGCAAGCGTAAGTCTCCTATGCCTTATATATTCTGATAATGGTATCCCAAGAACAAACGAAAACATACGTTGAAATTGATAAACAGAACATTGAGCTAATCTTGCAGCCTCTTCATAATCAATATCATTTTCTAAATTGCTTTCAATATAGTCTATTGCAAGATTCATTCGTTGTAACCAATCCATAGCAATCCCTCCTTTCAAAAAAGAGTATACCATTCGTCAAAACACAGAGCCTGACATTTCATGCAATATAATGTTTGGTGAGGGCAGAAATGAAGATAAGCTTATATTGTGTAACTAAACCCACTATAATATTTTATCTAATTCATGTTCAACACCAATAAATTTATTGTACTCATGTGGAATATTTAATGAGTTCAAATATAAATGCATAATCTCATTGTCACAAAATAGTATGTCACTTGTTCCGATGTGAATATCAATATGTAAATTCCTACGTATTTCATTTGCGTTTTGACCTACCAAGCATAAGATATTATTTTCTTCTAAATATCGCTCTTCTTGCATCATTTTTTCATATAACGTGGTAGCTTTTTCTGGCGGTTCTCCCACCCCATCGAAATCTTTGTTATATTGATGGTGATATGTTCCTGCATAAGGAGTAACAGCTCCAAATAGTTGAGGATATTTAACGGCATAATAAAACGCGATTGCTCCACCCATCGAAAAACCCGATAACATCCTGCCATACGCTATCAAAATACTCGCTTTTTGAAGAAATGGCATTCATAAAAACCGTAATAGCCTGTCTGTTTCTATAAACTTTTTCAATTGACCATATTTCTGATGATTCATTGTGCTTTCCCTCCTGTCATCTAGTATAAATTTTCTTAGGCATTTCTACATTAAACAAAAAGAAAGATGGCTGATGCTATTACCCCAAATACAATAGCAAAGATTAAACTCATCTTTCTCAGTCGGACTTCAGCATTTATATATTTTCTTAGCATTAGAAAAAACAACGCCCCCAAAATGACACCGCAGGTATTTAGTATTAAGTCGTCTACATCCGCTCCGCCTGTGTCAGTCACATATTGCGTTATCTCAAACAGTAGACTCAAAATAAAGCCCGCTAAAATTGTCTTCCATGTGTTCATTTTGCAGAACATTAAAGGAAAAAGCAGTCCAAAAGGCACAAAAAACACAATGTTTCCAAATATGTTTTTAAACATAGTATCTGTAGGATATTTTATAAATTGAAAAGGGATAAAGTTTAAAGAACCCAATCCAGTTCGAAAGCCATATTTAAATAGAACCATCGTAATTAGAGCAGCCATATACAAAATAAAAATCACTGTTAGTAATAACGATTTTTTTGTTTGATTTTTTTCCATTTTACACCTCACATTTCAAAGTCTTTGATATTGGATTTATAATAAGGCAAAGCCACTGTTTCGTAATAAATTCACCTTGTATCATATGTTATCTCCAGCAAAAAAGTATATTTTATTATGTTCACAGTATAACCAAAATGCCACAAAATTATTATGTCAAAAACCTTTTCAACGACGGCGTAAATTTACTGTAGGATTTAATTAGGTAGCAAGTCATCCGTATATAATGTCGATACATTATTCGTAGGTGTTGTCGTTTAAAATCTCATTGCCATAAATCCATCAGTATCACTAAATCCCATCTTACTATATATGGATTTTCCATCCACAGAAGCATGAAGTCTAACAATTTTATATTCAAGCTTTATAGCTTCATCAACAATAAGTCTAAGTAAGTGTGAAGCAATACCCTGCTTGCGATATTTTGGTAATGTATACATATTAGTAACATATGAAACTCGTCCCGTAGGATTTGAGTATGTTGGAGGAAGTTGATAAAAACAAATCCCACTTGTCGCAACAATTTCATCACCATCTACAGCAAGCCAAGAAATTAAAGAACCATCAGATATACTGGAATAAAAATAATCAGATAGCTCCTTGTCTATGTTCATATTAGCATTTGGTGGTAAGCCCTCATCAATCAGTTGTTGTTTTCGATAAAGCACAAGATATTGTATATCATTTATATTCGCTTTTCTATAATTCATAATATCACCACCTCCACTTATATAAATTTTCTTACTTACCCAAGTATAGCAAAAACCTGTTGTAAAATCAATTTACAGATTTTACGACAGGTTTCTATTTTGCAATCCACTGACAAAAAAGATGCATGAAAAAAATGCTTATTATACACGTAAATTCTTGCATAGACACAACACCAAATCATCGTCGTTTCTACATTCCGAATATGGCTCCAATTGTTTTTCATGATACCAGACACCATTTCCGTCCGGTATATATCCACGCTTAATATACATACGTTGCGCACTTCCATAGCCACTATGTAGCCCTACCCCTAAATATACCTCATCACTGTATTCAGATGCAATTTGTTCGGCAACATCCATAAGTTTACTGCCTACCCCTTTGTTTCTAAATTTAGTAAAAACTCCAAAATCTTCTATTACACAAGACATGTTATTATCCACGCCTGGAAACGACTTTCTGTATACATTAACATAGCCGGCAACAATGCCTCTGTATTCTGCTATAAGTGGCGTGGCAATCCCATCTTGCTCGTCTTTTAAGCGATTTGAAAATGATTCAACTGTTCTATGGTGACCTTGCTCTATTTCCGCATTATAAATTATTTGAGGATCTGTTTCTTCCATATTACGTATTAATATATTTTCATCTTTATAAAAAATCATTTTTCAGCCTCCATAGAAAATACAAATTTTCTTCATCAGTTCATTATAACAAAAACCTGCCTCAAAAGCAATTTCTACTTTTTCGACAGGTTTCGACAATAATATGATGCGGATGACAGGAATCGAACCTGCACGGTCTCCCACTAGATCCTAAGTCTAGCGCGTCTGCCAGTTCCGCCACATCCGCTTAACGCTTTGTCATTATATCACTTTCATTTTACAAAGTCAATAATTTTAAATATATATTTTGCAGTTTTTTAAATATAAATTTCGCAGTTTATATTACTTATTACGAATAAACTTAAAACATTCTGCTCTTTTGCTGGGGGGTATACTTAAATTATTTATGTTTTTTTTATTTTTTTATATTCATTGTTTTTCTCCCTCTCCGATTTCTTCATCAATTATATCCTGAGATTGCTTTGCAATAATTTTGTTGCTTTGTATAACATTTTTTAGCGACTCAATATTAATAAGCATATCTCCTCTGTAAATTTCTACTTCAGCACCTACTTCAGTTAGCTTTTGTGATGTACTTAAGATAAGTTCCAGTTCTTCTAAAATATATCTCTCACTTTCTAGTATGTTTTCCTTATTTTCAATATCACTTCTAATTTGTGATATTGATTTTCCATTTACCTTTTTAATAATAGATATAAGCTTTGTCATATTATCATATCTATTAATTTTTAGACTGATTCCTTTCATTTATTGATTCCTCCATTGATTATTATTATATCATATCTGTATTTTCACTTCTATAAAATAAATAGCTCAAATATACACAAACAGCCAAACACTTGATAAATCAGGTGCTTGACTGTAACCATATCTTCTAAATATTTTCTAATAACTTTTCAATAAGTTTCTGTACTGTCTCTACTACTTCATCTATAGCAACCTTTTCCTGAACAGACTTATCTCTTGTTACAAGTTCTACTACAGATTCTTCCATATTTCTAGGGCTTACAATAACTCTTACTGGTACACCTAAAAGGTCTGCATCCGAGAACATAACACCTGGTCTTACTTTTCTATCATCATATATTACTTCTATTCCTTTTGATTGCATTTCATTGTAAAGGTTATCTGCACATTCCTTAGTTGCTTCATCATCTGAACGTAAACAACAAAGCTGAACCTGCCAAGGAGCAATAGACATAGGCCAAATAGGACCATAATCATCATGATGCACCTCACATACTGATGCCGCCAAACGTCCTACACCTATTCCGTAACAGCCCATTATTGGGTACTGTGACTTACCATCTTTATCAAGATATTGCATATTCATTGACTGAGTATATTTTGTTCCAAGTTGGAATATATTACCCACTTCAATTCCTCTTGAAATAGTAATAGATTTCTTTCCACAGCAAGGACAAATGCCACCATCTGTAATCTTTGCTACATCTGCAAATTCTGCACCCTCGATATCACGGCTAATATTAAATCCTGTAAAGTGATAATCTTTTTCATTTGCTCCACAGATAAGATTGTTCGTTCCCTTTAATGAATTATCATAAATAATAGTAGCATTTCCAGCTACTTTTAAGTCCACTGGTCCTATAAATCCTGCCACGATACCACAATCATCTGTGATAATTGCTGGATGAATTTCTGCTCCTATATAATTTGTAATCTTTGTTTCATTTACATCTAAATCACCACGTATAAATATAATTACATACTCATCATCTACATTTTTTTGATAAACAACAGCCTTACATGATTTATCAGCAGATGAGTTTAAGAAACCACAAACTTCCTCAATTGTCTGCATATCTGGTGTACTCACCTTTGTAAACTCGCTAACTGTATCTGAATAATTATCTTCAATTATACATTCAGCAGCTTCCATATTTGCCTTATAATCACACTGCGTACATATCGCAATTGAATCTTCTCCAATTGGTGTAAGTAACATATATTCATGTGATAAGCTTCCTCCCATCATACCTGAGTCTGAAGCTACTGCAACTACTTCTGGAATACCTGCTCTTTCAAATATTTTAAAATATGCATCATAACATACTTTGTAATATTCTTCTAAATCTTCTTGTGATGTATGGAATGAATAAGCATCTTTCATTGTAAACTCGCGAACACGTATTAACCCTGCACGAGGTCTTCCTTCATCACGAAACTTAGTCTGCATCTGATATACCATGAATGGATACTTTGTATAGCTATTTGCGTAATCTCTTACAAGATGAACTGCTGCCTCTTCATGAGTCATACCAAGAAGCATCTTGCTGTTATTTCTATCTGAAAATCTTAATAATTCACTACCAACTGATTCATATCTACCTGACTCTTCCCATAATGTTGCTGGCAATACCACAGGAAATAATACTTCCTGTCCGTCAATCTTATCCATTTCTTCTCTTATTATATTCTCGATTTTTTTACAAACTCTTTTAAGAGGCATATATTGTGAAAATATACCATTTGCTACATTCTTCATGTAGCCTCCTCTTACCATAAGTGCGTGACTATCTACTACACAATCTGATGGTTTTTCTTTAAATCTTTCGCCTACTAATTTGTCTAATTTCATTGTTTTATCTTCCTTTCTTGTTTAACTATCACTACTTGGCTCGCGCAGTTTCCTATTATACAAAAAAAGCCCTAAGCCAAAGCTTAGGGCGAATTAACGCGGTACCACCTAATTTCAAAAAGATTTCTCTTTTCCTCATATCCTTGTAACGGCGGATTAGCCGGAATATCTTTCGTATTCAACTCCAGGATAGGTTCTAATATATACGTTAAAAGATTTTCACCAGCCATCTTCTCTCTGAGTAAGTATTATATTATACTAGTTCCCTTCAAAGTCTTTTCAATTAGGATTAATTCTAGCATTTAGTACAATATCTGTCAAGTGCATTATTTTAAGTTGTTTACCACATTTTGTGGCTTCCCATCTTGAAACGCTCTTATATTATCACATACTATTCCCATTAGTCGTTGTCTTGTTTCGATTGGAGCCCATGCTACATGAGGCGTTATCGTTATATTCTTTGCACCATATAATGCACAATCCTTACTCATAGGTTCTACTGTAAGTACATCTATAGCTGCACCTGCAATTATTTCATTATTAAGCGCTTCCGAAAGTGCCTCTTCATCCATTATACCACCACGAGCTGTATTAATAAAATATGCTGTACTTTTCATCTTACAAAACGCCTCTTTATTAAACATCTTATCTGATGCTTCATTTAATGGACAATGAACTGATATAACATCAGATTCTTTTAAAAGAGTATCAAAGTCTACAAAACTTGCAATGCTATCTTCTTTTTTACGTCTTGTATATGCTAATACATTCATATTAAAACATTCTGCTATTTTAGCTACCTTTTTTGCTATGTTTCCATAGCCAACCAAACCTATTGTCTTACCCGATAGTTCATTCATTGTATATATAAATGGCGAAAATACATCTGAATTTTTCCATCCACCTTCCATTACAAACCTATCATACAAAGAAACCTTATTAAAATAATTTAAAAGTAATGCAAATGTGTGTTGTGCAACTGCATCTGTTGAATAGCTTCCTGCATTACACACATATATATTGTTTTCTCTACAATAATCTGTATCTATATTATTGTACCCCGTAGCAAATAGACCTATGTACTTTAGATTTTTTGCATCTTTAAGATTACTTTCATTAAATTTATTTTTATTGCACACTATAATATCTGCATCTTTTATTCTATCTGGCAACTCTTCTTCTGAGGATAGTTGATATATGCTAAGATTCCCAAGCTCTTTAAGTGAATCAAAATAGCTTATATCATTACTTATTGTTTTTGCATCTGTAACTACTATGTTCATTGGCTTCTCCTTAATATTATGATCTAATATGCTCTAATCTCATCTTGTGAATCATCTGTATCTTTGTTGATTTTATTTATTACTATATAATAACCATAATTTTCATTAACCTTTATAAAAATTCTATCACCCTGCTTTTTACCAAGAATAGCTTGTCCTATCGGTGATTCTGTACTTATCATTCCTTTTAGTGAATCCCCTCTAATTGTGGTTACAAGCTTAACTGTCTGAATCTCATCATCTTCTTCAAAATATAAATCCACAGTATTATTAAGACCTACTTCGTCTGACTTTGAATCGTCTGTAACCACTTTTGCAGTCTTTATCATACGTTCAAGATACCTAATTCTGCTCTCATTTTTATTTTTATCCCTCTTCGCTGCATAATACTCAAAGTTCTCGCTTAAATCTCCATGAGCTCTCGCTTCCTTAACAGCCTCAAGTGCTTCTTTTCTTACTACTACTTTTCTATGTTCTATTTCCTTCTTCATCTTATCAATATCATTTTGCGTTAATTCATTATACATATGTCCCACCCTGCCTTATATAGTCAATTGAGGAAATCAGCCATCAAGCTAATTTCCTCAATCTATTTTATCATTTACTTATTTTTTTATCAAGCCAAACTACCTTTTTATTATGATTCCATAAAATTACTCAATCTTTTCCTTTTCTATCAATCCGATATAAACAACGTTATTTATTCTATAATTTCTCTTGATAAATCTCATTAATAAAACTCACCTTCCTCTTTTTTGATGTATTTTCTTATAAATACTTTTATTAGCATTGCTAATGACACCAACATCAGCACTACCATTGCTCCAAATATTACAACACATAAAATTTGACCAACTTCGCACCTTTTTGCAGACAACATATCATTTCCCCATCCGGATGCCTCATTCATATCAAATGTAAATCGCATTATGAGATTTGAATCCGAATGTGTTTCAAAACTTTTATATACATATTCATAATCAAAATATTTTGCATACGGAATACCTATCTTCGCAATTACCACAACTCCATATACAAATGTTGCTACTATAGATATAACTTTAAATTCTTTTAAGAAAAAATAAATGATCACCCCAAATAAAAGCAGATAACTCACCTCTTTAAACATAATTATGAAACCTTCCGATAAGTCTGCTTGAGATGTATGTTTTGTATATTCTGATGCATCTAAATCTGCAAGGGGAAATACATACATTAATCCCATTATAGCCATACCTAATAAAAGTATATATCTATGTAGATTATATGGTAAATCATACATAATCTTATTTTTCATTCTTACACCTATATCTTTCTAACTTTAACTATATTTAAATCATTACTCATTATTTAAATATAAAACTTCTGCTAAAAGCACAAACATTACCTATCACAATATTAGCTTTCCCTTTATCATCTGTTCCATCCCTATACCTTCTTCCACATGACTCAAAAACAAAAAAAATATTTGACCCACATATCGCAGCTTCTTCTATCATCGGAGGCATAAACAATTCTTTTTTTCTTTTTAATGTATTAAGTGAGGTTGATGTCGACTCATAAATATACACAATGGAAGGATTATTTCTTCCCAACGATGCTGTTACCATAAGATATACTTTTCCATTAACAACTTGAAACACTGCTCCCTGAAGTTGCTTAGGAAATGTTGTAATTTGAACTGTCGGTGGCAGTTTTCCAGTACCATTTATTATCGGATTATAAAATCCTATTTTACTATCCCCATTTTCATTATGAGTTCCTATGCATAAATTTCCATTGTATGTTGTGCAAAAACTAGCTTCGTCATTTGTTGTCAATTCACCGTGTGTTACATAAGTTAGTGATGTGCTTTTAACATTTGAATTTTGCTTTGCATAGGTAATCTTGCTTACTATTTCAGAATATTTATAATATGAAATTGATTTATCACCTGAACAAACCCATAGGTATCCATTTGCATAAGCTATTCCACCTGCATGATTCTTTTCCGTTGTTACAAGTGTAGTAACATAATTCTTTGAAGAATCCATAACATATATTACCGCTCTATGTACAGGACTCTTCGTTTCTCCACAATAAGCTGTTAAAAAAAAGTATCCTCCATAATACTCTATACCTTGAGGTATCATATCATAACAGGTTTCTCCACATACATTTGTTGCTTGCATACCTGGAAATGCCATTAATGATGTCGTTTTTTCTCCGAACTTAAAGTATGTACTCTGAGTACTATCAGTCTTACTTATTGCATAACTATTCTGATTTGCTTTATCCATACCAGCAATTGCTACTGTTCCTGTTGCTACACCTGTAGTGTGTACACCTATTGGTTCATAACTTGACGTCAACATATTATAACTATTTGTTGCTGATATACTATTTGTCGTTATACTTTTAAGTCCACCTTTTCCTAATGCATCCTCGATTTCAATATCAATCCACTCTTCTTCCCATACTATTGGCTCTGGTAAGTTTATTTGTATTTCTTCTGGCATATCATGATCAAACTCTATCATTTCTTCTATATCCTTAATATCTTCAAAATTTCCCACTTCTACTTCTTTTACTGCTGCAATTACATTCGTTGTCTCCACATGAAATACTATTACAATTACACTTAATAAACTAAATATCCTTTTTAACATTCTTTCTACCTACTTTCTTAAGTTCTCTTCAATGACTTATTTTATTCATTTAACATTTATATTCGTTAACTTTGACAAATACTCTTTAGCCTCTTCACCTCCTTATATTTACACAATTTCTATTTTTTCTTCAATTTCTACACACATATTTTTTATACAAATTCATTCTTGTGTAGTCTAGCCTCAATTGAATCCTTCATACTTGTCAAATAAAACTTCGTCCTACCTCTAAGCATTCTTACTTTCCACTCTCAGTTTTCAACCTACCCTCAAATAAGTAACCTCTTTCAAGCAACTGCTTTCTTCAGATAGTTATTGGTTATGTGTTTCCTACTACAAAGGCACACTTGAGACTTTCACCTTAAGAGTTCGCCCATGCTGTGAGAATTAAAAAAGCAGATTCTCATTCTCGGAGAACCTGCTAAAATTTTTTTTTTATAACTTAGCTTTTCATATTCTAATTCTCCCTTAAAATAAAAATAACACACTTTACATTTTTTGTCAATTATTTTTAATATTTCAATTTGTTTTTTAATATTTGCAATTCAGTCTGAACATATTTTATCAAATGAGAAGCCGACCTAAAGTCGACTTCTCATTTTTAGTAATATCTTTTTTTCCATTCTGCTTACTTGCACCTGACTTATTCCAAGACTATTCGCCACATCTACCTGTGTCTTGTCTTTGAAATATCTTAGGTTTATAAGTTCTCTTTCTTCATCTGAAAGTTCTTCTAGTAACTGATTCAAGAGCATATTGTTTAAAAGCTTTTCATTATCATTTCGATCTTCTGGAAGCTTGTCTACTAAATATATTTCACTTCCATCGTTTTGATATATTGACTTATAAATTGAATCTACCTCTACATTTGCCTCCATTGCCATAACAATTTCTTCAACAGATAATTCTGTTGCAACTGCTATCTCATCAATGGTTGCATCCCTGCCATATTGTTGAGAGAGTCTATCTGATGCCTGTCTGATTTTCCAACCATTTTCCTTTAGACTTCTGGAAACCTTTACCATTCCATCATCTCTTAAAAATCGTTTTATCTCTCCACTTATCATCGGAACTGCATATGTAGATAGTTTTACATCAAATGATAAATCAAATTTATCAATTGCCTTTAACATGCCTATACAACCTATTTGAAAAAGGTCTTCCAAGTCATGTCCTCGCCCTGAGAACCTTTTTACTATACTCCAGATTAATCCTATGTTATTTGAAACTAAAGCATCTCTAGCTTCTTTATCCCCATTGTGTGACTTTTTAATAAGTTCAATGGTATCCATAACATGTTTCCTTCGCTTTATTCTGACTTGATTTTCTTGCTCATTGTTACTCTTGTTCCTTTACCAGGCTCGGAGTGTATTTCCATATTATCCATAAATGCCTCCATAAACATAAAACCCATACCAGAACGGTCTTGTTCTGGCTTTGTTGTAAACAGTGGCTCTTTTGCCTTATCTATATCGTTTATTCCTATTCCTTTGTCTTCAATAATTACAGTAATAACATCATCTTCTATTATTCCGTCTATATATACTGTTCCTTCTTTTTCATCATATCCATGAACAATAGCGTTTGTTACCGCTTCTGAAACTGCAGTTTTTAAATCTGCAATTTCTTCTAATATGGGATTTAGCTGTGATGCAAAAGCTGCCACAGTCACTCGTGCAAATCTTTCATTCTCTGATTTACTATCAAATTCCAAATGCATTCTATTTGTATACATAATTCTTCTCACCCTCTCTTCCGCTATATTTGCTGGCATTTTTCAACTATTTTGTATAAACCAGATATTGTAAGAATTCTCTCTACAGACTTATTTACGTTTGCAACTCCTATAACTCCACCAACTCCCTTCAAAAGTCGATGCCTTCCCAAGATAACTCCTATCCCTGAGCTATCCATAAATGTTGTGTTTTGAAAATCAAATATAATATTTTTAACTTTTCCACTAAAAATATAGGCATCCAATTTTTCTCTTACATCAACTGCATTGTGGTGATCTAGTTCTCCATTTAATGCAACCACAATAGTATTCTCTTTTAATGAATACTGTATTTCTCCTTCTCTCATTAATTTACCTTCCTCTCAAAGAACTTTTTATATACCAAAAAGGATAACCTTAATAAGCTATCCTTTTCCTTAGTAATTTAAATAATCTTTTATCTTTGTGTGTTCTAATTTGCGAATTGAGTTGACCAACCTGCATATTCTGAATCAGGTGCTAATTCTATTACCTTTTTATAGTATGCTTTTGACTGCTCATTCGACTCACCGCCATTTTTCATACGGTAGCACTTTCCAAGATGGTAAAGTATTTCTACATTCTCTGGTTGTATCTTCTCGCAGATAAGCAATGATGCTATCGCATCATCATACCTAGCTTCGTTCTCTGCTTTATATCCTGCATTGTAGCTAGAATTAAAAGCTTCTGTATAAGTTTTATCTTTTAACGCATTATATAATGCCTTATAAGCATCGTCCTTACTATCTACATCTGTTATAGCAAGAATTTTTTGTGCTGCTTCAACCTTTTTATCTGCCGCATATAAACTTGCAGCTTCTAAAATACTATTATAATCCTCTGCATTCACTTGTGAATTTGCTGATTCATCCACTATTGCTTGCAAACTCTCTTTTTCTGTTTTTAAACCAGATACTTGTTTCTCATAATCTGCCACTTGAAGGTTTAGGTTAGATACCGTATCTGAATACTCATTCATCTTATCCTTGTATTGATTATCAATATCCCCCTCTTTAGCCGGCATCACAAGGAAATATACCATTGCTGCACCTATCAAGATACCTACAATCAACGTTAAAAACTGCATTAATCCATAATTTGTGTCCTTATATGAAGATTCTGGAATAATAACATCATTTCCGCTTAGTACCTTTTTCTCATCTTCTATATCTTTTACCTTTGATACAGTTGGGGATAATTTTTCTATTTCCTGCATGTATTTATTACTAAGAGTATTGTTGTAATCAATGGCAAGTGACTTTTTAAGATGTCTTCTTGCTTTTTCATATTCTTCCTTTTGCATATAAAGAAGTGCTAATAATTGATACCCCTTTATAAACTTAGGATTAAGACTAAGTACTTTCTTTAACTGAATAATAGCCAAGTCATTACTACCCTCGCTTGCATACTTTAAAGCAGTATTATACTTTTTAATCGACATATTCATTGATTCAAGTCTTGTTGGATTTGACTGAGCTTCCTTCAAATAATCGTCTGCAATATTTTTATCTGCTTGAATATTTTTACTGATAACCCATTGGCTTAGCGCCTCTACAAATTCACCCATCTCGTAGTATACTAATCCTAAGAGATTTCTTGCCTGTATATTATGTTTATAAAGACGTACACTTCTTCTAAGTATATCTGCTGCCCCTGACAAATCCCTTACTTTCGCCTTTGACAATCCTATATTATAGTATGCATTTGACATCTTTACTATCTTTTTATATATTGTTACGTCTGCCCCACAGCTATTACAGAAATCTGTTTCAGACAGAGCACTGCTGCATTTATAACACCTCATTTATTAAGACTCCTATCTATCTTCCTGTGCTTCTTTCATCATCTCTAACAAAATATCTGTCAAATCAGTAACATTATTATTATAAATTGCATCCTCTACTTCATCTATCTCTAGACTTGGATAAAATTTCTTTACCTCTTCATCATAATTAATCATATATACCTATGCTTCCTTTCTTATTTCTCCCACTAGATATAAGGAACCTGCGCAAAACACTAAATCATTTTGTGTTTTTTTACTAATCGCTTCTTTATATGCTTCTACAACGCTGTCAAACACTACTACTTCACAATCCACATTGAATTGTTTCCTAATATCTTCTTTTTGTAATGCTCTGTTACTATCTATATTTCCAATATAAATATAATCCCACTTTACTCCATTTCCAAGGAGCTCAATCATTTTTATATAGTTTTTTTCTTTTACAACACTAAATACTAAATACTTCTTGCCCTTATTTTTGATTGTACTTATATCATTTACAGATTCAATAAACTTTTCTATTCCCGATACATTATGTGCTCCATCTAAATATACACCATCATGTATCTCTTCCATTCTACCTTCCCATTTTGTATTAGAAATAGCATCCAAAACCCTCTCATTTGTTATGTTTTCAAGTGTTTTATCTGACTTTTTCATCACCTCAAAGGCTATAATAGCTAGTGTAGCATTTATCGTTTGATATGACGCTGGAAATGATACCGAAACTGTACCATATTCATAATACATACAATTAATGGAAAAATCAATATTTTTATCGCTTTTTTTTATAATTTTTATTTCATTATCATATACTGGATATGATCTAGTTTTCATTTCTAACGCTTTACATTCAATAACCTCAGCTACTACTTCATCACTTGCATAGTATACAATAGGTGTGTGTTCCTTTATAATACCTGCCTTTTCACTTGTTATTTTTTCTACTGTATCTCCTAAAATTTCTGTATGTTCAAGACTTATAGATGTAATTATTGATATCAACGGTTTTTCTATTACATTTGTGGCATCAAGTCTTCCACCAAGCCCTGTCTCTAATATAACATATGAAACTTTTTCTATCCTAAAAACAACCATTGACATAAGAAATAAAAACTCAAAAAAAGGGGGATGAGAATATCCTTTATCCACTGCTCTTTTCACTATATCATAAACTTCATTAAATGCTTTTAAAAATAATTCATCGCTTACTATCTGGTTTGATACTCTTATTCTCTCGTTTACTTTCACTAAATGTGGGGATGTAAAAAGTCCAGACTTAATATTATTATTTGTAAAAATGCTATGCAAAAACGCACATGTAGAACCCTTACCGTTTGTCCCTGCCACATGGATAATTTTATAATCATTCTGTGGATTTCCTAGCATTTCTAATATTTTTAATGAGTTTTCCTTAGTTGTTTTTTTTGAAAATTTCGGTATATTTAATATATAATCTGTTGCATCATTATAGTTCATGACACTACCTATGCCTTTCAGTAAACTCCCATTATTTTAACTCATTATACAATCTTATTCAACCTATTTCTCTCGTCAAAAAAGACTAATCTTCTTCTTTTCGATATTGTTTGGTTAAAACATTTGCACCTTTTCTTAAAAAGGTAATTCCCTCAAATGTATCCTCTATAGACATTCCTATCCCCTCTACCATAACCAAAACACCAGGATAAACTCTACCTTCTACCTCAATAATTGAGTTTCTTCCGATTTCTATTTTTCGAGTAAGTTCTTCAAGTAATGATTTTGTCTTGTGGATATCTGCTGAAACCTCGATTTTACTTCTGATTGCTTGCATCATAGTATCACTATCTGCATTTGGAATTTTTGAAAGCTTATCTACTAATTCCTCAAGCTTTGTTAAACGTTCTTGCATTGATTTTATACCATCTTCATACGATCTTTTGGTAGCTAATACTTCTGGTCTTGTCCCTACTTCTACTTCTGTTTTTACTCCAACTTTACTCCCTAATGTTCCTGTAAAAATTCTTTTATTTGCTTTAAGTCTTCCACCCACTATTACTGAGTTTTTTCCAATAGCACTTATTTCTGTATGTGCCGAAACAAAAGAATTTACTATTGAATCTGCACTTACACCACCTTTTGATGTAATCTCTGCGTTTTCAATAAACTTCGCGAATATATTTCCACCTGCCTCAATTATAGCCCTTTCTCCTCCTATTATCCCACCTCTTATAAGCACATCTTTACCCGCATAAATACTAGAGCTTTCCACAATTCCATTCACAGTTACATTACCTGTGGTTTTAACCTTCATACCACTTGAAATATTGCCCATTATCTCAATATCGCCTCTAAACTCTATATGTCCTGTAGATAAATCTACGTCTCCACTTACCACATATGTCTGTATTACATTTATACATCCAAGTTTTAGTTCAACTTTACCTTCACAATTAGCATAGTATTCTTTTCCATCTTCCGAAATCTTAATACCCTTGCCTCTCATTGCTGCTAAATCTCTCACCGGAGCTGGTCTTACAACTTCTCCTGTAACTTTACACCCTTCACTGCCTTCTTCTTTGCTTATATACCTTGCAAGCAATTGGTTTTCTTCTACTGCCTCTACTATGCTTAAATTAAAATAATCTACAGTTCCATCTGCTCTAAGCTTTGGTTTTGAACTTGGCTCTGTATCAAAGTAGTATTCATAATGCCCATCACAACCTTCAATACATGCTTTCCCAATTGCCACTACCATTGGACTATTATAAGTATTATTATTTATCATACCCTCAATGACAGCTTTATCAATCCCATATGTTACATGATTTTCAACTAAATAATCAACTATGCCATCTACCGTATATTCGACTTCCCCCGAAGGAGTCTCCAATGTTATTTCAGCTATCATTTCGTCACTACTTATATTTAAATGTAATAATTCCTTATAGTCAAATCCCATAAACACCACCTTATTTTAACGAATATATTTTTAGTCTTTTCGTGCGTTCTACTTATTTAAACAAATAATACCACAAATATACTGTTTTGACTAGTAATTTGTGGTATTATATGCTTATTTTTGTAAATTATTTAATCTTTCTTCTACTTGACTCATCATTTGAGCATATTTAGCCTGTTTTTCTTTCTCTTCGTCAAGTTTTGTCTGTGGTGCTTTGTTAACAAAGTTCGGATTTTTAAGCATCCCGTCAACTCTTGCCAATTCTTTTTCTAGCTTTTCTTTTTCCTTTTGTAATCTTTCAATCTCTTTTTCAATATCAACTAGTTCTGCAAATGGCATATAAATTACTGCACCTGGTATAACTGTTGATACTGCATCATCATCTATTTCAGATGTATCTTCCAAAATAGCAATCTCACTAGAATATGCAAGTGTTGCAAAGAAAACTTTTCCCTTTTCAAAAATTTCTCTTATAGAAGCATCCTGTGATGTCACTATAACTTTTGCCTTTTTACTTGGTGGAACATTCATCTCTGAACGTATATTTCTAATATTTCTTACCGCTGACTTAATAATTTCTACAGCCTCTTCCTCTTTTTTGAAGCTTAATTCTTCTTTATATTCTGGCCATTTTGAAATCATTATAGATTCTTCTTTTTCTTGTAGAGTACAGAAAATTTCTTCTGTAATGAATGGCATATAAGGATGAAGTAATTTAAGAGATGTAATAAGTACTGTCTTTAATGTATAAAGAGCAGCTTTCTTTGTTATATTATCTTCTGAATATAATCTTGGCTTAACCATTTCAATATACCAGTCACAAAATTCTTCCCAAATAAAGTCATAAAGCTTGCCTGCTGCAATACCCATCTCATATTTTTCAAGATTCTCTGTTACTTCTTTTGAAAGTTCGTTTGCTTTTGATAATATCCATTTATCAGCATCTGTTAATTCACTAATAGCTACATCTTCAATACCTTCTTCTGGAATATTCATCATAATAAATCTTGATGCATTCCATACCTTATTTGCAAAGTTTCTACTTGATTCTACTCTTTCCCAATAAAATCTCATATCATTTCCAGGTGCATTACCTGTAATAAGTGTAAACCTAAGTGCATCTGCACCATATTTATCTATTACATCAAGTGGATCTATACCATTTCCAAGTGATTTACTCATCTTTCTTCCTTGTGAATCTCTTATTAGACCATGGAAAAGTACTGTATCAAATGGCTTTTTGTCCATATGCTCATAACCTGAGAATATCATTCTAATAACCCAGAAGAATATAATATCATATCCTGTAACAAGTACATCTGTAGGATAGAAGTATTCAAGCTCCTGCGTGTTTTCTGGCCAGCCAAGTGTTGAAAACGGCCATAATGCTGATGAGAACCATGTATCAAGTGTATCTTCATCTTGTTTCATATGTGTACCGCCACATTTTGGACATTTATTTACAGCAGTTCTTGAAACGATTACCTCACCACATTCTTCACAATAATATGCTGGTATTCTATGTCCCCACCAAAGTTGTCTTGATATACACCAATCTCTTATATTATCTGTCCAATTAAAGTATGTCTTTTCCATGCTGCTTGGAACAAGCTTAATATCACCATTTTTTATGCCCTCTACAGCTGGCTTTATGAGTTCTTCCATCTTTACAAACCACTGTTGCTTTACAAGTGGTTCTACTGTAACATTGCATCTTTCATGTACACCAACATTATGTGTATGATCCTCTACCTTAACTAATAAGCCAAGTGCGTCTAAATCAGCAACCATAGCTTTTCTTGCTTCGTATCTATCCATTCCTGCGTATTTTCCGCCTAATGAATTGATTGTTGCATCATCATTCATTATATTAATCTCAGGAAGATTATGTCTTTTACCTACTTCAAAATCGTTAGGGTCATGTGCTGGTGTTATCTTAACCACACCTGTTCCAAACTCTTTATCTACATAAGCATCTGCTACTACTGGAATTTCCTTATTTACAAGAGGAAGTAAAACATTTTTTCCAATGAGATGTTTATATCTTTCATCTTCTGGATGTACTGCTACTGCTGTATCTCCTAATAATGTTTCTGGTCTTGTTGTTGCAATCTCAACAAATTCTTTAGTACCTACTATTGGATATTTTATATGCCAGAAATGTCCTGCTTGTTCTTCATGATTAACTTCTGCATCTGATATAGATGTCTTACAGTGTGGACACCAATTTATTATTCTAGAGCCTTTATAAATCATATCTTTTTCATATAATTTAATAAATACTTCTTCAACTGCTTTTGAGCATCCTTCATCTAATGTAAATCTTTCTCTATCCCAATCACAAGACGAACCTATCTTTTTTAATTGGCTTACAATTGTTCCACCATACTCTTCTTTCCATTCCCAAGTTCTCTTTAAAAATTCTTCTCTGCCAATATCAGCTTTTTCAATACCTTCTGATCGAAGCTTTTCAATTACCTTTACTTCTGTTGAGATACTTGCATGGTCAGTACCTGGCATCCATAATGCTTCATAGCCTTGCATTCTCTTAAATCTTATTAGTATATCCTGCATAGCATTATCTAAAGCATGTCCCATATGGAGCTTACCTGTAATATTTGGAGGTGGCATAACAATAGTAAAAGGCTTCTTATCCTTATTTACCTTTGCATGAAAATATTTCTTTTCTAACCATTTCTTGTATAACTTTTCTTCAATCCCTGCTGGATCATAGGTCTTTTCTAATTCTTTGTTCATAGTATCTATCTTCCTTCCTCTATAATAAAAATGACAAGGTGAACACCTTGCCTTAAATCTTTCTACGGGTAAAGCATTCACTCATAAGGGCGAATAAACGCGGTACCACCTTAATTTTTACTTATCTTATCCTGTAACGGAGATGAACCGTCATATCCTACTTTATAAAACTTTCAGATATGCTGTTTGAAAGCTACCTTCAATATCCACTTCCTTTGTGGTCTCTCAGCCAATGGACCAGCTTTTCTGTAAGGGTTATATATTTACTCCTCTTTCGCACTACATTTGCTTATATCTTACTTTTTAAACTGTGATTTGTCAACAACTTCTTCACCAATTTTAAAAGGAGACAGTTTTAAACTGCCCCCTCATAACATCTATTTTTCTTTACCACATTCACATTTTTCTGATTTTGTATCACATTTTATACTTTGTTCACCTATCACTGTTACTGAACGATATTCAATTGGTATCTTTACGCAAATACCTTGACAAATATCAATTTCACAACACATTTCACATCTTCCCTCATCGCACTGTTTTCTGATTACAACAGGGTTTCCGCAGCATTGTGTTTCTATTTTTCCAACCTTAGCATACGGTGTTACTTTTACTGGAACTTTAACCTCCGCAAACTGAAATGTTGTTTTTGTACAACCATGTTGATCTTCTATTTCTTTTTCATCCATACAGCCACAGTGTTTTGAGCATGGACATTCATCTTCTATGCAATCATAATGTTTTGAACATTGACATTCATCTTCGTAATCAAAAAAGCCATCTTTTTCATTTTGAAAATTTTCACCCATAATAAATAAGCTCCTCTTATTTTACTCTATATAATATATGCAAGTAAAATTAATACGTGAACTTTAGTTTTGATATTCAAGCATATTTTTTCTATACCATTTTGGTATCATATTATTTTGCTGACGTTTATTTGTTCTTTCTTTTATTGCAATAGTTTTAAAGAACACTTTCCATAATTCTTCATAAATATCTTCGCCTTCATATGCCTCTACATCCATATCTTCCCCCATCACCAAAACCCATCCTTCATATCTTTTATGCACTGCTGATAACTTATGAACAGCATCATATATAATCCAGTTTTCGTTTGGATAACGATCTGCAAAATGTTCTGCTATAAGAGGAACCACATTGCATCTAGGTTCTATTTTACTATACAAAGTTTTCCCCATATCTTTAAATCTAACAAAACCTTTAAATAAATGAGATTCATTTCCTGTTTTTCTTGCCAGCTCAACAAGTCTAATGACATAATCATCAGTTTGCATATCAATAATATTTGGTCCTATTTTAAATCCTCTTATTAAAAAGCCAAATATTGCACTTCCCCTATCACTTTCAAAATTGCATATAGCATTAATTATCATAGAGTAAATTTCTCCACCTAATTTTTTATTTATACTGGTTGCTGTCTTTAGCGCTTTGTCTAAATCAGTATCTATATTAATATACTCCGTAAACATCTCAAAATTGTACTCTTCCTTTGTACATATACTTATACAGTCGTTATATTCCTGTGAGAACCTTTCATTCCTTATAACAAATCCTTCATATACTGCACTTAAAATACCATCTATGCTATTTTCACATATCAACATTATTTTTTCCATATTAACAGCCTTTCTAATCAATATGCTAGATAATCTCCAAGATTCATCTGCGTATAAGATACCTCGTTATTTCCTAGCAAAAGCTTTCCTGGTGGCTCATTATATATCAAATGATTAGTTATATACTTTTCCTCTATTTTAGTTTGGTGCATCATTTTACCTCTGCAAGTAATAAAATATAATGCTCGTTTTAAAACTACACCTATTTTCTTCAAATCATTAAAATCTAAACTAGCATATTTTCTTGCTTTTATAATTCTTTTTGCACTTTTAACGCCTATTCCTGGCACTCTTAGCAATGTATAGTAATCCGCCTTATTTATCTCCACTGGGAATATATCTAAGTTTCTAACTGCCCAATCACACTTAGGATCTATCTTTTCATTAAAGAATGGTCGTTCTTGGGTTAACAACTCTTTCGCTTCAAAACCATAAAATCTTAAAAGAAAGTCAGCTTGATAAAGTCTATGTTCTCTAAGCAGTGGAGGCCCAGAAAGTGTTGACGGTAGTGTAGTATCCATGTTTACATTTATAAATGCTGAATAAAATACTCTTTTTAAATCATAGTTTTTATAAAGAGCTTCAGCAACATTTACTATATGATAATCACTCTCGTTTGTTGCACCTACAATCATCTGTGTACTCTGACCTGCTGGAATAAAATACTTACTTTTAGTTCCTAACTGTCCATATTTGGAAAGTGTTGTGTTTTTCTTATCTGCAAGAATATCATAACCAATATCTTGCTTCATAGTATCTGACAACTCAAGTGGCTTGTTATATTTAGATAAGTTATCCTCTAAAATGTTTTTACTTTCTTCAAGATAGTTCTGGTCTTCTATATACATACGTGTATATTTGTTATCAATGCCATGCATATACCTATTATTTTTTATACCGTTTTGAATTTCCTTCATAGGCGTTAAAATAGTTTTTCTACTCTTATGTGGTGCTAATTCCTTTAATCCGTCTGCTGTAGGCAACTCTAGATTTATACTCATTCTATCCACCAAATATCCAAGACTTTCAATTATATCTGGGTCTGCTCCAGGTATTGCCTTTACATGAATATATCCAGCAAAATGGTATTCTTTTCTAAGCTTATATATAGCTTCATAAATCAACTCCATAGTGTATGTTGGTGTTCTTACAATACCCGAGCTAAGAAACAAGCCTTCAATATAATTTCTTCTATAAAACTGCATGGTAAGATCACATACCTCATCTGGAGTAAATGTCGCACGAGGAACATCATTTGATGATCTATTTATACAATATTTACAATCAAATATACACTCGTTTGTAAATAATATTTTCAAAAGCGATACACATCTTCCATCTGCTGCAAATGCATGACAAATTCCGCAACCTGTTGCACTTCCCATGTTCTTTCCATCACCTTTACGCTCTACACCACTAGAAGTACATGCTACATCATATTTAGCCGCATCCGTAAGTATCTTTAACTTCTCTTCTACTGTAATATCACCTGCTAATATCGCATTATGCTTAAAACTTTTTGGTTTTACTATAATTTCCTTACTCATATCAATGCCCATAGTCACTTCCTCCTTATAGTGTTTTGCAAACAAACGTTCTCTTTTATATATATAATATCACGCAAACATATGTTTGTAAATAGCATTTTTACCATTTTATAAATTTTCTTTAGTTTTTTTTCATAAATCATTCAGCTTAAAAACACAAATTGTCCACAATTAAATATTATGATGTATTCATCAGGAACGAAGAGTTCTTGATACAATAAAATTTTTTCATATTTTCATAACTCCCCCTTTAAACTTCAATGATATGAAGTTTATGACATAACTTTCGTAACAGTTATGTTATTACGAAAAGAGAATCCCCTCTTATTCGTAACATTTTTCACGATTGTAGAATTAACATTCTACACGATAGTATCAAAAAAGGTCACGTCTTCGTGACCTTTTTTGATTTACATAGTATTTAGTAACTTAATTTGTAATTAGATAAAGAAGCAGATATTAATTTATCAGTTAAACTATCAAAAGTTAGCACATATTCCGCATAATAATCTCCATTATCCATGGTCCAAATCAATTCATATCCGTCATAAGTTTCTTCTGATTTAGTTGGATTACCTAATATTGATATTGCAGTATTTGCTTTAGTTCCAATCGTAATATCACCTACAAGATAAAATTCTACATCTTCTTCCCAATATGAATCAAATTCAAAATATATTATTTCGCTATCTTTTAAAGCTTTCTCTTTATTACTAATGTTTGCTATCTCAAGACATACTCCATCATATTCTTTAACATATAATAAGTAGCTGCTTCCATTACCAAATGGCTTTTCTTTTGTATCTGCTCTATATGTACTATAATAGGTGTCCAAAGTATATCCTTTTGACAAAAATTCTGATGCAGTTGACTTTCCAATAGAATATATCTTTCCGTCAAAATACACTTGCATGTCAGTCAACTTATTTGAGATTCCATGTTTCCCACTATTCTCAACATATACTTTTCCTTCTTCATCTTCTTCTCTTACTTTAGTTGTTATAGTCTCATCTTCTCCTGAATTTTTCTTGCCAGTAGTAGTTTCATCTTCTATTGAGCCTTTCTTACCAGTAGTAGTCTCATCCTCTCCCGAGTTTTTCTTACCAGTAGTAGTTTCATCTTCGGTAGTTCCTTGCTCACTCATTATACTAGAAATCTTCTCAGGATCTATTTTATTTATTTCATCTTCTGGAACAATGTTAGATGGTTCTTCTATTTTAATATTTTTATCTTCTACTCTCTTATAGTCAATCGAATATTCTAGCGATACACCTTCGTATGTTGCCCCAAAACTAGCTCCTAATTTCCATGTATTATCACTTACCTCTGTTGATATAGTTAAATAAATATCTGCATTATCACCCAAAAGATTGGAGATATCTTGTGATTTTATCAACATAGCCATCTGCTTAAGCTCTGCCGATGTTATTCCTACATCACCAAATGCTGCATTTAAAACTCTAACTATTCTATCTGAATCGTTTGCTACTACATCTGCAAGTGCTTTTACAAAAGATCCAATATTTTTACTATTAATTGTAAATTTATAACAATTACCATCTTTGGTAAATACATCATCTGACTTATTTGCTGCCTTATCAACTTCTCTTCCTACAAATTCAATAAAATCTGATATGGATTGTGTTGACTCTTTTGAAATGGCTGCTGTCGCATCAATACCCAAGGTATCTATTATCATATCAATCAAATCTTGTGTTATGATAATGTAATCACCGTCTGGTATAACTTTATTCATTGCAGCTTGTATTGAATTTGCATCTCCAAATAATCCTGCAACATCTAAAAATGCATTTTTTAACATTTTTAAATCAAAATACGAAGTACCATCTACGGTCACTATTCCAAGTACATCACTATTATATTTAGCAAAATTGTAACCTATTGCTACTTTGTTATTTTTACTTGACGCATATTGTGTATTCACATAAACAGACATATCAAACCTGTCTGTTATCCCCAAAAGATCCAATACTTCACTATCCACTCCTAATGCTTCAAAATCACCTATTAATGATGCTTGAATCTTCGCTTCTGAAGTATACTGCTTAATCGCAGTTCCTGCTTTAATAGAATCCTTAAATGAATCTATTTTTTTGTTTGTATCGTCATCAGCTTTCTTACAACCCATTATTGTTGCAGTAGACAATATGAGTACCAACAATACTCCTAAAAGTTTCTTAAACTTCATCCTATTTCCTCCTTAAACTTTTCCTGAAAATTATTTATCGTAACTAAACATAGTATAACATAAATATTAAGAAAAAAAAATGAATTTTATTTTTATATTAAAAAAGTGAGTAGAGTTCTTTTAATGAACTTCGCTCACTTTTTCAATAAACACTATAGTAAAATTATTATTAAAAACTAAATTTATATCTTTCTAAAGAAACGCCTTCTAACTCATCACTTGTTGAATCAAAAGTTAATGTGTATTCTACAATATAGTCACCATCATCAAAAGCCCATGTTAACATATATAAACTAGTACCATCATATGCTGATGTTGGGTTTCCTAATACTTTAATTACATCTTGAGCTGTACTTCCAATTGTTATATCTCCTACAAGATATAATTCTACAACATCATCTGAATAAGTATCAAAATCAAAAAATGATAATTCACTATCTTTTAATGCTTTTTCTTTATCACCCAAGTTTGCAATTCCTACTGATAACTCTTCAAGTTCTTTTACATATAGGATATACATTTCGCCTTCACCATAAGGTGCTTCTTTTTTGTTAGCATCAAATTCATCACTATATTCTGTATCTATTGTATATCCGTTTGCTAAAAACTCTGATGCTGTTGTCTTTCCTATTGAATATAATTTTCCATTAAAGTATATCTGTGGAACATTTATGTCCTTTGACATACCATGTGTTCCAGCATTAGCTACTGTTGTCTTTACATTATCTGAAATTTCAAATCTTTCTTCAATAGATGTTGAACCACCGTTGTTACTATTACCACCGTTATTTGCATCATCATCATCGTCATCCAAAATATCGCCTAAACCATCTAATTCATCTATCAAATTTTGTACTTCTTCTTTTGGAATAATACTTGATGGTTTTTCAATTTTAAGTTTTTTGTCTTCTACTCTTTTATGTGTAATAGAAACTTCTATGTATTCATTACCCTGTGAAATACTAAAATCAAATCCAAGATTCCATGTATTATCCTTAACTTCTGTTGAAATAGCTAATTCAAAGTCTATTTCTCCATCTAATAACTCTGATACCTTAGTTGTCTTAAGTAATGTTGCTACCTGTGAAATTTGTGCAGATGTTAAACCCATATCACCAAAAGCTGCATTGAATTTATCAATAATCTTATCTGAATCTGATGATACAACGTCTGCAAGTGCTGATATAAGTGCATCTATATTACTATTATTAATTGTAAGTGTATAGCAATCACCATTACTTGAATATATATCTTCTTCTGATTTCTTAGCTGCCTTATCAAGTTCTTTTCCTATAAACTCAACAAACTCTGTCATTTCCTTAGTATTTTCTGTTGAAACACTATTTACCATAGCAAGATCAGTCAAATTCACTATCTCATCAAGCATATCTTGTGTTAATTCAATATAATCACCTTCTGGAATAATTGCATTAATTTCTGTTTTTACATCATCAATATCTACAAATTTTCCTGCAATATCAAATATTGAATTCTTCAACATTTTAACATCAAGATATGAAACACCATCTACCACTACTAATCCAATTACATCTCCGCCAAGTTTACCAAAACTATAACCTAATGTTGAACTATTTTCTTTTTCTGAAACATATTTTGTATTTACTGAAAATGATGCATCTAGCCTATCATTAGTAAAACCAAATATGTCCATAAGCTCATTATCCATACCTAGTTGTGATAAATCTCCCTTTGCTGTTACTTTTACTTGAGTGTCTGATGTATACTGTGAAATCGCACTTCCTGCTTCTATCGAGCTTCTAAATGAGTCTACTGACTTTGTGCTTTCTTCATCATCATTACCACAGCCTATTAATGCTGTAACTGCTAATGAAAGTGTTAATACAACTCCCATAAGTTTCTTCAACTTCATGTTATTTCCTCCTTAAACTTTACCTATAATTAAAACCATTTATTGTAACTTATTTATTATATCACATATAATACTAAAATGAATAGTAACATATTACAAAATTTTTATAAATATTTTCTATTTTTTGCATTAATGCATTAAATAGTAATAGGTCTATCTATATACTTATCAATAAAATCAAAAACCTTAACTATATTTTCTTTCTCAAACATCTTAATATCTGCATGGTCACAATCCTCTAGCAGTTCTAAACTACAGTTTTTTTCTCCTATTTTTGACCTTAGTAAGTCATACATATAAACTGACTGCTGATATGGTACCACCCCATCTTTTATACCATGCTGCAAAAATGTCGGTACAGCTCTAGTAGTAACATGATTACACGGATTTGAAAGAATCAACTTATCATTAGCTTCTCCAAGTTCAAATACTCCAAAATGATTGCAATATATCCATTCTTCAAGTACCCTATCTACATAATAATCAAAACATCCATACCAAAGCACTAATACATTTGGCTTAGAATAATAGTTTGACTCTGATACATTTAGATAATTAGTATCATTACTATATGCCGCCAATGCTGCTAAATGTGCACCTGCTGAACCACCCCATAATGCAACTCTATCTTTATCCACATTTAACTCTTCTGCATTTTTCTTTATATATGCAATAGCTTTTTTTATTTCAATCTCAGGTGTGGGATATACTTCATCTGGGCTAAGTGAATAATCAAGTGAAACACATGCATAACCTCTTTCTAAGCCATATAGGAATGGTTTAAATTCTATTGTTGACTTTTGACCAAAATACCACGCTCCACCATGTACTTCAATAAATACTGGATATGGTCCTGAAAATTTTTCCTTATCAGGATAATAAATATCAAATCTTTCCTTTTTACCTTCTCCATAGGCTACATTAAGAAGATACTCATCTGGGTAATCCTCTTGTGGCATAAGCGGTATCATATCTTCTGCTGATTTTATATCCTCATTTCCTCTAAATCTTGCTGTATCCTCGATAGCTTTTTTTATTAGCTCTGTTGTATTCATATTATAAATCACTCCTCCTCGTATTCAAAATGTTGATAATCCTTAGGTGTACTCCAATCTCCTCCCCAACTAAATCCATATTTAGTAAATAAAATATAACATAAATCATTTTCATCTATTTTATAGAGAAATTCACTTGTTCTATCAACATATATCTCTGATCCTTCTGGTTCTACCACCTTATTTCCCAATGCATCCTGCCTTACGTATGGGTTGTACAATGGATTAATATCTATCGCCATCCCTAATGCATGATTAGATAATTTGTTTGTACCTGCAATTTGCCTGTAATTAAAGCCTGATGTATTATTATCTTCCATTGATTTATTATCATCAGCATCATATTCATCCACTAAAAGCATCTTTTCTATAGGATAATTGTTTTGGTACAATGTTTTAAATATTTCTAACACAACATCTGCTATTTTTTCATTTACAATAATTTCCCCTACATGAGTTTTCCCATCAAAGCCAATATGTAAGACTTTTAAATATCTTAATTCTTCAAATGATATATTATCGTTTTCTTTATAGGATTTTCCAATTATTCTTTTCTGTATGTCATCATCAATATTTTTACAAATAAAAGATGAATCTACCTGCTGTGTGCTGCTCTCCTCGGTAGAATCTGTTGGTTTTGTACTGCTTTCCTGCGTAGAATCTGTGACTATATTTGTATTAAACATAGGTTGCTTTTCCTCCTCTAACTTTCCACACGCAATGAGCATACTTAAACTAATCGACAATACCAGTACATTTAATTTTCTATTCACTAAAGTTCTCTTTTGTGTAATCATATCTATATTATAGTTGATGAGTATTAATTAGTAAAGATTGAAAGTAAATACTTATTTGTCAATATTTAACTTGTTTTTATTATATTTTGTAACGCCTTATTCTAAAATTCATATAATAAATTAACTATAACTCACTTAATATTATGGAGGTAATAATGTTTTCTTGTAACAACAATAATAATAACTTTATGAATAACCACAACCATAACTCTTGTAATTCTTGTCCTGATGTATTTAATATCATGCAAACTGTAAGACAAAATACAGAGTTTCGTAGAATCCTTTCTACTACTGATAATATGCAAGTAACTGCTATGTGCATAAAGCCTAATGACTGTATAGGGCTTGAAATTCATCCAAATACTGATCAGTTTATATGCATAGTTTGTGGCTGTTGCCAAATCTTGTCTGGAAATCGTAAAGATTGTCTTAACTGTCAACAAATGGCAAGAGAAGGCTGCTGTTGTATAATACCTGCAAACACATGGCACAATGTTGTGAACGTTGGATCTTGTCCTTTAAAACTATTTTCAATTTATGCACCACCTGAAAATAACTCTTGTGGCTGTATGGATATGCCCAACATGAGCATGCCCAACATGAGCATGCCAAATATGTGCAACTCTAATATGATGTCAAACAATGACTGTGGCTGCGGCTGTAACTAATTCTAGCTCACTTAATCAAATAAAGTCTATTACCAACCTAAAGACAGAGGATTTACTGCATTTACAGTAAATCCTCTGTTTTTGTAAATAAACTTATTCGTTTTTTAGACTAACTTGAACTTTCCAACTAATGCTGCCAATTCTTCTGATGTATGTTGTGTTTGCTTCATATTATCTACAATAGCTGATGCCCCCATTGAAATGTCTGATGTTTGTTCTGCTACTGTTGTTGTTGTTCTTGCTCCTTCTTGTGCCGCTGATGATACTTCACCAATCGCTCTTAAAAGAACCTGTGCTGATGCCAATAACTCTTCTGCTGTTGCACTTAAGTCATTTGTTAAATCACTTACATATGTGGCATCATCTGTATATGACTGTGCTGTTTCTTCCATACCCTTATAATCTGACATAACATCACTTGCAACAAAGTTTAATAAATTATTTGAGCTGCTTGCTAGATTATTAACTGCTGACATAACCACTTTAGTTACAGCTTGAATCTGTGTAACTGTATTCTTTGAATTGTCTGCTAATGCACTAATTTCATTTGCTACTACTGCAAAGCCTCTTCCTGCTTCTCCTGCTCTTGCGGCTTCAATCGAAGCATTAAGCGCTAAAAGTGTTGTTTGACTTGTTATTCCTAAAATAGCATCTGCCAATGCATTTATCTCATCTACTGCTTTTGAATCTTCTAAGGCTTGCTCTAGTGTAACCTTAATCTCACTAAATATTTCATTTGACTTCTTGATTGATTCCTTAATGCTTTTTCCTAATTCACTTGCTCTATTATGTATTTCTCCTGATTTAGCTGCACCATCTTCTGCTTTTTCTGCTACAGTTTCTACTGCATGTTCAATCTCAACAGCTGTTGCATTCATCTCTTCTGATGACGCTCCTGTTTCTTCCATACTTGCACTTAGTTCTTCTGTAGCAGCGGATGTATCTGATATTCTGTCATTTAACTCTGCTAATGTTTTGTTTGTTGCAGCTACTTGACTTCCTAAATCATTAGTTGAACCTTTTATTCCATTAACGGTTTCAATAAGACCATCCTGCATTCCCTTAATTCCTTGTGCTAGAGAACCTATCTCATCTTTACGTTCTAAATACTTATTTTCTAATACTACTGTTAAATTACCCTGGGCTATAGTATTTGCTGCTCCTACTGCCACTTTAAGTGGTGTTGAAATTGCACTTGCCATAAATAATCCAATGAGAATTGATATTATTGTTACTACTATAATTACTATAACTACTTCAGCAAAACTTGTTTGGTATGTATCATCTGCATCATCTACGTTTACTTGAGCTGAGTTTGTATTATAATCTATAAGTTGATCTATATAATCTTGTGCTTTAATACCTATAGGATTTAAAGTATTATCAAAATAATCTCTTGCTTCATCATACTTACCAGCCTTTACTATTTTTATTATTTCCGCTCTTGCATCATTATAAGCTTTCATATCTGCTTGGAAACCTGCAAATAGTCTTTCATCTTCTGCATCATCTAATAATCTTTCGTAATCATCTTCTGCGTCATCACATATTTTACCTATTGAATTAATCGCATCATAGTGTTCATTAAGTTCATCACTGTAATATTCTTGGATTATAAACAATACCTCTCGCCTTGAATCACTAAGTCCATTATTAATGGTTTGCATAGCAAGTGTTGATTTATAATTATTTTCATAAATAACTGTGTTAGAATCATTAATTGACCCCATTGAAACTACGCCTAAAATCCCTACTACTATCATTGCTATAATAACAAAGAATATTGACCCTAAAAATTTCACTTTTACGCTTGCATCATTTATTAATTTCATATTTTTTTCCTCCTATATTACATTTTTTAATTAAAGTATATGAGAAGTATTATAGTAAATATAGAAACAATTGTCAACCTTTATATATATTTATTTGAAATTATCGCCTTTTCTCCTGCTTTATCATTTTATTTTGATTAATTGTCAAAAAATGTTAATAATTTTCATATAAAAAGCAAAAGGTTTACTGCCTTTGCAGTAAACCTTTTGCTTTTTATGCCTCAATACTAATACTATTTCAATTTAAATTTATCAACTAATGCTGTCAACTCATCTGATGTATGTTGTGTTTGCTTCATGTTATCTACTATATTTGATGCACCCATAGAAACATCCGATGTTTGCTCTGCTACTGTTGTTGTTGTTCTTGCACCTTCTTGAGCTGCTGATGATACTTCACTAATTGATCTCATAAGAACTTGTACTGATGCTAATAACTCTTCTGCTGTAGCACTTAAATCGTTTGTTAAATCACTTACATATGTTGCATCTTCTGTATATGACAGTGCTGTATCTTCCATACCCTTATAATCAGACATAACATCACTAGCAACAAAGTTTAATAAATTATTTGAACTACTTGCAAGATTATTAACCGCTGACATAACTACCTTTGTAACAGCTTGAATCTGTGTAACTGTGTTCTTAGAGTTATCTGCCAATGCGCTGATTTCATTTGCAACTACCGCAAAGCCTCTTCCTGCTTCTCCCGCTCTTGCTGCTTCGATTGAAGCATTAAGTGCTAAAAGTGTTGTTTGACTTGTTATCCCTAAAATAGCATCTGCTAATGCATTTATTTCATTAACTGCCTTTGAATCATCTAAAGCCTTCTCTAACGAAACCTTAATCTCATTAAATACATTATTTGATTTCTTAATTGACTCTTTAATACGTTGTCCTAATTCACCTGCTCTATTATGTATTTCACCTGACTTAGCTGCACCATCTTCTGCTTTTTCTGCTACTGTTTCTACCGCATGTTCAATTTCAACGGCTGTTGCATTCATCTCTTCTGATGACGCTCCTGTTTCTTCCATACTTGCGCTAAGCTCTTCTGTAGCAGCTGAAGTATCTGCTATCTTATCATTTAAAGCAGAAAGTGTTTCATTTGTATCAGTAACTTGTTCGCCCAAATTTACAGCAGCGGATTTAATACCTTCAACTGTTTCGATAAGACCATCTTGCATCCCCTTAACACCTTTTGCCAACTCACCAATCTCATCTCTACGCTCCAAAAACTTTTTATCTACCACTACTGTTAAATCACCACTTGCAATAGCATTTGTTACTCCAACTGCTATCTTTATTGGTTTAGTAATAGCTCCTGCCATAAATAATCCGATAAGAACCGATATAGATCCTGCTATAACAGCCACTGTTACTAAAATGGTAATACTTCTTGCATATGTACTATTTGCATCTTCAACACTTTCTTTTGCTGCGTTTGAATTATACTCTATCAAAGCTTCAATGCAATCTTGTGTTTTTTCTGCCGCTGGTCCAGCCACTGTATCTAAATAATCTAATGCATCTTCATACTCTCCATCTTGAGCATAAGTGATTACTTTTGAACGGTCTATTCTAAAATCTGCCATAGCATTTTGAAAAGCTGTAAATAATTTTTTATCATCATCATCTACAATCAACTTCAAATACTGCTCTTCTGCTTCACCACAAATCTTAGCTATGCTATCAATTGATGACTTATACTTAGAAGTTTCATCCTTATAACGTTCTTGTACTATGTATGACAATTCACGTCTTACATCACTCAAGCCATTATTTATAGTTTCCATAGCAACTGTTGACTTATAGTTGTTCTCATAAATAACATCATTTGCATCATTTATAGAACCCATTGATACTACCCCCAGTATCACCGCCACTACCATCGCAATAATGGTAAGAAATAAAGGCCCCAAAAATTTCACCTTTATTTTTAAGTTGTTTACTACCTTCATACATTTATTCCTCCTTGATTATGTAATAATTTTATGCCTTGGTTTACGAAATAAATATTCTATTTTATTGACGTACCTCACGGAATTATATACATATATTATAGTAAATTTTATAGTAATAGTCAACCAAAAAAATTGCCGTCACATTGCAAAAATAGTCCGCCATTTTGGCGAACTATTTACAATTTCTTCTGGTTTTTAACTTTTATTTCCAATTGTATTAATCTCTATCTTTTCTATCAATGTTTCTAAGTAAACAGGTTTTGCAATATGATCGTCCATACCCGCTTTTAAACACTCTTCTATGTTTTCTTTAAAAACATTTGCTGTCATTGCAATAATTGGAATTGTTCTTGACGTTGGACACTTCAATTCACGAATAACTTTAGTTGCATCAAGACCACTCATAATCGGCATTTGTATATCCATCATTATAATGTCATATTTTTCAGGATTCTCTTTAAATTTCTTAATTGCCACTATCCCATTTTCTGCTAAATCTATCTTTATACCAGTATTTTCCAATAGTGATATACAAATTTCTGCATTTATTTCATTATCTTCTGCTAAAAGCATACTAACCCCTTTAAATATATCCTTTATACCATGTATTATATCATTTTTACATTCACAAGCATTTATCTTTTTTACTAAATCATAAATATTGGAAGCAAAAATTGGCTTATGAAAATAATGTCCTGCTTTATACTCTTTAGAATTACAACAAAAATCTTTTTCTATCCCACTGTTTGTAATTACTATTCTTCTATCTTTAAGAATAAATTCTGCCACTTTATAATACTCATCATATGTATCCATTTTCTCAAAGTCCACATCATAAAAAGCAAAATCATAAGTATCATTATTTTCAACTAATTTACTCATCTGTTCTACGCACATACCAATATCTGTTGCTACATCATATTTAAATCCGTATTTCACTGATAAATACCTAAATATTTCTAATACACCAACATCATTACTAGCAACATGAATTTTTAAAGGATTAAACAATTTATAAATTTCATCATACATATCTTTATGTTTATCTTCGACATGCTCTAGTAATATAGTAGTCTCAAAACTTGAACCTTTTTCATACTCAGATTTAACAATAAGGTCTCCACCCATAGCCTGCGCTAAGTTTCTACTAATTGACAGTCCAAGCCCGGTTCCACCATATTTACGACTAACGCTACCATCTGCTTGCTCAAAAAAATTAAAAATATAATCTATTTGTTCTGGCATCATACCGATACCATTATCTGTGACAGTAATATTTATCGTGGCAAATTTACCATCTCTTAGAATCTCATCCGCAAAAATAGTAATATTACCTTCTTCTGGTGTAAATTTAGTTGCATTAGAAAGTAAATTAGTTATAATCTGCTCTATTCTAATTTCATCACCTATATAGCATATATTAAGATTTTTCCCTTTAACAAATTGGAATTTTTGAGATTTTTCAAACATTTTTCCTGCCACACTCGCTGTCGCACGACTAATAACACTATCTATAATAAAAAGATTATTATTAAGCTTTAATTTGCCTGATTCAATTTTTGAAATATCTAAGATATCATTGATAATCCTTAAAAGTTGATTTGAAGATTTTCCGATCGACTCCATATATGATGACATTTTATCTATATCCTTTGTCATAGAAGCAAGTTGAACGCATCCTAAAATCGCATTCATAGGAGTTCGAATCTCATGACTCATATTTGAAAGAAACTGACTCTTTGCCTGATTTGCTTCTTGTGCTTCCTGCAATGCCTTTTTTAGCTTTATTTCACCCATATGTGCATAGCAAGCCCCCGACATCACCGAGCAGGCAAGCTGTGCTAATTGCAGGTCACTTTCATCCCATTTTACATTTTCTCTTAAACAATCAAATATCATATAACCAATGGTACTTTCCTCAGCAATCATTGGAATCATAAGACTACTCTTTGCCCCAAAATCCACTTGTGGCATATCTTTAAATAACTCCGCAGTATCATAAAAATATACATACGGCGATTTCCTCATCTCTTCTACAAGCCACGAAAGCGACTCAAGAGTCTGAAGAAGCCCAAGTAAACTAGGTAAACTTTCGCCTCTGATTTTTTCATACTGACAACACACAGCACCTTTTTTCTCATTTATCATTTGAATACATATTCTATCTGTATCAAAATACTCTTGTAACTGTTCAAGTGCTGCTTCCATAAGCATGTCTATGTTATTTGGTTGTGTAAATGGTATTGAAAAATCAGCAATAAATTTTTCCTTATCCATGCTCCTCTCCCTTCTATCCTACGTAACTTCCACCGACCTTCTTTCTATTATATATCCCATTTTATTTTTATTCAAGTAGAAATAAAGATTGTTTTCTAATTATTTCAAAGCTTCTCTTAGATTTTTCACATTTTGATTCATTAAATCTATATATGTTACACCATTTTCAAAATCTGTTTTTGTTATATTATGACACGAATGAAAGAGCAAAACATTTGCCCCCGTTGCTTCACTAATAACATCTGCTATTTTCTCACTTGAAAATTCTATATGAAATACTACTGGTATTTTTTCTGATTTTGTCTTGCTTATTAAAAATGCTACTGTTGCTGCACTTGCCTCTGTTTCAGATGAACATCCTGGAAATGCTGCATAATAATCTAATCCATAAGCATCCGTCAAATACCTAAACGGAAAACGATCTCCAAAAATCAATGTTTTACGTACTCCACTATCAACAACCTCTTTAAATGTTTTATCTAGTTCATCAAGCTTAGTTATGTAGCTTTCTGCATTTTTTTTGTAACTTTCAGTTTTTTCGCTGTCAATAGCACAAATTGCATCTAAAATTTTATTTGCTATTAATTTTGCATTTTTAGGTGATGTCCAGACATGCTCATCATATTCTTTCTGCTGATTCCCCTCATCATCTTCTTCCATTCCCTCAACAATTTCTTCTTCTACTATCTCTACACAATCCATTAGTGTAATAATCTTAATATTACTTGTATCTATTGATTCTAATACCGTTCTTACCCATTCGTCAGATTCGCCGCCCACATATATAAATACATCACATTCCTGAATTGTAATAATGTCTTTTGGTGATGGTTCATAAGAATGACTTTCTGAGCCAGGTGGTAAAAGCATTGTCACTTCTGCATTATCTCCTACTATCTGTCTTGCAAAGTCATATGGTGCAAAAATAGTGGATACAACACTAATTTTACCTTTATTTGAATCATCTTTTCCCGAACAAGCTCCTAATATAACTCCCAAGAAAAGTATTACTATTATACATAATATATGTGATTTATTTTTTTCCATTGCGTTTATACCCCTGTCTTTCCTAATTTGTATAAAAATAAGTGTAGCATAGTTTTTTTAGTAATTCAACATTCTTAAACAAAAGAGCCCCGCACTAAGGCGAGACTCTTGCTTTTAACTAAATATTTTAAACATTTTCTTCTTCATTTTCTTTCTTTTTTAAAACAACTGCTCCCACTGCTAATGTTGATACTAATCCAGCTAACACGAAAATAAATCCGTTGTTTGAATCGCCAGTTTTTACTTTATCACCATCTTCTAATGGAGTTTTATTATCATCAATTTTTTCGTTGTTATCTAATGGTGTTTCTTTACCATCAACTATTTCTTTATCTTCTTCTGATGTTATCTCTTCTTCTGATGTTGCTTCTTCTGATGTTGTTTCTTCTGATGTTGTTTCTTCTAAAGCTGTTGTGTTCTCTTCTGTAGTAGTACCATCTGAAGATGTTTCTGTTTCTTTTTCTGTTTCAACTTCACCAGTCGCTGAGATATATTTAGTTTCTTTACTTAATACATTTCCTTTAGTATCTGTTACTGTAGTAACTATTTTCTGGCTTCCATCTTGGTATAATGTAGTTTCTGTAGTCTTAACTGCATGAATTTCAGTTTGTGTAGCTACTGTTGTATCATAATTAGCTGATACCTTAAAGTTTTCTACTGTCATAAAGCCCCACATTGACCACATATCTGTTGACTGACCAATTCTGTTATAGATAAATGATTGAAGATCCTTAACAGTTATCGTATCTTTTGACGTTGATGAACCCATAAGTTCACCATTTAAATACACATAACCTGTATTTGTCTTAAAATCAAGCACCATCTTAACCGTAACCATTGTATCAAATTCAATCTTTCCCCCCAATGAACTATCAAGATATGCATCACCTGTTACATATGGATATTTTGTAGTTCCAAGATTACCATTAAACGATAATCCAAAGCCATTAGTTCCAGCTACCTGTACACCGTTGGTACTATCATTATCACTTGCAAAGTTAAATAATCTTTCTGACCATTGTAATGTAGTCCAATCTTCAAATGTTGCTTGCTTTGAGAATCTAATCTCTACATTTAATTTATCTGCATTATTTGGAAGAGTTGCAAATAAGTTTGATGGTAATTCAATAAATCCATTTGCAAGTTTAATTCCTGCAGCAGTTGCCTCCGCGCCTGTTCCAAGTGTTACACCTAATGGAACATTGCTACCTGTAAAGTTATAGTTTGCTAATTCCTTTACTGAATTTACTGTTTTATTAACAGTTGAAGGTACTTTGATATTTTCTGTTATTGTATTTGTTGAAACAATATCTGAAGGATTTTTAGTTACTTCCTCAGTTGTTTCTTCTTCTGTTGTTTCTTCTTTTGTTGTAATTTCTTCTGTTTCTTCTGTTGTAACTTCTTCTGTTGTTGTTTCTTCGTCTGGTTCTGTTGGTGCCGGATTAATAACTCCTGCCAAAGCTTTTGTAATAACCTTCTGTGAAACCTTAACTACTGCTGTTTGAAGATCACTTAATACAATAAGTTTATCTGTATAAGGAGTAGCACTTCCAAGAAGTCCACTATTTGTAATGACTGTAACTGTTGTACTTTCTCCTGCTTCTAATGTAGATGCAGTATTGTCTGTTACTAAAGTGAAATCCTCACCATTTAAAAGGAAAACATCTATATTATTTAATGTATTGTTACCTGTATTTGTTATTGTATATACTGCTGCATTTTCTGTAGTATATCCTTCATTTAGTCTTGCAAAATCTTGACTAACAATAACTTCCATTGCTGACTCATCTACAATTGTCTCTGATACTTTTAAGTTCGCCACTGTCATAAAGCCCCACATTGACCACATATCAGGTGAATTACCAATTCTATTGTAAATAAAGTTCTGAACATCTGCTACTGTAATAGTATCTGTTGATGTTGCTGCACCCATAAGTTCATCGTTTAAATATACATAACCTATATTTGTTTCAAAATCAAGTACTGCTTTTACTGTAACCATAGTATCTAAAGCAATTTTTCCACCTAAAGAACCATCAAGGTATGAACCGCTTGCTGAATATGGACTCTTTGTAGTTCCAAGATTACCATTAAATGATAAGCTTAAACCATTTGCTCCTTCTACTTGAACTCCGTCAGCTCCATCATTATCACTTGTGAAACAGAATAATCTTTCTGACCATTGATTTTCTGGCCACCAGCTGTTTTGCTTTGAAAATGTTATTTCTACATTAAGTGCCTTTGCATTGTCTGAAAGATTTACAAACATATCTGAAGGTAAGATTAAATATGAATTTACAAGTTTTGCACCTTCATCAGTTAATAATACTTCACCTTCTGTTCCTATACCATTTGGAAGATTTGAGTTTGTAAAGTCATAATCTGCTAAAATTTCTTCTATATCATTTGCTGAATCGACAACAGCAGGAGTTCTTGAAGCATATACTAAAATGTTATCAACTGCTATATCGGCGTTATATCTTCCACCGCGGATATATATACTATCAATTGTTCCATTTCCATTATAAGCAACATTACCATTAAATAATACTGTTCCATCATTTTCTGATGTGATAGTAAGATCAACTGTATTATTATCACAGATATAAGCTTTAATGTTTACCCATGTATTTTTAGGAATAACTACTGTTTTGCTAGTTCCATTTATAACCCATGTAGTACTATTTGTTGATGTTAGTAATACAAGATATCCTGATTCAAGACCATTATTTGCTGTATTACTGTAATATTTTTTATCTGTTGAAGCAATTGCAAACTCACTTTGCTGACAATTTGAACCTGATCCTGCAGTAAGTTTAGCATCTACAGATATTGAATTACCAGCACTAACTTTTGCTACAGCAGGGAGTGTTGAAACAATAGCTCTTGAGTTTTCTGCTCCTGGTGTAAATGACATATATGTCTTATGGTCATCATTACTGCTTTTAAATTCTGCTGCTTTATTAATTGTAGGCCAATAAGATGTTACATCAGCAGATGACGCCTTATTATAACTTTCATTGTAAATGAAAGTTGCATTATTTACAATCTTTTCAACAGGCATTGCATATAATTCAACATTACTAATTGTTCCTTCAAAGTTTTGATCTGTCCACCATGAACCACTTCCAAAGTTAAGAGTAGTAGCATCGTTGCTTAACCAATTTAGAATATCATTATAATTTGTAAGATCGCCAGATCCTTTTGTTGTTCCATTAGCAAGGGTTTCATTACTGTACGCAAATTTATCATTTACATATACTTCAAATCCAGCCGCTGTAATTTGTAGTTCAACTGTAACTTTGTTATATTTTCCAATATAATCAACTGATGTATTGTAGTTTAGTAAATTAGCATCAATATATTTGCCATTAGCATTATAACCAAGATATGAACATCCTGTGAAATAAAGTTTTCCGCCACCTGTAAAGCTTAAGATTGTTGATAATGGTTTTAAATTTCCTTTTAGTTCTGCATCAAATTTAATAGAAATACCATTTGAAATATCCAGTCCATGAGTTATATTTTGATTAAATAAATTACGGAATGTATAAGTACCTGCTGTAGCGTTAGTTAAATCGACTTCTTTATCTGTTAAATATTTTGCTACAAGGTATTTATCGTCTGTTTTATCTAAATCAGCTTTAGCTGTAATAACATAGTCTTTTTCGTATATACAATCACCTTTTGTAATTGTCATTGAGATAGTAACATCTGTATCAACATCTGGTGTAGTGAATGTTCCATCATTACCGATAACATCTGTATTACTTGATTGCCATGTAATATTACATCCCCATAAACTATCAGCAAATGAAATATCATCAAATGCTATCTGTGGCAAACTTTTTATAGTGTTCATATTTGTTGCATTCCAAGCAACCGCAACTGCATCTTCTGGGTATTTAGCACCCCAGATACAAGTATCATTTGTACCAACTGCTGTAAAACAAACAGTTTCAATATTCGAACCTTCTATAGTCTGTTTTACTAATACACCTTCGTAAGTTACATTTGCTATAGTCATTGTTATATTGTTATCATTTTTATTCCATGTACCTGTGTACGCACCACTTATAGTACCATTAGTATTAAGAGTAATCTTACTGCCCGCTGCATATCCTAGTGCTGCAAAATCTGTACTTGTATGCATAATCACTTCGTAATCACCTGTAACTACTTCACTAATTGAAGTAGTATCTGTTGTATTATACTGGAATGGCGCAGCTACTAAATAACCATTCTCTGTGGTAAATAACTGATGTGTTCTTACATAATGCCCTTCTGTACCATCGTTTGTTCTTGTGTGATAAATAACATATGCATTACCATCATCATCTACAAATGCTGAGTTATGTCCTTGTGCCACTTGTGCATTCTGCCAAAAACTCCACTTATAATATGTCATAAGTCTTGTTCCGATTGTACCTTGAACTACACCACCGTTTAAAGCCTTATCACCTGAAATATCTGTATATGGTCCTGTAACATCAGCTGAACGGAAGATTCTCATGTTATATCCACCAGCTGCCATAAGTCCACCATAAGTAATGAACATATAATAGTAACCATTTATGTATTCTATATATGAAGCTTCTCCTGAAGCTGTTGATCCGCCTAATTTAATACCCATATAAGGATCTGTTGAACCATTAACATAATTATATGTAACCGAGCTATCTCTAAAACCTGTAGTTTCATCTAACTGAATCATATAGATACCACCTGACCATGAGCCATATGACATCCATAATATACCGTCTTCATCATAGAATACACATGGATCAATAGCATGAGCTCCATATCTGAAGTTCCAGTTTGTTCCATCTAAGTATCTTGATGCAAGAGTAGTATCTCCTGTTACTGCCTTATAATCTGTAAGGGTATAATCTTGTGCATCATTACCAAAACCTGAATAAATAACTGTTCCAACATAAGTCCAATTTCCTTCAAGGCTATCCGCTGTTAACAGTGCAATAGTTGAGTTCCAATCAATGCCATTGATGCTCATGTACATACACCATTTTTGTATAGATTCATTCCAGATTACATCTGGTGCCCACATGTTTCCTGCTGGGTCATATTTTGCATTACCTAGTGCCGACCAAGCAATTTCCTTACTAAATAATGTTTTATAATCTGAATTTATATTATTTGTAAATGTGCTCCATGTAACTAAGTCATATGATTTAGCCCATGCAAGGTGAGATCCAAAAATATAGTAACATTTTTCTCCCTTATTATCTTTTCCTACTACGATCGAAGGATCGTGAACACTTACAACATTTTCTGATTGTACTGAATATAACTGTGAAAGCTCATCATCAGTGATTTTCACCTCTGTGCCCTGTTCTGCTTTAGCAATAATGTTAAAATTACTTAATCCATTGATAGAACCTACTCCTAAAACAACTGCCATTGCCAAAGATAGAGTTTTCTTAAAAACTCGCTTCATATATGTTTCCTCCTTTTTAATGAAAAACCTTATGTGTCAGCCAGTCGTTGCTGCCTACCTAACAGCAAATAATAATAAATTTTAAAAATTTTTTAATTATATAAAAAAGTATTATTACCCTTTACCAACTTTTACTAGTATAATATAACGCAAAAAAATAATCCCCCCTCTTAAAGGGGGATTTAATATTTTTGTTACATTGTATATACAAAAAGTCACGAATATTATATCTTTTTTTCAGAATTCTTACGAACACATAAAGGCATCTATTCTATTTAGAGACACTCCAAAAATACTCCATCCAAAAAATCTGTTCCAACGAAATCCTGTTACAGTATTTCGACTTACTTGAACTGGAAACATCCAGAATTGATCTCCATTACTCAACCACACATAGGTAAATCTCCCCTTACAATTTCTAATTGATGATGGGTCAACACGAAATGGTGCTATTTGTCTGGATGGTGTGTAATTCGGTGGTGCTGTACGAGGTGCATTCGGTCCTGGTCCGCCTTGAGGTGGTCTTGGCCCTGGTCCACCTTGAGGTGGTCTTGGCCCTGGTCCAAAGCCTTGAGGTGGTCCTTGATTTGGCCCAAATCCTGGTGGTGGTGGGTTTCTTGGCGGTTGATCAAGCTTAAAATCTATAAATTCATTTTGATTAAAATGTGACATTTAGATTCTCCTTCATAACTTATATATCTATACTATTATATTAAGTTATGTCGATTATTGAAGCTTGATCATCACCACTTTACTCACTATTCTTTAGGTACCACAATCACCTTGCTCGTATCACCATTTATTGCTTGCTCTATAACCGCCTCTGCTAGTTGTTCAAATGTCACTGAAGAATGCGTAGCGCCACTAATGGCATCTATACTTTTAGCATCTTGATCAGCTAAAAGCTGATTTGCTAATTCTCTAACATATTTGTTTGGATAAGAGCCTGAAACCCCATTCATGTTTCGCATATATTCATTGTCCCAAGATTTGATAAATCCACTTGGATCCTTTGCATCATATTCAATGGAAACAATAACACCATCGTTTACTAAAATACACACATACTCTTTCCAACCATGAGAGAATTCACTCATTTCTGCTGTATAAAATCCATCTTTCATCTTACTACCACAGCCAGTCATTAACCCTGCAAACATTATTACTAGTATTATGAGAAAACTATATTTTCTATACTTCATATGCATCCCCTCCTTCTTGAAGTTTAACCTGTTCAACAAGTTCTTGTAACGAATGAGCTAGTTCTAATGACTCTTCTGTCTTTTCCCTAGTTTTAGCTGCTAACTGCTGATTTGTTGATGCAATATCCATAACTGATATAATACCTGTATTAATTTCTTCTATAACAGATTTTTGTTCTTCAACAATACTCGTTAAAACATCTGATATTGTTTCAAACTGCTCTGATGCTTGCTCGATTTCTGTTAGGGACTCTGCTGTCCTTTGCGCTACGTCCATACCATGTTGAATAGATACATTTGCCTGTTCTATAATGGCACTAGTTTGATGTAATGCCTCAGCTGTTTGCTCAGCCAATCCACCTATTCGCTCTGCTACTACTGCAAACCCTTTACCTGCTTCTCCTGCTCTTGCAGCTTCTATTGATGCATTTAATGAAAGTAATCTAGTTTGTGCTGATATTTTTTCAATCATTTTACTGATTTCTGTAATCTCTTTCATACTATCAAAAATATCATTCATTGTACTAAGCATCGAGGACATCTGTTGATTTCCTTGTGTCACCTTTTCATTTGCTTCTATTGCACACTGTGCTACTTGTCTAGAGTTGTCATCAATTTCATTAGACTTATCTGTAATAACTCCTACACTCTGTTGTAATTCCTCTAATGCACTAGATTGTTCTTGTGAGCCACTTAACAGTTCTACCGCAAACTCAGATATTACAGCTGATTCATTGCTAACTCGCATAGATGCTGTATTTACTTGCTTCATCGTCCTATTTAATGCGTATGTAATATTTACAAGTGCTGTACGGATGGATGCAAAATCTCCTGTGAAGTTCCCTTCTATTTGATATGCATAATTTCCCTCTGACAACTCTTTAAGCGTAGACTCAATATTTCCTATATAATCATTAAGTCTCTCAACCGTTCGTCCCAATGCCTTTGTTAATATATCTATTTCATCTTCACGATTGCTAATTATAACTTCACTATTTAAGTTGCCTTCCGCAAGTTCTTCCAAACGATGACTAGCACCACCCAATGTTTTTGAAATTTCTCCTGCAAAACGCTTTATAAATACTCTAGCCACAACCATAATCACTATCGATACTACAATTGCCACAATAATCGCAACTACAACAATACCTAAAAACTCGCTCTTTGGTGCATCTATCATTAACATCCAATTAGTTCCAGGAACTGGCGCATATGCCACATATGAACTCGTTCCATCTAATGACAGTTCTGCTGAACCACTTTGTCCGTCCTTTATTTTATCTAATACATTATCATTTCTCCAAGAAGTGTTTTCATTGTAAAAATTCTTATTTTGTCCGATATCGTCTGTATTATACCCAGCTAGTATTACACCATCTTCGTTAAATACAATTGCTTTTCCTGTCTTTCCAAGACTAATTCTCTTTAGTACATCCCCCAACATATCATATTTATAACTTCCCACTAAATAACCTATTAATTCACTATCTTTATTTTTTAACGGAATCGTTACTGCTAATTGATACTCTCCATTAAGTTTAAATGGTTCACTAATAACTATGTTACTAGTTGCGACCACTGACTTATAATACTTTTCACTCGCAATACCTTGTGGAGCTTCTGTATCTCCATACTGTTTCTGTCCGTCAATGCTATAACAAGCAAGCCAAACATACTCTATTCTAGTTTTTCTAGATTCAAGTACTTCTAGTTTTGCTTCCTCACTCGCCTCCGTATCTTTTAATACATCATCTAACGCAAGTATTGACATTCGTTCTGTAAGTATATGTAAGTTAGAACCAATATCTTGCGCGGTTGTTTTTCCCATCAAATTTATAGTCTCATGAATAGCTGAGTTCGTAAGCATAAAACTGCTAACAACCATGACCAAAGTGATAACAACCTCTGCAATTAGAGCTACTAACATTACATAAGCTTCTATTTGTCGATTTAAATTCTTGGCTTTTTTCTTTTTCATAGCGTTCTCCTTTAGTTTTATATTTTAAAATAAGTTTTTTGTGTAAATTTAGAATATTCTATCACATTCAACCCGAATTGTATATAGAATTTTTACAAAATCTACTTATTTTTTTATTTTTATTGTTTTGTTATGTTTTTGCACGATTTTTCCTTTAAATCTTGTTACTTTTCACAAAAAGCTCCTTGCATTTTTTGCAAGGAGCTTTTAAGAACTAATTTTATTTCTTATAATCACTAATATTAAATATTGCACTGATAATTTCCTTATCATCATTATACTCTATTTCTTTAGATAACCTATAGTCTTCATCAGTTTTCAAATCATAATATCTTCTTAAATCTATTTCAAACTCATGATAAAATCCCGCTGGTATTTCATATGTTATATTATCAACACATATTTCTTCTTTAGGCTCAATTTTTATCCATTCATTTGATAATGCATTGAAATGCTCTAGTATAAAATATTGTTTTATATAAACACTATATTTTCTATCATTTATTATTTCATACTCTAAATTTCCATATTCATTATATGAGTTTATAATTAATTCAACCTCATTATTAACGCTCATACCACCATCTATATAATCATTACCTTTATAATCACCACCTTCATTTTCAATGCCTTTAGCTTCACCAAAACCTTTAGTACCTTTGTTTGTTTTCGCGCCATCTTTATCTTGAATCGAAGTATCCACAAACTTTTCAGATGGTTTCACCTCTGGTGAATATTGCTCCATATTAAAAGTATATATGACAATACATAAACATGCAGCTATAATAATGCCCATAGCAGAAATAACATTCACGTATTTTTGCCTTTTTCTTTTTTGAATATTTTCCTCATTACTTAAAATATTTTTTAACATCCTGTCTCTTGCCATTTCATCTGGTTTGATATCATCCCACGCTTTATTAAGCTTCTTATCCATAAATATCACCACCTAATTCTTTCTCTAATATTGTACGCGCTTTACTAAGCTGATTGCGTATGGTTGAATGTGGCTTGTGAAACATCTTAGCAAGCTCTACTGTCTTATATCCTTCGTAATAGTAAAGATACACAATTATTCTATATTTTTCTGGCAATTTGAGTACACTTTCTAAAACCTCATTTCTTCCTATGCCCTGAGACTCTGGTTGAAACAACGTATTTGTAAACTCTTCAATATCTTCTCTTTTTCGCCACCAATGCTTTAGAAAATCTTTACATACATTTTTTGCTGCTACAATTAACCATGCTCTCTCATGTTCTACACTTTGAAACTCACCAGCGTAGTTCATTAGCTTAATAAATGTATTTTGCACAGCATCTTCTGTATCTGCGTCATTTTTAAGATATGTAAAGCATATACGATAAACTATTTGTATATTTCTTTCATATATCTGAGTAATTTCCCATTCAGTGCGAAGCATATCTTTAGCCAAGGATAAGCCCCCTTTATACTTTTCATTCTAATTAATTTCTCAATTTATTCTAACATACTTCCTATGAATAAAGGTAAATTATTTTCGCATTCTATAATCGCATATACAAATGATCTATCTAAGCATACGCTTTTGGGTTCAGTTGGCATCATTCCTTCAGCTTTCATTTCAACTGCTGTTACAGCACCTGCTTTTGTCCCTTTTTCATCTACTGATATATATGTTTTATGAATACATCTTCCTATATAAAGATTATCTTTTTTTATCAACTTACTAAAATCGGCTGTTTTCTCATCGAACGCTGATTTCAAATCCATTTCTATTAATACATCATTTAGCTCTAAATTAAACTCACTTTCAAATTTAGGTATCGTTGTAATTACTTCTTCACTACTAGCACTATTTATTGTCTTTAATAAACCTTCACCTGTCATATCATTTATATAATCTTCTATTGCTATATCTGTATTTGGCAACAATGCAACAAACGCATACTTTTTATCTGCATAATATTTTATAAAACCTGTTGCACCACCATCATCAAGATATTTATATTCCGAACTATGCATCATTTCTACTTCTACTTTTTCATTTTTTACTGTTGTAAATTTTCCATTATATATATCTGTTGTTTTATAAATGTTTTCCCATTCCGCATCAAATGCAAGTGCATTTACTAAATACATCATTGCATTATTAGGTATTTCATCTATTACTTCATCAATCATCCCATTTGTTTTTTCATATACCCACTTATTAATTTTATCCTTCATTTGGTTATTAAACTCGCCGCTATATACAGAAGCATCAAAATAGTTTGCATTTAACTGAAGAAAATCTTCTTCTATTTCTTGCTCAATAATTTCATTTATCCAAATGGAATTAGCATTATTTACTTTATATTTGTCTGCACTTGGTAATTTATCTGTATATACCTTTAGATATTTATCCATATCTAGTATTGAACTATTAAAAACCGTCTCAAACTCATTCTTTGTCTCGTTGTCTGCTCCATTCGCTACCATTGTAAGTGCTGATAAAATAGAATATGGTGAAACAAGTGTGTTTTTATCTTTCGATAAGCAATTCTTAAATATTTCAACTGAAAAATTTGCAATTTTGATAGTATCTTCATTTTCTAAATCTTCATTTGTTGATAATGCTTGTGCTTCTATTCCTTCCATAGCATTCTTAACATTATTATCTAGAGATTCTTGTTTATTTCCAGAGCATCCCAACAATGTTGTAAATAAAATACTAAATGTTATACCAATACAGACTAATTTTGTTTTCTTTTTCATACTAATA
>JAVBRI010000045.1:0-34007 GCA_031548165.1 Lachnospiraceae bacterium
CGTCGCAACGCGTGGATGGTATATTATGATAGTAGAACCAAAGGTTAGAGGATTTATCTGTACTACAGCACATCCAAACGGATGTAAGGAAAGCGTAAGAAGACAGATTGAATATATAAAATCATTGGGAAATAATAATAGTCCTAAAAAAGTACTTGTAATAGGAGCATCAACAGGTTATGGTCTTGCATCAAGAATAGCAGCAGCATTTGGTGGCGGTGCAGATACACTTGGCGTAATGTTCGAAAAAGAGTCAAACGGAAAAAGAACAGCAACTCCTGGTTATTATAACACAAAGGCTTTTGAAGAATTTGCTAGTGCAGAAGGTTTATATGCAAAGTCAATTAATGGAGACGCATTTTCAAGAGAAATAAAGAATCAAGTAATTGATATTATTAAAGCAGACTTAGGAAAAGTAGATATGGTGGTTTATAGCTTAGCAGCACCAAGAAGAACTACAGAAGATGGAACTACATATCAGTCTACTTTAAAGACGACTTCAACTGATTTTACAAATAAATCATGGGACTTAAAGGATAATACAATCTCAGAAGCTACAATAGAGCCTGCAACACAGGAAGAAACAGAAGCAACTGTTAAAGTAATGGGCGGAGAAGATTGGTATGATTGGATAGAAGTATTAAAAGGTGCTGGTGTTTTAGCAGATAATGCAGTGACAGTAGCTTATTCATACATTGGACCAAAGCTTACATATCCAGTATATTTTAATGGTACTATAGGAATGGCAAAAAGACATCTTTTAGAATCTTCAGCAAAGATAAGTGAAGATTTTAAAGATAGTGGTGTTAAAGCATATGTATCAGTAAACAAGGCTTTAGTTACACAAGCAAGTAGTGCAATACCTATTGTTCCACTTTATTTTGCGATATTATATAAAGTAATGAAGGAAATGGGTCTTCATGAAGGTTGTATAGAACAAGCGGCTAGATTGTTTAATGAAAAACTTTTTAGCGGTGATGTAAAGGTAGATGAAGAAGGAAAGATTCGCCTTGATGATTGGGAAATGAGAGAAGATGTACAGACTAAAGTCATGGAAATATGGGATAAGGTTAATAGCGACAATATTCTTGACTTAGCAGATGTAGAAGGTTATTGGGAAGATTTTTATCATATGTTTGGATTTAAGTATGATAATGTTGATTATACAGAGGATGTAGAAATCTAATCGGAGGTAATACATTATGAGTGAAAATAAAAAAGATAATCTTGATGAAACACTTGATTGGGAGTATATGTCTGATTTTTATGATGAAAGTGGTAAAGAAAGAGCAGTTAGAAGTTTTGATGAAATAGTGTCAGAGTATGAAGATGCTATGAAAACACCAGAAGCAGATATTAAGAGCTATGATAATGCAAAGCTAGAGGAGATGGCTAAGCTTGTTGGACAAATAAGAGTAATGATAAGTGAAGGCAAGATGGTAGTAGATATAGCAAAGGAATTGTCTCTTGATGAGAAATATGTAACAGACATAGTGGTTACTATTATGGGAAGTGCTGATGATCACAGCGATATAGCGATAGCACATTTAATGCTAGTATAGTAGAAAAAATTATAAATCCTCGCCTAATGGCGAGGTTTTTTAAAAGCTACTTTTTTGATGAAATCATTTTTGAGAGGTTACGCATAAGCTCTATGTTTTTTATATCGTTTGGTGACATGCGAGTTTTCATAACATTTAATATAATATCTGTTTCTGCATCATCAAATGTAATGCCAAGAGAGTTAGCTTTTGCGTTAATTTCTAAAAAATAAGGAAGAATTTGATCTTGATTTTTTTTACTAGCCTGTTCAGCTAATTGCATAATTAAGTTTAGTTTATTTGTATCCATATTCTTGAGGTTTTCATTATTTAGCCATTCTTCATTCATTGTTGATTTTCTCCTTTCAAAAATTGATTAAAAATATCGTCTACAGATTTCTCGGAATTTTGAGATTCATTATTATTCGTTGAATTCGAATTTGTATCCATATTAGGAAAACTTGAAGAATTCATATTCATATTACCCATAAAATTTGCAAAATCTATATTTGGAGAATTTGACGAATTTGTTGTATCTGACGAGTTTGTGTTCATATTCCCCATAGCATTCATTGCATTAAACATATTAAACATTTGGGAATCTTTTGGAGAGGCATTACTCATAAAAGTAGAAAATAAATCTTCTGTATTAAATGAAGTATTCGTGTCATAATTACAAGTATTAAGACAATTATTCATTGAATTCATAAGATTTTTCATTTCTTCCATATAGATAAAAATTACAATAAATTTCCGATATGAGGCAGGAATGAGCGGAAGCATTGATTTTAGCATATTAAATTTATCCAAAGCACATTCCTCCATTGTTTTTGCAAATTTGTATGTTCTATAAAACTATATGAAAATGATACACAAAATATACCGGTCGGGAGTTTAACCGACCGGTACGTCCCTAAAAATTAGGATACTTTTAGCAAAATTTTAGCATCCGCAGCCGCATCCGCCATTGTTTCCAAGGCCACCGCAGCAAAGTAAGAGGATAAGGATTAAGAAACAGCTATCTCCACCGTTTCCGCAACCGCAGCCATTGTTTCCACCGAAACCATTACCACCGCAGCACATTAAGATTAGGATAAGGAATAGGCAGTTGTTATTACCACCGTTGTCACAGCCATTGCCGCATCCGCAGCCACAGTTTGTTGCATTAAGTTCGCTCATGAGAAAATCCTCCAAAATTGATTTACACTAAATAATATGTAGCTATGCATGTACGTGTGCTACAAATAAAAAAATAAAATTTGTAAATTTTTTACAGGTATAAATTTTATTTTTAGGTAAATGATATTAGTATCACATTACAGGGGGAAAATTATCAATGGCACATTACAAAGTAGAAATATGTGGTGTTAATACAGCCAAGCTTCCTATACTTACAAATGCAGAAAAAGAGGTATTGTTTAATAGAATAGACCAAGGAGATAAGAAAGCTAGAGAAGAGTTTATAAATGGTAATTTAAGACTTGTTTTAAGCATTGTACAGAGATTTGGCGGAGGCAATGAGAATATAGATGACTTGTTTCAGATAGGCTGTATAGGTTTAATAAAGGCGTTAGATAACTTTGATCGTTCGCTGAATGTACAATTTAGCACATATGCGTGCCCAATGATATTAGGTGAAGTAAGAAGATACTTGAGAGATTCGAATCAGATAAGAGTTTCCAGATCACTAAAGGATACAGCTTATAAAGCAATATATGCAAAAGAACATTATATGAAAACACATCAAAAAGAACCTACAATAAATGAGATTGCAAATGAAATCGGTATAGATAAAGAAGACATTGTAATGGCACTTGATGCAATTCAAAGTCCGATATCATTATACGAGCCTGTTTATTCAGAAGGTGGAGATGTACTATATGTAATGGATCAAATAAGCGATAAGAAAAATAAGGAAGAAACGTGGATAGAAGAAATATCATTAAGTGAAGCCATGAAAAAGCTGCCTGATAGAGAACGTGAAATCATTGATTTGCGATTCTATAAAGGAAGAACACAAATGGAAGTTGCAAATGAAGTTGGAATTAGTCAGGCACAGGTAAGTAGATTAGAAAAAAACGCTTTAAGAGTTTTGAAGCATCACCTCAAGATAGAAGTTTAGCATAAAAAACAAATAAGGGGAATATGATATTAAAAAGATAAATGAGGCATTTATTGTGCGATTAAGTGATTTAAGGTTTAAAGAGGTTATTAATGAGTGTACCTGCAAGAGACTTGGAGTTATTGAAGATGTTTGTTTTGATGAGAGAAGCGGACAAATCTGTGAGGTAATAATACCTGTTGCAGGTAAATGCTTTGGATTTTTTGGACGTGAAGAAGAATATGTCATTCCTTATAGATGCATTAAACAAATTGGACCAGATATTGTTTTGGTAGAAGTTGATGAGAAGGCAGTCTTTAAGGGTTGACAAATTCTGGTTTTATTATACAATAGGAATAAGACTAAATGCACAGGAGGTAGAAAGGTGAAGTGTCCTTTTTGTGGCGTGGAGAATACTAAAGTTATAGATTCCAGACCAGCTGAAGATAATAGTTCAATAAGAAGAAGAAGACAGTGCGATAAATGTGGAAAGAGATTTACTACATATGAGAAAGTTGAAACTATTCCACTTATCGTTATAAAAAAAGATAATAATAGAGAACCTTATGACCGCACAAAAATAGAGGCGGCTATTATACGTTCATGCCATAAACGTTCAGTATCTATGGATCAAATTACAAAAATTATTGATGAAATAGAAACAGAGATATTTAATCTTGAAGGAAAAGAAGTTCCTAGTGCCCTTATTGGAGACATCGTTATGAGGAAGTTAAAGGATTATGATTCTGTTGCATATGTAAGATTTGCTTCTGTTTATAGGGAGTTTAAAGACGTAAATACGTTTGTAGATGAAATAAAGAAACTATTGGATAAATAAAAATCATTGAGCAGCATGGAGGATTAAAGAATGCTTTTAAAGAGATTTTTTCCCAAAAAGTATGTAAGAAGTGTTTACTCAGTGAACTTCAAACGATACTATAAACAGGGATATAGAGGGATATTATTTGATGTTGATAATACATTAGTGCCTCATGGACATAAGGCAGATGATAAACCGATTAACTTTTTTAAAAAACTTAAAAATATGGGATATGAGGTATGCCTAATATCGAATAACAATGAAGAGCGTGTAAAACCATTTGCAGATGCTGTAAATGCTCCTTTTATATGTGACGCACATAAGCCATCTACAAAGAGTTATATAGATGCAATGGAACTTATGAAAACAGATATGAATGAAACTATATTCGTTGGAGATCAAGTATTTACAGATGTTTTTGGCGGAAATAGAGCAAATATGTATACGATTTTGGTTAGACCTATTCATCAAAAAGAAGAGATTCAGATAGTGCTAAAAAGATATCTTGAAAAGATAGTTATGAGAGCATACAAAAGTCAAGATAGAAGAAAACTAAAGAAAGAAAATAAGCAGTATAATAAGAGAAGAATTTTAGCAATCGGAAGAAAAAAGAAGGAAAAAGAACAAGGGATAAAATAGAGTTAGGAGAAAAATATGAGAAATGAAATTAATTTGGTTGTCCGTAATACAAGAGAAGTATGTGGATGTTCAAGAAAAAAAGTTACGCAAGGAATTTGCGAAGAGCAGATTTTATATAATTTAGAAAGTAAAAATAAAATTCCAGATATAGAAATATTAGAAGCAATAACATCAAGGCTTGGTTTAGAAGACGAGGTCTGTGATGTTTATTTGTCGTTTGATGAACTAGATGAGAGAAAATTAAAGCATGATATGAATAGATACGCATATCTACAAGAAAGAGAAAAAGTCGTATGGTGTCTTGGTAACTTGAAAAGTAAAAGAAGCAAAAATAGTGTTTTAAGAAAGCAGTTATACTATTTATGTCTTGGTATTTTATATAAAGGTAGTAATTTTAAAAAGTCTTATGGGTATCTAACTAAGGCGATTAGAATAACTAAACCTAACTATCCTAAAATTGATTACTGGGATGAATTACTAAATAAAAGAGAAATTGAAATATTACTAGAAATTGCTGCTATTAAAAATATGGAAAAGAAACATAAAGAATCTTATATTATTTTAAATGGCCTAAAACATTATTTTAATGTTAGAGAAAGATATCGTGCCTATGGAGCAGATAAATATGCTGCTATTATAAAACAGATATCAAATATTTTAATCGAAATTAAAGAATATGAACAAGTAGTAATCGCATGTGAAGAAGGAATGAATGTATTATCTGAATTTGATAAAGGGGATTATGTTGAAGATATTTTATTGCTTCAAATAAAAGCCATGAAGGAAGCGAAATATCCACAAGAGAAGATAGAAATACTAGAAAATATTAGAAAATGTTTTATAAAGATAAAGGATGAAATTAGTTACGATGGAGTATAAAGGAGGCAAGTTAAGAAAATGAGTATGTATAATAAAAATAAAAGCATTGAACTAACAAGAAAGTCACTAAATAAGAAGAGAAGTGAGTTTATTGAACTAAACCCAGAATATTGGAAAGATAATGAACTGGAAGAAGTAACAAAAAGAGGTACGAGTGATTCTGAATTAGTAGCATTACGTTCACTAGAAAGAATTGAAACTGCAAGTCAAGGAGTCACTAATAATACATATTACAAGTTAATAAAAAATGCAGGAAAAGATATCAATAAATATATAGAGTTTGGTTCAAATGAAGACTATGAAAATGATGAAAAACGTAAGTTAATGCTATTGAGTTTAAGTAGAGGAAAGTTTGATAAAGTAAAAGAATTAGTAGATGAGTATAATGGTAAAGAATTTAAAAAATCAATTATCAGCAAACAATTAGTAACATATGTGGATGCAATGTTAAAGTATTATGGAGAACATTCAATAAGTAAGAGAGAGCTTTTAGAGGGTTTAAAAGATGCTTTTTTTATGACGAATACGGATGATATAGATATAGACAGTAAAATAGAAAATGGGGTATTTAAAAAGAATGAATTTATCATATTATGCGAAATAGGTACAACATATATAAAGCTAGGAGAATATGAAAAAGCCTTTAGATTGTTAAGTTTACTAAAGAAAAATATTGAGCATGAATATTGTAGTGGTAAATTTGTATCAAGTATTTACCTGAGAATTAATATAAATATAAATTTGATTTCTTTATGTAAGAAAGAATATCATAAGGTGATAGAAAATGTAGCTTATTATTTAAGAAATATGAATGGGGAACGTGATATGGAACCTATTTTATATTTGCACCACCAAAGAGAAAAGGCATATGAAGGGTTGATAGGTCTGGGTGAAGATTATAAGGAAGAGTTAGAAAATGACAAAAATATGAAAGAAGCTATTATGAAGGCAATGAGAATAGATAAAATTTGGAGGGCATAAAAAAAGATTCGACTGACGCCGAAGTTTGTAAATTTGTTTCATAAATATAATAAAATATTTCATAAAATTAAAAAAATCAAACAAAATGTCGTGTTAAAGAATTTGAAGTTGAATTATAATAAGCTAGTACGTACAGGTAGGGATGGGGAAGCATGCATAACCATCAAAATAAAATTTACTTTCATAGGAGGAAAGCATGAAAAACATTTTTAAAATCAGCCTAGTTTTAGGCGTAGTAGCAATGTTGGCAGTAGCAGTACCTAAGCTTACGGAGGCAGCGGTAATAATAACGGAGTATTATAGTGATCTTAAAGGCGTAACAATGAAGACTACTGATAAACCACAAGAAGCACTTTATTTATCAGGGCAAGTAGCTGAATATGGAGCAACAGTAATGGTAAATAAGTTGTCAAAATCAGGAAGTGCGAATATGTGTGAAACACAGTTTCATTATAGGTACCCACTAAATTCTTCATTTACAGTAGAGGGCTATGTAATCCATAATTATAGAACTGATGGATATGTGTCTACAGATACTTATGGATACGCAAACAAGATAGCTGTATATGGTACATATAAGGTGTTAGTAACAAATAACCCTTCGTATGTAAAAAGTAATGAAAAGTTAACAAACTTTCAAAGCTTTACAGCTAACCATATTTATGGAATTTTAAGAAGTATTAAAGGTTAAAAACATATATTATTTTATAAGTATTTAAGTGAAAAATGAGAGAGGAGATATTTCTCCTCTCAATTGTTAAATGGAGAAAATTATGAAAAATTATTTTAAAAGAATAAGTATTTTCAGTGTAATATTAATATTGGTATTTACATCTATATTTACATATATAAATATAAGATATGAAAGCATATTGGATTTTGAAAATACAATATTAAATGCAAATCATTCAAGGGTATTGAATGTATCAACTGGAGATTACACAAATAAAGAATTAAATACAATGAAAGAGTATTTAACAGAAAAACTAAAAGCAAAAGGTGTACTTGGTATATGGGAGAATATCAATTTAGATTTGTATTATGCACATGATATTACTAACGATAATGGAACTCAAAGTAAAAATGTTTTAATTTCTGTTTATGAAATGCCAGAAAAGGATTGTTTTTTAGGAAAAAAAACAGTAGAATTAGAAAATAATGAAATAATAATTCCTAAATATTACTCTCCTAATATAATTAATAAGTATGATGGAAAAGAATATATAGATGGTGAAACACTAATCGGTAAAAAAATAAAATTAGAAATACCATATGAATATAATAAGAAAGAAACTTTTATATATGAAGCAAAGGTAGTGGGTGTTTTTGATAATATAAAGTATGGAAATACGAACCCAATGATATTTACATCAAATGAAGATTATATCGAAATAATGGCGAAGTATTTAGACATATCAAAAGAAGCAGTTATAGATAGAACTTCAGGTATCAGTGTTTATTGTACAAAATCAAAATATTATGAAGAATTTAGAGAAATAGCAATAGAAGGGAAATATTATGCGGAGACACTTGGGTCTAGTGTAGGAGATAATGAGTATAATTCTCTAGAAAATAACCGTATGTCAAAAGAAATATATACATTATTTAGAAACATAATATTAGGGGTGTATATTTTTATTTTATTAATTGTGTTGATTGTTAAGATTAAGAACAAGAAAAAATTATTAGAAATCACAAATTACTTAATAGAAATTTGGATAACGCAGATAGTTTCATTATTAATCTTTTTACCTTACATACTAAAAAGATGGTTTGAGGTAAGGGACTTAACAAGTATAGAGAGATATAATACATATAATTATCATATATATATGTTTTTAATACCTTTATTAATTATGATTGTATCTATTATATTATATAAAAAGGGAATGAAAGTAGGGAAAGATAATGGATAATAAAGAAGCATTTTTATTAGCAAGGATGAATTTGAAATCTAATAAGAAAAAAAACAGAATTCAAATAGTAATGATAGCATTATCACTATTTTTAATATTAGTATCTGCTATATCAACAGAAACTCTTATAAAGTATATAGATAAATACGGTGCAAGTTCACCTAATTTTTGTATTTTGTATGGTGCATCTTCTGAAGAAGAAGAGATGAAAAAAATTGTTGATTTGTATAAAGATGATGAAAGAGTTGAAATAGCGGGTGTTGGCAGCTTGTTTCAGCCATTTGGGTTATATCTTGATTCAGAAGAATTATTTAATGAAAAGGGTACTTGGTCAAATTTATGTAGATATTTTTCAATATATGATAAATATACAGATTATGATAAAGAACTTGGTCTTTATGAAGTTCTTGTAACAGAGCATTTGGTGGTTAAGAATTCTTTTATGCCGAGTATAATAAAAAATTCAGATGATTATTATATAGAAGGAAAAGATTTAATAGGGAAAACGATAAGGCTTCATGTAGAGAGACGAGATCAAGATGTAAATACCGAGCTAGTGAGTAATGTAATAGAGGGTGATTTTGAGTTTAAGGTGGTTGGAACAATAGACCCCGTAATCGTTGGCGGATATGGAATGGAAATATATATGTCAAATGAAACGATGGATGATTTATATGCACAAAAAGCTGGAGAGATAAAAACACGCACACATATATATATAGTTGCAAAAAATATAGAATATGCAGATGAAATAATGGCTGAATCTAATTTAAGTAGGTTAACGATGTTAGATGATGGCTACTATTTATTTATTCAGATGATAGAAAATATAAAGTATATAGGTGTAATCATAGGAGCTACAGGAATATTATGTATGATAATTATGTCAGCCCGAAGGATAATGGAGAGAAAGCAAGAGTTTGGTATTCTAAAAGCTGTAGGATATGATAATAATACAATTTATAAAATAGTAAGATTTGAATCTCTTATTATGTTTTTAAAAGGTTTGTTATATTCAATAATCCTTATAACAGTATCTATTATTTCGGTTACAATTTTTAAAATATTATTTATAGCACTACAATTTCAATCAATTGAGTTTTTGCCTACATTTAGTTCGATAGTACTATTATTATCAGCTTTTTTATTAGGTTTAATAGCGGCTTGTGTTCTAGTGGTAGAAAAGGTAAAAAAGGTTGATATAATTGAGATGTTAAAAGAAGAGTAGTTAGGAGGGCTTCATGTTTATAGTAGCATGGAAAGAAAAGCTAAAAGATAGGAAGTTTACTATTATTTATTGTAGTATGCTAGTTTTACTAAGTAGCATTGTTAGTATTGTTAGCAACTTGTTTTTAGTAATGAATACAATAAATAATTCAGAGTGGTACGAACAGGTACAGCATACGATGTATGAAAGAGATGTATACATAAAAGAAAGATTAAGTATGATAAATACATCTATTAGTGTATATGGAACGATAGCAATAGTTATTTTGACGATTATTTTGATTATAGTTATTATTAATAATTTTAATAGAAAAAGACCTAAACTTTGGATTTTATATGCAATAGGTTTTGATAAAAAGCAAAGAATACATTATCTAATATTCTCACATATATGGGATTTAATAATTGTATTTATGACAAGTGCGTTTGTAACGTTTGTCTTTAGTAAATTGGCATTTGATAGAATGGATATTTTCAGTATAATAAAAGATATTGATGTTACATATACTAGTTGGTTTTCTGGTTTGTATTTAATTATAGCTGTATTTTTTATTGTGGGTATAGTGATGTCATCGTCTATTGGTGAGAAGGAAAAAAGGAGAAAAGGTTAAATGGAAAATAAGAAGATAGAATTTAAAAATATAGTTAAAAAATATGATAATGGAGTGGTGGCATTAAATGATGTTAGCTTATCAATTGAAGAGGGAACATTTAATGCAATTATGGGACCGTCTGGTTCTGGAAAATCAACTCTTATGACTATTATAGGGCTATTAGATGAGGCTACGAGTGGAGAACTATTTATTGACAATAGACAAGTAAAGTCTTTAAGTGAAAAAGAAATGGCTATGATGAGAATGGAGACAGTAGGTTTTGTTTTTCAATCATTTTATCTTAATCCACATTTAAGTGCAGTAGAAAATGTAATGCTTCCTATGAGGATTAATCCTAAATTAAAAGGAAGTGATTTAAGAGACAGAGCAATAGAACTTATGAAAAAGTTTGGAATTGAAAATTATGCAGATACCTTTCCTGGTGAGATGTCAGGTGGAGAACAGCAAAGGGTTTGTATTGCGAGAGCTTTGGCGAATGACCCGAGTATTATACTGGCAGATGAGCCTACAGGAAATTTGGATGAAGAAAATGAAAAGATTATCTTTTCAAATTTAAAAGAACTTTCAAATCAAGGAAAGACGGTTGTTGTAATATCTCATAATGATATAGTGAAAGAATATGCAGATGTTGTTATTAATATAGTAAAAGGCAAAAAAGTTGAATAGTTTATATTTTAGGAAGATAGTTTATGATTATTTTATTTGTAACTATCTTCTTTTTGAGTTATTATAGAAAAAGCAAGCGAGAAGAAACATATGCATTGCTACCCGTTAGTATTTACGATAGTAGAAAGGAAGAGGAGTATGTTTGAATTAAAGAATATAAAAAAGACATATCATGTAGGCGATATTGAGACAAAAGCATTAGATGATATAAGTGTGGCATTTAGAGAAAAAGAATTTGTAGCAATACTAGGAACAAGTGGATCAGGTAAGACAACATGTCTTAACATAATTGGAGGATTGGATCAATATGATTCAGGAGATCTTGTAATTAAGGGGAAAAGTACAAAGGATTTTAAGGCAGCAGATTGGGATGCTTATAGAAATAACTCTATAGGATTTGTTTTCCAAAGCTATAACCTTATTACACATCTTAGTATAGTAGCAAACGTTGAATTAGGTATGACACTTAGCGGTGTTTCTAAAGATGAGAAGCATGCAAAGGCACTTGAGGTTTTAGAGCAGGTTGGTCTTAAAGATCATCTTCATAAAAAACCAAATCAGTTATCAGGTGGACAGATGCAAAGAGTTGCGATCGCAAGAGCATTAGCAAATGACCCTGAAATTTTACTTTGTGACGAACCAACAGGAGCACTTGATAGTACTACTAGCGTTCAAATTATGGATCTTATTAAAGAAGTTGCTAAAGACAGACTTGTAATTATGGTAACACATAATCCAGATTTAGCAGATCAGTATGCAGATAGAATTATTAGATTTTCAGATGGAAAGATTATAAGTGATACTCATCCTCATATTGAAGGCGAAAAGAAAGAAATTTTTAAACTTAAGAAAACAAGCATGAGTATATTGACTGCACTTCGTTTATCAGCAAATAACTTAAAAACAAAGAAGGGAAGAACATTCCTTACAGCTTTTGCTTCAAGTATTGGTATTATTGGTATTGCAGTAATACTTAGTTTATCAACAGGTTTTCAATCTGAAATTGATAAGTTCCAGTCAGAAGCTATGGCGGAGTTCCCTATTATAATGAGTGCTCAAAGTGCAGAAGTAGATGCAGCAGCAATGGAAGCAAATCATGATAGTATAAATGATAGATTTGGTAGTACAGCAGTATATGAGGATACAGATGAAGTAGTTATAATTGATTCAACACAGAATGTAAAAATACACAAAAATGTATTTTCAGAAGAATTCAAGACATATATGAAGAATATTTCACCAAGTATCTGTGGAAGTATAGCAAATGTCAGAATAGTAAATATGAATCTTGTAAGAAATGTTAATGGTGTATATTTACCTGTAACATTTAGTTCAATGGCAAGTGGTTCTAACTCTATGTCAGCAATGTCTTCAATGACATCAATGAGCTCAATGGGTATATCAGCATATCCAGATAGCATTAAAGAGGGTGAAAACTATCTTGAAAAGAATTACGAAGTAGTATCAGGAGCATATCCTACAAATGAAAAAGAAATAGTATTGGTTGTTGATACAAGAAATCAAATTGAAAAGACTACATTACAACAATTAGGATTTACAGTTGATGATAATACAACAGGAATATCTTTTGATGATATTATTGGTACAGAGTTTAAGATTATAGATAATAATGATTATTATGCAAAGGCAATTGTTCCAACAGGTGTTGAAGGTGTTAATGTTGAAAGATATTATCCATCACAGGACTATGAAGGCATGTATAATTCAGAGAATGGATTTACTATTAAAATAGTTGGTATTGTAAGAGTAAAGAGTGATGCACCTATAGCAATGCTTGCAACAGGTGTAGCTTATAGTGATGCACTTTCACAAAAAATTATAGATGCAGCCATGAAGTCAGAGGTTGTTAAGGCTCAAGAAGCATCAGATATTAATGTAATGTCAATGGAAGCTTTTGAGGATGATGGAAAAGAATTATTCTTATCATATCTTGGAGGAGATGCTAAACCGTTTGTTATGTTAGTATTCCCTAAGGATTTTGAATCAAAAGATAAAGTTATTGATTATATTGATGACTTTAATAAAAATCAAGAAACAGACGATACAAAGATTACTTATACAGATTTAGCAGGCACTATGTCAGCTATGACAGGTAGCATTATGGATGGTGTAACAATGGTTCTTATAGCATTTGCCGCTATTTCATTGGTTGTTAGTATGATTATGATTTGTATTATTACTTATACAAGTGTTATTGAAAGAACGAAAGAAATCGGTATTTTAAAGGCACTTGGTGCGAGAAAGAAAGATATTACTCGAGTATTTGATGCAGAAACACTTATACTTGGTATATTCTCTGGACTTTTAGGTGTATTTATAGCGTGGTTATGTACATTCCCAATTAACAGTATTATTAAGGATGTGTCAGGACTTGAACACGCTTCAAATCTTCAATTACAGCATGCATTAATATTAGTTGCAGTAAGTACAGTTCTTACAGTTTTAGGTGGTCATATACCAGCTAGAATGGCATCAAAGAAAGATGCAGTAGAAGCACTTAGAGCCGAGTAGAAAAGATTCGACTAAAGTCGAACAAAACAAACAAGTTTGTTTGCAAGAATAAAGATTCGCCGCAAAGGCGTCAAATCTTTATTCTTGATTGGCGAGAAGCTACTTTTTTCGCTTTGGTGATGAATATATTATATGATTGAGTATAAAAAATCCAACATTTCGATGTTGGATTTTTATTGTAAATATAAATCTTTTTTGATAGAATAGAGACATTAACGGCGGTAGTAAAAAAGGAGGAATACGAATGATGAAAAGATTAGAGAAAAAGCATTGTTACAAAAAAACTGTATCTATGGTAATGATATTATTAGTATTATGTATGACTGCATGTTCTGAAAAGGTGACTCAAAGTGGAGAAGAGGTAACCAATTCATTATCAGATTCAGATACAAAACCAGATGAGGATATATCTTCAATGTTGAATAATGATAAAGATAATATAACTAATTCGGATGAAACAATAACTCAAAAAGATATAAGCCAAGGTGAAACAGTTACAGAAATGCAAATAACACAAGAACATGATGATGGAAAGACACAACAGCGGACACAGTCGCAGCAACAGACACAAGCACAACAACAGACGCAGTCACAACAACAGACACAACAACAGACACAGCAACAGACACAGACACAGCAACAGACACAGTCACAGTCACAACAGCAGACACAGTCACAACAACAGACGCAGTCACAGCAGCAGTCACAGCCTCAAGTTAAATATAGTAAATATGATAATTATGATGTTGGTGATGTTATATGGCTTGGTAATTATTATAAAATTGATAGCTATAATAAATTTTTTATTAATTGGATTGTACTTGAAAAGAAAGACGGTAAGATGTTATTAATAAGTGAAAATGTTCTAGAATTTCACTCATTTAATAAAGAGTCTAGGGATATAAAATGGAATAAATCGGAATTAAGAGATTGGTTGAATAGCTCATTCTATTATGATGCTTTTTCATCATCTGAAAGAATGGAAATTTTAGATACAGAGATTATTACAGATGGAATAACTACTACGGATAAATTATTTGTATTTTCAAAAGATGAAGTTGCAAAGTATATTCCATTAAATAGTGATAGAATATCTCCAACAACAACTTATTTAAGATATAAAACATCTAAGGGTATGGTTATGAATAATAAAGACATTTTATCATGGTGGTTAAGAAATACATTTAAAGAAGAATGTAGTGGTTCACTTACTGGATATCTTTATTATGCAAATGTGATAGACACATCTGGAGCAATTTCAGCAGAGCAAGCTGGTTCTGGAATTATAGGTGTTCGTCCATGTATGTGGATAAACATGTATGATTATTAGAAAAAACATATTGATAATTGCTGTTTTGATGGAAAGATAGTTGAAAATCGTCATTATTATATAGAAGCGGTTTTAAAAGGCTAAAAGTAAATAGATAAAGTCCAGAGCGTATGCTCTGGACTTTGTTTTGGAAATAGGAACTATTTTTCGAAAAAGAATATGCCTGATTTTACTGTGTAATTGTACTCGTAACTTGAATTTATTGAACGAGCATGATTTATAGCAACAGTATAATATTTATCAAGATTATCTGTATTTTTTATTTCAACAAGGTTATTTAAATACTTATTATCCCATGTTAAAGTTCCAGAAGTTTGATTGTCATATTTTGAAACTTCAAATTCATCAACACATTCACCAGTTTCATTATCGTATACCATTATTGAGATATCATAGTAGTCGTTGATAGGGATTTTAACATTGTTTTTTAGTTCATCAATAAACTTATCAATATCAGTTAATGAAATCTCTTTTTCCTCACTTATAGTCATTAACATAGCAGCATATGCTTTTGGAGTGGTAGGTGTTATTCTAATAGTACCAGTATGATAATCTGAATCTATTAATGATGTAAACAATAAGTATCCAATATAAGGATTAGTTGTAAACGTTTTCATATATTCATCAATACTTACAGTTTTTAAATCTTCTATTAAAGCATTGTAAATAATGCTTGCATCTTCATTTTTTAAAACAGTACTATAACCTTGAAGTATACAAGATGTAGTACTATCTATCTTAGGTAAATCTGTATAAATAGAAACGTATTCTTCTTGTTTTGTTAAGATTTTTAGTAATTCCTTATATTTTGCAGTACTCATAAATATTTCGCGTTGATGTTCAAAAATACCATCTTTAAAAGAAACTGAGAAATGTACTATTGGTGGTTCAGAAGTATAGCCATAATTAGATTCTTCATTTTCGTAGTATTCTAATTCGTAAGGGGATATAAAGTATGATCCAAATATGTTGTAGTTAAAAGTACCACCATCAAGGAAATCAATATATGAAGTCACAAAATCTTTGTTTGCATCACATATTAATGAGATTATATTTTCATCAGTTATCTCGATTTTTGTGAGTTTGCTTTCAAAATAATCTTGCTCACTATTGTAGTAGTAGATAGTTGAGTCATCAGTAAAAAGTCTAACATAAGATAAGTCATCAACAGTTGGTGTGTAATTTAACATATTATTAAAGCTAAATGTAACTAAAAGTAAAAATACAATGTTTAGTACAAAAACAACAGGAACATATATTAAACTTTTTAATGCTTGTAATAGCTTCTTGCTGGATATTAGCTCATAAATAAACATTGCAAGTATTGCAAAAATATAAAGAACAATAATACTGAAAACATCTGCAACTTGAATTTTGTTAGCAACATAGTGATAGTAATATGATGTACCAGCATCTTTATGAATCATAAAATCAAATATCATTGAAAGAGGAATTAGTGATATAGCCATTCCTAATGATATGGTTGAAAAACCTTGAAGCCATTGACTGTTAGTAGAATTACCAGCTGTTTCACTTTTTCTATTTCTAAAACATATAATTGCAAAAGTTATAAAAATAATGCAAAGTATACTAGTATAAATTGTTGAAAAAGACAGCTTTAACAATATTCCATTTGAAGAACTACCCAAAAACCAAGTTACAATATTAAATAAATGATTAAATTTAGATTCAAGTATTGGCAAAACATTTCCAACAGCGTTTGGTAATGCATTTGATACTACACTAACAAAAGCATAAATGAAAAATCTTGGTAAAAACAGTATTAATCCTGTAAATGAAATATTAGCAAAAAGTGTACCTGTTATCGAGCAAGCAAAAGCAGTAGCACTGATAACAAGAATAGAAACGATAAATATATTGATTGAGAATGCTATTAGCTGTGAAAAGCTAAATAATACATATTTACTTAATAATGAATAGCTTATAGCGGTAATTGTAGTTGAAATAGTAATCATCGCTAAAATTATAGTAAATAGTGCAGCCAAGTATGAAACAATAATACATAATCTTGTATGTGGCATTGAATGATATACATCGGATGAATTTCTGTTTGTCAAGAATTTAAAAATCATTAGTGTAAGTATTGGTGCAATAATTACTGGAAATACAATTAAAAATCCAGTTGCTTCTAGTACATTAATACCTTGTTTAATGATTGTACCAGTTGTAGAATCAATCATGTTTGAACTATCTTTAGCATCAATATACATTGCAATAGGTATCATAATGGATATAATAGTCATTAATGCGAATGAAATTATGCTAAATAATCTAAGCTGTTTTATAGCATCTTTATATAGTTTTAAATTAAATATAGTTTTGTTATTCATATTTTTTATGAATCTCCCTTCAATAAGCAATTATTAATTATTATTTATAATAGTACTAGCAAGAAGTTTATTTGCTTTTGGTGTAGTGCTAGTATCTATAGGAATTCGTCCCTCGCAATAAACTCCATCAACTAAACAACTAAATGAGAAATAGGTATGTCTATTAGGACTGTTTTCATATAATTTGGATATAAAATCATTAATGGACATATCCTTTATATCCTCACCTATTGCATCAAAAATTGCTTTATATTCTTTTTTTGATAGGTTAATTGGATCATTTTTGTATACAACTTCGTAAGAAACTAAATCATTAAAATCTGGTAATGTTGTGTAAATATCCGCATAAGCTGAGTCTTCTAATAATGATAATAAATAGTTATATTTTTCAGCCTTAAGATAAACTGTTCTTCTAGAACCAAGTATTCCATCTTTAAAGGTCACATCAAGCATTAATCCATCACTATAATATAGAGAATCTTTATCGCTATCTCCAATATAACCAAATGAATAAGTGTAGTTGTAATATTTATAGGTACCACCATTTAAATAGCTATCATATAGTCTTAAATATTCTTTGTTGGAATCACATAAAAGCTCAACTATTTCTGGATTAGTGATTTCGATATTAGTAGCACGAATATTAAAATAGTTTTGATAAAATATAGGTTTTGCATCATCATCAGCGTAGTAATGATAATATTTGGTATCATAAATATCAAATGCCTGAAATTGTACATATGATACATCAAAAGCATCAGGTGCATTGTCTATAATATGGTGAAAGTTAAATACTAAAGTACCTAAAAATATAACATTAAGAATAAATACAATAGGCATATATATTAGGCTTTTTAAAGCTGTTTTTAACTTTTTACTAGCAATAAGTTCATAAATAAACATTACTAGTAGGGCTGCCATATAAATAATAGCAAGTGCAAAAATTTCTTTTGTTTCAAGAGTTTCTTTATAATAATAAGATTCATCAGTAGTGATTTTGATATTCTTGTGTATGATATAATTATATATAATACCTATTGGAATTAAAGATATCGTAAATCCTATAGTTATTGTTGAAAACATTTGTAAGAGTTTGCTATTTGTAGTATTACCAGCAGTTTCACTCTTTCTCTTTTTAAAGCAAATGATTCCTAGCATAATTATGATGATACTTAGCAATATAGTATATATGCTTGGAGCAGCGAAGTCTAATAAGACATTTCCGTAATTAGCACTGTTAAATGATGTACCAAAGGTAGAAAGTAGCAAATTATAACGTGGGCTAAGTATTGGAATCGCTGAGCCTATTATATTTGGTATTGAATCTGAAAGCAGTGAAATAAATACATAGATAAAAAATCTAGGTAAAAAAAGTATAATAATAGTAAAGCTAATATTTGCAAAAAGTGTACCAGTTATGGAACATGCCAAAGCAGTAGTGCTTATAACTAGTATACATGCTATAAATATATTGAATGAATATACTATAATCTGCGTGACAGAAAATGTAACAGTATGGCTAAGGAGTGAATAAGCTATAATACTTATTATTGTGGTAAATGTAATCAATGTAAAAACAATAGTGAATAATGCAGCTAAATAACTTACATATATACATAATCTGCTGTGTGGAATTGAATGATATATATCTGAAGAATTTCTATTGTTTAAAAACCTAAATAGTATTAAAGCTAGTATCGGAGCAATGATAAGTGGATAAAAGATATAAAAACTGTTTGTTTCTAAAGCACTATATACAATCTTACTGTTAACATGATACTCAGATGAATAGCTTATATATTGACTGATAGGTATTAAAATGGAGATAATAGCCATTATTATTAGAGCAACAATAGAGAATGTAGTAAGTTGCTTTAAGGCATCTTTATATAATTTAATATTAAAGAATTTTTTATTATTCACTATCAGAGCTCTCCTTTCTAACTATATCATCAAAATTATATCCAAGAGCCTCCATTTCAAAAGTAAATACCTCATCAAGTGTTAGGGGAAGAACATCTAAAAGAGCAGGGTTCTTAGCTTGTAGATAAGCAATAGTAGAATCTTTGTCACCTTTTACTATCATGTTAGACACAGAACCTGATTTTTGGAATCTAAGATATGATAATTCGGAGAAGAGACTCTCGTCATATTCTTCTTTAAATGCAATCTGTACTTTAAATTGAGTTGTTTTTAGATTTTCTATATCGCTTTGAAGGATAAGTCCACCTTCGTGTAAAAGAGCTAATTGATCACAAATATCTTCAAGTTCTCTTAATGAATGTGAAGTTATTATTATAGTAGCATTTCTGTCGATCACATCTTGGCAAATTAATTTTTTAACTAAGGCTCTCATAATTGGGTCAAGTCCGTCAAATGTTTCATCAAAAAACATGTAGTCTGGTTTAGAAGAAAGTGCAAGAATAATAGCAGTTTGTCTTTGCATTCCTTTTGAAAAGTGTGATATAGGTTTACTCGGGTCTAATCTAAAGGCTTTTGTAAGCTCGTTAAATCTATTCATATCAAAATTAGTATATATATCTGAATAAAACTGTGCCATTCTTTTCATTGTAGCGCCTGGCAAAAAATAAAGTGTATCAGGAACATATGTTATACGTTCTTTTACTTCTGGTGAGTCAAACACAACTGTGTCTTCAATAGTAGCAGTACCAGAAGTAGGTTGATAAACACCAGTTAGGATTCTTAAAAATGTTGATTTACCAGCACCATTAGAACCAACCATGCCATAGATACATCCCTTTGGTATTTGACAAGTAACTTCTTTTAGCGCTGTGAAGTTGTTAAATGTTTTTGTTAATTTTGTTGTTGTAATCATATAAATTCATTTTCCCTTCTTTGATAAATTTGCGTTCCTTCTTACGCATTTTTTTGTTCTGAATATACTTCCTCAATACGCTCAAGTAATGTGGCTTTTGGAACTCCTGCTAAAAGCAGCTCCCTAGTAAGTTCCATAAAATCCCCGACTTTTTCGAGTTTTTGTTCGCTGAGTATTGATTTTGCATCCATAGTGATGAAGCAGCCTCTACCAGGAACTGAATGAATAATGCCTCGCCTATCAAGTTCAGAATAAGCCTTTTGTATAGTGTTTGGGTTTGTGGAAAGTTCTAATGAAAGACCTCGCACAGATGGAATTTGATCTCCAGGTTTAATAAGCTCTTTTAAAACAAAATCTTCCAACTGATTTACAATTTGCTCGTAAATAGGGGTTCTTGACATTAAATCAATGCTAAACATCTGACACCTCCTTTTGCTTTGCATTATACTTAGTGTACTATTTGTAATAGTACACTAAGTATAATATGAATCAGTAAATGTGTAAATAGTACCAAGGTACTAAAAATTAAAAAAGTGTTAACAAATGCTATCAATGTTAACAATGAAATACTTGACTTTTTATAGTGTAAAAGCTAGTATTATGAGTGTGAAAAAAGTTTATAAGGGAAGCATTTTTCATAAAAATAAATTATTTAAATACTATTATATAAAAAGCAAATATAATTAGAATTTGTTTTAATTAAAAGCAAGGGAGAAAATTAATGAGGAAAAAGATAATTACAGCAGCTCTTTTGAGTGTAAGTATTTTAGCATTTGCAAGTTGCTCACAAGAAGCGAACGACAAGAAGGAAAACACAACAACATTTAATAATGAAACATCATCAGGAAATGATCAAAAGGAAACACCAACATCCGAGTCACCGACATCTGAGGAGCCAACAACACCTATTAGCTATGAAGGTGATATAAATTCATTGTCTAGTGAAATTATTAGCTGGGGAGTTGGAACACAGTTAAATGCTGATGGAAGGCCATCATCACCTGTACAGTTTCAAGAAAAGTATAAAAAATATGCAGTTGATTTTATAAAGGAAGATGAAAAGGTAATATACCTTACATTTGATGAAGGATATGAAAATGGATATACGGGACAAATATTAGATACACTAAAGGAAAAGGGTGTAAAGGCGGTGTTTTTTATTACTATGCCTTACGCCAAAACTGAGTCAGATCTTATTAAAAGAATGGTAGAAGAAGGACATATTTTAGGAGCGCATAGTGTTACGCATCCAGCTAATGGTATGCCATCATTGACATTGGAGCAACAAGAAAATGAATATAAGCAGCTTCATGAATATGTTTTAGAAACATATGGATATGAAATGTATTTATTTAGACCACCAGCAGGTATTTTTAGTGAACAATCGTTAGCAGTAGCACAAAAGTGCGGTTATCGTTCAGTTCTTTGGAGTTTTGCATATGCAGATTGGGATCCAGAAAAACAGCCATCAGAAGAAACTGGATTAGAAAAGACTATAGGAAAACTACATAATGGAGCAGTTTATTTATTACATGCAGTTTCAAAAACTAATACAAATATTCTTGGAAGGTTTATTGATGGTGCATTAGAACAAGGTTATGTGTTCAAAGAATATACAAAATAAAGGTGGAAAAAACACATGAAAAATATCAATTTTATTGAGGGGATTGATATTGAGATAAAGGGAAAAGAATTTAGTTTTTTTGACTTAATAAAGATATCAGAAGGTAGCGACAAGGTTTATTTTAATAATTGCATATTTAATGATATTACTAATGGAATAGACAGTAGTGCAAAAAGAATTTATTTTGAAGAATGTACTTTTAAAGGAATGGGTAAAGTTATAAGTGGAAATACATTCTGTGTTTTTAATAATTGTAAGTTTGAACTTGAAGGGAATATACTTACATCAATAAAGGATATGTGGGAAGAAGAGAATGATGTAGAAAACAGCCTATATGGAGCTGTTTTCTTAGCGTGTAAAATAGTTTTTGATAAAAAGGAATTTTATATCTCAGAAACAGGTGCTTTTGTAGCAATGATTGATTGTGAATTACCATCAGATGAAGAAACTCAAATTATATGGTCAAAGGAAATGCTTGATACAGTTAGTTATTACTATAGTAACAATAATGTTTATATATGTGCTTCAGAAGAATGTGCATATGAACTAAGTAAGCAGAGCCGTAAAGCCTATAATATATGGAATTTATTAAGTGGTGAAGATGGCTGGGATCCAAGTGGGATAAGAAATGAATATGTTAGCTATAAAAAAGAAATATTTTTTATTAAAATGACAAGAAATATTTCATGTATTGGAGGGGTTGAAAAGTCAATAATAGCACTTAATGGATACCCTATGGCAGTACAGAATAATGTATCAATATGTGAAGGTGAAGGAATGAAAGTTATTCCCAAAACAAGCGATATAGTAAAAAATGAAAAACTTTTTTATATAATAGGAGAAAATGACAGCGATGAATCTGTTTATAAAATATTGAAAGTGATTTCAGAAAATGGATTAATTTGCGAATGTTTAGTTGAAGTTTTACCATCAATGATAGAGCCACCCAAATTTATAACGACACCAAAAGTTGAAATACGAGATGGAAGAGCTTATGTTGAATATGAATTTGATGTAAATGACAAGAAGGATTTGTCAGATATAAGGTGGTATAGGGTAGATAATAAAGATAGATCATATTTTGATGTGGTGAATTTTGCATTAAAATCCAATGAAAAAGATTGTAGAAAGATTGCAATTTCTCAAGATGATAATCCTTGCTACAGTATACAGCTAACAAACGCAGATATTGGAAAACGCTTAAAGGTTAATGTTAAACCAAGACATAACAGAAGTAAATATGGAGCAAGCTTAAATGTGGAAAGCCGGATTATAAGAAGTGCAGATGTTAAGGCTGAAAATGTAAGTATTAATTTTGAAAATACTGTGTTAGAGACTGTGTATGATATAGAGCCAGGCTATTTAACAGTGAAGGGAAATTGGGAGTATAAGAAATTAGAGGGTGTTAAGACAAAAGGTCTAGTAGCTTGTGATAATATATGCGGTCTTTATTATCAATGTGATAAAAAGGTATCAAACATTAAGTTGCTTGCAATCTTAAATATAAGCAAGGATATCACTAGTGGTTTTGTAGATGTTGGTGATTATGAAGAAATTTATATAAAATATGATGCTTTGTCAAGTACTGGATATGGTCTTCGTTATGAACTAGAAGATAAAGTGAGTCAGAAGATAGGACTTAGATTATTTAAGTATGAAGATGAAATAATAAGCCCTATTTCAGATATTATGTATGGAGAATTCTTTTCAGGAGAAGTAGAGATTGAGATGGAAACCATTGATAATGTTTTTAAAGTGACGATTTCGTATATGAAAGATAAAAAAACCAAATATGAGACTTTATATGCAACGATAGAAAATAATAGATATGGTGGAATCGGAGTTAAACATGCATCATCTAGTGCAGTTAGTGGAATAAGTATAAGATGCATAGAATTTAAATATGTATAATTAATAAAAATAGACATATACTAAGGACAAACTAAGAATGGAGGAAAAGTATATGCCTATTTTGGATTGTAGTGTAAAAAATTGTTTTCACAATACAGACTCAAGGTGTCGATTGGATGAAATTAAAGTTGATGGAGCACATGCTGACACAACAGAAGGAACTATATGTGCTAGTTTCAAATTAAGAGGTAGCTCAGAATTTTCTAATAAGGAAGGTCATATCCCAGATCCTGAGTGTAGTATTGACTGTGAGGCAACAAAATGTACCTATAATGATGATTGCAAATGTGAAGCAGATCATATTGGCATTGCTGGTAATGGAGCATGTGAATGTGGTGAAACAGAATGTTCAAGTTTTTTTAAAGATAGATAGTTAGAGTAAAAGAGCATTTTTGTTGCACAGCTAATTAGATTGTGATACAATTATTTGGGTATAAAATGCGCGTAGTTTTATTGCTGCGTGCTTACATATGATTGATTTTTAACGAGAGGAGTTATATGATATGAAGTGTAATAAATGTGGAGAAGAATGCAAAGATAACCAGGCATTTTGCTTGAAATGCGGAAATCCTATTCAAGTAGTGCCAGATTTTAACCTTATAGAGGCAGAATTGGCAAGTAATATAGGTGAGTTAATGGAGGAGATGGGTAAGGAAGAAGACGATCAAACATCTAATGATGTTGAAAATATATCAGTTGATACAGTAAATATGGAATTAAAGCTTGTAGATATCTCGAGAGATGATAGAACAAAGGTTATAGGTGATGTATCAAAGGTAATAAATGAGCAGTTACATAATAGTGAAGAACCTAGTAAACAGGATGTTGTAAGACCACAAGAGAAAAAGGTTAATAAGAAGAAAACGGCAATTATAATAGGTTCTATAGTAGCAGTATTAGCGTTGGCGATTATAGTTTTCTTAGTTATTGCAAATAAAGTTGATGAAACAAGTAAGTCATTTGATGATTATTATAAGATAGCATCAGAAGATTATGATGCTATGAATACAAAAAGTGCATTAGATAATGCTTTGATAGCACTTAAAAAGGCAGCTACGAATGATGAAAAACTTAAAGTAAGAATTCTTATGAATGATATTTATGTGTTAGCTGGCACAAAGAATGCAGATTACGCAGACAATCTATCTGAAATTATAAAATTAGGTACAAAAAATGCAAATTATTATTTAGAACTTTCAAAGTATTATAGTGATAATGATAAGGCATATGAGCTTACAGAACTTTTAAGGGGAATAGAAGATGAGAAGTTAATCGAAGCATTAGCAGATTATTATGTAAACGAGCCAAAGGCAAGTAAGGAAGCTGGCAGCTATAATGAATATATGGCAGTTGAACTAACAGCAAAAGAGGGTTGTAAGATTTATTTTACAACAGATAGTAGAAATCCTTCAAGTTATGGGGAGGAGTATACGGAACCTATTGTTTTAGATAAGGAAGGTGAAGTAGTACTTAAAGCAGTAGCTATAAATGAGAATGATATTGAAAGTAAAATAGTTACATTAACATATAAAATAGAACTTACGGGTTCATCAGCACCAAAGATTACACCGTCAGGTGGAACATATACTGAGAAAACCACTATCAAGGTGGAAGTGCCAGAAGGTGGTAAGGCTTATTATACATGGGATGAAACGACTCCTAATGAAAGTAGTACGCAGTATACTAAAGAGATTGATATGAAGCGTGGAATAAATCTGCTTAAAGTAGTTATAGTTGACAAGTATGGTATATATAGTGATGTTGCGACTGAATCATACAATCTTCAGATTGCAAGAAAAATAACATTAAATGAAGCAGAGACGTTAATTAGTGATAAGATTAATGCAGATTCAACAATAAAAGTAGGCGATGATGAAACTTTAAGTGTAAAATATGAAGTTACAGTAATTGATAACAATGAAGAATATTTTATAATATTAGCGGCAGTAAAAGATGCAGATGAAAAAACTAAGTCAGTTACAGTGTTTGGTGTGAACACATATGATAAGTCAATATCTAAAGACTTTGTAGAAGAGAATGGAACATATTCAATTCCTGAAAAAGAGAAAGAAACGGAGCATTAAAATGATTAATCATATAGTTACATGGAAATTACAAGATAGGCAAAGACCAGATGCTAAGGAAGTTTTGCAAAAGGTTAAAGAAGTGTTGGAAGCACTACATGATGCTGTTCCTGGAATAATATCACTTAAAGTAGTTATTAATGAAATGGAATCAAGCAGTGTTGATGCGGCACTAATATCTCAGTTTGAGACAAAAGAAGCTTTAGATGCATATCAAGTAAGTGAAGGCCATAAAAAAGCATCAGAATATGTAGGTTCAGTTTTTTGTGGAAGAGCTTGTATAGATTATAAAGAATTGTCATAATAATAATAGATTGGACTAAAGTCCAACTATGCAAGAATACCGTATTGGTCGTGAAAGCGCAACCAATACGGTATTCTTGTAAGTAGATTTTTTAATTAGTTTTCGAAGAATTCAACACTTTCAGGATATAATGTATTGTAGTTTTTTTCTATTAGTGTATCAGCGAGAGCTTCATCTAAATCTTTAAATTTTTCGAACACTTTTGATTTTATATACTCTAGACGAATAATGTATTTTTCTTCTTCTGTGATGTCATCAGTACAGTTTTTATTTGATTCTTCAACATCAATATTGTTCAGAATATAGTTATTGATTGTATCTATAAAGGTTTCTTCATTAGAAATATTTGATTTCATTTTTTTTGCTTTTGAATATGTATATATTCCCATAATAATAAATATTCCAAATATAATCACCATTGAGCTAAAGAATAAAACATAAGCAGTTTTTGTCATATTGACAGAAAATAGGCCAAGTTTGTGTAGTATCAAAACAATGTAACCTATAATACCAACAACTAACAAGCTAGAAGCAGAAGAAGATAGTTCTTTGTATTTTTCGTTTGCACTTATAAATACAGTACTTTCTACTACTTTATTAGAAGAGTCAATAAACATTTCTTTGAGTTGATAATCAATTGCTTCTTGTTCAGAAGGAGAAAGGTCTTTAGATAATTCAGCACGAATAGAGTTAACAGCTATTTGTTTTGCAAGCTCAGCTTCATCAGAAGTGACGAGTATTTTATAAACCTTTTCCTTAGGGTTAAAATAATAATCTACTGACTGTATATCATTTTCCTGTAGACACTTAAATATTTTTAAAACAGTTTCTTCACTTTTATCAAAGAAAATTTCTGTATAGTCTTCTTCACTACCTGAAATAAGTGAAACATCGCAATCAAGACAATAGGTTTCATCATTGTCATAAGTACATTTACATATAGGACACCAAGTCATACATATACCTCCATTTATACTTGTAAAATTCTAAAATTTAGTATATAACAATATTTAGTAATAAACAAGTATATAAACAAAAAATTGTTAAAGACCAATTTATTGTATTTTTATTAAGCAGTTTAACAAGTAAACTTGCTAACCTGTATGAGTATAATTTTGTGAAAGAATTTGCGAAAGGATTTAGTTATATATGAAAATTACATTAATTACAGTAGGAAAAATAAAAGAGAAGTATTTTACAATGGCAATAGACGAGTATTCTAAAAGATTAAGTAGATATATAAAGCTTGATATTATAGAAGTAGAGGATGAAAAGACACCAGATGGAGCATCTGAGACATTAGAGGAACAAATTAGAGCAAAAGAAGGTGAGAAAATCTTGAAGTATGTAAAAGAAGATTCATATGTTGTCACACTTGAAATAGAAGGTAAGATGCTTGACTCGATAGAATTATCACAAAAGATAAATAGTATAGGTGTTTCAGGTAAAGGCCATATTATTTTTATTATAGGGGGTTCGCTTGGATTATCTAAGGAAGTGAAAAGTAGAGCTGACTACAAACTGAGTTTTTCTAGGATGACATTTCCACATCAATTAATGAGAGTGGTACTTTTAGAACAGATATATAGAAGTTATAGAATATTAAATAATTCTCCATACCATAAGTAATGTATCTTTATATATGCTAAAAATTCATAAACATTAGAATGAAAAAATATATTACTAGTAAAGATAGAAACAGGAGAACTAAATGAATGGAAATACAAAGATTGACCCGGAGCTTTCCATTGCAATGCAGCTTTCCAGTCAGCAATTAGAGCAAAGTATACAAGCAGGTATAGGCTATAATAAAAGTGATAAAACGTGGAGATTAATTGTTAAATATGGAGGGGATTTAGGGCGAGTAGCAGCAAAATACAACGCTGCTTCAGAAATATTATCAGAGATGTATGCAATTATTACTATTGCAGAGGACTATATAAATGATTTTTCTAAGGAAACAGAAGTTGAATATATAGAAAAGCCAAAGGGTCTAGTATATCAATTACAACGGGGGTGTTGGGAGACTTGTATTACACCAGTAAATGATTATACAGCATATAATCTTAAAGGTGATGGGGTTTTAATAGGTATCATTGATTCAGGAATTGATTATTCACATCCGGATTTTTGTGATTCAAATGGAAATACTAGAATTTTACGAATGTGGGATCAATCAATTGAAGGAAAATCACCAGAAGGCTTTTTACATGGAACTGAATATACAAGTAGAGAAATTAATGAAATTCTTAAAAATCGTTCATATGAAATACAATTACCATCAAGTGATTTTTCAGGGCATGGGACAATGGTTGCAGGTGTGGCGGCGGGGAATGGAAGAGCAAGCGATGGAAGCTATCGTGGTGTGGCTCCTAATGCAGCACTTGCAATTGTGAAACTTGGAGCAACAGATTATGAGGGATATCCTATTAAAACAATTGATGTTATGTTTGGTATTAAGTATTTAATTACATTGGCTAGAAGCCTAAACATGCCATTGGCAATTAATTTAAGTTATGGCTCAAGTTATGGAAGTAGGGATGGTTATGGGCTGTTTGAGACTTATATTGATGATATGGCACTACAATGGAAGAGTGTGATTGTTACAGGCAGTGGAAATGATGCTTCAAGAAGGAGACATACAAGTGGAAATATTAGGTCAAATAATTATATCAATTTTAGTATAGGTAGTTATACAAGTAATGTTTCTTTGGAATTATGGAAATCAAGTGTAGATAAGTTTAGCATAGAAGTGATTTATCCTAGTGGATTATCTACAGGAATTGTACCAGATATTCAACAAGTATTAAAATACGGTTATAGAAATGAATCTATTTTTATTCTTTCAAGTCCAACTACTCCATTTAATACAAATGATAGTATACATATTGAGTTAATTACTTCTTTGGGATTTTTAGAAGAAGGAATTTGGGCAATTCGTCTACATCCAAGAATTGTTTTAGAGGGTGATTATGAGGTTTGGTTGCATAGTAATGGAGATGATGGCTGTGAGTTTTTTAACCCAGTACAGTCTAATACGATTACATTACCAGGAACTGCTCAAAATGTGATAACAACAGCAGCATATGATTATTTAAATGGTAATATTGCTAACTTTTCTGGCCGTGGAAATTTGACAACAACAAGAATTAAACCTGATATAACAGCTCCAGGAGTTTTAGTTATAACAACATCTGTAAACGGTGGTTATGCAAAGGCAAGTGGTACTAGTATTGCAGCACCATTTGTTACTGGGGCATGTGCACTTATGATGCAATGGGGAATTGTTAATCATCATGATCCTTATCTGTATGGTAGTAAGGTAAAAGCATATTTATTTTCAGGAACAGTAAGAGATAAGAATATAAAATATCCAAATAATATATGGGGATACGGAAAGCTTTGTCTTCAAAACGTTATGGATAATTTAATGAGAGATGATTCACAAGCAAGTATAAAAGTTATGGAACAAGAAGTCGAAGAAGAACAAACAAAAATAGAGGAAGCAAAGGAATTAGAGTATGCTATTCGCTCAAATGATTATGTTGACTTAATTGCTGAAAAAAACGCATCATTATTAAATTATGCGAAAGAAGGCAAAGACATAATTATTGGATATGAAATAGAAAAGAATCATACCATCATACATGTAAAAAAAACAGTTGTTAATAAGGTGATTGGTGAACTTGCAGTTATGCTAAGTTTAAGTTATCCTTTGTTATATGGATTGCTTGATGTAGATAGTATTAATGCAGCATCTATCTTGCCAGTACACAATCATCCAGGTTTAGAATTAGAGGGGCAAGGAGTTCTAGTTGGAATTTTAGATACTGGAGTTGATTACACACATCCTGCATTTATTGATGAAAATGGAAATACTCGAGTAAAAGCGATTTGGGATCAAACGATTCTTACTGGGAATCCACCTGATTCATTTCTATTTGGAACAGAATATGATAGCGATCAAATTAATATGGCAATTCATTCAGATAATCCTTTTGATATAGTTCCTAGCAAAGATGAAAATGGTCATGGTACATTTATAGCAGGAGTTACATGCGGAAGAGAAGAAGGAAAATATATAGGAGTTGCGCCAAAGTCAGAGATTTTATGTGTGAAATTAGCTCCAGCTAAACAATATGCAAAAGAAAACAGTATGATATTTGGAAAAGATGTAGTGGCATTTCAATCAACAGATGTTTTGATGGGACTTAGATATCTTATTGAAAAAGCAAGAAGCTTAAATATGCCAATATCTATTTTAATGGGAATAGGAACCGCACAGGGACCTCATACAGGACTATCTTATGAAAGGCTGACAAATTATCGTAGTGGCGTGGCAATTATATCGGCTTGTGGAAATGAAGGAAATTCAATGAATCATGTAATGGGTAAAATAAATTTTACACATGATACACAGGAGCAAGAGGTGAATATTGCAGATGAGGAGGAGGGAATAGAGATTAATATTTGGACTTATATCCCAGATAAAGTTTCCGTTGGACTTGTTTCGCCTTCTGGTGAGGTTGTGGATAGAATTCCAGTTAGAAATACGATGCAGGCTTATTTGAAATTAGTATTCTATGATACTACAATATGGGTAGATTATTTTACATCTGTAGGAGTTACTGGTGAGCAATTAACCGTAATTAGATTAAAAAATCCAGAGCCAGGAATATGGAGAATAACAATATATGGAGAGTTTATTACTGATGGAAGATATCATGCATGGCTTCCACTGCGAAATTGGATAAGTGAAAAAACATATTTTTTAAATGCTGATTCTGAATATTCAATTACAGAATTTGGTAATTCATTTGAGGTTATATCCGTTGGAGCGTATAATCATACAAATCAACATTTATATGTTGAATCGGGAAGAGGACCAACAAGGCTTGGAAATATAAAGCCAGACATAATAGCACCAGGAGTTGGAATAGGGGGTCCATTACCAAATAATACACACGGATATAAAAGTGGAACCAGTACAGCAGCAGCTCACGTTGCAGGAGCAGCAGCGTTATTGTTACAATGGGGTATTGTTAATGGTAATCAAAAAGATTTAGATACCCAAAAGATTCGTACATTACTAATTTCGGGAGCAAGGAAGAGAACAGGTATTGTATATCCAAATAATCAGTATGGATATGGAGAATTGGATTTACTTAATACTTTTAAAGAGATGAACACCAATGCACCATTGGAATCTTATGGATTATATATAGATATGGAAGGTTAAAAACATTCATATTTCAGAAGGCATTGTATTGTATCATACAGATTATTATAAGTCTAGTATTATTTTATTTTTCTATTAAAATAGTACTAGATTACAGGAAAGGATGATAAATGCAAATGGATATGTATGAAAAAATCATGAGAAACATGGAAGGATTAGGCTTATTCTTTCAATCAAAGCCCATTATAATAGGAGGGCTTGCAATGGAGTATTATGGGTTGAGAAGATGTGGAGACTATATGGACTTTGTTATTACAAATGATGATTATGAAACGACATTGGCAATGTTTTTTGAGGAACAAAAAGATGTTTGGGGTGATTTGGGATTTAGAATAAAGGATTATGAACTTTTTAGAAGTATATCATTGTTTGATTATGAATTTTACTTACAAGGTGCTGTTGAACTGGAAGACTTTTATGTTTTGTCCCTTGATAAGCTATTATTTACGAGGGTTCTTGCAATGAAGAATGAGAAACATAAGGAAGATTTAAGATTGATACAGTTTTATTATTACGAGACTTTTAGGAATCAAGAGTATTATAAAAATGCTCAGCAGAGTTATGATTTATACTGTTCAGTTAAGGATGGTATAATATTTGGAGGAAAATATGACTGGGTAGAATAAGAAGTATGTATTAATGGAACATATAAAGCAGTAGTAGTAGTTAGAGATTCAAATGGTACAGAAGCAAAAGTAACTAGGAGCATAACTAAAAATTAAACGGAAGATTTAAGATTAATTCAATAAAAGACACTGGATACTTAATTATCCAGTGTCTTACTACTATATAAATAAAATTTTTATTTACTAAAGTATTTATATCCATGCAATAACTGAATTAACTAATTAAATCTTTTAGTTTTATATCGCATAGCTTGACTAACACATAGTTCAAATCGCTGATATTATAGTCTTTGTTTTCAAGAAAATAACGAACAATAAGATCTGTCTTTTCGGAATTAGTAATAGCATAACCAGCTGATTTCAATAAGGATTTAGCTGCTTCAAAGTTCAACTTAAATGCAAAGCAAACAGAAATGGCTTCACCTTTTGTTGGGTTATAATTCTCATTATCTTCAAGTTTTGAAAAATATTTTGTATCAAGAAGGTACTTTGAACAAAGTGAATCTTCGTTTTGTTTACTGTCATCAAAATAAGCCTTCACGATTTGAGAATATTTTTCAGGATTGTTATGTGATTCATACCATTCGTTAAGTGAATCTCGATCAGGATCGGATTTTAATACAAGGGTATTAAACTTATAACGTTCATTATTACGCTCACGTACGAAATGTACTTGTATAAAAATATTAGCATCATTGCATAAGTACTCACGTCTTTTTTTTATTTTCTTTTTCTTAGAATTAAAAAACATATATAAACCTCACTTTATTGAACATTTCATACATTTAAGTAAAAGGATATAAACTTAATTATATGCAGATATTATATATAATATCACAAAAATTTCTAAAAGTATACGAAGAAAATTTTTATAAGCTTATGTTGAGATTAATTAGTTAATGTAGTAATATAAATATAAAGTAAATTTAGAGGAGGATAATAGATGAATATAGGATTAACAGCAAACTTAAGAAATGTTGACCTTAATAGTGTTTTAAATACTTATGAAATTACTACAGAATCTATGTCGATAGTATTTATTGTGTTTGGTTTAGTTTCAATTTTAATAACAGCATTAATGATTTTTGTTTGCTACAAGATGGCGATAGCAAAAGGATTACCAGGAACATATGCATTGCTAGGATTACTTGGTGTTATAGGAATAGTTATTATAGCTGTGTTACCAGAAAACAATAATAATAAAAATGGCTATAATAATAACTATCCAAACAATAATCAACAAGGTTACAATAATCAAAATCAATTTTATGGAAACAATCAAACATATAATTTGAATGGTCAGGAATATGGTTATGGAGAACAGAATAATTTTACATCAAATGGTAAAATTTGTCTTGGATGCGGTCACGCAGTATCAGGTAATGATAGCTTCTGTCCAAAGTGTGGCACAAAAGTATAATCGTTTTTGTAAAAAAATAAAAATATGGTGGAACAAAAAAGATATTTATGCTAAAATAGACGATATGGCTTTTACATATATACTTGAATTACATATGAAGCTAGTTCAAATTGAAAGGAGTTAACAAATGATTTATTCACATGAAGTAGAAAAAATGTGTACAGTAGCACAGGGCGTTAATCATGGCGCTGCTCCAGTTCCTACAGAAGGAAAATGGGTAAAAAACAAAGAAGTTAAAGATATCTCAGGTTTAACACACGGTGTTGGTTGGTGTGCACCACAACAGGGAGCATGTAAGCTTACACTTAATGTTAAAGAAGGTATTATTCAAGAAGCATTAGTAGAGACAATAGGATGTTCAGGTAT